>JACOTW010000001.1 GCA_016178135.1 Candidatus Saccharimonadota bacterium
AGCCACGAGCATAGACATGGTAATAGGAATCAGGTGCTTGCTCTTTAGTGACATTTCGTGATGGCATAAGGTTAGTGTACCAAACTAACACAAAACTACACCTATAGAGGAACGTCCTCGTGTGCCTTAGTTTTGAAATCTGCGGCGGTCCACACGTAGATCACACCCTGCAATTGACCGAAGATGGCAAACACTTCAAGATTATCAAAGAAGAATCCAGTTCCGCCGGCATCCGCCGCATAAAAGCAGTCTTACAATAGGGCTTGACCAAAATCCTCGGGGGGGGGTAAACTCACATATAAAGGATAAGCATAAAAGAGGTGTATATATTCCATGGCGAGACTTCCAACTCCTGGTTCAGATAATGGTACTTGGGGAGGCATCCTAAACGACTTCCTCTCCCAATCCCATAACAGTGACGGGTCATTAAAATTGAGTGCAGTCAGCGCAAGCGGTGGTGCGGCTACCGATGCTTCTGTTGTCCACAACACGGGCGCTGAAACCATTGCAGGAGTCAAAACATTCTCCTCTGCACCTGTGGTACCATCTGCCTCATTCCCGGAAAGCGCTGTCACGAACCTGACGACTAACTTATCTTCCAAGATAGACAAGTCCACAGCCACGACAAAGGGAGACTTGTTTGCTGCTACTACAGCCAGTACCATTGTCCGTGTGGGTGTCGGGACGGATGGACAGATCCTGACGGCAGACAACGCTTCAAGCCCTGGTGTGAAGTGGGCAGCAGCACCGACACCCCCGGTAACGAGTGTTGTTGGCCAGACGGGTGTGATTACGGGGGCGCAGATCGCGGGGGATGGAGCGCTTACCGGTACGTATGTGCCAAAAGCACGCGCAACATTTCCATCGGGGCGTATTGTCGGATGGGCTGGTGCCTCAACCACCAACGGATCGTCCTCATCTAATACAACCGTATATTCTTTCCGTGTGGCAGTAAATAAAATTTCTGGATCAGCACGAGTTGCAGGTAACAGTATTAATGGCGGCGTACCGAGTGAGACTTCAACGCAGATCACCGCACGCATTGGAGGTATCATAACCTCTGGTGCGCAGATAGTAGTGATTTGCCCCGACTTTGGTACAAACAGCGCGGGCTCAAGTATTACCCTGGCTCAATTTCAAACCGACATAATTACCTGTGTCACTACTGCCCGGGCAAGTGGCGTACCGGTTATTATTTGCACTACTTTACCACGGGGATCAAGCGCTGCAGCATCAATACACATCCTCCTGCAAACCTATAATCTCTGGCTACGCGCATGGGCACCGGTAAATGGCGTACCACTGGCTGATACCTTCGGTGCGGTAGTAGACCGCACGACTGGTTATCTGGCGGCAGCATATGACTCCGGCGATGGTACGCATCCGAATGATGCAGGACACTTAGCAATAGCACAGGCTATCGCGCCTCAGATCAACGCACTCTATACACTGCCGCCGTGGCCAGTACAATCTCCTGAGCCAGGTATCGGGCTGATCGCCAACCCGCTCATCGACGGGGCGGGCCCAAATACGTGGACAAACCTCAACGGCTCCTTCGCTAGCCCTACCTTCAGCATCGTGAATTCATCCGGGTCGGACGGGCTGCCGGCTGGACGCTGGCAGGCGATGCAACTCGACGGCGTCGGCACTGGCGGCAGTGGCTACCGAAATATGACCAAAGGGATCAGCTCCTCCGGCTGGGCCGTGGGTGACACGTTGCTCTGCTGCTCATACGTCAAATGCTCAGACGCGAACGGGGTAGGACTCAAACTTCAGTGGCTCAACTCCAGCACCGCCGGTATTGGCATAATACTCGAGACATCTCTGACAGGGACACCCGGTCCGATCATGTCGAAATTTGTCATCCCGGCGGGGACGACGGGCCTTTATCTCGCGCTGTCTGGCAGCGCCACCAGCGCCCAGAACGTCACCTTTTATATCGGCGCTACGCAGGTTTATAATTTGACGACACTTGGCCTTGCCTCGGCATTTTAACTAAGTATATGGTTCATTTGCCACGCTCAATTTGAAGTCAATTTGGAGGACGTTCCTCTAACAGAGAAAGATGATTGTTAGTTTCGCTGACTGTCCAGAGGTTTCTAGAGGACAGTCCTCTAACAGGGAGGGGATTATTGCGTACTAGTGATCAGTAAGTTCATATTTGATACTTGCAAGTAGGTTACGATGCTGTTCATAGTCGTGTAAGAATAACTTATAGTCCTCGGCACCGCTGAATAATTCTAAAATTCTGGCCGGCTTTATCCATAATTCAACTATTTATCATCTGTTAGAAACCAGTCCTCTAGAACCCCTCTAGAACACTGTCCTCTAGAATCCCTATATCCTTAGATACGTCGACGGAGAGCAGACAGGTTTTGGACACTTTGGCGCGGAGTGAATTGGTTATTTTGTTTTGGAATGGCTATATAGTGACGCCGAGAAAATATAAACAGTTTGCAGTCAGTTAGACTACGATCTTTTACTGTATGAAAGTGCGAAAGTCCTATAAAGTAAACATATGACTCAAACAATAGCTAATGGTGTAGTACATGACGTACCAGCTGATTTACTAAAAGCTCTGCTATCTGACGAATCTGCCCTGGAAAGGTGGGAAGATCTAACACCGTTGTCACGAAACGAGTGGATTTGTTGGACTATTACAGTTAAACAACCCAAAACACGCATAAATCACATCGAGAGAACCATCACGGAGCTACGGGAGGGCAAACGTCGCCCTTGTTGCTGGGCTGGCTGCCCTCACCGTACAGACAAGCCAATAAACTCAACTCAAAAATGGGTATTTAGTAAGCAATCGAGCAAATAGGGTCTGCTACAATAAAACTATGCAAAAAATAGCTACAAAAGTTTTCATCTGTGCCTCTGTATTATTCGGTATCTTGGGAATATTTATGGCAATGTCCGGTATAGATCCAGATAATAATGGCAGCACACTACAGCAAATTGTTGGGAAGCTTTTTCTGAGCACTATTTTCGTTATTTTGCCATCGTTTGCACTTAGCATTGCAGGCAAATATTTAAAAAGTAAGTAGGACGACTATGAAACGAATTACACCTAACCTATGGTTTGACGGCAATGCCAAAGAGGCAGTGGATTTTTATGTATCTGTTTTCCCTAAGAGTAAGATAACTTCGACAATTTATTATCCAAAAACCAAAGAAGAAGGCTTGGCTGATTTTCAACTAGAGTTGGCAGGCAAAGCTTTGACTATTGAGTTTGAACTAAGCGGCAACCCCTTTGTGGCTATCAACGCTGGCCCAGAGTTTAAGTTCAATGAGTCCGTGTCTTTTTCTATACCATGTAAAGACCAGGACGAGATTGACTACTACTGGGGGAAACTTTCAAAAGTACCAGAAAGCGAGCAATGTGGTTGGTGCAAAGACCAGTATGGGCTGAGCTGGCAAATAGTACCGGAAAACATGGAAGAGTTGATGAAGCGTCCAAATGCCTACGCCAAGATGATGGAAATGCATAAGCTCGTTATTGCCGACTTTTAATATGATGTTTTGGTATACTGGATTTATGGAGAATAAGGTTCGACCTTGAAAGGTGTCAGTCGCTGCAATCTACCTTACGTCTGCTAGTTCGTACTTAATACTTTCCAACATTGCTTTATGGTTCTCGTAGTCTTCCAGGGGTGCTTATAAATATACAAGGTTTACCGTATAATATTTCGCATGAGCGATGATCAATTCACTTTACTGGACTTGCGCAAAGCTCCCCCATCCCCAGACCAACTAATCTCGGCTGGCGGCGGTTTGCCTTCTATCGATGTAGCTAAAGCTACCTTTCCTTCAGTCAAACCACTCTCAGCTCGAGCTGATTTGCCCTGGGAACGGGTGATTTCGCCTAAGTCCAGTAAAGTACCAGAAAAAAGCGGGCCCACCCTAGTTACTGTGAGCAAAGACACATGAACTCGCAACAAGTTGTTGATCAGGCTAAGGCGAAATTTACCCAAGCCCAGAGTCATTTTCTGGAAGAGTTGAAGAAGCTACGTACCGGACGCGCTCATCCAAGCATGCTTGATGGAGTAATGATAGAAGCCTACGGCACGGAAATGCCCCTAATCCAGGTGGGGACAGTTAGCACGCCGGAGCCACAGCTACTGCAAATTACGCCGTTTGATCCAAACAACCTGCAAGCTATATCGACGGCCATTCGCAATACTCAAAATTTGGGTATGAACCCAATGGACGATGGGCGGGTAGTCCGCGTACCCATTCCGCCGTTGAACGAAGAACGTAGGCATGATTTCGTCAAGCTACTCGGAACCAGAGTAGAGGATTGCATGGTTAGTTTGCGTAATATTCGCCACGATGCAATTAGAGATATTGACCAGGCCAAAAAAGCTAAACTAATTGGCGAAGATGACGCTAAACGTCTGGAAAAACAAATCGATGATGCTATGAGTCAGGCCAAAAAAGAAGTTGAGGTGCAGGCCAAAACCAAAGAACAAGAAATCACGACCCTATAACCTACAAAGTTTTCCCATCCACTGATCCCGCGCCAATCTTACTAAATTCGACATATGTAGAATTTACTAAGATTGGCTGGAATTACGTGAAATCGTTTGGGGTAAGCTAGTTACAACCGTTGATAGTTGTGGTCATTGATAAGTTGCCCGTTGATAAGTTGTAGCTGTTGATAGCTTTATTCTTCCCATCTGAACAGTCTACCTTCTATCTGAACAGTCTATCTTTCCGGTAGTGTTCGGGTTCGGATTAGAGTTCAGAGTTGCAGCCTGTTGTGTTACCGCAGTCTATTGCCTACGAAAAATTATAAAAGTCCTATATAATGAATGAACATGTCAGAGACTAACACCGTTCCGGTTCACCTCGGATTGATACTCGATGGTAATCGCCGCTGGGCAAAGGCCAATGGTCTGCCGGCTTTTGAAGGTCATCGTAGAGGCTATGAAAACCTAAAAACCATAGGCAAGACCGCCATTAAACGTGGTGTTAAGTATATTTCAGCCTATGTATTTTCTACAGAAAATTGGCAGCGTAGTAAGGAAGAAGTGGACTATCTCATGAAACTTCTTTTGTGGGTTGCCAAACACGAAGTTGCGGAGATGAATAAAGACGGCATACGCGTAAGGTTCATGGGTAGTCGGGATAGATTGAGTGCCAAGATTTTAAGAGCCATAGACGAAGCTGAAATTAAAACCAAAGATAACGTCAACGGCACTCTAGCCTTATGTTTGAATTATGGTGGTCGGCAGGAGATAGTCGAAGCTTTTCAGAAAATGGCTGCTAACGATATCGCCACTAATGCTATAAACGAACAAACGATAGCCGATAATTTATACCAACCAGACATTCCTCCAGTCGATCTGATTATCAGAACTTCTGGCGAACAGCGTATTAGTAATTTTATGTTATGGCGGGCGGCTTATAGCGAACTTTATTTTACTGATGTTCACTGGCCAGATTTTAATGAAGCAGAACTAGATAAGGCGCTTGAGGAATACGCTGCGCGCCACAGAAGGTATGGTAAGTAGATGCACATATTACTATTGATTTTGGGCTTAATATTATTTATCAGCTTGGTTGTCGTGCATGAACTGGGGCATTTTATTGTGGCGCGACGCAATGGGGTAGAGGTAGAAGAATTTGGGATTTTCTTCCCCCCTCGTATCTGGAAAAAACGTATCAAAAGCAAAAAGGGCGATTATGACTTCACGATCAACGCACTACCTTTGGGCGGCTTTGTAAAACTAAAGGGTGAGCTTGATTCTGATACGTCGCCAGGTAGTTTTGGGGCAGCAAAACTATGGCCAAAGGTAAAAATCATGCTAGCTGGTGTAACTATGAATTTACTCGCGGCTTTTGTGATTCTGACTTTTACGGCTTTAGTGGGTATTCCGAAACTTATTGATAAGCAGTTTACGGTAAATAGTGATACTCGACTAACGAAGCATGCGATACTGATTGGTTATGTTGATCCGCATTCTCCAGCCCAGCAGGCCGGCTTACGTGTTCGTGATCAATTAATTAGTATAGGACTTTCGGGACAGAGCCAAAATACGATCAATACTCCGGAAAGCTTGCCAAAACTTACTAGGCTATACGCAGGTAAAGACGTAGAGGTTAGGTATCAGCGCAACGATAAAATATCAAGTGCCATTTTGCGCCTACGTTCTACACAAGAAGTTGATAATAGTAAAAATACTAACGAACCCAAGGGTTATTTAGGGGTTTCGCCGACAGAATACGCCCTAAGGCGATCTACTTGGTCGGCGCCAATTGTTGCCGGCGGGCTGATCGAGCAGCTTACCGAATTGACATTTCAAGGTCTCGGCACGATTATTGCTAATCTGTTTAGGGGTAATGTTCATGAAGCATCGCAGCAAGTTTCTGGCCCGGTCGGTATTTACGTTATTTTAAGAGACGGCAGTTTGCTTGGCTATCAATTTATATTGATGATTATTGCTATAATTTCACTCACGCTTGCGATTATGAACGTTCTGCCGATTCCAGCGCTTGACGGTGGTAGATTGTTTGTAACACTTGCTTTTAGAATATCTAAAAAACCTCTTAGTCAGCGTACCGAAGAACTAATTCATGGCACTGGCTTTGTCTTGCTGCTGGCTTTGTTCGCGCTTATTACATTTGTAGATGTCGGGCGATTTTTTTAATTGTATGAAAAAAACTTTGAGAAAATTATATCTGCGTAAGTCGAGTTTATCCGACTTACGCAAAACTATCTCATTCCCAGATCAATTCAATCCAGCGCTGGTCATTTTAGTTACTATTGGCGTTTATTTCGCTGCTCAAATTATCGGCGGTACATTAATTTCGATTTACCCAATTGTTCGAAGATGGGATAGGGTTCAAACTATGGATTGGCTAAGCAATTCATTGGTAGCGCAATTTTTTACAGTGGTTTTTATTTACGGATCAATATTGTTTTTGCTCCGTGTTTTTTTCAAAAAATACGGTGGTGGATTTCGGACTATAGGATTCAAGAAACCAAAATGGACGGATATGGGTTTTGCTTTGGCGGGCTACGCCGCTTACATCGTGGCTTACATTGTTATTATAATATTAATTGGCCTGTTTATACCCGAGCTTAATCTTAACCAAAAACAGCAACTTGGGTTTTCTACCGCCACAACTGGACCTGGCCTAATACTGATATTTATTAGTCTGGTAGTATTGCCGCCACTGGTTGAAGAATTATTAATGCGTGGTTTTTTGTACACCGGGCTAAGGGCTAGACTTCATAAAATGCCGTCGGCCATAATAACCAGTATTGTGTTTGCTGTTGGTCATCTACAGTGGGGCTCGGGTAACGCATTGCTCTGGACTGCCGCAATAGACACTTTTATTTTGTCTATGGTGCTTGTTTATTTACGCGAACGAACCGGTGGCCTAGGGGCTTCGATTGGCTTACATATGATTAAAAACTGCGTAGCGTTCGCGAGTTTGTTTATTTTGCGGTAGAATTACCCCATGTCCGATAAAAAACAACTACCACCTAAAACTGGCGATTTATCTGATTGGTATACTACGATTATTCAGTTGGCCGATTTAGCCGATTATGGTCCAGCAAAAGGTACAATGATAATTAAGCCTTATGGCTATGCTATTTGGGAGATGGTACAACAGGCCATGAATCCTATCATTAAAGCTCGCGGTGTTGGTAACGCCTATTTTCCTTTATTGATTCCAATGAGCTTGCTTGAGAAAGAGGCTAGTCATGTTGAGGGGTTCGCTCCGGAGTTGGCTGTGGTTACTCATGGGGGTGGAGAAAAATTACAAGAGCCACTCGCCGTACGCCCAACTAGTGAAACGATTATGTATAACTCGTTTGCCAAATGGGTTCAGTCGTGGCGGGATTTACCGATTTTAATGAATCAATGGAACAACGTTGTGCGTTGGGAAAAACGAACAATGCCATTTTTGCGTACTAGTGAATTTCTATGGCAAGAGGGACACACGGCACACGCTACCCATAAAGAAGCGATTGAGATCCAGAAATGGGCCATGGACATGTACGCTAAAATCTACCAAGACTATTTTGCTATTGATGGCTACGTTGGGCTTAAGTCATCAACCGAGCGGTTTGCTGGTGCCGATACAACCTTGACCTACGAGACACTTATGCCAAGTGGTAAAGCCTTGCAGTCATGTACTTCACATGATCTGGGGCAGAATTTTTCTAAACCTTTTGAAATAACATTTCAGGACAACCAAGGCAATGATAGTTTTGTTTGGCAGACAAGCTGGGGTTTTAGCACCAGATCAATTGGTGGGCTGATCCTGGCTCATGGCGATGATAATGGCCTGCGTCTACCTCCGAAATTAGCACCAGTACAGGTTGTCATTGTACCTGTAAGGGTAGAGCCAGAGATAATGACCCATTGCCAAGAATTATTAGACAAACTCACGAAAGTTGGCATGCGAGTAGTTATAGATGACAGAGATGATGAAAGTTTTGGTTTTAGACTTAATAAGTGGGAGGTTAAAGGCACACCAATCATCTTAAAAATAGGTCAAAAAGAAGTTTCAGAAAGTGTTATTACGGTCAAAAGGCGCTTTGATGGAAAAGAAGACCAAGTTTCTACTAAAGAAGCAGCCGAAAAACTTCAGCAGTTACTTGAATCAATTCAGGTCATGATGTTTAAGGCCTCCCAGGATTTCATAGCAAGTAATACCCGAGAAGCCAAGGACTACGAGGAGTTCAAAAAGATATTGGCCGAGCACAAAGGGTTCATCAGGGTCAATTGGAGTGATAATCCAGAAGTTGAAAAGCGAATTAAAGACGAAACCAAGGCAACCAGCCGTTGTTTGATCGCGGAAGATCAGCCAGGGCGGAACTTTGTAACTGGGGAACCTACTTCGCAGGTTTGGCTTTTTGCACAAAGTTATTGATAACTGTTTTCGCACGACTTGAAGCAAGCAAGATATCAATGGTAAAGTGCGAAATTCGTGTATACTGGACCTGTCGCAAAATCGTCCGTTCCCAGAGTGAATTATCTCGCGCGAAAACTGTTTTGTCTGAAGGAGAGGTAGCCTTAGCTACATTGAGAGAAGAAAAACCGTTTGTCTTCGACTCTGAGGTGAGCCCTCAGGCTCAGACTCGAAGAGTAGCCGATAGAATTCGATCTGGGGATGGAGGAGTTTGCGTAAATCCAGTATACTAAAACGCAGGTTTTGAGAGACTAAAAGTTCTAAACGGAGTTAATCATAGATTATGAAGAAACAATTTTATCTAACCAAACAGGGCATAGAAGAGTTACGCAATGAACTTGACGAGCTACTAGCTCAACGTGGGTCAATTGCCGAACGCATTAAGACTGCCAGAGAATTTGGCGATCTTTCCGAAAACGCAGAATATAGTTCCGCGCGTCAGGAGCAGGAAAAAGCAGAAGGTCGGATAGCTGAAATTGAACACATTCTCCAAAACGTTGAGGTGATTGCTAGGCCTAAAGTTGATGGCAAAGTTCGACTTGGTTCACGCGTTATGCTAACCAATAATGGAAAAACCAAAGAGTTCCAGGTAGTTGGTACAGTAGAAGCCGATCCTTTAAACGGCAAAATATCAGATGAATCTCCAATCGGTCAAGCATTGATCGGTAAAAATATTGGGGATGAGGTTGAAATTACCACCTCCGTTGAGACATCTATTTACAAGATTACAGAAATCGTTTAAACGAGGCTTTTGTATATATTGATATGGCTACATTGAAAGAGCTACGCGATGAGCGACTACGCAAGCTGGAGGAATTAAAAAAACTCGGTATTAACCCATACCCAGCCAGTTCAACACGTACTCATACCGCAAAAGAGGTAATTGACGGATTTGACGCATTACAAGGTCAAACCGTTAGTTTGACGGGACGGATAATTAATACGCGGAAATTTGGTAAAATAGCTTTTTTTGTGCTGAAAGATGCCAGTGGTGAGATCCAGCTTTTTTTAAAGCCTGATAATTTTTCACAATCAAGTTACGAAAATAGCGAGATCGGATTCGAGGAAATTAATCTTTTGGATCCTGGTGATTTCATCGAGGCCAGCGGCCCTGTTATAAAAACACAAACTGGTGAAATATCCATAGAAGTACATTCATTGCGCGTACTGACCAAAACGCTTAGACCGATGCCTTTGCCACAAGAAGGCTTTACTGACAAAGAACAGCGTATGCGTCGTCGCTATATAGATATTAATGTCAATAAAAATATTTATGAACGCTATGTTCGGCGCAGTAGGTTTTGGCAGGCTACCCGCGACTTCTTGTTGAAAGAAGGATTTCTTGAGATCAATGTACCAGTTTTGGAGCACACAACCGGTGGTGCTGATGCTACGCCGTTTGTTACCCATATGAATGCCATTGATCAGGATTTTTATTTGCGCATTTCTCATGAACTTCCACTTAAACGTCTAATTGGCGGTGGCTATGAAAAAGTTTTTGACATTGGTCCGCGTTTCAGAAATGAAAATTACACAGATGAACATTTGCCGGAGCATATTGCTATGGAATGGTATTGGGCATATGCCGATTGGCAGGATGGTATGCGATTGATCCAAAACATGTTCAGATATGTTATGCAGGAAGTGTATGGCAAGTTGCAGTTCAAGATCGGTGATTTTGACGTGGATTTAGCTAAAGAATGGGAGCAGATTGACTACGCTAAAATTATCCAAAAACATTTCGGGTTGAATGTTTTCGATTGTTCGCTAGACGAGGTCAAAGAACAGCTTGCCAAACATAAGATTGAAGTTGAAAAAACCGAAAATAAGGCTCGTGGTATTGATAAACTCTGGAAAAGCATTCGTTCTAGTATTGCTGGACCGGCTTTTTTGGTTAATACGCCAACATTTATCTCGCCATTATCAAAAACCAGTCCGACTAATCCGGCCATGGTTGATCGATTTCAGCCAATCATTGCCGGAAGCGAGCTTGGCAATGGCTGGAGCGAACTCAACGATCCAATCGATCAATTAAATCGTTTCAAAGAACAACAGGCTATGCGTGATGCTGGTGATGATGAAGCTCAAATGCTTGATATTGATTACGTTGAAATGCTGGAATACGGTATGCCGCCAACCTGTGGATATGGTAATTCGGAGCGTGTGTTTTGGGTATTTGAAGGTGTAAGTGCGCGGGAAGGCGTTCCGTTTCCGCAGCTACGCCGAGAAATCGACACCACAACCAAATCAATCTACCAAATTGATTAGCTTTCGCACAAGCTGATTTGCTCCGGTGACGAGCGATTTTTGATAACAGTAGAGCCTAGTTTAGCGATATCATTAATGATAAAGTTTCTTATGGTGTTTTGTTCTTCTGGTGTTATTATTCCACGGGCATTTGATAAAGTTAGCGTCCTGGAAATAGGTTGTGTAGTGGTTATTTGACTCCATTCTACACAATGTTCTACTTTTAAAGATTTGAGTAATAAATGCAACCATGTGCGATAGAAGGCGCGAGTGTTGGGTGGCGATTGGCTGGCTTTTTCTAGGTCGTCTTTGGATAACTGATTGGCAAAGTGGCCTTCTTCATGGAATCGGTAGCCAACTCCTTGGCCAGTTTCTGTGTTCATGCCACGTAGACAATCATAATTTAGGTCTAGGGCAGCCAAATCCATGGGTTTTGTAAGGCCTTTTTGTTCGGCAATGTAGGTTTTGGTCACGTGGTCAATTTCTCTCCAGAGTAACATGGGGTCACGACGGTAACGCTGTACCTGATCTATGAGCTCCGGTAACATTTCTCGTTCATCGTCTGCCAGTAAATCTTGATGCTTCATAGCTTGGTTAAGCAAGTCCTCTATTACGTCTGTTGGATACAACATTCCGTTATTTGTTTGTAGCGCTACATTGCCAAACCTACTGTGAGATATTTTTTTGGCAGCTGGTATGACCTCTTGATAAAAATACTTTGGGTATATTCCATTTTCACATAGACGTAGTCCGATACTGAACAGGCCTAGTGTTGTGGCGGTGGCGCGTGGATTAATGTTCGGGTCGGCTGTAATTTGCAAACGAAATGTATCCTCGCTATCGCCATTATGATTTTCGTCACGATCTATTATCCATGGCTTATGAGCTTGGTGAGCCAATTTTGTTATGACATCAGTGATGGCTGAGCCACGTTGACTAGTGCCAAACATCACAGTATCTTCTAATAGTAAACCGGTTCTATCGGCCCAGCCGGCACCATTAATGATCATGCAGGCGGTTATAAAAGTACCTAACTGTTCCGCTATTTTTGCCCGTGATGTAGTTGCTGTCACCTCAAGATTTATATGAAAACCCCTAATAGTTGGCTCACCGCCCTCACTGTGTCCACGGATACGCCGGTGTATTCGTTGCGAGTTGGTGCTTTTTGCTATTAGTAAATCACTGACATGAGTGTAGATTGTGGCTTCGGCTATGCCGGCTGTCTCCGGAGTAGCACATTCCAGGCCATACCCATCCGGATAAGTTAAACCTCCATTTAGCTCCCAGTAAGAGAACCCCCCTGTTTGCGTTAAGTTGTTTTTGACCATGTATTCCATCTCTGTGCCAAAGATACGACGCTCTGGATTTTCAATACGGTCTATCATAAATAAATAAAAACACAGATTACACTTATAAACAAAAGCATTTCCCTGATTGATCCCAAGTATTTGCAAATGTTGAAATATTATAAAATAATCGATTTGGAACAAAAATCATCACGTGCTGACTTTACGGTTTATTTGGCAAGAAGTCTTTAATTGTGCTATGCTTAAGTTAAGCAAGTGGTTACTATACCTCTCCGTTGTCATAATTCGTCCAAAAGACTGAAGTATCATCACCGGTT
The DNA here is from genome assembly GCA_016178135.1 of Candidatus Saccharimonadota bacterium. Lineage (GTDB taxonomy): Bacteria > Patescibacteriota > Saccharimonadia > Saccharimonadales > JACOTW01 > JACOTW01. The sequence continues at coordinate 12,806 of JACOTW010000001.1, forward strand.
AGACAATACTAGCGCGGGCGATATTAGTTAAAGAGAGGACAATATTAAAATGGCGATGAAACTTTACGTAGGTGGTCTGGCTTATGCCGTTACCGATAAAGAATTAGAAGACTTTTTCGCGGGACAAGGAAAAGTAGTTAGTGCAGTAGTCATAAAAGATAGAGACAGCGGTCAATCAAAAGGCTTCGGTTTTGTAGAGATGGAAGATGACACAGAAGCACAAAACGCAATCAAAGAACTAAATGGTAAAGAACTAAGCGGCCGATCATTAACGGTCAACCAGGCTCGTCCCCAAGAGGATCGACGTCCTGGCGGTAATGGCGGTAGTTTCCGTAAATCTTACTAGTTCCGAGTTTTACGTTTATAGACATCACACTCTGATGCCCCATAAAGTCCATGCTCACAAGTAGTGCAAGCCAGCTATCCAGCGAACCTGTCAGGGTGAACTGTATCTATACTGGACCTGTCGCAAAGCTCCCCCATCCCCAGACCAATTCATCTCGATTGGTAGCGGTCTGTCTTCTCTCGATGTAGCAAAGAGCTAATTAACATCTATCTGTCGGCTAAAATCTTCAGGTCTGTCACTTTTATTCTGTTTTTTGTTTTCGGTTCGTACCGATAGGTACGACCAAAAGCCAAGAAAACAGAATAAAAATCATGACAGCTGCTAAAGATTCGCTATCAACAGATAGATATTAATTAGCTCTAAGGCTACCTCTCCTTCAGCCAAACCACTCCCAACTCGAGCTGATTTAGCCTGGGAACGGGCGATTTTGCGACAGGTCCAGTGTAGATACCGAGAACTGAACCAATTCGTCAGATAGTCGGATGGTGCTGGTTGTGAGTGCGGAATGGGGGCTATATGTGTATAAAGTGTGAAAGTCGTGTTAGAGATAAATAATTTAAAATAAAGTCGAGCTTTTTGGTTTGGCTGAGATCGGTATTATTTTCTATGAAAAAAATTGATAAACACATTGAGATAGTGCGCTCCTCTGTGGCTAGTTTTAATTCTATGAGCGGGGTATCCTGCCATGATGCCCAGGCAGTTTTGGCTAAACACTATGCCCATGTCGGTATTACTATGATTGACAATTTGTCGGACCTGGAAGCTTTAGTGGACCTAAAGCCGGATCTGGTTTTTTTAGGTATGAAATTTGTGCCCATTGCTCCCGATCTAGGACTAGAAGATCCAAACAAAATTTGGGTAACCAGCTATCTGGATGAACACGGCATAGTCTATACGGGGTCAAGCCAGCTCGCACACGAACTGGAACTAAATAAGCATCTGGCAAAACAGCATGTCCATGATGCCGGTTTGGCTACATCTGAATTTTTTGTAGTACCCCTAAATCAAGCCATACCTAGTCACAACCTACCTCTAACTTTTCCTTTATTTATAAAGCCAACCAATCGAGGTGGTGGTGTGGGCATTGATAGTAAATCAGTGGTGCATACGCCTTTTGAATTTGATGAAAAAGTGGCGTTTATTGCAAAAAACTTACAATCGGATTCATTGGTAGAAAAATATTTGGATGGCCGAGAATTTAGTGTGGCAATTTTGAAACAAGAATATTCCACTGAATATTCAATAATGCCACTAGAATTGATTGCTCCTAAGGATGAATATGGCGCACGTATTTTGAGCGCACGTATAAAAGCTGCCGATACGGAACGTTTCATGGAGGTTACTGACGAGGATATTAAGTATCGAATTTCAACACTGGCAATTGATGTTTTTCATGCTTTAGGCGCGCGCGATTATGGACGTATAGATATTAGAATGGACACATTTGGGGTTCCGTATTTTCTGGAGGCAAACCTTATACCCAGTCTACTCAAAGGCTATGGCAACTTTCCTAAGGCCTGCCTACTTAACATAGATCTGGATTATGAATCCATGCTTCTTAGTATTGTGCGCCTAGCTTTCTGTCGTAGCCCAAATAGTACTACTTACGTGCCGTATCTGGCTACTTCGAACATAGCTTACGCAGTCTGATATGCTAGACCAATCGCAAACTCTCTTTCGGACACGAGTTTCGCACTTTTCCATAGCCCCAGATGACACCTGACAAGCTACAGCCACTCACTCCTCACTCAACATAGGCTATAGCCCAAGCCTCCCTCGGATTGAACAACTGTAACCAGCCAGCTGCAACCTGGCATCAATGGCTAAGTGCGAAACTCGTGTCGGATAAAAACAGTTTTCGCTCGAACTGATTCGCCCTGGGAACGACGGATTTCGCGACAGGTCCAGTATACCGTTACGACAGTTATGGCCATAGGGTGTATTATTAGTTTATGCAAAAGGCGATGTTTGGGGCGGGGTGTTTTTGGGGAGTGCAGTATTATTTTGACCAAGTACCTGGGGTAAATAAAACTACCGTAGGCTATAGCGGCGGGCATACCAAAAATCCGTCTTATGAAGAAGTTTGTACGCATACTACTGGTCATGCGGAAGTGGTTGAAATTGAGTTTGACCCAAGTAAAGTCAGCTATGAAACACTTGTAAAACAATTTTTTCGGATGCACGACCCCACACAATTAAATAGGCAAGGTCCAGATGTAGGCGATAGCTATAGCCATCCCAAAACAAAATGACCATTTTTGTCTGCGCCTGATGATCTAAAAACTACTTTTTTGTCTGCAGCATATCTACGGATATGCTTTAGCCAAAGAAAGCTAGTTTTTAGACTCATCATCCATCACTCAAAATTTGGTCATTTTGTTTTGGAATGGCTATATCGTTCGGCGATTTTTTATTTTGATGACGATCAAAAGCAAATTGCCGGAACAATTAAAGCGACCACGCAAAATAGTTCTGAAAAGCCCATCGTAACAGAAATAACTCAAGCTATGGAGTTTTACAAAGCTGAAGATTACCACCAAAAATACACCGAACGCACTGGTCGCGGCATGTGCCACGTGCCATATAAAGAGGTATAGCATAGCAACATACAAAAAGTGCGAAACTCGTGTATACTTCTTTTTATGGCGAAGAAAACTTCTAATAAGGCAAAGATAAAATCGAAGGTAACTAAGAAAACTAAGACCCGCAAATTAATTACTACTAGTCTGAAAATAACAAGAAAAACCAAACTTGGCTGGGTCAACACTATAGACCACAAGCAACTTAGAATACTTCATATATTAAGTGGAGTGTTATTTGTGGTACTTGCCATAGCTGCCGGTACGATTATGAAAACCACTAACTACCAACTGTATACAAGCTACGTTACAAGAGATGAGCTTGCAAGTCGGACAACTACCGTACTAGTGCCAGCGGCGCATAATTTTTATGAACTTGATGTTAGATGGGCCGTGGTTGTTTTGATGGCTTCAGCTGCTATTATTCCGCTCCTGATGGTTACTAAATTAAAAGATCGTTATCATTCCTGGATAAAGGAAGGTGTTCACCCTTGGCGCTGGATTGATGTTGCCGTAACTATGGCGTTAACCGTGGGTCTGACAGCACTTGTAAGTGGCGTACAGGATATACTAACGCTGAAATTAGTGGTTGGGCTTATTGTTTTGGTGGCTGTACTTGCCTGGCTTTCCGAACGGCAAAATAAAGGGTTAAATAAACCGGTATGGTCGCTGTTTGTAATAAGTTTTATCACTGGTCTGTTTGTTTGGGCGGTTATTGCGAGTTCGTTTATTAGTACCTATATATGGGGTATGGTGCGTTTTCCGTGGTTCGTGTACGCGGTGGTGACCATGACATTTATAGGTTTTGGCTTAGCGGCCATCAATCACTACAATTACCTTAGACGTTATGGTAATTGGAAAAATTATATGTTCGTTGAACGTAATTACCTAATCATTAATCTTGTATCCAAATTTGCTTTTGTCGCCATATTTATTATGGGCTTAAAGTAAACACGAGTTTTGCTTAGTTTTTTGAAACAATCTGGCATCGATGGCTAAGTGCACAATGCCTAACCATTACGAAAATCGTGCTTGTGTTTACTTGCAGGCCATGAGTATACTGGTAAGCAATATAACAATCTAAGGAAGCATTTATGCCAGAAGAACATGATAATTCATTATTCCATGAAAGAAGTGCCAACACTTACTCTAGCGCTCCAACACCAGCAGTTTACCCAGAGCCCTTGGAGGGCATGGTTGCTCCAACGCCGGACTTTACTACTACTAAGCCGGTAACTCAAAGCGTGTCTGACGAGGCCCCTAAAACATTATCCATAACGGATACTCAATCAAACGGAGATCCCGTACCTGTAGTACGTGTGTTGAGTGTGCGTGGGGTAGAATATTTGATGATGTCATTTGCTCTGTGGCTAGGGGCAGGTTCATTAATCTGGGTGTTACTTGCCCTGATTAATGGTTACGGTAGCACAACCACACTAGCAATGCCTGGTGCGACAATGATTGTGAGCGTGCCAGTCTTCGCCTTTTTCTTTTTGCGACTAAGAAAACAGGAGCTGGTCAACTCATCTCTACGTTATGAGCCTTCAAAGCGGCGCCTTACTCAAATAACTCAATTTGTAGCATTTATTACTTGTATGCTTAATACTGTTACATTTGTGTATCTCATGATTGCTAAAGTTAGCGGTCAAGATGGTATTGTTCTATGGAAAGCCTTCGCAAACCTATTGATTGTTCTCATAGTGGTTGGCGGGATTTTGGCCTATTACTGGGCAGATGAACATCGCACGATAAGGGACTGAATATCTATGAAAAAATACTATATAGGTGTTACGATTCTTATAGCAATAACCCTAGGGCTAACTGGCTACATCTTTGTGGGGGCTACTGCGGAAAAGCAAGATCGACAAACAGAGAAAAAAGCTCAAGAAATCGTTACAAAATTAAATAGCCATATTAGAACTTCTCAAAAAATTCCGGAAAACCTTACGGAAGCGGGTATTAAAGACGTGCCATCAACCATTAGCTACTCTAAACAATCATCAAGTGAATATGAGTTTTGCACGACCTATAAGTCGTCTAAAGGCTATGGATATAGTGATCCTAGCTCAATTCTAAGTGGCATGGCAACACGACAATTGGGTGGTTATGATACAGAATCTTCGAATAGCGTCTATAAGTCCAGTGGTCTAAGTAGTCTATATGTAAACTACACTCATAAAAAAGGTAAAAATTGCCAAACGGTCAAGCCGTATCTATATAACTATGATTCAACGGATAATTTGTATTATAATAAGCCCAACAATTCCAGTTCCTCGTCCCTGTCATCATCTAGTCAGGATGTTGAACGAAAGACTGACATAATGGCACTGCAATCACAACTGGAAGATTATTATAATCAGAACGGAGTTTATCCTACGGTTAATGACATTAATAGTGCATCATGGCGTAGCATTAATATGAAAAACCTAAATAAAGAATATTTACGCGATCCGTTAAGTGGAAGTTATGCACTTACAAGTATTCCAATGAAAAATTACTATTCCTATGAGGTATTGGGATCGAATGGAAAGGCTTGTATGTCTACAGACTGCGCATCCTACACTTTAAGTGCCAAATTAAGCGACGGCACTTCGTATGTCAAGCAAAGCCTGATATGAACTATAGGGTGGAGCGTAGCCAACCCTATAAACCTGGGCAAAAAACGTCATTTAAAGTGAGCCGATCAAAAATTGAGCTATTCACGCAGTGTCAGCGTTGTTTCTGGTTAGATGCTCGGCTTAAGATTAAGCGTCCCAACGGACCGCCATTTCAAATCAATAAAGCCGTTGATGAATTGTTGAAAAAAGAATTTGACGGTTATCGTTTGAAAGGCAAGGCTCACCCTGTAATGATCGAATTTGGGGTTGCCGCTATTCCATTCGCTCATGCCAGTCTGGATGTTTGGCGAACCAATTTTACGGGAGTGGCTACCCTGTATGAACCTGCGAATTTGCAGGTTTTTGGTGCTGTTGATGATATTTGGGTAAATAGCAACGACGAACTCATAGTAGTAGACTACAAAGCCACTGCCAAACAAAGCGATGTTACTCTAGATGCCGATTGGCAGATGAGCTATAAGCGGCAGATGGAAGTTTACCAGTGGCTATTACGTCAAAATGGCTTTAAGGTGAGCGATACTGGCTACTTTGTTTACGCTAATGGTCGGCTGGATGTTGATGGGTTTTATAACAAAATAGAGTTTAGAACAAAAATCATTCCATACACCGGAAATGATGCCTGGATAGAGCCAACCCTGGGGAATATGAAAGATTGTCTAGAGGCTGATATGCCACAAGTCGGTAAGGCTGCCATGGGTGGCGATTGCGATTTTTGTACCTACGCCAGAGCCCGCTCGGAGCTGACAATAGCGGCACTTAACTGGACTTACGCAAAGCTCCCCCATCCCCAGACCGACTAATCTCGGCTGCAAACAGTTTTTTCTCTCTCGATGTACCTCCCTGGTACCTCTCCTTCAGACAAAACTGTTTTCGCTCGAGCTGATTCGTCCTGGGAACGAGGGATTTTGCGTAAGTCCAGTTTTAAGCAAGCCAAAAAGCCATCTTGACACGAGTTTCGCACTTTTCCGTTGCCCCTTGCAGTTGTGATTTGGCATCAACGGCTAAGTGCAACACAAAAATCGTGTTATCCGTTGTCTACGAAAAAGTTCGAAATTCCTATATACTGTTCTTATGCTAGATATTCAGTTTATCCGTGAAAATAGAGAAATTGTTAGAGTAAAGGCAAAACAAAAAGGTTATGATATAGATATCGATCAGCTTTTGGGGTTTGATAGTAAGCGCCGTGAACTACTCACTGCGGCTGAAGAATTACGCAGAAAACGCAACGAGATTAACGAATCCACAAAAGGTCAGCGACCAAATGACGAACAAATATCCAAAGGTCGCGAATTAAAAGAGCAATTGGCTAATCTTGAGCACCAACTTAGTTCGGTAGATCAAGAATTCCAAATTCTGTTAAAACAAGTTCCTAATATGCCCGCAGAAGATGTGCCAATAGGGGATAGCGAAGAACAAAATGTTATAGCCAAAACAGTTGGCGAAGCACATAAATATGACTATGAAGTTAAGCCGCACTGGGAAATATTAAAAAATCTGGACATGATGGACAAAGAGCGCGCTGCCAAAATATCTGGTAGCCGCTTTGTTTATTTAAAAGGAGATATTGTACGTTTACAGTTTGCACTCATTCAATATGTTATGGATAAGCTCGGAGATCAAAAAGTTATACAAAAATTAATCGATGATAACGGTCTCAAAATAAGTTCTAAACCATTTTCGCCAGTAATACCACCAGCAATGTTACGTACTGAACCTTACGTAGCATCCGCCCGCTTAGATGCTGAAGCAGTAACATACAAATTAGAAAATGATGATTTATGGCTTAATGCCAGTGCTGAACACACTTTATGTACCATGTATTGGAATGAAACTTTACAAGAAGATCAGTTACCAATCCGTTATCTTGGGTATAGTCCAAGTTTTAGACGTGAAGCCGGTACATACGGTAAAGACACAGAAGGTATCATCCGCTTACATCAGTTTGATAAACTTGAGATGGAAGTGTTTAGTACGACCGAAACAGGGTTGGACGAACACAAACTTCTTATTGCCATTCAAGAATATCTAGTTCAACAATTGAAGATTCAATATCAGTATATACAAAAATGTACTTTTGATATTGGTAAGCCGAATGCTCGTGGCGTGGATATAAACTGTTGGTTTCCAGGTCAAAAACGTTATATTGAAACACACACCGCCGATTATATGACTGATTATCAGGCTCGCGACCTTAATACTAGAGTTAAGAAAAAGGACGGTAGTATAGAATTTGTCCACACCAATGATGCCACGGCGTTTGCTTTGGGTAGAATCCTAGCTACGATTGTTGAAAATTATCAGGACAAAGATGGTTCTATCTGGATTCCGGAGATTTTAAAAAGCTACATGGGAGGAAAAGAAAAGTTATGATAGAAAAATTAGAAATCAACGGTGTGCACACAACGGTAGACCAAAAACTTCAAGATTATGTCGCAAAAAAGATCGGTAAACTAGATCGATATATTCCAAAACATGCTCGTGAATCCGCACACGTCGAGATTTTTCTAAAAGAAACTACCACCAAAACCAAAAATAAATGCGTCTGTGAGGTTGTCATGTATTTGCCTCACGAGGCTATTACTACCAAAGAATCTACAGTCAATATGTTCGCGGCCGTAGATATAGTAGAGGCCAAGTTAAAAAACCGACTCAAAAAATATAAAGAAACTCACAGTAGCCTAAAGCTACACCGCCGAATACTTGCCAGAATGCGTCGTAAGCAAAAAAGCAGTTTATAAACCACCTTTCTTTTATTAACTGGACCTGTCGCAAAGCTCCCTCATCCCCAGACCGACTAACCTCGGTTACAAACAGTTTTTCCTCTCTCGATGTACCTCCTGGGTACCCCTCCTTCAGACAAAACTGTTTTCGTTCGAGCTGATTCGCCCTGGGAACGAAGGATTTTGCGTAAGTCCAGTTAAAGCATATCCGTAGATATACTGCAGACAAAAATGGTCATTTTGTTTTGGGATGACCATATATATGAGGTACAATAGTCTCACACATAAAGACTGCGAAAACCAACTATTACAGGGAGTTAGGACTTAAAGTGAAAAAGATTTTCAAACGTGTTCTTGGAGATCCGCAGGCAAAAACCGTGAAGCGTTTGAGCCGACGTGTGCGTGAAATCAATGAACTATCAAACAAGTACAAGAAACTTACAGAAAAACAGTTAAAAGATCAAACCGAAAAACTCAAAGAACGGTTAGGTAAAGAATCCCTAGATAAATTATTGCCGGACGCTTTTGCGGTCGTTCGTGAGGCTGCAACCCGTACTCTTGGTCAAAGGCATTTTGATGTTCAATTGATAGGCGGTATGGTGCTACATGAGGGTAATGTTGCCGAAATGAAAACTGGTGAGGGCAAGACACTGGTGGCAACCGCGCCGGTTTATTTGAATGCCTTGACTGGTAAAGGAGTTCATGTGGTTACGGTCAACGATTATCTTGCTCAACGCGATGCTGGCTGGATGGGTCAGGTATATCACTTTTTGGGCATGAGTACTGGAGTTATAATTGCTGACCAGTCTTTTATATATGATCCTGAATTTACCAACAAGAATCATACTGACGAACGTATGCGTCGCCTAAAACCTTGCACACGTCAAGAAGCCTACGCGGCCGATATTACTTATGGAACGAACAATGAATTTGGTTTTGATTACTTACGCGACAATATGGTTAGAGAGGTGGATCAACTGCGTCAGCGTAAACTGCATTTTGCTATTGTTGACGAAGTTGACTCAATTTTGATTGATGAAGCCAGGACACCGCTTATTATTTCAGCACCGTCCGTTACGAGCGGTAGTGCTTACGCTCAATTTTCCAAAGTTGTTCGTCCTTTAGAGCGGGATAAGGATTATGAAGTAGACGAGAAGCGTAAATCAGTAATTCTGACAGATGCCGGTGTGGAACGCGTTGAAAAGATATTGGGTATAACGAGCCTATATGGCACCGAAAACATCCGAACCATTTATCACCTAGAGCAAGCTCTTCGGGCACAGACTTTGTTCAAGCGTGATAAAGATTATGTTGTGACTGACAGCGGAGAGGTTGTTATAGTTGATGAATTTACTGGTCGTCTTCTCAAGGGTCGTCGCTATAACGAAGGCCTACATCAAGCTATAGAAGCCAAAGAAAGTGTTGAAGTTCAAGAAGAATCCACGACTCTGGCTACGATTTCTTTCCAGAACTACTTTCGTTTGTATGAAAAATTATCCGGTATGACCGGTACGGCGGCGACTGAAAGCGAAGAATTTCACCAGATCTACAAACTCGACGTAGTAGAAATACCGTCTAATAAACAAATTGTACGCGAAGACCGAATGGATCGTATATATAAGACGGAATCGGCAAAATTTCGAGCAATTGTTCAAGAAGTAAAATTATTGCACCAAAAAGGTCAGCCGGTACTTATTGGTAGTGCTTCAGTTGAAAAAAACGAATCCCTAAGCTTGGCGCTTGCTAAGGCGAAAGTTCCGCACGAAACACTTAATGCCAAAAATAATGAAAGAGAAGCGGCTATCGTAGCAAAGGCCGGTCAAAAAAGTGCGGTTACTTTGGCTACAAATATCGCTGGGCGTGGTACGGATATTGTACTTGGTGAGGACATTAAAGAACTTGGCGGATTATTTGTGCTTGGTTCGGAGCGACATGAATCTAGACGAATTGATAATCAGCTACGTGGACGTGCTGGTCGTCAGGGTGATCCTGGCGTAACGCAGTTTTTTGTTAGTACGGAAGATGATTTGATGCGTATTTTTGGTGGCGAGCGTATTGCTTCAATCATGGACCGCTTAGGTGTTGATGAAGATACTCCAATTGAAAACAGAGTTATCAGCAAAAGCTTAGAAGGTGCGCAAAAAAAGGTTGAAGGCTACAACTTTGATGCTCGCAAGGACGTTGTGCAGTATGACGATGTTATGAATCGTCACCGCCGCGCCATATATACGATGCGTCGAGAAATACTGGAAGATATTGATATCAAAAAGCGCATAAATGTATTCATAGAAGAAGAATCTAAGCAGCTTGAAGCGTCGCCACTAGCTACTAGCGATCAGTACCAAGACTTAATTACAGAAGTTGTGCCACTTGATGACGCAACGCTTGACCGTTTGTTTGATACTGAAGCCAGCAAATTCGGCAGTGTGTTATTGACCGAGATGATGGAGCTATATGAAGCGCGTGAAGTTGCTTTCACGCCAGAAATTATGCGCAAAGTCGAGCGTGATATTTATCTACAGATTTTGGATAATTTATGGATGCAGCACCTAGAGAATATGCAGCATCTTCGCGAGGGTATTCACTGGATATCAGTTGGACAGCGCGATCCGCTTGTGGAATATCGCCGTCAGTCACAAATTTTGTTTGACGAGATGCAGGGGACATTGAGGCATGATGTCGTCAGGGCGTTATTCCATGCCGAGACGGTCAAAGCTGATGAGTTGGAGAGGCCAGTAGAAACAGAATTAACCAGAGCTGCTCGGCAGTCTGTCAGTAATGCTGACAAGATTATTAAAACAGAAGAATTTGAGGAATCTGATTTTGCCCCTCAAAAAGAAGCGTTACAGATTAAAAAACAAGAAAATACCAAGCGTAAAAAGGCCCGCAAAGCTGAACGCAAGCGTCGTTCCGGCGGCAAGAAACGAAAATAGCATGAAACATAAGGTTAACGAAATATCACTGGCAAATGGTGCTCGGGGACTTTTGATTGACGTGCCAGACGCTACTGTTATGACTTTTGAGCTGAATTTTAGGGCGGGTGAATACTTGGTAGAGCGGGAAAAATGGGAGACACCTCATCTCATGGAACATGTATTATTGGGTGCCAACGAGCTCATACCAAAAGCTAGTGCTTTCTACGCTGAATTTGAAAAAAACGGTGCTTATAGCAATGCCAGCACGGGAACTTACGATATCAACTACGAGTCAGAATGTGCTGATTTTGAGTGGGATCGTATATTAAGCCTATTATTGGTAGCTATAGCCAAGCCAAAATTTCTCAAAGAAGAATTTACTGCTGAATTTAGTAATGTTCGAGAAGAGTTAACAGCACGTTCTAATAATCACTTCAGACATTTAAGTTTAAGCCTACGCGAGGCCTATGGATTCAAGGTCATGACCGATCAAGAACGCATAAAACTCATGACTAACGTCTATTTAGAAGATATTCGTACTCACTATAAAAATACTCATACTACTAGCAACTTGCGTTTTGTCATTGCCGGAAAGTTGCCACTACAGCGTCGCAAACACATTGCGCAGGCTTTATCGGCAATGGAACTACCGAAAGGCGACGGCCGCTTGGAGTTGCCCGAAGAAACACCCAGCAAAATTACGCACCCGCTATATATTCATAATGCAACAGTTGATAATCTATATTTTTACATAGATACATTCATGAATCGTCGAATGCGCGATCCGGAAATTGATGCCTTGGGACTCATCAACAGCATGTTAACCGAAACTTTATATTCAAGAATTCTTGGTACAGCCCGTGAGCGTGGCCTAGTATATAGTATGAATTCTGGACTTGGACAAACCAAAAACGTTAGCAATTGGTGGTTTGGTACGCAAGTTTTGCCGGCTAATGCACCGGCTCTTTTTGATATTATCAACAAAGAACTTAAGTCAGTATTTGCTGGTAAGCTCAATGAGGAAGATATTACGGCCGCCAAACAATACGCACTAGGACGCTATCAGCGTAGCGGTCAGACCGTGGGCGGCATGGCCTCGGGTTACACTTATCGTTATTTTTTTGACGAACACATTGATGATTACTACAAGGTACCAGAACGCATTCGGGCTATTTCTCGTAACCGTATCATTGAAATTAGTAAAGAGTTATTTAGTGAAAATATATGGGGTTTGGGCTGTTTGGGCAATGCTGGCGAGGATGTAGTAAACCAGCTATATGACCGCATTAAACCTCTCTGGAAATGAGCTATTGTCAAAAGTCCTATATAATAAGTTTGTATGCAGGAATTACTAAAAAAAGTAAGTGCTATTAGTGCCGATGTAGCAGACGCTTTTGAGAAATTAGCAATAAATTCGCTCAAAGATGAGCTCTTACATCTAAAGACAGCCTCCCAGGAGGCTAATTTTTGGTCAGATAATATGCGTGCCCAGCAGACCATGAAACGTATTGCTGATTTAGGGGCTAGAGTGGATCCATGGATCAATCTTGAAAAAAGTTTGCATGATATAAAGGAACTACTGGATACAGAAGATAGCAGCCTGTCTAGTGAGCTAACTGCGCAATTAAATTACTCGGAAAAAACTTTTAATGAATTAAAAGCACAACTCAAATTTACCGGTAGGTATGATGATTTCGATGCCATTATGAGTATACATGCTGGTGCTGGTGGTACTGATGCCCAAGATTGGGCGCAAATGTTGATGCGTATGTACATCCGTTGGGCCGAGCGTTGCCATATGAGCGTAACGGTCATTGAGGAATCTGCAGGAGAGGAAGCGGGTATAAAAAGCGTTACTCTGGAAGTTGACGGTAATTTTGCCTACGGCAAGCTCAAAGGCGAACACGGTGTACATCGTTTAGTACGGCTAAGTCCGTTCAATTCCGACAATCTAAGGCAGACTAGCTTTGCCAAGGTAGAAGTCTCGCCCAAGATAGATAAGCCAGATTTAATAGCTATTGATGATAAAGATCTTAAGATTGATGTTTATCGCAGTGGCGGTCATGGTGGTCAATCAGTTAATACTACGGACTCCGCAGTTCGAATCACTCACTTGCCAACGGGGATAGTCGTAGCTATCCAAAATGAACGTAGTCAATTGCAAAACAAAGAAACAGCTATGACAATTTTGCGTTCTCGTCTAGCTCAAATGCGGCAAGAACAGCACCTGGAAAATATTGCCGAACTGAAGGGGCCAAATGAGCAAGCTGCTTGGGGAAATCAGATCCGTAGCTACGTCCTACACCCCTACAAACAGGTCAAAGATATTCGTACTCGCCATGAAACAAGTGATGCGGACGGAGTTCTGGACGGCAATTTAGACCCTTTTATCGACGCTTATATCAAATACAGTTTTGGTCAGGAATAAAGTCCTATATAACACAAATTTCGCACTTTTCCATCGCCCCAGATGACACCTGACAGGCTACAGCGGCTCACTCCTCACTTAATGGCCCAAGACTCCCTCGGATTGAACAACTGTAATCAGCCAGCTGCCACCTGGCATCCGGCTAAGTGCGAAACTCGTGTATAATAGGAACGAATGATTTTGCTAGACAGGGTAACCAAAGTTTATAATCGTACCAATACAGCATTGGACCGCGTGTCTATACATGTAGAAGCAAAAGAGTTTGTGATTATTATTGGTACATCCGGAGCCGGAAAATCTACTCTACTAAAGCTTTTAACCAAAGAAGAACGCCCAACCGGTGGCAAAATCGTGGTCGGCGGTCTTGACTATGACAAATTACAAGACAAAGATATCCCTTTAGTGCGCCGCAAAATCGGCGTGGTTTTTCAGGACTTCAAGCTCCTACCCAATAGAAATGTCTTTGAAAACGTTGCTTTTGCTCTTGAGATTGTTGGTTATGGCAATGGCGAGATCAAGCATACCGTGCCGCGCGTTTTAGATATAGTAGGATTGAAGGGTAAAGAAAAAAGTATGCCACTTGAATTGTCTGGCGGTGAACGCCAACGAGTAGCTATTGCTCGCGCCATTGTTCGTCAGCCAAAAATTCTGATTGCCGATGAGCCGACCGGCAATCTTGACCCTAAACATGCGTGGGATGTTATCAAGGTTCTGGAGAAAGTTAATCGCTACGGTACTACGGTATTATTAACCACGCACAACAAAGACATTGTTAATAAATTAAAACGTCGAGTAATAACCCTTAAAGATGGTAGGGTAGTTAGTGATCGTGCTAACGCGGAGTATAAACAGGTCTAGTATGAACCATAAAATCATTACTTTTTGGCGGATTATTAAAGCTGGAACACAAAATTTTATACGTAATGCCACGCTTGCCATTGCCGCCATGGCTGTCATGGTGGTTACGCTATCTATAATTCTGTTTTCGGTTATCGCTAATGCCACGCTTACCGATACTATCCAAAAAATCACTGACAAGATAGATATTTCTATTTATTTGAAAGATGACGTAACCGAACAACGCCGTAATCAACTGGTTAGCGATCTAAATAAAATAGACAATGTAAAATCCATAGACTTTGTTACAAAAGATCAGGCTCTTAGGGATTTTCAAGCTGCCAATAAGGATGATCCGGAGCTTCTGGGAGCAGTTTTGCAGACCGATAATTATCTGCCGGCCTCTTTACGTATTAAGCCCAAGAATGTCGATAAATTAGAAGAAATTAAAACTTATATAGAAAAACCAGAGATAAAATCCCTGCAATCAGCCAAAACTTCTTATTCGGGCGATCAGAAAGAAGCCATTGATAATATATCCAAAGCTACGCAATTTTTACGCGAGGGAGGCATTGCTGG
The DNA here is from genome assembly GCA_016178135.1 of Candidatus Saccharimonadota bacterium. GTDB lineage: Bacteria > Patescibacteriota > Saccharimonadia > Saccharimonadales > JACOTW01 > JACOTW01. The sequence continues at coordinate 27,828 of JACOTW010000001.1, forward strand.
AGTTATTGTTTTTGCTATAGTTTCGATGTTAATAATTTTTAATACGATCAGGATGGCTATTTTCAACCGGCGCGACGAACTGAATATTATGCGTCTGCTAGGTGCTAGTTCTGGTTATATTCGCGGTCCATTTATAGTAGAGACGGTCATTTACGGGATTATTTCAGCTGTACTTTCAGTAACTCTGTGCAATACTTTGTTTGTTGTGTCTTCGTCAGCTTTTCAGGCCAACAGCTTTGGCTTTCTTGATATTCAATATGCTAGCGATTATTTTATAAAACACTTTTGGTTAATTTTGACGTCGCAAGTTGCTGTTGGTATACTTATTGGTGCCGTATCGTCCATCATTGCCACGCGGCGTTATCTAAAATTCAAATCAAGCAAGTAGAAATTCATTATTTTGATGCACTGGAATCACGCAAAGTTCCTCCGCCCCCAGACCAAATAATCTCGGCTGGTAGCGGTCTGTCTTATCTCGATTTTGCGACAGGTCTAGTGAAAGGGGGCGGGTATCTTGATAAACCAATATGGTTATGCTAGGATAATTATAGTTAAGCTAAAATCAAAAATGAAAATCAACAAATATAATAGTAGATTCAGCGTCTTATCCTTGGCGGTAGCGGTTGCCATAACCTTTGGCTTGGTTGTTAGTCCAATGGTTCGGGCCGATCAATTTGATGAACAAATCCGTAATTTAAAAAAGCAGAATTCCCAAATAGCTGGTGCCGTTAACCAGCTTGAAGTGTCAGCTGTTGACTTTAATGACAAAATAAGCAAATTACAGCAACAAATTGATGCTTTGCAGGCACAAATCAATCAAAGTAATGTGGAAATTGAGCAAACCAAAACCAAAATTGCTGTTGCCGAAGAAGAACTGGCCAAACAGCGTAAATTACTGGGCGTCAATATTAAGGCGATGTATCTGGAAGGTCAAATCTCTACGGTGGAAATGCTGGCCTCCAGTAGCGATCTTAGCGACTTTTTTGACAAAGCCCAATACAGGAGTAGTGTAAAAGATACAATCACGGGCACTATGGATAGAGTTACGGCGCTTAAGTTTGAGTTAAACGCTCAAAAAGAGCGTTTAGAACTACAAAAGAAAGATCAAGAAGCTCGTCAGGTCGATCTGGATGGTCAGCGTGCCGAACAAGCGAATTTGCTGGCATTGAACGAGGCAGACAGAAATCGCCTAAATACCGATATAAAAAATAATTACGCCCAAATTGGCGAGCTCAAACGTCAGCAACTTATAGCAAACGCTCGTTTCATTGGCGGTACTGCAGGTACTGGACCGGCTTGTGGTGGTGGCTACCTCGCTAAATGGTGCGAAATTCCACAAGACAGCGTAGTTGACGATTGGGGTATGTATAACCGCGAGTGTGTAAGCTATGCAGCCTTCAAGGTTGCCGCTTCCGGTCGTCACATGCCTTACTGGGGCGGTTACGGTAATGCCAACCAGTGGGACGATAACGCAAGAAATGTTGGAATTGTTGTTGATGGTGAACCACGTGAAGGTGATGTGGCACAAACAGATGCAGGCGGACTAGGGCATGTGATGTATGTTGAACACGTGTATGGTGATGGTACAATTTATATCAGCCAATATAACGCCAGCTTCGATGGACGTTATAGCGAAAAACGGATTTCAGCCGCCGGTCTTAACTTTATCCACTTCTAGTATAATAAGGTGAACTAAAAAATATAAATGGGGGTTACATGGCGCAGAGGGATTCTGATCAAATTGTTAAAAAAGACCGTAAGTTTGGTATAAATTGGGTTAAATCGGCTGCTAATATTTTTGTAGCCCTTTTGATATTCGTGCTTGGTATTGGGGTGGGTAATGGACGGGTTGCCTTTGGTTCAGACGCCATTTTTCGTAAGAGCCTACAAAAAGGTCTACCAAATAACCTTGACTATAGCTCCGTAGAGCAGGTGTACGATTTATTAAAGCTGGATTTTGACGGGCAGTTGGATCAGACAAAGTTGCTTGATGGTCTAAAGTCTGGCTTGACCCAAGCCAGCGGAGACAACTACACCGAGTATTTTAATCCAGAGCAAGCCAAAGCTTTAAATGATGACCTTAACGGTGCTTTTACGGGTATTGGCGCCAAGTTAGGTAAAGAAAATGGCGCGATTATAATTATGTCGCCCCTGCCTGGCTATCCGGCAGAAAAGGTCGGACTGCGAGCCAAAGATATAATTGCTAAAATCAATGATGAAACTACCCAGAACATGACTATTGATGAGGCGGTCAAAAAAATTCGTGGTAAAGTCGATACCGAAGTTAGTCTGACAATTATTAGAAACGACAAAAAACTAGATTTTAAAATAACTAGACAACAAATTATCGTTCCAAGTGTCGAGTACCAGATACTTGACGGAAATATTGGCTACTTGCAAATAACTCAATTCAACACCGATACCACGGAGCTAGCTCAAAAGGCGGCTAATGAATTCAAGCAAAAAAATGTTAAGGGCGTGATGCTTGATATGAGGGGTGATCCGGGTGGCTATCTAGATGCTGCCGTGGATGTCGCCAGCCTGTGGTTGCCTGCCGGCAAAACCGTACTGTCAGAAAGACGGGGTGGGGTAGTCATAAAATCATACGAAGCTAAAGGTTCATCAACACTCCTGGGGATTCCAACGGTAGTTTTGATTGACGGTGGTAGCGCCTCGGCTTCAGAAATAGTCGCTGGCGCACTAAAAGACAACGGCGTGGCAACACTCATAGGCGAAAAGAGTTTTGGAAAGGGTAGTGTTCAGAATATAGAAAAACTTTTGGACGGTAGCGCGCTCAAAGTCACAATTGCTCGCTGGTACACCCCGAATGGTCAAAATATAGACAAGCAGGGTATTGAACCGGATCAAAAAGTCGAAAGAAGTGAAGATGATTTCAAAAACAACCGTGATCCTCAAAAAGATGCGGCTATTAATTTCTTAAAGAAGTAGGATAGACGACGTGCGACACTTTCTGCAAAGTGAGGCGTGGCAGCGATTTCAGCAAGCGCTTGGCAAAGAAGTAATTAGCCAGCGCGGACATGGCTGGTCGTTTATGGGTGTTATTGAGCAGCCTCGGAAACGTGGTGGTCGCTTGAATCGGCGGCTGTATTTGCCTTATGGGCCAACTTGTCAAGATGAAATTGCTCTTGGGGAGGCTCTCCAGGCAATCAGAAAAATAGCAAACCAAAAAAAAGTAGTATATGTTCGCCTGGAGCCTATTATTCTTTCCGGTCAAACAATTGATCTGAAAAAGTACGGCTGTCAACCAAATAAGCACCCCACGCAACCAGATAGAACTTGGGTACTGAATCTTGCAAAGGACGAGGAAAATCTGTTGGCAAATATGAGTGGGACCAACCGGAACCTTTGGAATACTCATAAAAATAAAGGACTGTCATTCCAGATTGATTACGATAAAACGGACTTAAAAGACTTTTTAGCGATGCTACACGCGATGGCTGGGCGTAAAGGTCTAAAAACACACGACGACAGTTATTTTAAGACGATGGCCAGAAGTTTATTTCCCGAAAAAGATGCCGGATTAGCTATTGCTTTGTTGCATGACAAACCAATTGTGGCGGCAATTTTCTTTGATGATCCAGTGGCTGGGATTAGATATTATGCCCATGCTGGGTCATTTGAAGAGGCTCGGAAAATCCAGGCCAACTCTCCACTTTTGACTTTTTTGATACTAGACGCCAAAAAACGCGGCTTCAAGGAGTTTGACTTCTATGGCGTCTCTCCGCCTGGTGACGAGTTACACCGCTGGGCTGGACATAGCAAGTTTAAACGCTCATTTGGTGGTGTAGACAAAGAATACCTAGGAACCTGGGAGTTACCGGTGAGACGCGATTTATTTATCTTGGCCCAAGTTGCTCGCAAATTCAGTAAACTGGACTTACGCAAAGCTCCCTCATCCCCAGACCGACTAACCTCGGCTGCAAACAGCTTTTCCTCTCTCGATGTACCTCCTGGTACCTCTCCTTCAGACAAAACTGTTTTCGCTCGAGCTGATTCGTCCTGGGAACGAGGGATTTTGCGTAAGTCCAGTAAACCTCTTGCCAAAGCTTCAGGGAGTAAGGTAGTATTTAAAGGAATAATAAAAAGAGGTGATACAAGAGGTGGCAAAGCAACCGACTAAGTTTGTATTTGTAACAGGTGGTGTACTTTCTGGACTAGGAAAGGGTATTACGGCCGCCTCCATTGGTAACCTCTTAAAAGCCCGTGGCTTAACAGTCAATCTGCAAAAATGTGATCCATACCTAAATGTTGATGCCGGATTATTGAATCCCCGCGAACATGGCGAATGTTTTGTTACCAAAGATGGCGCGGAAACCGATCTAGACCTCGGGCATTATGAGCGTTTTGTGGACGAGGAAATGACTAGTGCCAGCAGCCTCATGAGCGGTCGCGTACTACTCAAACTAATCCAGGACGAACGGGCTGGTAAATTTGACGGCGATGACGTTCAGATTATCCCGCATCTAACTGGTGCTATCCAGGATTGGATATTAAAAGCCGGTGAAGGTTTTGACGTACATGTCGTGGAAATTGGTGGTACGGTCGGTGATTATGAGTCCCTATCTTTTATAGAAGCTATACGAGAACTTGGCGTGCGTGTGGGGCCGGAAAATTGTGTTTATGTACATGTGGTTTACTTGCCATATCTTGGGGCTAGCAATGAAACAAAAACTAAGCCGGCTCAAAACTCCGTAAGAGAACTGCGCGGACTTGGTATTACGCCAGATATTTTAGTTGGTCGCAGTGAAAAATTAGCTAACGGCAGCGTTAAAAAGAAGCTTAGTTTGTTTGGTGGCGTAGCCGAAGAAGCCATCGCATTATTGCCAAATGCCCCAAGTATTTACCAGGTACCGTTAACACTGGAAGATACCGGTATTGCCGATGTCATCACTAGGCGTCTTGGTATAAAAACAAAAAATCCAGATTTAAAGGATTGGCGAGCAGTGGTCAAACAGGCTACTACTAATTACGATAAAACCGTTAAAATCGGTTTTATAGCCAAATATATGGATAATACCGATACTTATATGTCGGTCTTTGAGGCTCTTAAAGCGGCCGCTTGGTACAATGGCTGCAGTGTTGATATAAGCTGGGTTGATGCGTCGCAATTTGATGCCAAAGGATCTGATATAAGTAACGCAATGCAGGGCTTTGATGGCATATTGGTACCTGGCGGTTTTGGCCAGCGGGGACTTGAGGGCAAGATTAAAGCCGCTCAATACGCGATCAAAAGCCATGTGCCTTATTTAGGTCTTTGTTTGGGGTTGCAGGTGGCGGTTATTGGCGCCGCTCGTAATAGTGGCATTGTTGACGCGACAACTTTCGAACTTGACCCAGAGGCTAAAAATATAGTAATCAACACTATGGAAGATCAAAAAGGAAAACACATGACAGGCGGCACAATGCGACTAGGCAACTACGATTGTGTTTTAGAAAAAAACAGCCTTGCCGCCAAGATTTATGGCAGTAAAAACATAACAGAACGCCATCGTCATCGAGGTGAATGCAATAACGCCTATCGTGATCAATATAAGGATTGGGGAATCCGTGCCAGTGGCATCAATCCAGAAAATAATCTGGTAGAAGTAATAGAGGGCATAGATCACCCATTCTTTTTAGCTAGTCAGTTTCATCCAGAATTTAAATCACGCCCAAATCGCCCTCACCCTATGTTTAATGGCTTTATTCAAGCTTGCCTGAAATGACTATATAGCGTAGCATGAGCGATATAAGGAATAATTTTATGGACAACACTCAACAACCCCAACAGCCTGAACCACCAACAGAAAAAATTCTTACTCCAGCGCCCGTAACAGACCCTAAACACCCCAAGAAAATTTTATTGGTTGAAGACGATGATGCGCTGGCCAGTGTTTATGAAACTCGTTTAACTTCCGAAGGTTTTGCTACGCGTCGTGTTCCAAACGGCGAAGACGCGTTAGCTATAGCATTAGAATACAAACCAGATCTGATTTTGCTTGACGTTATGATGCCAAAGGTGAGTGGTTTTGACGTTCTGGACATTTTGCGCAACACGCCCGAAACAATGAACATAAAAGTTATTATGTTGACGGCCCTAAGTCAAGATAGTGATAAACAACGGGCGGAAACACTGGGCGTTGATGAATATTTAGTAAAGTCGCAAGTAGTAATTGCCGACGTAATAGAACACATCAAAAAACATCTGTAACAATTATACTGGACATGTCGCAAAAGCCCCCATCTCCAGACCGACTAACCTTGGTTACAAACGGCTTTTCTTCTCTCGATGTATTCTTTAAGCTCTCCTTCGGATAAACTGGACCTGTCGCAAAACTCCTCCATCCCCAGATCGAATTCTATCGGCTACTCTTCGAGTCTGAGCCTGAGGGCTCACCTCAGAGTCGAAGACAAACGGTTTTTCTTCTCTCAATGTAGCCAAGAACTAATTAACATCTATCTGTCGGCTAAAATCTTTAGGTCTGTCACTTTTATTCTGTTTTTTGTTTTCGGTTCGTACCGATAGGTACGACCAAAAGCCAAGAAAACAGAATAAAAATCATGACAGCTGCTAAAGATTCGTAAGCAGTAAATAGGAACAACAAACATGACAAGCGAAATATCCCAACCAAAACCTCAACAAGAACTTATAACTGGCATACCCACGCCTGAAGATCATGAGCGTATGGCAAACGAACAATCAATAGAAGAAGACACGCTTTCTCTTGGGGCCCTAGAGCGAGTTATAGCCGGTGAAGCGGAAGGGATGCATGCGGCAGACTTAAACAAGCGCCATCCTATTAAGCCAAGTTCTATGGAATCACGACCAACAGTGCCGTTACCAGAAGCAGCGTATGAAACACGTGAACCGTATGTTCCTGGACCAGGAGAGGAGACGGTCTATGGTAAGGAAGCCGCCGATCTTAGAGCCCAAGCAAGAGCAATATACGAAGCTGGACAAGCTACTCAAGAATAAACTTAAGTTTTTATTCGACTGTAACTTCGCTGCGTTTTACGGATTTACCACTGAAGAGTCGGACTTTTCGGGTGCTGAAGTTAACTATGCCATCTTTGGCAGCGTGAATGGTGAAATTGCGACTCAAAGTTGTACCAGCTCCGGCGCGCTTAGTCATACCAACCTGCCGAACGATAACCTGACCGGTTTTAACTTTTTGGCCACCATATAGCTTTACCCCGAGCCTTTGCCCGGGTGAATCATGAATATTTTTGGATGTACCACCAGCTTTAACGTGTGACATTACCAGCCTCTAGTTATTATTTTCTTATTAATACTATTAGTTCACGGGCTACAACTTGATCCGGTCTATGATAAACAAGATCTGCATTACTCACATGAACAAAACTTGTCCGAGTATACCCCAATTCCTCAATAAGTTCAAGTACGGGGAGGTGCTTGAAGTTTTTTTCTGTGTTCCAGGCTGGCACCGCGATGCATAAACGGGTTCCAGGGCTAAGTTGCCGGGCTAGATTTTTGAGGAATTTTTTGATTATGGTGTTCACATCGTGTATGACTCCGCTAAGCACATCAGCGGTTGGTTGGGCAGAGAAGGGGCGGCCAAGATATGTTTCGCAAGCTACAGTGTCGATTGGTTTAACCCATTCGTTTTGTGTCGCGTCGCCTATAGAAACACGAAATTCTTTCTGGGTAGGCTGAAGCTTATCCATAAGCCACTCCAGATTGGTTTGAGAATATTCAAACATACGCCTGTCAATATCCGTGCCGTAGGCTCGGTAGCCCATTATAAGAGCCTCCTGTAAGATCACGCCTGTTCCACAAAAAGGATCCAGTATAGTGGAATCGTGGGTGGTTTTTGGGCTACAAGCAGGATCGACGGGCTCGATTAGGCCAACAGCTAGGTTGATGATAATTTGGGCTAGTTTGGGCGGTAACATGCCGACTTTGGCGTCACGTTTTGGTCGGCCACGGTCGCGCAGAGTGTATGATTCAATATCCTGAACAGCTATGCTTTGGGCGATCAAGGTTTTGGAACCATGTTTGACGAATATTAGCTCCCAGCCCAGCGGACCAGTGAGTTGATTATGCAGGACCTGGGCGCTACTAAGGGCCGTTTCAACGTTTGGTATAACTCGAACCGAACGACCACTGGCTCTGATTACTTTTTTGAGAGTCAGACCAGTTGCGGCAATCTGCTGCGGTCTCATTGAAAATCCATAGACACTTAATCCAAGCCGCATTTTGCCTTCAGGCATATAGTCCAGATGTTGAGGCGTGGTTTCTGCTAGAAATTTTTCAACATGGCGCCAGTTAACGGTGTCTAAAATGGTTAGTAGTTTGCAAAACTTTACTGTACCGCCTAGGCGAGTGAAATCAATTTGCGCCGGCTCAATATTAAGTAACGCGCCATGTTCGCCAATAGGTTGAATATTATCACCACCAAAAAGGCTTTCAAGCTCGGCTATTCCAAGTGCTGGCTGCCTTCCCAAAATACAAAATGCCTGATTCATACTATCTAGTATACTGGACTTACGCAAAGCTCCCTCATCCCCAGACCGACTAACCTCGGCTACAAACAGTTTTTCCTCTCTCGATGTACCTCCTGGGTACTTCTCCTTCAGACAAAACTGTTTTCGCTCGAGCTGATTCGCCCTGGGAACGAGGGATTTTGCGACAGGTCCAGTATAGCTATAGCCATCCCAGAACAAAATGCCCATTGTGTTTTAGCATAGCTATAGCCAGAGTTTTCTCATCCACTCATCCCGCGCCACTCTTACATAATTTTTCACCACCCCAGACCAATCCTGTAAAGCAGGATTACTCTGGAATTGGTGAAAAAGTACGAAAGTCCTATATAATAAATGTTTAATGGTAGACAAAATCAAGCAAGGTCGCTGGAAACTAGCTCTCAATCTTTTTACTATTGGGGCGCTTGTGATTCTTGCCTATGCGCTTAGGCATCAGATATCTGAAACAATTCAAAAACTTGGCGAGGTTAACACCTACGCTCTATTGCTAATGATACCCCTGGAGATTTTTAACTATCATTCACAAGCTAAGCTATACCAGAGTATGTTTAGAATTTTAGGCGACAGGATACGCTATCGTTCACTGTATCGTCTTTCTTTGGAACTAAACTTTGTTAATAATATCTTTCCGAGTGGTGGAGTTTCCGGATTTTCTTATTTTGGCGTTCGTATGAAAAACGGGGCCAACATAGCCCCAACCAAGGCAACGCTAGTTCAACTCATGAAATTTATTATGATGTTTGTTTCTTTTCAGGTTATGCTTGCCATTGGACTGCTTATGTTGGCGATTGGTGGCAACGTCAACAACCTAGTCATTTTAGTTGCCGGATCAATTACTACCTTGTTATTCGTAAGTACTTTTGGACTGGCTTATATTATTGGTAGCAAGCAAAGGATTAGGAGTTTTTTTACAATCCTAACACGTGTTGCTAACAGAATAATTCATGTGTTTCGCCGCAGGCATCCTGAAACCATTAATATTGATAAGGCTCAAGAAAAATTTACCGAGATACATGAAAACTACATGTTGCTCAAACAAGACCTTAACGCACTCAAACAGCCACTGCTTTATTCGCTGATGGCAAACGTGTCAGAGATACTTACTATCTATATGGTTTATGTTGCTTTTGGTCACTGGGTTAACCCTGGCGCTGTTATTTTGGGTTACGCAATCGCTAATTTTGCTGGTTTCTTTTCGGTTTTGCCTGGCGGGATTGGGCTTTATGAAGCATTGATGACTGCAACGTTGGCCACTGCCGGTGTGTCAGCCGGACTAAGCCTGCCTGTAACTATTATGTATCGAGTACTCAATATGTTAATCCAGCTACCGCCAGGTTACTTTTTTTATTATCGAACAATCCACAAGGGGTCAAATAATCAGTCACGGGCTGTCAGCTGATCTTCTTTCCAAGAAACAACGTGTAGCTACTTTTGCTTGGCCTAAAAACTACTTTTTTGTCTGCAGCATATCTACGGATATGCTTTATAGGACTTTCGCACTTTGTTGCCAATGCCAGAGTGTAGCTGGGTGAGCGAAAACGGTTCAGGTTCTGGAGGGGTAGCCATAGCTACACCGAGAGAACATGGGCCGCTTGTAGCCACACAGGTTAAGTCTGGTGTGGTAAGAAAGTGCGAAAGTCCTATATAGCCAAAGAAAGCTAGTTTTTAGACTCATCATCCATCACTCAAAATTTGGTCATTTTGTTTTGGAATGGCTCTAGGAACGAGGGATTTCGCATAAGTCCAGGTAATGTTACAGTTATTCTTATGCAGGAGTTAGTTTTTTCGCCGAGTGATTTTGTTGCTGTTTTGAATCAGACGCTGGAATCTGCCTATCCCGGCGTTATGATTCAGGGGGAGTTGGCTAATTTTCGTGTGAGTAAAAATAAATGGGTGTATTTTGATCTCAAGGACGAATATTCTTCAGTTAAATTCTTTGGAACGATCTATCAATTAACGGGGCCACTGGAAGATGGACTTATGCTACAAGTCAGGGGAATACCACGGCTACATCAAGCCTATGGTTTTAGTATTAATGTGCAATCTATACGACCAGTAGGTGAGGGATCGTTACGCAAGGCTGCGGCGTTGCTGGAGGCTAAACTGACTGCGGAGGGCTTGTTTGAGTCTTATCGTAAGCGAGCGCTACCATATCCGCCGGAGTGCATCGGGCTTATTGCGTCCAGTGAGTCTGCTGCTTATCATGATTTTATCAAGATTTTAAATAGTCGGTGGGGTGGGGTGATGATAGAGCTTGCCGACGTACAGGTTCAAGGTGATGCTGCTATTGGGCAAATTGTTCGGGCTATAGATTACTTTAATCAACATGCCAAAATGCCCGAAATTTTAGTAATAACCAGAGGTGGTGGCAGTACTGAAGATCTGGCAGTTTTTAGTACCGAACAAGTTACGCGAGCTATAGCCGGCAGTCGTGTTCCGACCATGGTTGCCATCGGCCATGAAGTAGATTTGAGTCTGGCTGAACTAGTGGCTGATCGGCGCGCCAGTACACCCAGCAACGCTGCCGAACTACTTGTACCAGATAAAAAACATGAACGCCAGAGGGTTATTACGCAACAAAGAAGTCTAGATGATTATCTATCCTACCTTATGAAAAATGCTCGCGAAGCCGTGAAAAATTATCAAAAAGAACTACAAGTTGGCTGGAAAGAATATATTACTAATGCAAAACGTACACTTAGCTTGCATCGTCAGGTACTTGCGGTTTTAGACCCTGACACCGTGCTCAAGCGCGGTTATGCGATTGTTCGTAGTAGTAATGGTGTCGTACTACGCTCAATTAAGCAAGTAGAAGCCGGTGATACACTTAATGTAGTGATTAGCGATGGTAGTTTTGAAGCTAGAGTATGACACGAGTTTAGCACTTTTCCATTGCCCCTTGGTCACACCTGAACGGCTGCAAACTTCTACTCCTCACTCAACATATAGCCCCCGCAAAACAAATTCCCGACTTTTCGAATCACCCTCTTTGGCCCAAAACCGCCTTTCCTCGTTCAACGTATCTAAGGATATGTCTCTCTCGGAAAAATCAGTTTTTGACTCAAAGATCATTGCTTCAAAAACCCACGAATTTGTTTTGCGGGGACTATAACGTTATCAGGAATTAAATAGCGAACTGGAGGATATTTTAGTAAAACTACAGTCTGACAGCTTGGATATAGATGAGGCCGTTAAGTTGCATGAGAGGGGTACGATTATTGTTAAAGAACTTGAGGCGTATCTGAAAAATGCCGAAAACAAGGTTGCCAAGATTAAAGCGAGCTTTGAGTAAGTGACGCTTGTTTTGCTGGTATTGAGTTTTATTATTGTAACTTTTGGTTTCGTTATAGCATTTGGCGCACCATTTTTACCGACTCTTAAGCCTCAAATTGCGATAGCGTTGGATCTTATCGATCTAAAGCCAGAACAGACACTACTAGAGCTCGGAAGTGGAGATGGGCGAGTTCTGGTTGCAGCAGCTGAACGTGGGCTCAAAGTAGTGGGCTATGAAATTAACCCGCTACTTGTCCTATATTCATGGCTTCGTACCCGTAAATATGGCAGGAACGTTAGGATTATATGGGGTAATTATTGGAATAAAAAATGGCCCCCAGTTGACGGTATATTTGTATTTTTATTAAATAGATATATGCCCAAACTGGATAAAAAAATTATTCAAGAATCTGATAATAATGTTAAGCTTGTGAGCTTTGCCTTTATAGTTCCAGGCCGAAAACCAGTCAAAATACGGCACGGTGTTTATTTATATATATACAATGATTGAAAAAAAACGATAAATTAGCTACCATTAGCAGTATGCAACCGAATAATCCACAATCGCCATACCCGCAAGGGCCACAGATGCCAGCGCCAAACTATCCAGGCTTCCAGCCCGTAGCAGCATCTCAACAGAAGCCTCATTCGCGCGTAATAGTGGCTATTCTTATTATTACTGTATTACTGCTGTTGATGGCCACTGGTTTTGGGCTTTGGGCATTTTCCAGAAGTCTGGATTACAAAAATAACTCTGATAAAAAATCTGCCGTGGCAGTATCTAAAGCCGAAGATATACTGACAAAAAAGAAGGATGCTGAATTTGCAGAAGCCGAGAAGCAGCCTTTTAAAACCTACATTAGCCCTTCTACGGCTGGAACAATCAATATAACTTATCCTCGTACATGGAGTGCTTTCGTAACCGAATCAGACAAGAGTTCTACGCCGGTAGAAGGTTACTTCCATCCTAATTTTGTACCTGGTGTCCAGTCTGGAGTCTCATTTGCTTTGAGATTGCAGGTACTAGATCAGAAGTATGACCAGGTTATGAAGCAGTTTGATAGTGCGGCAAAGACTGGCAAGGTCAAAATTGGGCCATTTCGAGCGGTTAAAGTGCAAGAAATACTGGGTTCTCGGTTAGACGGTGAAATTGCCCAAAATCAGCAGGGAAGTATGATTGTCCTGCCTTTGCGAGATAAGACTATAAAAATTTTCACTGAAGCAGGAACATTTACTAACGACTTCAACAACACCGTGTTGCCCAGCCTAACATTCTCTCCGTAGCTCGTACATCGGAGTTGTCCAGTATACTCTGTTGTCTGCGAAAAAATGCCTAAATCCTGTACACTAATACTGGACTTACGTACAAGAGAGGGTATTGAACGCCGTGGAAGTGCATCGGGAACAAATCGATAAACTATCTGAAAATACACGTCTTTTGAGGGCACTAGCTGAACAGTTAAAGATTCCTCTTCTTCAAATTGCCCGCCAGACTGAATTGCCAAAGACTACCGAATACATGTTACAAGATGTCAATGAACAGGCGAGTATGGCACTTAGACTACTTGATGGATATTTATTGAGTACGCAACAGATATCACGTGGCGATCTTGAGCTTCAACCGACAACAGTTTCATCCGTGCTTTATGATGCGGCTCATAATCTGGCCGGAATCGCTAAACAGTATAGTTGTGATTTGGAATTAGAGACTCCATACAAACTTCAACCTGTTTTGGTTCATCGGGAAAGTTTTGAAGCGGCTATTTTGGCACTTGGCTATAGTTTTATAGAAGCACAAGCAACCCAAGATGATAATCAAAAAAAAGTTATTACACTTGCAGCTCACCGAAGTCGCTATGGTGTTGCTGCTGGTGTTTATGGCCGCCAGGAAGGTCTTAGTACTGATATGTATCGTCGCGCTCGTTCCTTGTATGGTCGCGCTCGACAGCCATTACCATCACTAACATCGACATCTGGTGCTGGAATATTTTTGGCTGATTCTTTACTGGAGGTCATGAATACTCGTTTGCACGTCTCCCACCACCATAAACTGAATGGCTTGGCGGCTATATTATTGTCGAGTAGGCAACTGTCTCTGATATGAATATTTTACTTATTGAACCACATCAATTACTTGCCAGTACATATAAACAAGCTCTGGAAGGTGCCGATCACAGCGTGGCATGGTGCCAAAAGGCTCAAAAAGCACTTCATCTTGCCGATAACCATGTACCTGATCTAGTGATCATGGAATTACAGCTTCAACAGCATAATGGGATCGCTTTTTTACATGAATTTCGTTCCTACGCTGAATGGCAAGCTATTCCAGTGATTGTACATAGCTTGGTGCCATTTAATCATTATCGAGCTGATAAAAAAAATCTGGAGAGTTTAGGTATTGTTGCGTACCTCTATAAGCCAGTAACTTCTATTAAACGTTTACTGGATGCCGTTGATCAAATTTCTACCTCGGACTTACGCGCAGTTGCATGAAGTCTCAAATTATTACTACGGGTATAATGTTGGCTAGAACTGATTTTCAGGAGGCTGATCGGATTATTACGGTACTTACGTCAGATCATGGAAAAATCAGGGCTATCGCCAAAGGTGTTCGCCGCCCAAAATCTAGGTTGGCTGGTGGCATTGAGCTTTTTAGTGTTAGTAATCTGACCTTTTTGCCTGGTCGCGGTGAAATGCAGACTTTGATTTCCAGTCGGCTAGGCATCCATTACGGCAACATAGTTAATGATATCAATAAAACCATGTTGGGGTACGAACTACTGAAGATCATGAATCGGCTTACTGAAGATGCAGCCGGTGGGGAATACTTTTACCTGTTGCAAACCGCTTTAGATGGGTTGAACAACCAAGAACTTTTGGCGGGCACGCTAGAGCTTTGGTTTGATATGCATTTATTGAAGATTACTGGCCACGCTCCAAATTTACAGACAGACAAAGAGGGAAATAAACTCAAAGATAATCAACGATACGTCTTTAGTTTTGACGATATGCTATTTGTACCGATTCAAAATGGACTCCATGACACCAGCGTAATTAAGTTGTTACGGTTAGCTTATGCCGCCAAAGAGCCCAGTTTGCTTGCCAGGGTTAACGGAGTAGAGGCATTACTGCCAAAATGCCAACAGCTTACAAAGACTATGCTGAACCGCTTTGTTCGGATATAATCACATCCAATATGAGTAAAAAAGTAAAGATGGAAGATATTGTCAGCCTTTGCAAGCGGCGTGGATTTATTTATCAGGGTTCGGAAATTTATGGTGGGCTGGCGGGGACGTGGGATTATGGTCCTCTGGGTGTTGCGCTAAAGCGTAATATTATGAATTTGTGGTGGAAGATGTTCGTAGAAGACCGCGACGATATGTATGGAGTAGATGCGGCGATTTTAATGAACCAAAAAGTCTGGCAGGCCAGTGGTCATGTCGATACCTTTACTGACCCATTGGTGGAATGTAGTAATTGCCACGAAAGATTTAGGCATGATCAAGTTCCGGATATTATGGAACGAGGTTTGCAGGATGCCCAAACTAGATGCCCAAACTGTGGTAAGCCTGGAGTTCTGTCGGAACCCCGTCAGTTTAATATGATGTTTAAGACCAATATTGGGCCGGTGACAGATGATTCATCCACGAGCTATTTACGGCCGGAGACAGCACAGGGGATTTTTACTAATTTTAAGAACGTGGTGGATAGTTTTTATCCGGATATACCGTTTGGTGTGGCACAAATGGGCAAGGCGTTTAGGAACGAGATAAGTCCGCGTGATTTTGTGTTCCGTAGTCGTGAGTTTGAGCAAATGGAGATTGAATATTTTGTTGCGCCAGATAAGTGGGAAGTTGCTTTTGATAAATGGGTGAAAGATATTCAGGTGTTTTTGGAAGCGGTGGGGGTACCAAAAGAAAATGTACATCAAGTAGAAGTTCCACCAGCTGATCGTGCTCACTACAGCAAACGTACCGTTGATTTTGAGTTTGATTTTCCGCACAAACGCGACGAGTTGTTGGGGCTGGCATACCGCACGGATTTTGATCTTCAAAACATCCAGCGGGTAAGTGGCAGGAGTATGGAATATCGTCCAAAAGAGGGCGGAGATGCGTTCATACCGCATGTCATAGAGCCGTCCTTTGGGGTGGAGCGTGCCATCATGGCAGTACTGGTAAGTGCCTTTACAGAAGACGAGGTAAACGGCGAAAAGCGTGTTTATTTGAAACTCCCTGCACATTTAGCCCCAGTCAAAGTGGCTGTTAGCCCATTGCTCAAAAACAAGCCGGAATTGGTAGAGAAGGCTAGAGAAGTGTATGGCATGCTGAAGAAAGAACTTGGCAACGTCATGTGGGATGACAACGGCAACATTGGCAAACGCTATCGTCGTCAAGACGAAATTGGTACCCCATACTGCGTTGTTATAGATTTCCAAACTCTAGAAGACAACACCGTAACAGTCAGAAACCGAGACACCACCAAACAAGATCGTGTTCCCTCCGAAGAGTTAATCGATAAACTTGGCTATAGGCATTAAACTGGACCCCTTGCAAAATAACTCCGTAACCCACCCAGCAGGTGCCCTTTTTGCCTCAAACCGAGCCAAAGCCTTCGCCCCGTAACAGATGTTATGCTACGATCGGCAAGAATCTATTTTGATCTGGGTGATGAGCTTTTGGGTCGACTATGATTACGATACGTTAATTCGCCCCGATGTTGATCCAGCCTTTCGATATATTTTTCAAATCTATTAAACAGGTTGGAATAGTGTCCGCTTGGTGCCAGTAGCTTCAGAAGTTTGCCTTTTTCTTCCAGATACTCAACAAGGGTATAGAAATCGCCATCGCCCGAAATAATAACGGCTTTATCATAATTTGGAAGCTCTTTCATTGCCCACAAAACCAAATCAGCATCAATGTTGCCTTTTACTGGTTTTTTGTCTTCATCAGGGTTATTTACATCTTTGGTTTCTGGTTGCGGTTTGGTGATATCGAAAGTTGGCTTCAATACCACGGCATAGCCAGCCTCATTAAGTTGTCTGTACATATCTTCAAACTCCGGTACGTAACCGATGAACATGAACGCCTTGGTAACCCCATATTTATCGGCCAGAAATTCCCGAAATTTTTTCCAGTCCATCTTCCAGCCAAGTTTTCGCGTACTGATATTCAGATTTTGACTGTCAATGAACGCGTAAATTTTTCTATCACTAATATTCATACACAACAATCATAGCATTATTTCTTTGTGGAATAGACTCGACCTACCCAAAACTCCTCCATCCCCAGATCGAATTCTATCGGCTACAAACAGTTTTTCTTCTCTCGATGTAGCTAAGGCTACCTCTCCTTCAGACAAAACAGTTTTCGCTCGAGATAATTCACTCTGGGAACGGACGATTTTGCGACAGGTCCAGTTTATTTGACGCGTTTGCGTTTATTGGGGTCGAGTTCTTTTTTACGTAGCCGTAGAGATTTTGGGGTCACTTCAAGTAACTCGTCATTTTCTATAAAATCCAGACATTCTTCAAGGCTAAAAATAGTTGGCGGTGTTAGCTGAACCACGCCGTCAGATGATGAACTACGCATATTAGTCAAGTGTTTGGCCTTGCAGACGTTTATTTCCATATCTTCCTGACGCTTATTGAGCCCAATTATTTGTCCAGCATAAACTTTTATAGCTGGTCCTACAAATACATTGCCCCGATCTTCGGCGGTCTGTAGGGAGTAGGGAGTTGTTATGCCAGTTTCAAAAGCAATCAAAACCCCATTTCGCAATTGCCCCAACGGTGGTGCTAATGGGTGCGACCCAATAGCAAGGCTGTTCATGATTATGGTGCCTTTGGTGTTGGTTAGTAAAATGTTGCGCAATCCCAAAAGGGCTCGGGTAGGTAGTTCGTAAACGAGTTTAGTAACTCCTTTGGGGCTGGCGAATTGTTCCTTTAGAGTTGCACGGCGCATCCCAAGTTCCATCTGAACAGTCCCGACGTGTTCAGCGGGTACTTCTATAATTAGTTCTTCCAACGGTTCCATCGTAATGCCGTTTTCCTGGTGTGTTACTACCTGCGGTCGGCCAACTTCAAATTCAAAACCTTCACGGCGCATGGTTTCTATTAGTACGCTCAAATGTAGTTCTCCTCGACCAGAAACCAAAAAGCCAATACCATCTTCTTCTACCCGCAATCCAACATTTGTTTCCAGCTCTTTTTGTAAACGTTCGCTAATCTGGCGGCTGGTTGTAAACTCGCCCTCTGTGCCCTTGAAGGGGCTGGTGTTGGGGCCGAGATAGATTTTAAGAGTGGGGGCTTCTACCTCTAATACTGGTAACGCCTCTGGACTTGTCGCATCGGCAACAGTATCGCCAATTTGCGCTTCAGTGATCCCCGTAAGTTGCACAATATCTCCGGCGACTCCACCTGGAACTTCGAATTTACTTAGCCCATGACTCATGTAGACATTGTCAACCCTAACCTTAACCATTGTGTTGTCTTTTTTGCACAGCGTAACTTGATCTCCAGGCTTAACTTGACCGCGTGTTATGCGCCCGATGGCATATTTGCCTCTAAAACTGTCCCATGCCAGAGCCGTAACTAACATTTGAAATGGTTTGTTAGATTCAATTTGCGGTGCTGGGATATGACTGATAATAGCATCAAAAATAACTTCTAAATTTGCATCTTCATCTGGATTGACGGGTGGTGTTACCCAGGCTTTACCGCTACGACCAACAGCATAATAAACAGGGTAGTGTAGTTGATCTTCATGGACTGCCAGCTCTAGGAATAAATCTGCCAATTCGTCTTCTACTTCCTTGATACGGGCAGCAGACTTGTCTATTTTATTGATAATAACGATTGGTTTGAGCTCGCTAGCCAACGCTTTGCTAAGCACGAATTTGGTTTGTGGCATAGGACCTTCCTGGGCATCAACAATCAAAATACAGCCATCAGCCATATTGAGTGTACGTTCTACCTCGCCAGAAAAGTCAGCATGACCAGGCGTATCAATGATATTTATTCGGTAATCGTTGTGTTGCACGGCCGTAACTTTGGCGGTGATAGTTATGCCTCGTTCACGTTCCTGATCACCACTATCCATTATAAGTTCCTGGCTCATCTCGGCTTGATTATCACGGAAGGTTTGCGATTGCTTAAGTAGGCCATCTACCAGCGTTGTTTTGCCATGGTCAACGTGGGCAATGATAGCAATATTTCGGATTTTGGTGGGGTCTTGTGTTTGGGTCATAAAAATTCAAAAAGCGCTCTATATGCGAGCGCCCTCACATTCACGTAACATTATAACATAAGCGTCAAATATCCTCAAACAGTTTCACGAATATGGGGGCTATAGCTGTGGCTACATCGAGGACAGAAAAACTGTTTGCAGCCCCGCATATGCGGGATGAACTGGGGTGATGAAAAAGTCCGAAACTCGTGTTAAAGATCATCGGCTCCAAAACCCCCGAATTTGTTTTGCGGTGGCTATAATTCACTCTGGGAACGGGCGATTTTGCGATAGGTCCAGTAAAGATTTTTAGGGTGAAGGGTGTATTATAAAACGGTTATGAGCTTTTTCATTTTACTGGACTTACGCAAAGCTCCTCCATCCCCAGATCGAATTCTATCGGCTACAAACAGTTTTTCTTCTCTCAATGTAGCTACTGCTACCTCGCCTTCAGATAAAACAGTTTTCGCTCGAAATAATTCACTCTGGGAACGGACGATTTTGCGTAAGTCCAGTTTAGCCTGGGGACGGGCGATTTTGCGACAGGTCCAGTTTAGTATGTTTACGGGCGGTTTAAGATGAATTTTGATCACTCGATTTTTCCAAAAGATTTTATGTGGGGCGCTAGTGTATCTGCTCATCAAATTGAGGGAGGCAATGTCAATAATTGGACAGAATGGGAATTGTCGCATGCTAGCGAATTAGCCAAAGCGGCCGCGAATCGAAACGGCCGAACCCTTACTGGCGATGAAATTCCAAACTGGAAAGAGGTCAAGAATGATGCCACCGACCCCAGTAACTATGTTTCAGGCAAGGGTGTAGATCACTACAACAGATACAAGGAAGACTTTAAACTTCTACACCAATTACGGCTTAATTCTTTTCGATTTGGTATTGAATGGGCCAGAATTGAGCCAGAGGAGGGCAAGTGGGATGAGTTGGCTATAGAGCATTATCGCGATTATATAGCCGAACTTAACAAATTAGGCATTGAGCCAATCCTGAACATTTGGCACTACACAATGCCAACTTGGTTTGCTCAAAAAGGTGGTCTTGTGAGGCATGGCAATTTGCGTTATTGGAGACGTTATGTCCAAAAAATCGCCGAAGAATTCGGCAAAAACATCAAGTATATCATCACCATTAATGAGCCTAATGTCTACGCTTCATTTTCATATATATTGGGTTTATGGCCACCTCAAGAAAAAAAACCTGTCCAGGCGGCACGAGTTGTCTACAACCAAATATCGGCTCACAAACAGGCTTACCGCATCCTTAAGCGTGGCAACCCGCAGCTACAAATTGGCATAGCGAGCCAGTTAGCTAATATACAGGCCAAGCGCCCACATAATATATTTGATGGATTTTCTACTAAAATTATGCGTTATGTTTGGAATTGGTTTTTTTTCAAGCGTATTCGTAAATATCAGGATTTTGTTGGGTTCAATTACTATTTTAGTGATTACTACACCGGTATTATGAAGCGTGATAATCCTAAAGTGCCATATAGCGATGTTGGTTGGTATATGGAGCCGGAAGGTTTGTACCCACTGTTAATCAGGGCGTGGGCACGTTACAAAAAACCAATTATCATAACCGAAAGTGGTGTGGCCGACAGAGAAGATAAATATCGGCGTTGGTGGCTAGAGGAATGTATTGTGGCTATGGAGCGGGCAATTAGCGAAGGTGTAGATTTACGCGGATTTCTTTACTGGAGTTTATTGGATAATTTTGAGTGGGCTGAAGGTTGGTGGCCTAAATTTGGGCTGGTGGCCGTTGATCGGGACGATGACATGAAGCGCACCATCCGTTCTAGTGCCAGGTGGTTTGCTGGAAAAATAAAATCATTCCAGTATATTGACAAACCATAAACAATTTAGTATAATACAAACATGAGTAAAAGACCTCAAAACGCAACATTAGGACAAAAAGCATTATATAACTCTGGCGCCAAACAACTGGGACCTGACCTTACGGCCGTTTTATCCGATACAGAAGTCCGCAAAGCAGGCGCGGAACGTTATAGTAGAAGGGTGCTTGGTCTTGTAGCTGTGACGGCCCTAACCGCTATGGGTTCGTATGCTGTGAATAGTAAAAGTAATGAACAGCAGGGAGACATAGTGAACAATCGGCTTAAAAACATAGGAGTAGTAGCCGAAACTACACCCCAGACGTTGCCAACCATTGTTCATGAAGTCAAGCCGGGCGAGAATCCTCGAAGTATAGCTGATCAATATAACGCTGATCCTGTTGATGCCGATAACATGGCGAACAGCATTCAGGCACGAGATGGTGTTGAGGCTCCAAACGGTCAGACATATATACATCCTGGTCAAGAAATCAAAATCACTGGGCGATAGCCATTCCAAAATGAAATGACTGGTTTTTGAGTGAGTGATGGACGACGATAAGTCTAAAAAACTGTTTAGGTAAGTCGAGTATAGCGTGCATAGATATCCACAACCCACCACATGTTGTGGTAGGTTGTTTATTATTGATAAATCTGTGGATAAAGTGTTGTAAAACACGAAGTAGCATAAATAAAAGACTTGCTAGTGGGTGAGTGTGGGTTGTATACTCAAATTAGTGGGTAATCGTAGGTAGACCAAAACGATCAACCTAGACGAAAAAAATAAAAAACCACTACATTAAAAAAATACAGGAGACGCGGTGGACTACTTTGAACGTAAGCTTGACGATAAGCGGCGGTTAACTATACCGACCGAACTTCGTGCTAAGTTTGCGAGCGGAGCAGTGGTAACTCGCGGGTTTGGCCAGTACTTACATCTTTATCCAAAAGATGTCTGGGACAATCTTGTCGAGCCAAGGCTTGACGGAGATATCCTAGATGAGCGTATTGCTGATCTGAACGTTCAATTCCGGATGGGAAAAACGGATGCCGAGCCAGATGGCAAACAGGGTAGGATAACTCTGGAACAGCATCTTCTGGACTATGCCAATATTGACCGAGATGTTGTCGCTGTTGGTGTTGGACGTTACTGGCGCGTTATGGCCCCCGAAAGCAAGGACGCCAAAGTTCTTTAAAAATTTAATCAATAAACCAAACGGCTCGAGATTAGCTATTTGGCAGTCAACAAGTGGATTTAAGGCAACCACTCAAAAAACCTTTGTACCTTATCTAAAAACACCTCCCAAAACTCCACCTCACACATAAGTCTCTCAAACTTTTGCCCTAACCAGTGAAGGAAATCCTATGGACTCACCTCCCTAGACTTCTCTCACACACACGGATAGGGCATACAAAAACAAAAACTTACAATAAAAACAAAAAGTTGGCTGCTGAATAGGTGACCTTGCAAAAAAAAACAAAAATTGCATGAAAAACACAAACAAAAATAACCAAAATGTTCATATACCAGTTCTGCTGGACGCGGTACTGACATATTTAGATCCGAAGGAAGGTGAAACATACCTTGACCTGACGGCTGGATATGGCGGTCACGCTCACGCGGTACTGGAACGTACGGGTTCGCACAATAAGGCGACTCTAATAGATCGTGATCAGACCGCTGTAGATTATCTTAGTAAACGATTCAGCGGTGTTAATGTTTTGCATCAGGACTTCTTGAGCGCTAGCCAGGGGTTACTGAAGGCTGGCAAGAAATATGATCTTATTTTGGCGGATTTGGGCGTGTCGTCACAGCACCTTGACGAAGCGAGCCGAGGTTTTAGTTTAAAGTCGAGTGGCCCACTGGATATGCGCATGGATCCACGACAAGGTCTAACTGCTTACGATATAGTTAATAGCTATAGCGAAACGAAATTAGCTGAACTACTAAAGCGTTATGGTGAAGAACCAAAAGCGCGTACTATAGCACGGTTAATAGTAGCTCGTCGACCAATTAAAACTACAGAAGAGCTCGCACAAATCGTTAGCTCTGCCTGGCCAGGACATAGTAGGGTTCATCCGGCAACCAGAACTTTCCAGGCATTAAGGCTGGTAGTCAATAATGAACTGGAATTACTCCAGCAAGCCTTGCCGATCTGGATAGACCTTCTAGCTTCGGGCGGGCGTATAGCGAGTATTAGCTTTCATAGTTTAGAGGATCGGCTTGTCAAGCAAGCCTTTGCTGAAGCTAGCGGTAAGCGTTATGATGCCATCCTTAACCTTTTGACAAAAAGACCGGTGATGGGTGACAAAGCAGAAATTGTTTATAATCCGCGAGCTCGAAGTGCTAAACTTCGTGCCGCAGTTAAAATAAAAACAAATGAAAGGAGAAATTAATGCCAATTCAGGTAAAAAATCTCTCCAGATCATATAAGGTGAAAGTGCGCGTAGCGTAAACGATCTTTATATAAAAACCCCCGCATTAACTATTAGCTAATGCGGGGGACAAAGAACCAAACAATAAACATAAACAAAAAACATAAAAATTATGACATACTCAAATTCAATTGCCATGGGCCGTCAGCGATTTGCTGGCAAAGGTCGTAATACAACTAGTTTCAAGAATAAAGAACGGACTATTGGTCCGGTAAGTAATACAATCGCACTTATTATATTGGCGTGTTTACTGGGTCTGATGTATCTTACTCAAGTAACTAAAACTAATTCATATGGTTATAAAATTGATGAGCTACAGACAAAGCATGATTCACTCAAAACCGAACACGATGAACTTGAGGCTACTTCGGCACGTCTCCAGGCCATGGAACGTGTAAGGAGTAGTGAAGTGGCTAAAAATTTGGCCTCAATCACTCCGACCACTACTGTTTCGAACTAATACGCAAGGAGTGTCTGTGCAGACCGAAAAACCAAGCACGGTAATAAATATACTAGGGCGTATACGTGTTTTGTATGCGTTGCTTGTTTTTATCGCGGCCATATTCGTGGTTCGCGCCTTTTATTTACAGGTAATCAAGCATGATTATTATCAAAAAGCCGCACTTAGTGGACAACTTAAACAGTACGAAATACCCGCAGAGCGCGGAATAATTAAGGTCCATTCTGGTAGCGGGATTGTTCCTATTGTGCTGAATGAACCGCGCTATACTTTATTTGCTGATCCTAAATATATTAAAGATCCCAAGGCAACCGCGCTAGTGATTGCCGATACTTTGGGCACTAATGTCAGTGAGTATGAGGCAAAATTGCAGATGGTTGGTACTCGCTACACCGTACTTGCTAAAAAATTAACTAAAGAGCAGAAACTTAAGATTGATCGTGCGGCCAAAGATCGCAATAAAGCTGGTTCGTTATGGAAGGGGATTGGAACGCGAGAGACAGAATATCGTACTTATCCACAGGGCACATTAGCCGCCCAATTATTGGGTTTTGTCAATGATGCGGGTGAGGGCAAATACGGTATTGAACAATTCATGCATGATGAATTAAAAGGGAAGTCCGGAGAGCTAAAAGCCATAACTGATGCTAGGGGCGTTCCGTTGGCTGCTAATAAAGATAATCTGGTCAAGGAGCCAATTGCGGGTAAAGATGTGTTGCTAACTATAGATATTGGTATGCAACAACAACTTGAAGATATCCTAAAAGCCGGATTAGATCAGGCAAAGTCTACATCTGGTGGTGCGCTTATTTTGGAGGCAAACACCGGGGCTATTAAGGCTATGGCAAATTATCCGACGTATAATCCTGCCGAATTTTTTAAAATTGAAGATGCGAATTTATTTACCAATGGTATTGTCAGCGCACCTCTGGAAGTTGGTTCAATCATGAAGCCGTTAACTGCGGCTGCGGCAATAGATTTAGGAAAGATCAACAAAGATACCGTATATTTTGATCCGGCGATTTTTAGAATCGATAATGAAGTTGTGAAAAATGTTGAAGAAGATGGTGGGCCAGGCAACAGGAGTATCCGGGACATACTACAACTGTCACTTAATACGGGAGCTACCTGGATGCTTATGCAAATGGGCGGTGGAGAGGTTAATCAGCAGGCAAGAATTGCTTGGCACGACTATATGGTAAATCATTTCCAGTTTGGCAAAAAAACAGGCGTGGAACAGGGTTATGAATCCGCAGGTTCGGTACCTGATCCATTAAATGGCTATGGGTTGAATATACAATATGCTAACACGGCATTTGGACAGGGCGTAAATATATCGGTACTTCAGACGGCAGCTGCTTACGCGGCCGTTTTAAACGGCGGAACTTATTATAAACCGTACTTAGTTGATAGGACTATTGACTCAAGTGGCAGGGAAACAGTTAAGCGACCGGAAATTGTAAAACAAGCTGTCGTCAAGCCAGAGACAAGCAAGGCTATTCAAGAGCTTATGGAATATGTTGTGACGCGTAATTACAGCGGATATAAAATTACTAAACCACGTCCTGAATTTATGATTGGCGGCAAAACGGGAACAGCACAAATTACCAAGTCTAATGGTGGCTACTACGACGACCGTTATACGGGTACATTCGTAGGATTTTTGGGGGGTGATAGTGTGCAGTATATTGTTTTGATTCGGGTTGATAATCCACGAATCGGCGGTTATGCTGGTGCCGGTGCGGCCGCACCCATTTTTGGCAAAATGTCCGATATGTTAATAAATAATTCCTACGTAACACCGAAGTTTTGACTTACATATATGAGGGCTCTTAACAGAACAAATACTTAAAATAAGGTATAATTAGCTATATGTCGCAAACATTAAATATTGCAATTCAAACAAATACTCTAACTCGGATTTTAATTTTGGCCTGTGCCAGTTTTGCATTAAGCATGGTTATTACTCCGGTATACACGACATTAGCTTATCGCTATAAATGGTGGAAGCGACAACGTACAGAAAGTTGGAGTGGCGGTTTGGCCACTGTTTATCATAAACTACACGAAAAAAAACATCGACGTAACATACCAACTATGGCGGGTACGATATTTGTTGCCAGTATTGCTTTTGTAACTTTGGCAGGTAATTTAAGTCGCAGTGAAACTTGGTTGCCACTGGCCGGCATGGTTGGGGCGGGAGCTATTGGGTTAATTGATGACTGGCTAAATATTCGCGGTAAAAATAGCAATATAGCTGGCATGCGGGCAAAAATTAAGTTTTCATTGCACACGGTTGTAGCTCTAATTGGTGGCTTGTGGTTTTATTACAAATTGGATGTTTCCAGTGTGAATGTGCCAGGTATGGGCGATTGGCATATCGGTCTACTGATTATTCCACTTTTTATGTTAGTAGTTATTGCTACGGCTAATGCCGTCAATATTACGGATGGTCTAGATGGTCTTGCCGGCGGATTACTGACATCATCTTTTGCTACCTATGCAATGATTGCCACACTCCAGGGAAAATATTTTTTGGCAGGTTTTTGCCTGACAGTAGTCGGCGCGTTGCTTAGTTACACGTGGTTTAACATTTTTCCGGCACGGTTTTTTATGGGTGACGTAGGATCATTCGCGCTTGGTACGGCACTGGGCATCATTGCTATGCAAACTGATACGATTTTCTTATTACCAATAATCGGTATAATATATGTTGCTGAAACAGGTTCGGTGATTATTAACAGGCTTTCCAAAAAACTGCGTCATGGCAAAAAAGTATTCTTATCTTCACCGATTCATCATCATTTTGAAGCTATTGGTTGGCCCGAACCAAAAATAACAATGCGCTTTTGGGTTATGGGTCAAGTGGCAGCTGTACTGGGTCTTATTCTATTCGTTCTAGGGAGGCTCTAATGGCTTGGAGTGATAGGGGCCGTCGTCAGCCCGCGGTTCTTTCGCGCGGTATGGTCAATCAACGCCGTCACAAACCTGATTATCAGATACTCTTACTAAGCTCAATACTGCTGTCTATTGGACTTATTGTCGTATATGCTATTAGCCCTGGGCTGGCCTCTCAAAAACAAGTAAGTGATAACTACTATATCGGTAAACAAGTGATGGCCATTTTACTGGGTGTTGTGGCTTTTTTGATTATGGCTAATGTTCCTGTCAGGACATGGCAACGCTTGCAGCGACCCTTAATAATAGTAGCTACAGCTATTACTATCATGGCTTTAGTGTTGCCGGCAAGTATTGATTATCCGGCACATCGTTGGATACGATTCGCTGGATTCTCTCTACAGTCTGTAGAGTTTATTAAATTTACGCTTTTAATTTGTTTGGCGAGCTTTTTGTCTAATAAGGCTCAAAACGGACAAATGGCTGATAAAAATACCATGAAACCTTTGCTTGTAGTTCT
The DNA here is from genome assembly GCA_016178135.1 of Candidatus Saccharimonadota bacterium. Classification (GTDB taxonomy): domain Bacteria; phylum Patescibacteriota; class Saccharimonadia; order Saccharimonadales; family JACOTW01; genus JACOTW01. The sequence goes on from JACOTW010000001.1 coordinate 54,992, forward strand.
AGGGTTACTGGGAGCAGTGGTGGGACTAGCGCAGAAAGATTTTGGGTCAGCTGCCGTAATAGTTGCTATTGTAGCAACTATGAGTTTTATAGCTGGACTTCCAATCAAGCGCGTATTACTTACGGCCGTATTGATAGTTGTCGCTTCAATGTTACTAATTTTGCCGTTTTCTTATCGGAGAGACAGAGTCCTAAATTTCATACACCCTGAACAAAATTGCCTGACTAGCGGTTATCAGGCTTGTCAGGCATTGATAGCGGTTGGTTCCGGGGGTTTATTCGGTAAAGGCCTAGCTCATAGTGTTCAGGCTTATGGCTATCTGCCAGAGGCAGCCAACGACTCTATTTTTGCTATCTTTGCCGAAAAATTTGGTTTTGTAGGGGTAACAATCTTGATAGTATTTTTTATGGCACTTTTTACCAGGCTCAAGAATATTATGGAGCGCACCTCTGATACGTTCAGTCGTTTAATAGTTACTGGAATTATGGCATGGATAAGCGTACAGGTAATTATTAACATTGGGGCGATGATGGGACTTTTACCGCTAAAAGGCATTACATTACCCTTTGTTAGTTATGGTGGCACAAGTGTTCTTTTTGTAATGGCGGTTATTGGCCTGGCATTTAATATTTCACGCTACACGAACTACACGTCCTTATCTGAAGTATCGCCATCACGCAAAAAAGAAACAGGCTACGCGCTTAATTACTCTACCAGGAGACCATCATGACAATATTGCTCACTGGTGGTGGATCGGGTGGTCATATTACGCCAATTCTGGCCGTTGCTGAAGAGCTTAAAGCCATCAAGCCCGACTGCAAGATTGTGTATATTGGAGAGCGTAGTGGTAAATTTGCATCCTTAACGAAGGAACATACTGCGATCGATGAGATATATACGATTTTTGCTGGTAAGTTTCGTCGATATCACGGTCAGTCATGGATTGATCGATTATTTGACGTAAAAACCAACGCATTAAACATGCGCGATGCTATCTATGTTGTTCTTGGCTTGGTTCAGAGTCTTCGATTACTTAGGCAGATAAAACCCAACGTCATTTTACTTAAAGGCGGCTTCGTAGGGGTACCAATAGGCTTAGCTGCTGCATGTGGACGCAGACCCTTTATGACACACGATTCAGATGCTCTGCCTGGACTTGCTAATCGTTTGGTAAGTCGATGGGCAAGCTTACATGCTACAGCCCTATCGGCAGAATATTATCCTTATACTGTGACAAAAATTCGCCCAGTTGGTGTTCTGGTTGAGCCTAATTATCAGCCCGTTACGCCAGAGTTGCAGAAGCAATACAAACACGCGCTAGGTATACCAGAAGATGCCCCGATGCTTTTGATTACGGGTGGCAGTTCGGGGGCGGAGCGAATCAATCAAGCAATAACGAAGCTAATAGACAGCTTGCTTTCTGAACAGTCTAAACTTTACGTTTTTCATCAGGTAGGGAAGGGTAAAATGAGTGTATACAGCAATTATACTCATGAGCGTCTACGCGTAGTTGAGTTTCTAAAGCCAATGTATCAATATATGGGTGCGGCTGACTTGGTAGTTTGCCGAGCAAGTGGCAATACACTGGCTGAACTGGGCATACAGGGCAAGGCAGTGATCGCCATACCGAACCCCGATCTTACGGGCGGACATCAGCTTAAAAATGCGCAGCGACTGCAAGAACAACAAGCCGCAGTCGTTATTTATGAAAAAGAGTTGAATAATTCACAACAACATCTATTTGATGCTATTGTTGAGTTACTTGGCGATCGGAGCGCTCGCAAGAAGCTTGGATTAACATTGCAATCAATCACTAAAAAGGGTGCCGCTAAAAAGCTGGCTTTGCTATTATTAGAGATAGCAAACAAAAAACAAGATGTTCAAACACAAGACTTCACAACAACCGCGTCGTAAGCCTGTTGAAGGCCAATCTGCCAGTGCGTTTACATATTATGCTAGTCGTTCTCGTACGGAAGTACCTACTGGCCGACAGGTCGGACAGTCTATCAACCCAAAAAAACACCAATGGTGGCATCATCTACCTACTTTTTTGGCTGCTTTGATTATGATTGTTTGTGCTGGCTATGTATTGACCCTTAATACGAGTCCGCGAGTGGTCTTGTTCTCTGACGCGGATGGACGGTATTTGCTTAGGAGTCTCAACACCTATCAAAAAGCCACGAATCAAATTATCAAAAAATCAATATTTAATCGTACAAAACTTACCATTAACACTAATCGGCTTGCAAAGGAGTTAAAAAATCAATTTCCAGAACTGGGCGAAGTATCTGTAACTATTCCGTTAACTGCCAGACGGCTTGTTTTGGAAATCGAACCAACTAGACCTGCCTTAAATCTTAATACTAAGAATGGTGTTTTTGTAATTGATCAGACTGGCAGGGCAGTCATTGGACTAATGGATGTGCCAAAAAAGAGTAATTTGTCAGTCCAGACCGTAAATGATGACAGTGGTTTAAAAATTGAGGTCGGAGACGTTGCTTTATCGGCTAAAACAGTCAGATTCATCCAAGAGGTTGCAGTTCAGCTACAGGATAAGAAGCTAACCGTATCATCTATGACGCTACCGGTCATTGCCAATGAGTTGCACGTTCGCATAGGCACTCAACCGTATTTTATAAAGTTTAATCTTGAGGCACCACCAAGAGGGCAGGCGGGTACTTATTTAGCAGTCAAGCAACGACTCGAAGCTGATGGTATAATTCCGGCCGAATATATTGATGTTCGCATCGAAGAGCGAGCCTATTATAGATAGGACTCTCCTATCACTCTCTCCATGTTCGTATTTTGTACGGGTACGCTAAACCCCTAATATTTTGCAAAAAAACTATACAAACATACAAAAAAGGGCAAAAGTCAAAAAAGGTATAGTAGAGGCTGCAGGGCAGGATATATACAAATAATATAAAATGCTCAAAAAAGCAAATGTTTTCACGGTTAAGTTGTGGAAAAGTCAAGCGCGCCGAATATCACAACGACAAGCACAATACTTTGGTCTGGGGATGAGAGAGCTTTGTATAAGTTCAGTAGAAAACCGCAAGCATAACGACAGTGTAGGATTCGTAATTTTCATGACCAACGGTTCAATAGTCCCCTACAGAAGATGTATAGGCGCCACTCTTTAATCGTCCATGATAATATATAGCGAGTCGTAAAATATACATTGTACGACATCTAATGCGTGTCTGCGTTTGATGCCCTGCCGCCATGCTTATGTCTGGGTTTTTTGTAGATTATTAGTTGCAAACTTTAAATATTGGCTTGCTTACCCTACTAGCCAGGTCAAATGACTTGAATTTTCAAGTTTAGCTGTAACCAGCTGTTTGTTCCATGGCTGGTTATCTAATGTTCGTATTTTGTACAGTTTAGGCTTCAGCAAGAGCGTATGTGGCTTTGGCGACGCGCTTGAATTGGGGTTTGCCCTGCAAGTTCAGTAGAATTGTGGTTTCTTTAACGTGGCGGCTTTTTAGGACCTGCTTAACGATTTCATCGCGGTGCAAAGGCTTGTTGGCGTTTTTTAGGACTTCTACAATAACATCAGACACGGTTCCTTTATCGTATCCCCATTCTTTTAGAGCGTATATACCGCGACCAATCAGCACAAATCGCTTGTCTTTGATAAGTTCATTATGGATAGCTTGAGTGGTGACATCTTTGCGCTTAAAACTAGAATCTTTTATGGCCTCGGCAATTTCGTTGAAATGCATGTGTTTTCCTTGCTCGTGCAAAATGACATAAATTTTATCACGAATATTTTTTGGATTGACCATAGGCCATTTTATGAGTCCCCAGCGTTTGTTGAGATTAGCCAGATGTTTTGATGTGCTAGCTAGCGCTGCTGTATGTTCAGTATCATTATGGCCAACGGCTTCTGCTACTTTCTCTATGTAAGCCGGTTCTCCGAGTTTTTCTATAGCGGCGATAATTTTATCTACCATATCTTTAATACTTTTTTCACCGTTATTTTTATTAATGGAAATTGCCTGATGATAGTGATCATTATCCTCAATAACCACTAGGTCGGGGCAAAGTTGAGCGAGAAAAGATATCCTAGATTGTACTAAACGGTTGTTTTCGGTAGATAAATGACTAGCCAAGTTTGTTACTCGAGCCACTTTTCCCATTTTTTCAATTTCTTTAATAAATAACTCTTGTACCTCTGTAATGTGAGGGATATTCCCTTGTTCTGCTTGGGCTTTCAGTTTTGTTATAACTGCTTTTTCGAGCTGGCGGACACGTTCACGGGTGATGCCTAAGAGCTCCCCTATTTGCTCGAGGGTTTCCTTGCGATCAAACAGACCAAAGCGACGTGAAATAATTTCCCGTTCCCGTTCCTGGTCGATGGTATTTAATACGTCGGTTACAACCTTTGTAATGTTGAGGTTTGTAGTGTTATCTGTAGTCATAATATTTTACTTTCCTATCTGTTAGTACAGAAGGATTTGTATTATTGTATAACAATAATTTTTAAAAGTCAATCCCTCTTTCAATCTATCGAATGTATGTATTGTAGCATGAAATAGACATTAATACCCCTAAATGCGATGGTAATATTACTACAAAACACCCTTGCTATGAGGGCAAATTGTGGAAAACCCTTTATTTTTTTGTGCGACGAACGAAACGTTTTTTGCTTTTTGAGGGAGCTTTTTCTAGCATGGTTTTGGCCTCTGCCTCTGTTAATTTGGTAGGGTCTATGGTTTTATCCAGACGAGCATTTTTTTTGCCGTCTGTTATGTAGGGACCGTAAGGACCGTTTACTATATTGATGCCACTCGTAAACCGTTGTATGTACTTATTGGCTTCTTGTTGGAGTTTTTCATCGTATAATTCCAGAGCTTCTTCCAGCGAGATTTTCATCGGATTATGAGGCTTAATTGATATAAATAGTTTATCGATTACAATATATGGGCCAAATCTACCGATGTTGGCTTTTATATCTTTGCCGTCTTTAGTCTGTCCTACTAGCCTAGGTAACTTAAACATTTCGAGTGCTTGCTCAAGAGTAACGTCTTCAATAGTCGCGCCATCTGGCATTGCGGCGAAGTCTGGTTTTTCTTCTGATTCGGTTTCGCCACGTTGTAGCATAGGACCATAGCGACCATAACGCGCCATAATTGGTTTTTTGGAAGAAGGGTCGTTGCCTAGATGGCGGGTTTGGGTGCTTTCTTCTCTGGAGACATTTTCAGATTCTTTTACCAAAGGATGAAAATCATTATAAAATTTTTTGATCATTCCTTGCCACTGTATTGTGCCTTCAGCGATTTCATCAAAACTTCTCTCCACGGTGGCAGTAAAATCATAATCGATCACGCCACCAAAGTTTTTAACTAAAAAGTCTGTGGTAACATCTGCCAGGGGTGTAGGTATAAGCTTGCCTTTGTCGGCACCAAAATTTTGGGTCTCTTGGCTAGATTTAATTGTTTGATCTGTAGTGCGTAAGTCCAGAACGGTGATTTTGCGTTGTTCGCCCTCTAAATCAGCACGCTCAACATAACCACGAGCCTGAATGGTAGATATTGTTGGAGCATAAGTGCTAGGGCGTCCAATACCGAGTTCTTCGAGTTTACGAACTAAGCTGGCTTCAGAATAACGAGCTGGCGGCTTGTTGAAGGTTTCTGTGGCTTGAATTAGGTCATATGTGAGTTCTTGACCACTCTGTAGATTAGGCAAGATTACATCATCTTTTCCGCCACCGTATACTTTTAGAAAGCCGTCAAATCTTAATACTTCACCCTTGGCTTCAAATGTTTCCTGGCGATTGGAGATGTTGATAATAACATCCGTTCGATCTAATTCTGCGGCTGCCATTTGACTAGCCAAAGCCCGACGCCAAATAAGAGCATAGAGCTTTTTTTGTTGATCATCGGAGCCAGCTGATTGTTGGCTAAAATTAGTTGGTCGAATTGCTTCATGTGCTTCCTGGGCACTACTGTTTTTTGTTTTGTATTGGCGTATTTTATGGTATTTTGGACCATATTCTTTTTGAATAAAGTCTTCGGCAGCCTTAATGGCCTGACCGCTCAAAATAGTACTGTCGGTACGCATATAAGTGATGTTACCGCTTTCATAAAGTTTTTGGGCAAGAGTCATGGTTTGTTTGACGCTAAAGCCAAGTTTACGTGATGCTTCTTGCTGTAAGGTGCTGGTTGTAAATGGCGCTGACGGGTTACGTATTCCTGGTTTTTGGTCGATACTTGCTATTTTGAATATAGCTATTTTGCAGTCTTCAAGGAATTTTTCAGCCTCTTTTAAGTTGTCCATGCGTTTAGAAAGTTCTGCCGATAGGCTACCTGCTATAAATTGGGCCGTAATTTTGTAGTTTGATTTACTGGCGTGGTTTTTGATTTGACGTTCACGTTCAACGATTAAGCGTACGGCAACTGATTGTACGCGACCGGCACTTAGACCAGGACGAACCTTTTTCCATAGGACGGGGCTTAGTTCGTATCCCACCAAGCGATCTAGAATACGACGGGCTTGCTGGGCATCAACTAGTTTTATATCGACTGTTCGCGGTTTTTTAATAGCTGTTTCGATGGCTGTTTTGGTGATCTCATGAAAAACAATACGTTTGGTTTGCTCGGGCTTAATACCAAGAGCGCTACAAAGATGCCAAGCAATGGCTTCTCCTTCGCGGTCTTCATCGGATGCTAACCAGACTTCTTTGTCCTTGGCGGCGGTCTTTAGTTCTCGCACAACTTTCTTTTTATCGGCGAGAATGTCATAGGTCGGAGCAAAGTTATTTTCTACATCAATGTTAAGGCCTTTTTTTGGTAAATCTCTAATATGACCAAAACTGCTTTTGACCATAAAATCTTTACCCAGATATTTTTGTATAGTCTTGGCCTTAGCCGGAGACTCAACAATAACTAAATTTTTCGTCATATCGCCTAAGTATACACTCTACTGGACTTACGCAAAATCACTCGTTTCCAGACCGAATCAGCTTCAGTCTAGTCACTGACTATCTTATAGCCAACCCAAATACCGGCAATAGCACCTATAGTACCTAGTAATATTCCCCAAAGACCAAAAAAATTACCGTGATCCAGTAAGCTTCCCAGCCAGCTACCAACGCTGGAGCCAACAAAAACCCCCAGATAGATCATAAATTTATCGCTCATAACCATAAGTATACTGGACCTATAGTAAAATCCCTTGAGAGTATACAACACAGTTCGAACTAGACTGGACCTGTCGCAAAGCTCCCCCATCCCCAGACCAATTCATCTTGGCTGGTAGCGGTCTGTCTTCTGTCGATGTAGCTATGGCTACCTCTCCTTCAGCCAAACCACTCCCAACTCGAGCTGATTAACTGGACTTACCCAAAACTCCTCCATCCCCAGATCGAATTCTATCGGCTACAAACGGTTTTTCTTCTCTCAATGTAGCTATGGCTACCTCTCCTTCAGACAAAACAGTTTTCGCTCGAGATAATTCACTCTGGGAACGGACGATTTTGGGTAAGTCCAGTTTAGCCTGGGAACGGGCGATTTTGCGACAGGTCCAGTATAAAGACCTCTTGTTTGCGACGTCAGGTGCCAACCAGAGCATGTCGTACAGCGATAAACGCGGATCGGTTTTTTTAATCTTCTCAAGGGGTTAATTTTTTTTAGAGTTGCTTGAGCGGCCACATCGCTAGTGAAGCGTACTTTCTGTTTGCAGACATTTCTAGAGTTATTATTCATAATTAGCGTAATTGCCAGTGACCGGCCCCAAGTGGCATAATTTTGCCAGTTATTTCTAGCATGGTTAGTGTTTGATTGAAAATGACGATGTTTAAAGCACTCAAAGCAAGAATTTCGTTACTATCGGTGATCCCCTGCTTCATGAGATCCAAAATAACCGATTCTTCTTTATTGGCGGCAAATAATTCGGTAGATAGAGGTGATATATCGATATCTAGAGCGTGCATAATATCACGAAATTCAGTTACTGGAATGGCTCCAGACTTGATTAGATTATTGGTGCCAGCACTAAGTGGACTGGTGATATTACCTGGTACAGCCATTACCGACTTCCCTTGTTCAAGTGCAAAGTTTGCGGTGTGCAGGGTGCCACTTTTGACCGCGGCTTCAGTTATGAGTACGCCATCAGATAGTCCGGATACTAATCGATTCCTTGTGATGAATGAAAATCTTAATGGCGGTGATCCAGCTGAATGTTCGCTGATCAATACTCCCCCACTTTTTAATATACGCTTAGCAAGCTGAACGTGGTTCTTAGGGTAAATTTCCGTAACGTGAGATGGCAGAACCGCAATGGTTATGCCATCTGCGTCCAGGGTAGCTTGGTGAGCAAGTGCGTCAACGCCAAAAGCCAGCCCACTGATAACTACTACTCCCCTACTCGCCACTTCATATACCAACTGGTTGGTGATTTGTTTACCGTACGGTGATACTTTGCGACTGCCAACAACGGCTAGCCGTGGCATTTTCAGCAACGGAGCTAAGTCGCCCAGAACATACAGCTCTGATGGCGGACTGGGAATTGTTCGCAATATTTCAGGGAAATTACTCTGGTTGTATCTAATTTTTTTGACTATCATGCTAAAAAGTATTGACATTTATAATAATTTTGCTAAAATGGCAATTTGTAAGTTCCGCATAAGCGGATTTACGTACCTTACACCCTATTCTAACAAATTTGTTAGATTGTTTTAGAGCTAGAACCTATCTTATGGACTATATTAAAATGATCTGTCAGATAGGTTCTGTGGATAAAGTTGTTACCCTCCACTTTTTCTTTTTCGCCATAAGGCGGAGGCTCTAAAACAAACTAATCCCTTTAACTAATTCTCTTGTCTATTTCATGAGTTTCGCACTTTTCCATCAACGGCTAAATGTGAAACTCATGTATTTTTAGATAAGAGTCCCGAATCAAGGCGAGTTTCCACGATTCCACCTGTCAATTGACAAGTGGAGGCACATGTCTTTATGGAGTTTTGGACTATGATGCTTCGCCCCGGGTGGGTTGAAGGGTGTTTCTCTGGCGCGTCCATTTTTTTACGAAATTCGTAGCAAAAATGGAGGTGCCAAAAAATCGGCCTACAGCGGTGCCCACCCCCTCTGTAGGTCGTTTTTTTGTACACGCATTTCGCACTTTTCCATCGCCCCAGATGACACCTGACAGGCTCTACTGGACCTGTCGCAAAACTCCTCTATCCCCAGATCGAATTCTATCGGCTACTCTTCGAGTCTGAGCCTGAGGGCTCACCTCAGAGTCGAAGACAAACGGTTTTTCTTCTCTCAATGTAGCTACTGCTACCTCTCCTTCAGCCAAACCACTCCCAACTCGAGCTGATTTAGCCTGGGAACGGGCGATTTTGCGTAAGTCCAGTAAATTTTCGTGTTTCGTGAGGAAGTTGGCCACTGAATACGTATTCGGTTAGAATGGCAGTGGTTTCTTTTATGAGATTTGGCAGTTGTTTTTGTTCCTCATCGTTAAAGTTTGCCAGTACAAAATCGGCACCATCAATCTGCGGAGGTTTTTTGGGGCCTATACCTATACGTACTCGCCCAAAATCTTCTCCGAAGTGCTGAATGATCGATTTAATGCCATTATTACCGGCATCCGTGCCCCCTACGCGAGTTCTGATTTGGCCAAATGGTATGTCTAGCTCGTCATGAATAATGACGGTTGAAGCGTTGGTAATTTTGTAAAAACTAGCCACCGCCTGAACTGCTTCGCCACTAAGATTCATAAAGGTTGTGGGTTTTATAGCAATGACACGAGTGTTTCCTAAGGTGCCACTCGCAAATAGACATTTGAGATCTTTTTTTTCAATCCATTCTGTTAAGTCCGTTATTTTGGCGAATGAATCAATACAGGCGAAGCCAATGTTATGACGCGTATCTTCGTATTGCTTGCCCCTATTGCCTAACCCAACAATCATTACGGTGTTTTGCAGGCCTAGTGTATAAAGTGGTTGTTTTTCTGTGCTGTCGTAAGGGTTTTTTTGAAATAATGCCATATATTTAGGATATCTTATCTTCGTGCTCGCGTCGCCGAATTTCGCGGTTTCGTTCCTTGGTGGGACTTACGCCGTGTTTGTGTGTTTCATGTTTTTCAAAAAACCAGAACTTAATGGGCGTTCCATCAAATCCAAAGGCTTCACGCAACTCTCTCTCCATAAAACGCTTATAACTCCAGTGTAAAAACTTGGTATGAGCGCCATAAACTTTAAAATTAATCGGACTATCTTCTTCTTGGATGATGTAATTGAGCTTTGGCATGCGGTTCTTGAGTCCGGCGGGCGGATGTTTATCAACTGTTTCACGCAACCACCGATTAAGATCGCGTGTTTTTATAGAAGTTTGGCGTTTATCGACAATGTCTAGCAATAGATCAAATAACTTAGTAACGTTTTGGCCGGAAACCGAGCTGGTGAAGATTAGCGGTGCCCACGGTACGAAATCGTAGTTATTAACAATTTGTGGCGCTAGAGAATCTCTTGTAAAAGCATCTTTGTCTAGACTATCCCATTTACTAACCACCAAAATCAACCCTTTACCGGCTTCTTTTACCATGCCAGCAATTTTTTGGTCTAGAGTAACATGCAGCTCGTTGGCATCCATTAATAGCAAACAAACATCGGATTGTTCAATAGCGGCTAGGCTACGTATAACACTAAAGCGTTCTATGCCTTGTCCGATTTTACCGGCGCGTCGAATCCCAGCAGTGTCCATTAGCTCAATTTCCTTGCTCTTATAGCGAACAATAGTGCGATTAACGTCTCTGGTGGTGCCAGCCCGGTCGGCTACGATAGCTTGTTGTTTTTTGGCCAGAGCATTAAATAAGGCGGACTTACCAACGTTTGGGCGTCCCAGGATTGCCAGATGCATACGGTCGTTTGCTTCGTATTCGGTCATGTGCGGAATAGCTAGGGTTAGTTGGTCCAAAAGGTCTTCTATGCCCCTATTCTGGGTTGTGCTGGTGAGAATAATAGGCTTAATGCCAAGTCGTTGATAATCTTCGGGTATAGCCTTAAGCTTTTTATCAAATTTGTTAACTACTAAAAATACTGGTTTACGGGTTTTTAGGGCCATTTTAGCTACGCGACGGTCTTCGTCTGTTATTAACGCATCAGCTTCAATAACAACCCAAATAACATCAGCACTATCGGCGGCCTGTTGGATTTGTTCCTGAATAGTGAACTCAAAATCGTCTTCGGCATCTTTGATACCGGCGGTGTCGATAAGCCAAAAATGTTGACCATTATAATCAGCCTTGGCCCAAATACTATCACGAGTCGTACCGGCTTCTTGGGCTACAATTGCCTCTCGGTGATCTAAAATCGCATTGAATAAACTGGACTTACCTACGTTAGCTCGTCCGACAATGGCGACAATTGGTAATTTCTTCATCTAGTATAGGATAACACGAACAATTCACAGGACTTACGTAAGTCCAGTTAATTGGCGGCTTGATAGTTACCACTTGATAAAAGTCCAAGTTTATAAGGGCCAAAATGGGTGCGGTGGAGCTTGATTACCCTATAGCCTAAGTGTTCGAAAGTACGTCGGATTTGGCGGTTTCTGCCCTCTTGCATGATGACTTTCCATTCTTTGCGTTGATTATTGATTAAGTCCAGCGCCAGTGTACTTAGCCCATCTTCTAGCAATACTCCCTGCTGGGTTATTTTTTGAAAATCGGCTTGACCTAGGTCTTTATTAAGGGCTATCTTGTACTTTTTGATTTTTTCAAACTTGGGATGCGTAAGCTCATAAGCAAGTTGTCCATCATTTGTAAGTAGCAATAGGCCGGATGAATTTTTATCAAGTCGTCCTACGGGCTTGAGATGATGAAGATTTGCTGGCAATAAGTTATAAATGGTCTGATTTCCTTGGCTGTTCCGAGAACAAACGTAGCCAACCGGTTTATTTAGCAGGATGGTTTGATATTTGACATTAGGTGTACTGGACTTATGTAAAACTCCCCCATTCCCAGATCGAATTCTATCGACTGTAAACGGTTTTTCGTCTCTTGATGTAGCTAAGGCTATCCGTCCTTCAGGTAAAACTGTTTTCGCTGGATATAATTCACTCTGGGAACCGACGATTATGCGTAAGTCGATTATATCCCGATTGTCAAGTGTTACGGTGTCGTCCAAATTAATTTCTTGTCCTAGGTGCGCGACGCTATTATTGACACTTACTCGGCCTTGACGAATAGCCTCATCAGCCACACGCCTACCCATACCCGTAGTTTGTGCCAAAAATTTATTTATTCGCATGTACCTATTTAAGTAACACTATGCGTCGGATCAATGACTTCGCCGCTGACTGGTTTTATGGGTTCAGTAGAGGTATCTGGTATGGTATTTGACGCAATACTTTGTCCAGTTGGAGTAATTATGGCGCTCGTGGGTGGCATGGGTGCCATATCGTTACTTAGCTCTTTTTCCAGTAGCTGGTTGATGTCTGGCTTAATGTCTGGGTTATTGATGGGTTGAATGATTTTTTTGTGGTTCACCGGAACACCACCGGAATCGCTATCCTTTTTATTATTAGATGTAGTTTGACCAGCTGTAGTTGCTGGCGGGGTTGAGATAGTGTTGCTGGCCGGAGCTGTCGGTGTTGATGCTTCCATGATTTTATTAACGACGTCAGCCAGATCATCTGGTGATGGGACTTTTTTTGTCGGGTCAGCTGGTACCTCGGAGACATTGGCTTTTTGATCGGCTGGCGCACTGACGACCTCAATATGTTGGGGTGTAACTGCGGGTGCGCTAGGTATTTCTGCTGTTTTTTGGATTACAGGATTATTGTCATTTGGCATACTGCTGATTGTTGGGTTTTGGTTTATAAATTGATCGATTTCTTTATCTATTTCTGCTTCTTCAGCAGCGGTTGTTTGCGTTAGGGACGCATCAATTACATGTGGGTTAGTCATGGTTGGCGGTGTTGGTTGAGTGTTTAGTGGGGGTGGTTGTGTGGCGGGCGTAACTGTTTTATTTGTGTTATTGTCGTTATTTCCAACTACTGGCTGGGTTATGGGGGCTACTGTTGGGCTAGTGAAGTTTGGATGTATTTGGTCTTTTGGTTTGTTGGCTAACTGTGTTGGAGTCGTAGGATTATTTGTGGCTATATTTTCTTTGGGTAAATCTGTAGTTGTTGGCGGTGTTTGTGGTGTTAGCGTGATCGGTAAAGTGCTGGATGCGGGATCTGGCGGGGCTAAATTGCTTGGTGTTAATTGAGCCGTAGCAGATGGGCTGACGGATGAATCGCTGGCGACTGGAGTAGCACCACCGACATTATTATTGTTTAGGATTTCACGCGCTACATTGGCTACGTCTTCCAGAGTAACCTGCGACTTGATCAGATATTTATCAGCTCCAAGTTTATCAGCACGGATTTTATCTTCTGCCTGAGAGAGTGCGGTCATTATAACGACCTTAGTGTTTCTTGTTTCAGGAGTGCTACGTAATATATCAAGCATGTCAAAACCACTAATTTTTGGCATCATAACATCAGATATAATTAGATCTGGCTTTTCTTTGACGGCCATAGCCAAGGCTTCTTCCCCATCCTGGGCAGATATAATCTCGTAACCTTCTGCCAATAGGCGCGCCTCATATATTTCGCGTAGATTATTGTCGTCTTCCACTAGCATTATTTTTGCCATAATTAACGCCCTTTTCGCTTATTTAAAATTTTCATATTTTGCTTAGCTTAAGTTTATCCTTAATAGTGCTTATGTTTTTGTTATTATAGCATGAAATTTAAAATCAGAAATTTTCTACTAGGTGATGGTTGGTGCTGGTATGTTAACTGTCTCGCCGCCCTGAAGTTGTTCTGCCGTCTGACTATCTATCCTCGGTAAATTAATAAAAAACGTACTGCCGGAGCCAGCCTTGCTTTCTACCCAGATTCGACCACGATATAGTTCGATGATCTTACGACAAATAAAAAGTCCCAGACCCGTTCCGCCAATAGTGCGCGTTGTTGAATTATCGACGCGGTAAAATTTTTGAAATAAATGTTCTATATCTTCTTCTGGAATACCTGATCCGGTATCCTTTACATAAATCTGCACAATATCACGATCCCCAGTGAGGCCGATTGTTATTTTACCGGTTTCAGTGTATTTCACGGCGTTGTCGAATATGTTTGTAATGACTTCGCGTATGCGTTCTGGGTCAGCGTGGATGTAGTATAGTGGTTTTATGATTTTGCTACTGCCAGTTGTTGTTTCGCTTTTCATTGTGCCAGTACCTATAACGAACTGCGTAAATAATCCTTTTTTCTCGGCTGCGAAGCGCAGTGTATCGACGAGTTGTTCTATAAAAGTGCCCATCTCTACGATTACAGGATGGCTTACCATGCGCCCATCTTCGGCTTTGGCACTGGTTAGTAGGTCCTGAAAAAGTTGGCCAAGATGTTGAGTGCTGGCATGGGCTTTTTCAAGGTATTCTCTGGCTTTGTCATCAATCTTACTGACTTGTTCGTTCAGGGCAAGTGCTAGATAGCCTTCAATGGCTGCCACTGGAGTGCGCATTTCGTGACTAGCTGTACTAATGAAGTCAGCACGCTGTTTTTCCTCTTCACGCTCCTTGCTTATATCTCGTAATACCGCCACAGTTCCAGCGAATTCGCTAGTTTCGGGGAGTAGAACGGGCGAAATAACCAGTGATATAATCTGATTTTTGCCATCACGACCTACTAAATTAAAGACCTTGCTTAGGTGTTCCTTTTGGCTTAAAACCGTCGAGAAAGGATCCTGCTCCTTGGTTAGCTCTTTGCCATCCTCGGTCATGAGTTTTGTAACTAGGCGGACATCAATACCGGTTGCTTCTTCAATTTTCCACTGAGTCATGACTGAAGCCGAAGGATTTATTAGGGTGATGTTGCCCTGAGTGTTGGTTACTATGATGCCATCAGCTATGGATTGTATCAGGATTTCTGCCTGCTGTTGATTACTACGGAGTTGACCGGTTAGTTTGCTAACTTGCTGGCTTTCTTGGTCAATGTATTGAGTTCGACAGATAAAATAGCTCGCTAAACTAATCAAAAAAGACCCAACCAAGACACCTATACTAAATTTATCAAAAGCTTGCCGGCTCTCTACGTTGCCTGTTGTTGTCAAGATGGAATAAAGTAAAACTATAAAGACAGCAGCTATTAGAGGATATTGACCAAAAATACCAGTAGCCAGTATGATAGACGCCCAAGCAATTAGGTACCATGAATGAAACCCGCCAGTGTTATGCACAAGGCTTATGACCCCGAGAGTTACGATCATGGTGCTTACTAAACATGCAAACCATGCTCCTTTGAGTACGGCATAACGTTTAAAAAAGAACAAGCCATACAGAAATTGAAGCGCCGATAGAATGCCCGTAACGAATGATAGGCCCAGTGTAACCCTGACTTCGCTTACAAACGATATGTGAGAGAATATGTTGGCAGCAATTACTCCAACCAAAAAAATAAGACTAGAAAACGTCAAAAGCCGGTTGTACCAGTAGTAATATTTCTCATTAACTAACTGCATAGATTTTATATAGTATACGGTAAGCGTAAGCGGATCGCTAGTACAATCTATACTTACCGCCCCTGTTGTGTTACAATTTAGACAATTACGGTCCCTTAGCTTAGCGGTATATTCTCATCCAGAAGATCACGGATGAAAAATGCCAGTGGCATTTTGCAAGGCCGGAGCCACGACGGTGGCGAGGCGGGGTCGACCAATTCGCCAGCAGGCGAATATGGGTGACCGAATCCCGCATTCGAACCCGCTCGTTGTACAATTAAATTACGGCCCCTTCGTCTAGCGGTTTAGGATATCTGGTTCTCATCCAGAAGATCGCGGGTTCGAATCCCGCAGGGGTCACCAAAAGCCAAGAAAGCTAAGGGACTGTCTCCTGACAGAAAAAGTGCTTGCCCAATTCGATTATGATCGCCAAAGTTACCTGGAGTTCGTTGCCGACTATGAAGAAAACAAACAAATGCTAGATGAGCTAAAGTACGAACTAGCAAATTTGTGATTCCCCCATCTGTTGAGGGACAGTCCCTCGGTTACATCATGGACGATTTTGCGTAAGTCGAGTATATGTCTGGGAACCTAGGTTCCAGTTCGTGTAGGGTATGTTCGACCCGACCAATAACGAAATTATTAGGCTAACTGAATCCTGTTAGAGCGCGTTGCTCAGGGTAGTTTGTGAGACATAGCCCACCAGTTTGATAATCATAACTCAAGCATATCAGACAGATTTAGCAGCGAGAATTGCAAATCTCGCAGGGGACATGCTGTAACGGGCAAAGTCTTTGCTGTGTGCTTCATTCATTCCTTCTTGCGTGACTGGACATTCATCTAAGCTGACGATCCTAAGTCCTGCTTTTGACAATGTGGTTACATAAGTACCTAGCGTTCTGTAAAAATAGGTTTCACTGCCACCCCAGGGCGTATCCACCTCACGCAGTCCTTCCTGAAAGTATTTATCAAATCCATCACTAACACCGTATCTAGTAGGGTGAACATCTAGCAAGAAGAACATACCGTCTCCCCGCAGAGCAAGGGCTACTTTTCCGCAAAGCGTTGCAAGTTCAGTATTATCTAAATATCTTAGGCTAAGTTGAGCTGACACAATATCTAATGAAGCGTCTTCTAGTTCAATATCTTGTATTTTTTGTTCAATAAATCTTGCTTGGGGGAAGCGGTTGCTTGATAGTTCAACGCTTTTATGGTCAGGGTCTACCCCAGTTACATTAGCTTCAACTGCACCTCTGGCAATGTGGTAGCCTATGACCCTTCCTGAACCACTCCCAATATCTAGTATTTTAGTAGAGTCACTATATGCACTTGCTGGAATGGCGCGGTCTAATGCAGGTCGCTCAATAAACCGCCAACTATAAGAGCCTTCCGCAAAGGCAGCATAGGCTTCACTTCTCTCTGACATGATGCTATTCTACCACGCCCGATAGGGTGCATTTCCAGACGTTTGGACAAGGTTATTAGTTTAAGCTGATGATTAACCCGTCCCCATGGCTAATGCCGTTCTGCCCTGTTATTATTAAAAATGAAAAAAGCAATTATTTGAAAGTGAATAGCTCATGGCATTAGTAATAAACCCAGATATTGAAATCAAAGACTCTCCTATTCAAGGCAAGGGCTTGTTTACCAAAGTATCTATTAAAAAAGGTGATGTTATCTGGGTTTCTAAAGGTGAAGAGCCGTATGAAGAAAAATTATATACTGACGAAGAATTCAAGGAGTTTCAAAAGTGGTGCATAGAGAATGGAAAAGAATGGGACGCAGTAGCCAATGGTGATGGAACACACACGGCTGCAATTTCTGACAGAGATAAGCACCCTTCTAACTACGGCAACCATAGTTGTGATCCAAACCTAGATAAAAACCATATTGCATTACGTGATATTGAAGCTGGGGAAGAGCTGACCATTGACTATGCTCAGTTTTCAACAAAAGATTGGGAAATGAAGTGTAACTGTGGAGCAAAAAATTGCAAAGGAATTGTTAGAGGATCACTGTGATTATTCAGATAGATGGTATATCAGGGACTGGCAAAACAACCGCTGCTGAAGAACTTATTAAGCGAGGATACGCTGCCCTTGATGCTGATGAAGCATTTGGCTACTATGGAAACCCTGAAACGGGTGAACCGACTTATGAGCAAACCCAACATAATTGGATTTGGGACCTCAATAAGGTTAAGTCATTGGCAAAGTCGTCAGAAGATACCACTATTTTTGTTTGTGGGGGTGCGATGAACCAGGATAGGGTCAGAGGTGTCTTTGATAAACGGTTTACACTGGTAGTTGATGACGACACTATGCGTCATCGACTCATGACTCGAACAAATAACGACTTCGGCAAGCATCCAGATGACCTTGCACGACAACTTGAGTGGAATAAAGGAGCTACCGAATACGCAACGAGCATAGGAGCAATAGTAATTGATGCGACCAAACCGATTGAACAGGTTGTAGATAATATTTTGGCTGAATCAGGAATTAAATAACATGAGCGATACCATAAGGTCAAAGCAAGCAGATAATGAAGAGATACTGGATTTAGTTGACGAAAATGACATTGTTATAGGTAGGATAGGTCGAGAAGAAGCAAACTCGCTTACATCTTCTAGCAAGTTAAAGGGATATATTCGTGCATCGGATATGTTTCTAATAAATGACAAGGGTGAGTTTTGGGTGCCGAAAAGAACACCCCACAAACGATTATTTCCTAATGGTCTAGATTTTAGTGTCGGAGGTCATGTTGAATCAGGCGAAGATTATCTTACTACGGTCTTACGTGAAACCGAGGAAGAAATAAACCTAAAGCTTCAACCTGAAGATGTCACATTGGTAGATGTGCAAAGGATTGATGAAAACAGATATTTTAATGCTCTATATATTCTCATGACAAACAAAACACCCGACTTTAACCCTGATGACTTTGTGTCTGCTGAATGGCTCACTCCACAGGCTTTACTTAAGATGATAGAAGAAGGTGTTCCCGCAAAAACCAATATTAAGTTAGCAGTTAAACGCATATTAGAATCAGGCATTAAATAAGATAAGCGATTTGGGACCAACAAGGGGTGATGCCGTTATTTGGTACAATTAAGCTATGAAGCACACACATACTGAGACGGATTTACCGATTGAGAACCAGTACCCCAAGCTGGTAAGAGACAAAATACCTGAAATGATAGAGCGTCAGGGTAAAAAAGCAGAATATCATCTAGAAGAGAATGATGAAGAGTACCTAAGCTACCTTTTTGCCAAATTATTGGAAGAAGCTACTGAATTATCACAGGCAGAAGGTAGTGACCACCAAAAAGAGGAAGTTGCTGATGTCAGAGAGGTAATCTCTGCGATTCAATTAGCTTTAGGGATTACAGAACCTGAGATAAAAGAAGTACAAGCTAGTAAGAGAGAGGAGCGTGGTGGCTTTACTGGTCGTTTTATTTTAGATTCCCTGCCCGAATAGTCAATATTGTATAATAGACTGGACATTTCTGTTCAACCACTCGTTCACTTGAAATAACAAACAAGATAGATAGAAACACTAACTAAAATACTATACAGTTCTACTCTGCAAGAGAATGTTATCTGTCACCGTTATTGCCCTTATACAGTCGTATACCTCAAGTAGTTCAGTACAGATTGCGTTCAATTTCGATTTCACATAGTTCACCAAAAACGATACTTGTATATTTCAAGCATTTAGCTGGTTTAGGAACTCAACAAGTTGTTTTGGCGTGATCTCGGCCTTGACTACATAACCATCGGCCTGAACCTCTATGGCTGCACGACCTTCTTCGCTTTGTTCTAAGTTTGTAGTGATAATGATCTTGGCACGGAGGTTGGGTGTTTGAGTGGGATCACGAAGCCTTTTCAATACTTCTATACCCGTCATATTAGGCACCATTATGTCCAGTAGAATAATGTCATAGACATCTGTCTGCGCCTCCTTAAGTCCCTCGATGCCATCTATAACGATATTGACATCATAACCGGCTCTGGTTAAGGCGCGTGCGTATAATTCGCCTATAAAATGCTCGTCCTCAATACATAAGATTTTTTTATTTGAAGTTGGGCTAGAATTATCCATTGCCTTTAATTTACCACAAATCGCTATTGTTTTTTATACTGAATTTGTCGCAAAGCTCCCCCATCCCCAGACCAACTAACCTCGGCTGGTAGCGGTCCGCCTTCTTTCGATGTAGCCTTAGAGTTAATTAGCTCTAAGGCTACATCTCCTTCAGTCAAACCACTCTCAACTCGAGCTGATTCGCCCTGGGAACGGGCGATTTTGCGACAGGTCCAGTATGGTGCATAACAAAAAAGTACTCATCGGCGGTACAGAGAATGGTTTTTAATCCAGCCATGGGCTTGGCGCACTATGTCTTGGTTGTTGCCTTTTTTGAGTTCGGCTGCAAGTTGACTATACGGTTGGAGAGTGAAACCAAATACACTGCCCTCGCCTTCCTTGGATCTTACCCAAATGTTACCGCCGTGGGCGCTTACTAAAGCCTTGCTAAGGTATAGCCCCAGACCGGTGCCCCCTATTTGTGTTGAGGTTCGATGACTTCGGGAGAATTTTTCAAACAAATTTGGCAATATGGCAGCCGGAATGCCAACGCCAAAATCCTGAACTGTAGTTTCTATAAAGCCATCCTGAGTAAGGCCAGCATGGACAACTATTTCCTTAGTATCGCCACTGTATTTGATAGCATTATCTATGAGGTTGCTAACTACTTCGTAAATGCTTACCCGATCTGCGGCTATATTTGGCAGGTTGTCATCAATCTTGCATTCAATAGTTTTGCCACGTACCAGGGCATGAAGTCGCATATCGTCAATGATGTGATTAAGAATATCCGGCCAGCTTTCTTCTTCAAGCCGTAGTACTAATTGATTTTGGTCAATACGCGCAACGTTTAGGATATTGTTTACAAAACTTGTGAGAGTTTTGGCAGAAGATTGCATTTTGCGCATGAAGTCAGTTAGTTCAGGACTTAACTTGCCCCTAAACTCTTCTTCAAAGACCTCTATGTAACCACGCAGGACTGTCAAGGGTGTTCTTAGTTCGTGTACGGCAATTGATATGAAATCCAGTTGCTGGTCTTCTTTGTTATATTCCTCGCTACGATCAAACAGGGTGATGATAAATTCGGTCCCGCTTGGGTTATCTTTATTGTAGTAGGCCGCTAGGTCTACCTGTCTTGGTTCGTTATCATCTTTTAACTGGGCATGAACTTGCCGCCAGTAGGAGGTATCAGTGATGCGACTATTCTGGCAATCATGTATCCATGTCTCTAGTGTTTCTTTATGGCTTGGGAAAGACAAGTTAAGGCTTTCAAATAGGGGCTTTCCTAATAGCTCGGCACTGGTTAATTTACAAAAACTAAGCGCGCTGTTGCTTACGTTGGTTACAAGTTGTTCTTTGTTGAAGACGAATAAAGGTAGTGGCAGATGACTGACGATAGTTGTCGCTTGAATGATAGCGTTACGATGCTCGGCATCTTCGCGGGCTCCGGCAGTCTCTAGGCTGGCAAACTGGTATACCTGCATGGCCATACTAGTTATAAGTTCGCGCCCTAGTTTGGCATTTTCAAGATTAGGAGCAGCCGTGCCGCTATGTTCGGGTGTAACATGCAGAATTGCTTGCCAGACGTAACGCATAGGTTCAAGGATATAATCTGTAATGGAAAAAGCAGCTACGGTTGTGGTTATTGTTGCGGTAACGCACGTTACGATCAATATTAACCATGGAGATACGTCGTAAACTTCCCGACCAAGCCACCAGCCCCCAATAATTAAAGCTTGGATCATAAACACAACAACCATTGTTGTGGTGATAGCTTGCCGGCGCATTTTCTTAAAATGATCCACTATATATAACTTTCTATGGTTTTGAGGTGACGGATCCTACGGTACCAACAATACTGATCCAGGTTTGTCCTGGATTAAGTGTCATGGTTGCACCGCTCGCATTAACAAAAGTAAATTGAGCCTTACGATCTGTTTTTGTCCAGGTTCCCGGAGTTATTACTCCATCTTGAAAAACAAACATAGGACCACTACCAACTGTTGTATAGGTAGTATGTATACCGTCGCCGGCAACGCCTTTTGGCATCACTAAGGCAATGACGACTTTTGGCGCTAATTGACTACTAGAACCTTCATCATTGTGGGGTTGCCCGCCCTGGCTACGTTTATAGGTATTGGTGGTTTGGTCCCAGTCGTAATGGGCATTGTACAAAAAGCTGGAAATGTTTAGGTCAACTGATCGAGCATTTGGCGTAGCGCTCGGCTCTTCTTTTTTGCGCGCAAAACCAGTAAACGTACTGGTACCAAAGCCTTTTTTGCGTTCTAAATCGGTAAGGGTAGGTAGCCCCGAATAAACATTATGTGGTGCATAACGTTTGCTGATCCTTTTGTAGCTACCAGAATTAGCAAACTGGTCTAAATCTCGTACGCCAAGTGCTTTAATTTGAGCTAGAGCATCTGGACTGCCACCGACATGAGCTAGGCTACCTTCGAATGGTAATATCCAGTCCAAATAATATGGTCGGGCGCTTCTGATTGGGCCAATGTAATCTGGCTGCGTATCCATATACAATGCCAAAAAGCGCGTAATGCCTCCCTCAGCAACGGCTTCAAAAACTAAACCAGCATCTTTGAGGCCTGATTGTGGGCGGGCATCTGGACTATTTTCTATCATCGCTCCAGTAACCGGTAGAAGATTTTGTTCTGGAGTAACTTGAACCCCAGTTAATCGTGAGGCTTCGGTTGTTGGCTTTGGTGGTTCTTTCTTTGTTCTTAGTACTACGGGGGCTGGTTTAGGCGTTTCTTTTTTAAAAAATTTGTACCAAGCCCCTACCCCGCCACCGCCTATCATGACCAGTAGTATGCCGACAATTAGCCATTGTTTTTTAGTAAGTCGATGAAAGCGTGTTAGTGTTCTCCAGCTGAAACGGCCTTTTTTTCGTGGAGCTTCATTTTTAGGCTCTGGCCATTGTTCTTCGGCTATTTCTTCCGGTAATTTAAAGTCTGGTTTTGGGGTTGAGCTTGTATTGGGTGTAGTATTTGTAGTTATTCGCGAAAAACGCCTAGCACCGGCTCGGTGACTCACCGGCTTAAAATTATCTATCATGTTTATTATTGTATCAAACGCTTATGCTTCTACAAACCTGAACTGTAGCAAAACTCCCCATCCCCAGACCGAATAATCTACTGGACCTGTCGCAAAATCCCTCGTTCCCAGGACGAATCAGCTCGAGCTGAAGCAACCAAGGTATCAGCAAAGCGCCAAACTCGTGTATAATTTTATTACAATGATCTTCAAAAACAGGCAACTTTCCGATTTAGAGCCAGAGGGTACCGTTCTTCTGCTTCAGGTTCCACGTACTAATGAAAAAAAAGAGTTAGCTGCCGAGCAAATGTTTGCTTCCTTGCACGGCCTTCTATTATCTGCCGAAAAAACCCGTATTCATGCTGCTAAGCGCGAGCACTTAAGCTTTGAAATTGCCGTACAACAAAAACGTATTGGTTTTTACGTCTGGGTGCCAAACTATCTTAAGAATTTTGTAGAGGAACAAATCTATGCTCAATACCCGACAGTTAATATCTCCGAGGTGCCCGACTATACCCTAGTCGAAGACGCTCCGGCTTCAACTCAATTATCTGCCGAACTGCAATTTACTGCCAACGAGGCTTTACCAATCAAAACATTTCCAAGTTTTGAGGTTGATCCCTTGGCGGCCATAACTGCTGCCTTAGCCCAATTTGAAGATAATGAAGAAGCTTGGCTACAATTAGTTATTCGACCGGCTTCGCATAATTGGTACAAGAAAAGCGAGCAGTACGCTGCTGGTATTCGCGGTAGCCGGACAAGTTCGGGGGGCTTATTGGGTGCGTTATGGTCTCCGCCCGAAGCTAAGACCGAAACCCCGAAACTTGCTGAATATCAAACCGCTAGAGCAGGCGCGGCGGAAGAAAAAAGCCACAAACTAGCCTATGAAGTAGCCTTGAGGATCGTATATCGCGGCAATACTTCACCTACCCAGGCACGGATGCGCATCCAGGCCATAACAGCTAGCTTTAAACAGTTCAATACAACCTATTTGAATGGTTTTATTGGCAAAGTTCTAGGCGAAGACGATCGGTTTATCGATCTATATCGTGCGCGACGGATTGCTGGGCGTGGTTTTGTTTGTAATATAGAAGAGGTTGCCAGCCTTTATCACTTGCCACACACTAATGTGGAAACTCCTAATATTCTCTGGGCTAATTCTAAGACGGCTGAACCGCCAGCTAATCTACCGCTTGTTACGGAGCAAACAACTAATACAATCAGTCCGATTGCCGTTACTAACTTTCGCGGACACAATACCATGTTTGGCATGCCTAGGGATGATCGCGGGCGGCACCTTTATATCATAGGACAAACGGGTACTGGTAAATCCGGTTTGCTTGAACTTTTGACCATATCTGATCTCTACAGCCCTTATGGTTTTGCGGTTATAGATCCCCACGGTGACTATGCCTTGAATGTACTGCGTCGAGTTCCAGCCGAAAGAATGGGTGATGTTATTTATTTCAATCCGGCTGATACTGATTTTCCGATTGCCTTCAACCCTATGGAGGTTTATGATAAAAAACTAAAATCTCATACCGCGACAGAGTTAATCGGTGTCCTAAAACGTATGTTTGAGTCTTGGGGTCCACGTCTGGAATATATTCTACGTTACAGTCTGCTCGCCCTGTTGGACTACCCTAACGCGACAATGCTCGACATTACTCGAATTTTGACCGACAAAAAGTTCCGAATGGAAGTACTGGAGTACATTGATGATCCGGTTGTGCGAAACTTCTGGCTTGTTGAATTTGCCAGCTGGAATGATAAATTTGCCACTGAAGCTGTTGCACCAGTATTGAACAAGGTCGGAGCCTTTACTGCCAATCCAACGGTCCGTAATATAATTGGCCAGCCCAAAAGTAGTTTCAATATTCGTCAAATTATGGATGAGCGCAAGATATTGATTGTTAATTTGTCTCGAGGCTTAATTGGCGAGGACAATGCCGCTTTGCTTGGTGCCCTGTTGGTTACCAAAATCCAGATGGGTGCTATGAGTCGGGCAGACATTCCGCCAGAAGAACGGACACCTTTTTATTTGTATGTTGATGAATTCCAGAATTTTGCCACCGATTCATTTGCCACTATTTTGTCCGAAGCTCGCAAATATGCCTTGAATCTGACCGTGGCCAACCAATATATTGCCCAGATGAGTCAAGAAGTTAAAGACGCTGTTTTTGGAAATGTTGGTTCGGTCGTAACTTTCCGAACAAGTGCCGATGATGCCCGAACCATGCTGAAGTATTTTGAGCCCAAATTCGAAGAACACGATCTCGTTCATATGCATAATCGTCATTTTATTGTCAGTATGACTATTGCCGGTGAAAAAGTGCAGGCTTTTTCGGCCACAACCCTTAATTTGCCTGAACGAACTAGTGATTACAGTGCCGAAATTATAGCTAATAGTCGCGAGCTCTATTCCATGCAACGCGACCACATAGAAACGTTTATGCGCAATCGTTATATTACGCAAGCAGATCAACCAAAACAACAAACCCCAGCAAAACAACCAGACCACAAGCCGGAACCTTCAAGAGTATCCGCCAGCCCGAGCAAGAAAGCTGCTGAAGATATTCTGAAGCTTACTGGAGCCACACCATATCCTTCCCATGAAGCGGTGGTAAACTCCACAGAACAACCGAAGCGTAAACGTACTAGATCGCGTCGCAAGAACAAACCAGTGGATACCGCCGAACGAGCTGTTATACCTAACAATAATCGGCAACCTAGCGATGACGGGACAATTATTCATCTGCGTTAGCAGTGCTTCAGGAATTGTTACTTGGTTTCCAGCATGACACGAGTTGTGTTTATGCGTTTAAGAGTGGTTTCTTTGCCGAGTATAACTAGGGTGTCGGCTAGGCCTGGACTGGCTGGGGCTTGAGTGGTTGCGATACGGATAAGACTGAATAAAACTCTTGGTTTTTGACCGGTGGTTTCTAATAAGAGGTTCAATTTTTTAGTTAAATCTGCCGTAGAAAAATCGCTCTGCTCTAAGGTTGTTTTTGTTTTTTCAAGTAACTCTTTGAGTTCGTCGTGGCTAAATTTTTTAAGTTGTTTATCATTGTTGATTAGTTCCATATCTACAGGCAGGTCTTTAAAGAAAAAGCTTGTTAGCTCCGGTAGTTCGGCGAAGTATTTTAGGCGTTCCTGGACCAGCTCGAGAACTTTCTTTCTGTAGGTATCGTCATAATCAGCGGCTTCTGCTGGCCAGAAGCCTTTACAGCGGGTGTATATATCATCGAGTGTCAAGTTTCTAATATGAGTGCCGTTTATCCATAGGAGCCGCTTTTCATCAAATTTTGCACCACTTTTTTGTACGCGTCTTAGGCTGAATTTATCAATAAGCTCCTGAATGGAAAAAACTTCTTGTTCGCTGCCATCGTTCCAGCCTAAACTAGCAATAAAATTCACTAGTGCCTCGGGCAAATAACCTTCGCGGATATAGTCCATAACGTCCTTGGCGCCATCACGTTTGCTTAGTTTCTTGTTGCCATCTGGTCCTAGAATGTGCGGCACGGTTGCCAGGAGCGGTTTTTCAATAGCCAGAGCTTCATATAGATTTAGATAGTTTGGTACAGAAGCTAAAAACTCTTGACCACGGATTACGTGCGTACACTCCATAAGCAAGTCATCAATAATGTGGGCAAAGTTATAGGTCGGGAAGCCATCACTTTTAATCAGAATAAAATCATCTATAACTTCCGGGCCAGTGGATAAATCACCCATTACTTCATCGTGCCATTTATAGGCTTTGGGGTCTGATTTGAATCTAAGCGGTTTTGACCCGTCCCATTCGGGAGGATTTTCTGGGCGATGGTTGCGATATAAAAATGGCTTCTTTTCAATTTGAGCCTGTTCGCGAAATTTCTGAACTTCTTCTGGCGAGTAAGGGTCAACATACGCTCTACCCTGGTCTACTAGCTTCTCTGCCCATTTTTTATAAGTATCCAGGCGTTCGCTCTGACGATATGGAGCGAAGGGCCCGCCGATATCCGGCCCTTCATCATAAATAAGACCTAGAGCTTTTAAGGAATCAAAAATGTGCTGATCAGAGCCCGTTACTTCACGAGCTTTGTCGGTGTCTTCTAGTCTTAGGATAAATCTGCCTTCACCAGATTGGCGAGCTAGCAACCACGCGAACAAAGCGGTACGTATACCGCCAACATGTAAAAAGCCGGTTGGACTTGGAGAAAAACGTGTTCGAACATTCATTGATTATATTATGCCACAGATGTTCTGGACCTGTACTAGACCTGTCGCAAAATCGTCTGTTCCCAGAGTAAATTATCTCCAGCAAAAACTGTTCTATTCGAAGTAGAGGTACATTGACAGAAGAAAAACTGTCTGTAGCCGATAGAATTAGATCTGGGGATGTAGGAGTTTTTGGGTAAGTTTTAGTATATGCTTTTAAACCCAGCACCTACATACTTGATACTAGGCGGCGCAGTTGATCGCTACTTAGTTTGGAGTTACCCTCAATTTGGTACTTGATACCAGCATTGACCCAAACGGCGTTAGCATTATCATAAATATAAATTGTCCTACCTCGCTCTTGTAGAGTCATAGGTTGTTTTCCGCCGTCAACTAGACTACCTAGTAATGTTTCACTATTCCAGGTGGATGATTGCTGGATAATTTTGAAATTACGATCATCGCTACTAGATTTAAAATTTATAGTAATTTGACCAGATTTGTATTCAATTGGTCCGTACAGAGCGAATCCTGATGGCTGGTAATCAGGTAGGCTGCCGTGTACCCCGGAGCGCGTAGTGGCTATTCGCATGGCTATATTTGGCACATTTTGATAAGCAATAAAACCAGTTAATAATAAAATGGCCATCGAGACGGCACTGATATTTATAGTACGTGGACTGACATGTAACTTGCGGGCGACGCGGTGATGCAGTTTGGTGTGTCTTTTAATTTTGGGCTGTTCATGGCTTGAGGTATTAGCTAGTGCGTTGGTTAGTGGATAATTTTTTGCTGGTACGGCTATTACGTTAGCGTGGTGCGGTAGGTTTATCGGGGTGGTCGGCACTTTTGTCGGTACTGGTTGAACTGGTAGTGTAGTAATTTTTGGGCTAGTAAATCCGCTACCAAATTTACTGATCAAACGACTTTTTTTGATATGATCGGCACGTAAAATACGACCTTGGCTGACTGGCTGACTGGATTGTCGTGGACTCCTTTGTTCGCCAGCTGAACTGGACTTACGCAAAATCCCTTGTTCCCGAGACGAATTAGCTCGAGCGAAAACAGTTTTATCTGGAGGAGAGATACCTGAAAGTACATCGAGAGAGGAAAAACCGTTTGTAGCCGAGGTTATTCGGTTTGGTGATGATGGAACTTTACGCGAAGCCTCAACCGGATTAATTACTTGATGATCTTGAATATGGTTTGAACCTGGTATTTTGTTGACGGGCTTATTAACGGCACTACGCATTAGTGTTTTTGATCGTTCGGTCCTGTTTATTATTTTTTGGCTAGCAGAATTCATGTGATCAGGTAACTTTTTAATAGCGGAAGACATTGTATCTGGTCGTCTGATAAAACCGTCAAGTACTGTACCGGCCTTTGCTGTAGGTGTTGGTGATTTTGAGATAGTAGCATCGACCAGCTTACCGCTTGTTATATCGTAACGCTTTCCGTTAAATTCGATTGTGTTTTGACGATTAGTCACTTTTTGGCTTACCCTCAACATAAAGTGGTGATAGTATGTATCTTAAACCGTCTATGATTAAATTGGCAAGTAGATTGCTAAAGATCACGAGTTTAGCACTTTTCTATTGCCCCTTGGTTGCACCTGAACGGCTACAACCAAGGCATCAACGGACAAGTGCGAAACTCGTGAAGATCATAAACTGATTGATTAATAATTTTTGGAAAATATATGGATTTCTTTGACCCTAAAAAAAAGCGTGCTCTAACTTTCCGGCTATATCTTGGCTATGTTCTTATGGGCATCGCGTTACTTATTGGTACGGTGATAATCTGGTATCAGACATACGGCTACGATATCGACAGGCAAACGGGGGCGGTTATTCAAAAAGGACTTGTGTTTGTAGATGCCCACCCGGAATCGGCCACTATTTTCTTAAATAATAAAAACAAAGGCCAGACAGGGTCTCGTCTTACGCCGGTGGCTGGTCGCTATACCCTGGAGCTTAAGCGGAGTGGGTATAGGTCATGGAGACATGATTTTGAACTATATGGCGGTACTATTGAGCGATTTGTGTATCCATTTTTATTCCCTGACAAATTGATTACATCAGAAAAGCAAACATATATATCTTCACCTCCGCTAGTAACGGCTAGTCCTGATCGCCACTGGTTAATCGTTGAGAAGCCAGGTAGTTTGATAGATTTTGATGTGCTTGATATGACTAACCCGTCCGCTAAAATTGTGCCGATAACCTTACCGGCTGACGTATTGACGCCCAGTAAAGATGAGCAACACATGGAGTTGGTAGAATGGTCTACTGACAATCGCCACGTACTCCTTAAGCATGTTTTTGGATCAGAAAGTGAATATGTTTTGCTTGATCGTGATACACCATTACGGAGTCTGAATATAAGTAAGGTATTCAGGCTAAAGGCGACCACAGTCAGCCTTAGAAATAAAAAATCTGATCAATTTTATTTTTATACGGCTGACGGTGGTATTTTGCAGACAGCTGATCTTAAAAGTAACTCTATGTCGCCGCTATTGACTAAGGTGCTTGCCTACCGTAGTCACGGCAGCAATACGTTGCTGTACGTAACGGACGCATCGTCTACTTTAGGCAAGGTCAAGGTCAGAATTCGCGACAACAACAAAGACTACACCCTAAAAGAATTACTCGTCGACGATACTTACCTATTGGCGCTGGCACAGTTTAATGAAAAATGGTATATAGCTGCCGGTGCGTCAAGTGAGGGCAAGATTAGTATTTACCAAAATCCGGCGGACGTTTTGCAAAAGATACCTAGCATTGCCGTAAAACCGATCAGCACACTTAGGGTAGATAAGCCGACTAATATATCTTTTTCTATAAATGCACGTTTTATTATGGCGCAGAACGGTTCAAGTTTTGCAGTTTATGATGCCGAGCGTGATCGTCAATATCGCTATAATACTGGATTTGTTCTGGCTGCAGGGCAAAAAGCCTCATGGATGGACGGACATCGCATAGTCTATGCTAGTAATGGCTCGGTTGTGGTTGTTGATTTTGACGGTACGAATCAACAAACGCTATCGCCAGCCAAAGATGGATATGACGTATTTTTTGATAGCGACTACAAGGCATTTTATACGGTTAGCTCATCTAAGGTTACGGCTGGTGCGGACGCTGTTTTACGCACTGAGCTAGTAGGCTCTCATTAAACTAATCACACTCTGTTAGCGGGAAAGCCAGCTATAAAGTTGGTTCCACAGGCTTTTAGAATTACTGGGTAGTATCGCAGGTTTGTTGGCTGCATCTTGATTGACCTTACTGGCAATGTTGGTGCTAGGATTTGGGCTTATCTGCTCGCCTATAACTACCAATCGGTTAACAGAAGTACCTGGTGGATCGCAAGTAATTAGAGTAAAAGTCGCAGGTCTATTCGGAATACTGTTTAATACTGAAACTTCAGTTGGCTTAACGATCTTTTTCTCTACGACTTTATAAATGTACCGCTTGCTATCTTTTTGGAGGTAAAATACGTCGCCGTTGGTTAAGCTTTTTAGGAGAATAAACGCATATTTGTACTTACCTTCATTAAAAATATTGCCACTACTGTGGCCAAATATAGCACCATTGCCTAGTTCTCCAGGATCGGGTGATGTGGCATAATGCAAAACTCCTTCTTCCAGAGCACGTTGGATGGCTTTTTCATCAATCGACGGCTCGTTATAGATTACCGGTGCTTCAACGTTAATCTTAGGGATAATAATTTTTGGTTCGGCGCTAACAGGAGTGTTTCTAGGATCAATAATAATTGGAGTTGAACTGACAACTTTGCTTGGAGTAATGAAGGGAGCAATGAATCGTTCATTAAAAAACCCAAAAAGCATAATCATAAGAACTATTGAGCCCAAGCCCAGCCCAAAAAACAAAGATTTTAAATGCTCTTTCTTTTGTGGCTTGCGTCGACCAGCAACACGTTTTATGAGTTGATCTTTAATATCGGCCACCGAGCGTACGTCTCGTATATTTTGGGTTGTTTGGGGGGTCTTTTGGTGGGTACTGCCAGCTGTTTTATGAGTCGACTCTTTAGTTTCTGGCTTTTGTTCTTTTATATAGTGAGCCCCGCCGGAATGATTGGTATAAAATTCTTGCCAAACCTCGTGTTTTTGATTGTCCGGCAGATCTAGGTAATAATTGTGCCAAGCGGTTTGGATTTCGGCCAATGATCTGCCAGAATTCGTCAGCTCATACATGAATTGCTGATGCTTGGAGCGATGGCTACCAGCCTTAAAAGCCTCTTTTACTTCTTCTTTGACATCTGGCTCGTCCTTGTAAAGGTATCTAATTTTTTGACGAACCAATTCTACTGCCGGATCAAGCTTTTTGCTCGACTGCTCGCCTGTCTTAGGCAATGGTTGTACAACCTTGTCTTTATGGACTGGCAAGTTGTATTGCTTAGGATCAAATAGTGGATTAGTATCTGGATTCATAATGCTATATGTAGGCTTCATTATATAGGACTTTCATACCTTCACACATTTCGCATTTTTCCATTGCCCTCTGGTTGCATCTGAACGGCTACGAACTGTCTATCTCCTGCCAGTGTGGTTGCCTAGAAGCTCAACAGTTTTCACGTCAAGCAGGGTTATCCTGGAATTGGTGAAAAAGTCCCAAAGTCCTATATAATATAATCTACCTAATCCGCACCTTTCAAAACGACTTACTTAGTAGTGAATAAATGGCGCTGTGGCGGAACTGGTATACGCGCACGACTCAAAATCGTGTGGGGCAACCCGTGTCGGTTCGATTCCGACCAGCGCCACCAACTTTATAAGTCGTTCTTTTGGGAGTTCCGCCGTCAGTCGAGTAGAGACGTTGTTAGTGCTTCAAACGCTTTGCTCGGGTTCTGTATTAACCACACAGAGGCGTGGGTGGCGGTTTTGACTTGCCAAACTGGCAAATCTGTTTCCAGCTTTGTGGTACTGACCTGCCCGCCTACCGCCACAAGAATATTGTTCAAATGTTTTACTACGATACTTACGGGATAATTTTTGGTCACCTGGTGCAAGGTGTCTACTAGTTTTAGCAAATCCATGCCAAAAGTAACCGGTGTCGGTAGATCAAGACCGGAGACTATCTTTTGGAGTTGAGCCATAGACACCACGAATGTTGTGTTTGGACGTTCGAAAGCAGACTTAGGGGTATTTAAGAAATAATCAGCAGCATCTTTTGCAATAACTACTGGACCTGTGAATTTACTGGACTTACCCAAAGCTCCCCCATCCCCAGACCAACTAATCTCAAGCGGTAGCGGTCTGCCTTCTTTCGATGTAGCTAAGGCTACCTCTCCTTCAGTCAAACCACTATCTGCTCGAGCTGATTTGCCCTGGGAGCGGGCGATTTTGCGTAAGTCCAGTTTACTCATGAATTTTTCTAATAATATGGCTGTTTCACTGTTGCGTCCAAAATCGCCAACTAGCAATACGCTATCTGCCCAAGCAGATTGCTCAATAAAATCAGCCAAAGCTTGCCGGCTAAAACTGCCGGATGGTGTGCTGGGAGCGTAATCAACGGTCTCCAGGATATTACCAGCTATCTTCTTGACAGCATCTGGTAATAGCACTCTTGTCAAGCCCACGCCGGCCCTATTGGCTTCTATATAGGCTTCAGCTGGCGCGGCAAACCCATGCAAGTTGCCACCTATTATTAGTAGCTTGCCAGCATGTTTTTTGTGTTCCGGCCTACTCCATTGTAAATCTGGAAAAAGTGGAGCGTCCATGGTTTGTTTATGCCAATATGTAAGATCCATTGCCTGAATTCAATTCGTAAATTACGTTTTTGCGTTCCACAACAATTTTCCATTCAGCAGCCTTGGCATGATCAAACAGGAGCTTGGTCGGGTTGAATGCTATCGGTTGCTCAACCATTTCTAGCATGGCAATGTCACTTTCGCTGTCGCCTACACCAATGCTGTCTTTATAGGTAAGTCCATATTTTACCACTAGTTCCTTTAGGTATTCTGGTTTGCGCTCACGTTTTAGAACTTGTTTCTTACCAGTAAATTTGTCATTTTGTATTTCGTAAATAGATCCGCCAAAATCATCAAAACCATAATAATTTGCTAGTAATTCTACGGTCTCCGTATGTGAAGCGGAAATGGCAAAAAGCATATAATCATTTTGTTTTAGCTTTGATATTAGATTGCGAGTGTAGGTGTAGGTTTGGTCTTTATACTCGTCTAGCACTGTTTTGCTGGTTTCGATTAAGACAGTAGGGCTTATGTGCGTTATAGCACTATCAACCAAGGCGATTAGTTGATGTTCATAAGTTTTGAAAGAATCTTGATTGTCGCGCTTTTTCCAGTTCATACGTGCCATCCGTACTGCTTCGTAGTCGTTTGCATTGAAATGGCCAAGTTTGGCCAATTGATCAGCCACGGCGTGGTAAAGTTGCCAACGTATCAACGTTCCATCCAGATCAAAAACCGCAAATTTTTTCATAATTCTAAGTATACTGGACCTGTCGCGAAATCCCTCGTTCCCAGGGCGAATCAGCTCGAGCGAAAACAGTTTTGTCTGAAGGAGAGGTACCAGGGAGGTACATCGAGAGAGGAAAAACTGTTTGTAGCCGAGGTTAGTCGGTCTGGGGATGAGGGATTTCGTGACAGGTCCAGTATATACTCACTGGGCAGTGGTCGGAGCCCATTATATCTGGGTGAATTGTAGCATTTTTAATGCTGTCTTTTAAGATTTCTGAGACCAAGAAGTAGTCTATCCGCCAGCCGACATTACGAGCTCGAGCATTTGCCCAATGCGTCCACCAGGTGTAGTGCCCGTTGCCTTGGGCAAATAACCTAAATGTATCAATAAATCCAGCATCTATGAATTTTTGAAATCCAGCACGTTCTTCATCGGTAAATCCATGTTTGCCGATGTTGACCTTGGGGTTGGCGAGGTCATCTTCGGTGTGAGCGACGTTCAGATCGCCACAAAAAATCACCGGTTTAGTTTTTTCTAATTCCTGGCAATGTGCCAAAAACGCTGGGTCCCATTGTTCATGGCGTAGCTTCAATCTGGTTAAGTCGCCTTTGCTGTTCGGAGTGTAAACCGTAACTAAGTAAAAGTCTTTGAATTCAGCAGTTAGTACCCTGCCCTCGCTTGTCGGGTCGCCGTACTTATCGGCTTGCAGTCCACTTTTTTCGGCAATTCCAGGCAAAAAGCCAATAATAACTGATTCTGGCTTTATCTTGGTAAAAATTGCAGTGCCAGAATAGCCTTTTTTAGTGGCGGAACTCCAATATTCTTCATAATCGGGCAGGTCAATTTCGGCTTGCCCCTGCTCTGCCTTGGTCTCTTGCAAACACAAAATATCCGGCTTTTCTTGCTCGATAAACTTCTGGAACATACCCTTGTTCCAGACTGCCCGGATTCCATTGACGTTCCAAGAATATATTCTCATGAATATAATTATATCTTATCCGACACGAGTTTCGTACTTAGCCATTGATGCCAGATGGCAGCTGGGGCGATGGAAAAGTGCGAAACTCGTGTCTGATATACTAGTACGTAGTGTATAAACGAGTTTTGCTGAAATTATCGGGTGAACAACTAGCTGGTCAGTTTGATGGTGGAATTGATCCGAATGTAGCTGGCTGGATAGCCAACGAAGTCAAAAAAGCCACGGCAACTGATACGCAAGTTGTAATTATGGTTGGTGGAGGCAATTTTGTACGTGGCGCGCAGATTGCCGGACATGGTATTAGACGTGTAACCGCTGATCATATGGGCATGCTTGGAACGATTATAAATGCACTGGCACTAACGGACATCTTTGAGGCCCACGGACTAGCCACTCGTTGCCTGACAAACATTTTTGCCGAACAAGTTGCTGAACCTTTCGTTCACCGTCTGGCCAACAAGCATCTTGAAAAAGGCCGAGTTGTGATTGTGGCTGGTGGTATTGGGCGGCCGTATCTTACTACGGATACGGCCGCCGTTTCCTTAGCATTAGAACTTGACTGTGAAGTGGTACTGAAGGCCACGAAAGTCGATGGAGTTTACGACAAAGATCCTACTCAATACGATGACGCAGTAAAAATTGAAAAACTTAGTTATCAACAAGCCGTGCAGGATGAAGATATAAAGATTATGGACAAAGCCGCCATGGGGCTGGCCATGGAACACAAAATGCCAATAGTTATTTTTGATTCTATGCAAGAAGGTAGCCTAGGACGTGCGACGGCTGGCGAACTCGTCGGCACTATTATTAGCTAGACTTCAAAAGATTGACCGAGTTTGATAGATTGAAATTCTATAGAGTTCTGCGTGGCAAAATTGGTCAGCCAGTTGTTCGTAAACATAGCTCCATTTTCGGATAAAAGTGCATCGTGAGTAGCAAAAGCCAATTTCGGCTTGATATTTAGCATGAAGTCAATTGACTCGCTGGCTTTCAGCCATGGTCCGGAAGTGGGTACGGCCAGAACTTGGACCGGCGTTTCAGGTAAGGTGAATGAATCACCCGGGTAGTAAAACAGATTATTGACTAGCACCCCAGTATTTTTAAATCTTGGTGCATTTTCATGAACAATAGCGTGATTGGTTCCATAAAAAATTAAACTGAAAGGATCTGCATCTTCTTCTTGTTTATCGCTAACGGTCGTAATATTTTCTAAATCGAATAATTCTTTGGCAACATCTTCGATGGTAAAAATTTTTATGGCAGGATTTTTTGAAACGATGGCTTTGATTTTAGTCTTATCAAAATGATCACCGTGAATGTGGGTTATTACTAGAGCTACCGGATTCTCTGGAACTACAAATGAATTGGAAAGCTCACCAGGGTCAATGACTAGTTGCTTGCCCTGCTCTTCTAAAACTAGGCAAGCGTGCTCGTACTTCGTAATCTTCATATCTTTAGTATACTACGTGATAGTTATAACTTGGAGAGGTCGCATAGTGGCCTAGTGCGTCGCCTTGGAAAGGCGGTATATCCGCAAGGGTATCGAGGGTTCGAATCCCTCCCTCTCCGCCAAACATAAACCCCGTATGAAACGGGGTTTATGTTTGGCTAAATGGCACGAGTTTCGGACTTATAGCCCCCGCAAAACAAATTCCCGACTTTTCGAATCACCCTCTTTGGCCCAAAACCGCCTTTCCTCGTTCAACGTATCTAAGGATATGTCTCTCTCGGAAAAGTCAGTTTTTGACTCAAAGATCATTGCTTCATAAACCCACGAATTTGTTTTGCGGGGACTATAGCCGGACAGAAAAACTGTTTGCAGTCCCGCATATGCGGGATGAACGGGGGCGATGGAAAAGTCCGAAACTCGTGAATGGTTGTGAATTCGAATGACAATGCCCTGTGGGCGTTGACCGCCTTTAGCCCCGTAAGGGGTTTCCTTGGCAAAAGTATATTTCTTTTGCCGGAAAGTCGAATCCTCCTCTCCGTCATACGGCACATGGTTTTGCCAAAAAAACATTTTACTTGATTCATCTGTAGTATCAGGGTTACACTTTATCAACAGATGCCTGTTATTGAACTACAAGACGTCAGTAAACTGTACGGCTTTGGCGATGCCACGACTGTGGCGTTAGACGAAGTCAGTTTGCGTATTGATAAAGGCGAGTTCGTGGCGGTTATGGGGCCAAGCGGTTCCGGTAAATCATCTCTAATGAATATTCTTGGTTTACTTGACCGGCCCACGCATGGCGCTTATGAGTTGGATGGCCGATCAGTAGCCCGTTTGCGGGCTAATCAACGTGCCAAAATGCGTCGTAATCAGATTGGTTTTGTTTTCCAGTCATTTAATTTATTGCCCAAACTTAATGTCCTTGATAACGTGGCATTGCCACTTACTTACCGTGGCATGACCCAGACACGCCGCCTCAAAAAAGCCGCAGCTATGCTTGAACGTGTTGGGCTTTCTGACAGAGAATATTTTATGCCAAAACAACTAAGCGGTGGTCAGGCGCAGCGCGTGGCAATCGCACGAGCGCTTATAAGTGATCCTAGTATTATTATTGCCGATGAGCCAACGGGTAATTTAGATAGCTCTTCTAGTCGTTTGGTGATGGAACTACTGGCTGATGTACATAAGACCGGCAACACCATTTTATTAGTTACACATAATCCGGAACTCACACGTTATGCCTCGCGGGTTGTTTTTATGCATGACGGTACGATCATAGGCGATGAGAGATCTAAACTCGGCGATGTACCAAAGCTTGCTAAAAGCCTATATTTTCTTCCCAGGAAAACCATAGAAGATGATTTGGCGGGTGTATCGGTGTTAATGCAGGAGGTTGAAAAAGAAGGTCCTAAAAAATCCAAGAAAGCTAAAAATAGCACCAAGCAAAAAACCAGAAAATATCAATCACGTACCAAAAAGAAAGGTACCAAATAGTGTTGGGTAATGATATTAAGTTAGCCGTTAAATCTATTAGATCGGCCAAATGGCGTAGTTTTTTGACGATGCTAGGTATAGTGATTGGTGTTGCCAGTGTGGTTATTACTATTAGCTTAGGACAAGGCGTAAGGCAACAACTTATAGGTCAAATTGATCATCTAGGATCAGATCTCATTACCGTACGGCCAGGGCGGCTCGTGAATCGAGACATTGCAGGTAACATAACAAGTGTAAATTTGCCTGCATTTTTAGGAATGTCCTCATTAAGCGAGAATGATTTTAGAGTTATTAAGGAAGCTCCTGGCGTGGGTATCGCCGTACCTTTTGCTGCGGTCAATGGCATACCGCATAATGATTCCGTAGAAATGCCGGACGCATTGATCGTGGCCACTAACGAAAATGCGCCGGCAATTCTTGAGCAAAAAGTTGAGTTCGGAGCTTTTTTCTCTCAAGAAGAAACCACCAAAGAGGTGGCTATTATTGGCCAGCGTGTTGCTGAAAAGTTATTCAACGAAAACGTACCAATTGGTAAAAGTATTAGTATTCGTGATCGGACTTTTGTGGTACGTGGTGTATTTGAAGGTTTTCAATCGAGCCCTCTAACGCCTAATACTGACTATAACTCGGCAATATTTGTTCCCTATGAGGCTGGAAAACGTGTTTCTGGTGGTAACGTGCAAATATATCAAGTACTGGCTAAAGCTACCGAAAAGAAAAAAACAAAAACTACGATTCAGGCTATCAATGATGGCCTACTGAATGCCCACGCCGGACAAGCCGATTTCACCATACTAAAGCCAAACGAAAATTTAATCATTACCAATACGGTATTTAATTTATTGACAGGTTTGATAGGTGGCATTGCTGCTATTTCGCTAATTGTTGCCGGTATTGGCATTATGAATATTATGTTTGTTTCTGTCACCGAACGTACTAAGGAGATTGGGTTGCGTAAAGCTGTTGGTGGCACAAATCGACAGATATTGGGACAGTTTTTGATTGAAGCCGTAATATTGAGTTTGGTGGGGGGGTTATTTGGTGTCATGGTTTCATTTATAGCGAATATATTGATACGCATCTCGACATCGCTCCAACCGGTCATTACCCTTCCGGTTATCCTAATATCGATTGGTGTTGCTTTGGTTGTGGGTGTTATTTTTGGCATGGCGCCAGCCATTAAAGCCGCGCGAAGAGATCCAATAGAAGCCTTACGCCATGATTAGTTGAACTGATTAATGAACTGCTGCCCGACTTCCGCCCGGACAACTATCAACAATGCGATACTCAATAGAAGTAGTATAGTCCCCGCAAAACAAATTCGTGGGTTTTTGAAGCAATGATCTTTGAGCCAAAAACTGACTTTTCCGAGAGAGACATATCCTTAGATACGTTGAACGAGGAAAGGCGGTTTTGGGCCAAAGAGGGTGATTCGAAAACTACTCTTCGAGT
Source organism: Candidatus Saccharimonadota bacterium (assembly GCA_016178135.1). Classification (GTDB taxonomy): domain Bacteria; phylum Patescibacteriota; class Saccharimonadia; order Saccharimonadales; family JACOTW01; genus JACOTW01. The sequence goes on from JACOTW010000001.1 coordinate 93,626, forward strand.
CTGAGCCTGAGGGCTCACCTCAGAGTCGAAGACAAACGGTTTTTCCTCTCTCGATGTACCCCCGGGCTTCAGACAAAACTGTTTTCGCTCGAGCTGATTCGCCCTGGGAACGAGGGATTTTGCGTAAGTCCAGTATAGTTTATGATTTTAATATGCCGGTCAAACCATCGCATGATCTTATTAGTATACTGGACCTCTACGAACGTGCTTGGCATAAACTCTTGTAAGCCATTTATGTAATTCACTGACGGCTAGTATGGCCGATATCATAGTGCCCGAGCTTAATAATATTGTGGACACGGGTACCGTTTGAATATCAAATACTGTGCCAAGCGGTCCAAACATAACGAGCATTTGTAGCCCAAACGCTAGGGCAAAACCAGCCAGTAATCCATGATTCGCTTTTCTGATTTTACTGAATGAGGATTTGTACTCGCTTCTAGCGTTGAAGGCGTTCATCCATTGAGCCGCGATTAGAGTCATGAACCCGACAGTTTGAATGTAGGTGGTATTATGCCCTTGTCGTTTTAGCACAAACACGACTAGCAGGGTAATGGTGGCCATGGCCAGTCCGATAGCTACCATTCTACTAAGTAAGATTTTGTTCAGCAGAGGATCTTGTGGCCGCCTTGGCGGGCGTCTCATATACCCGTCCTCTTCAGGTTCTAGACCAAGCGGTATAACCAGTGCAGTATCAGTAACAAGGTTGATCCATAGTATTTGAATCGCCGTGACTGGTAGCGGTAATCCGAATAATAACGCGCCAATCATAGTTAAAACTTCACCGAGTGTGGTAGATAGTATATAAAAAAGCATTCGCCGAATGTTGTCAAATATTTTGCGCCCTTCGGCGATAGCTTTGATGATGGTTGCGAAATTGTCGTTGAGTAATACTATGCCACCAGCGTCTTTAGCTATGTCGCTTCCGGAACCCATAGCAATACCGACATGAGCATTGGCAAGCGCGGGAACGTCATTTACGCCATCGCCTGTCATTGCTGTAATCTCGGTTTGTTTCAGGGCTTTTAATATTCTGAATTTATCTTCAGGTAATATTCGAGCGAAAACTGTTTTATTACGTATTGTTGTGGCCAGTGCGGATGTTTCTTTGGGCAAGTCTACACCTTGTATGACTTGGGCGGGATGATTCGCCAATCCAATCTGTTTACCTATATTGTAAGCGGTCTCATAATGATCGCCCGTTATGAGTCGGACGCTAATACCGGCCTGGCGTGCGGCACGTATAGCTCGTGCCGCTTCAGGACGTAGTTCATCGGCAAAAGCCACATACCCAGCAAAATCTATACCGTGATTTTTTATAGTACTTAAATCTTTTGGAGCTGTACCGGAAATCTTATATTTTCCGAAGGCAATTACTCTGTACCCTTTTGATGTAAGTTCGTGCATAACAGATTCGGCAATATGATACTGTTCTTTTGAAACGCTAGACTTGGCTAGTATATGTTCAGGAGAGCCTTTTATGTAAATAATTCCATCTTTGTGTATAAACGCTCCACTCATTCTAAGTGCTAGATCAAAAGGATATAGCTTATCTATCTTAGCGTGTCCACTCGCACTATCTTTAATGGCTTGGTCAAGCGGATCAGTTGGTGTGGTCGCTAGGTCTATTGTGCGTTCGGCAACCCTCATTACATCGCCCGTATTTGGCGACCAACTGTCTATAATGGATAAATGATTTTTAGTAAGAGTGCCGGTTTTGTCTGTCGCAATTGTTGTTACTAGCCCAATGTCCTCAATGGCTTTGAATGATCTGACTAATGCTTTTTGTTTTGCCATCCGTTTCATACCCAAAACGATAATAATTGTCAGGGCAACCGGTAATTCTTCGGGTATGGCAGAAACGGTAAAGGCGAGCACGAAACGTAGTGATTCCCCTGCCGAAATTCCTCTTGCCAACGACATAATAAATACGATAACCGCTAATGTGCCAACGACCTTAATAAGTAATGTTATAAGTTGATCGATCTTAGACTGAACGGAGCTTTTGGAATGATCATCAGATGTCAGATTGGCAATTTTACCAAACTCTGTTCGACTACCCGTGTCTACGACCAGCGCTTTGGCAGATCCCGCTATTACATATGTACCTTGAAACACCATATTCTCTTGCTCATATATCGGTTTTGATGATTCAAGCGTCGAAGCGTACTTATGAACTGGCACCGACTCACCGGTAAGTGACGATTCATTAACTTGTAAATTGTCTGTGTGAATAATTCGTGCGTCAGCAGGTATTCTATCGCCTTCGCTTAATATAATAATATCCCCAGGAACAAGATTGATAGACGAAACAGACTGCTCTTCACGGTCTCTTATTACAATAGCCCGCTGGATGCTGTGCTTCTTTAAGCTTCTTAAGACTCGAGTGGTAGCGTACTGCTGTGAATAATAAATACAGGCGTTGATTAGGATAATGATGCCGATAATTATCGCGTCAAGAAACTCGTGGCCGATAAGGCTAATAATCGCGGCAACGGCAAGGACGCCAGCGAACACGTTTCTGAACGGCTCTACAAGTATTCGCCAAAACGGCTCTGTTTTGATGGCAAGCTGATTAGTGCCGTACTTGTTTAGGCGGTTAGATGCTTCCTGACTAGAGATCCCCCTATCTGAAGTTTCGAGTATTTCATATAATTGTTCAGTATTCTGTTTGTACCAAGTCATACGCTTAATTAGTATACTGGACTTACGCAAAATCGCCCGTTCCCAGGCTAAATCAGCTCGAGTTGAGAGTGGTTTGACTGAAGGAGAGGTAGCCTTAGAGCTAATTAACATCTATCCGTTGATAGCGAATCTTTAGCAGCTGTCATGATTTTTATTCTGTTTTCTTGGCTTTTGGTCGTACCTATCGGTACGAACCGAAAACAAAAAACAGAATAAAA
>JACOTW010000004.1 GCA_016178135.1 Candidatus Saccharimonadota bacterium
ACTTTTCGAATCACCCTCTTTGGCCCAAAACCGCCTTTCCTCGTTCAACGTATCTAAGGATATGTCTCTCTCGGAAAAATCAGTTTTTGACTCAAAGATCATTGCTTCAAAAACCCACGAATTTGTTTTGCGGGGACTATAACATCTATCCGTTGATAGCGAATCTTTAGCAGCTGTCATGATTTTTATTCTGTTTTCTTGTCTTTTGGTCGTACCTATCGGTACGAACCGAAAACAAAAAACAGAATAAAAGTGACAGACCTAAAGATTTTAGCCGACAGATAGATTTTAATTAGCTCTTTGCTACATCAAAAGAAGGCAGATCGCTACCGCTTGAGGTTAGTTGGTCTGGGGATGGGGGAGCTTTGCGATAAGTCCAGTAAAGAACCAGTAATCATGAACCTATTATTGCATTTTAGTATTAACTGGATTTTGCGTAAGTCGAGTATAGCCATCCCGTAACGAAATTATGAAATTTCGGATGAGCCGTGGCTATATCACCTTAGCTCATTATGTAAAATATTGGCCAGAGCGTGGATACTGCCAAATTCGTAGAAAGACAAGTAGGCCAATGCCAGTTGCTTAACCTGGACGTTACGCATACTAAATCCTTGCCCTATGGAGTGAATCAATAGAGCGTTAGCCAGCATACGACCAGTCCGCTTATTGCCATCTTCAAATGCTTGCAAGTATGGTATGAGCGCCAAGGCTAGAATTGCTCGCGCAAAGGGATTCTTGACATGACTAATCACTTCAAGAACCGTGTCCATGCTTTCTCTGATTTTATGTGGATCTGATAAAGGCTCATAGTTGCTGGCTGTAATCTTGACAAGTCGCTTACGGATGCCGGTATCAATGCCAAGATTGTAGCCAATTAGCTTGTGGAGCTCCTCTAAAGTTTTGAATTCAACTGTGGCCGTAAATAACTCTGGGTTCTCCATAATGAATGCTATTGCATTTTTATGATTAAGTATCATTTGGGTTTCAAATTCAGTCTTGTTCTTGGCTTTAACGCCTTCTAGTAGTAGAAGTTGGGTATCAAGGAGCGTGTATGTATTGCCCTCTAGTGCCGACGACTTCCATGATAGCTCAACAGTCAGGTGCTCAAGTTCCCTGGCAGTTATTGTCTCCTTTTTTGACGATACTTCCCTGTCGCTAAACAGTTCTGCTAACTCTGTTTTAGGCAACTTAGCCAACCAAGCCAAAAAATCATGCCGGAACAAACTCGTTGGTCGGTTTTCGTCTTCTAGTAGCTTGTCATCAATTGGGGCACTCAATAGAGCCTTGTAATTGATACTGTACGAGGGGCTGGTACGCCCGTCACGGCTAATCAGTCCGAGTTCGGCTAGTCTTACTAAAGCGCGTTGAATCGAGCGCACATCAATTATTGGGAGCTGTTTACCAAGGATGGGCGCGGTTGTACTGCCATTTAACATATGCAGTAGAACATATGATGCGCTTTTGTTTAGCTTCATACGACAATTTTATCATATTTTTTGTAATTTTCTTTGTTTTTGTCGTATGAGCAGAGACTCAGTAGTTGCTTGACCAAATCTGGCTACGGTGAATACTTAGCCCCCGAACAGCTAAAAACTTTAGCCGAACCATCAGAAATTCGGACTACGGGCTAACCAGTGGTAAAAAGTTTTCAGGCGTAACTATTTGCCACTCAGCTTGGCCACCGTACGTTTCCAGCCACTCTTTTGGTGCCGAAACTGTCTTTTTTGGGTTCCATTTGGCTTCGTAGCCAAAGTATTTGCCACCGCGCTCTTCCACAAGATCTATTTCGCTACCCTTCCATGTCCGCCAGAAGTATTGGTTGGCATCTGGGCCATAGTACAACCGTTTTTTATGGCGCTCCACTATCATAAAGTTTTCCCATAGTTGCCCCATATCGTTCCTTAAAGCCAATGGATTAAAATTATCAATAATGGCGTTCCGGATACCGTTGTCGTAGAAGAAGAACTTATCACTTTTTTTGATTTCGCTGCGTAGGTTACGGCTCAAGCCACTGAGCCGAAAAATGATAAATGACTTTTCGAGGATATCGATATAGCGCGCGACTGTCAGCTTGTTTACGCCCAACTCAGAAGCTAACTCGTTCATAGACACCACCCCTCCGATCTGATATGCAAGCATAGCGAGTAGTTGCATAATAAACTGTGAGCTTTTTACTTCTTGAAAAGCCAGAATGTCCTTTAGCAAGTATGAATTGACGATCTCGCGTAGCTCACGCCTTTTTTCCGTCGCACCTACCTGAGTTAAAACAGACGGGTACATTCCATAGAGCATGTAGTCTTCAAGTTTCTCATGCAAGACAGCGTATGGGCTTGGTTGGCGCCCAATATCTTCTTCTATCGATACCGGGAATAAATAGTAGGTGTATTTTCTCCCCGTTAGTGGCTCTCCTACCTGTCCTGACAACTCAAACGAGGCCGATCCGCTAATCACAATCTTAAGCCCAGGCATACTATCCACCAAAAGTTTTAGGGTCTTGCCGATGTTCGGAATCATCTGCGCTTCGTCCACTACCAGTAGCTCGGCGTGACCGATAATTGAAGCTAGTTTTTGACTATCTGGTACAGAAAATATACCCTGAGCATTGATGTCATCACCTCTATAGAATAAATACTTAAGCTTAGTGGTTCGCATTAAGTTATCCAACAAGGTTGTTTTGCCGGTACGCCTCGGCCCGTAAAGTAGCAATATCTTGCCAGCAATGAGTTTATCCTCAAGATTAATATATCTAGCTATTTCCATGATTCCCATTATACAGATTGTAGCCCATATGTCAATATTTAGGTTACCCACACTGACTTAAATATGTCTATTTGAGTCATAATAGTTTTTGTAGTTGAACATGTACTAGATCAGATATAGCCCCCGCAAAACAAATTCGTGGGTTTTTGAAGCAATGATCTTTGAGTCAAAAACTGACTTTTCCGAGAGAGACATATCCTTAGATACGTTGAACGAAGAAAGGCGGTTTTGGGCCAAAGAGGGTGATTCGAAAAGTCGGGAATTTGTTTTGCGGGGGCTATACATACGCGAATCAGGCGGAATGGTTTATACTGGACTTACGCAAAATCCCTCGTTCCCAGGGCGAATCAGCTCGAGCGAAAACAGTTTTATCCGAAGGAGAGGTACCAGGGAGGTACATCGAGAGAGGAAAAGCTGTTTGCAGCCGAGATTAGTCGGTCTGGGGATGAGGGAGCTTTGCGTAAGACCTCATATATTAAGTCCAGTATACCAATAATTTTAACCATACATTCATTCTACTGGACCCATAGCAAAATATGTGAAAAACAAGCCAATTCCAACATTCCAGGGGCACCCCCTGGAATCATAGGTTAATCATTTATTATATTTTGTATTTACCATTCGCTCTACGCCAAAATATATACAAAAGTTCAGAAAGTGAAACAAACGCGCTTTTAATTGGGTTATCGACAAAAGTCCCGCCAGCCACCGATTTCCAATCATTAATCCTAAATGTTGCCATTTTAAATTTGTTGACCCTTGCTATAGTTAAAACCTCCATATCAAACCCCCAGCCCTGGATGGTCATCTTAGAAAAACAAACTTTTTGAGCTTTTTTTGAGAATAATTTAAAGCCACACTGCGAGTCTTCTATCCAGACTCCACAAAGTATTCTAAATAATAAATTACCAAAGTTAGAGAGCATTCTTCTTAAAATTCCAGGATGATGTCTACGCAAATTTCTAGTTGCAGCCACCACATCTGTTCCCTCTAGATATGTCTTATAAAATTTTGGAATATATTTTAGCGGAGTTGCCAGATCAGCATCCATAAAAAGTACGGCCTGACCTTTGGCCCTAAGCATTCCTGCCCGAACATCACGACCTTTTCCAACTTTTGCCCCAGATTTTACGAACACGAAATTACTAAAAAGCTTCGCTTTCTGCTGGACTATTTCATGTGTTTTATCTGGCGAATCAGCAGAAACAACCATAACTTCAACGTTTATATGACTCAAAATCTTGTCTTTTTGAATGAATAAAGAAAGCTCGTCCAAAGTTTTACCTATCCTCTTTTCTTCACGATAAGCAGGTATGAGTATGGTCAGGTCAGGTTGTTTCGGGGTCTTCTTCATAAAGTTTTTTATCCTTAAAAACCAACAACCTGTATCCGTTATAGTTCCATACCATAGCCAAAATCGCCCCTATAACCGTACTAACATTTATATCCACAAAATCACGAGATAAGCTAATTCCTGCCACGGCCTTTATGAGATCGATCAAGCCTTGTTCGTGGTTGTCTATAGCCGAAAGTGTTAAAGCATAGGCGACGTTATGAATTAGGAGCATGCCGGTCAGCGTAACGACTACAAAAAGAGCAATCTGTCTGACAGCCCGAGTGCTTTTATCGGCAAAAACAAAGTTGCGATTCAGTACAAAACTAAATGCAACCGCACACACCGTAGCAATAATACTAGACATTAGTTTACTTTGATTAAGCACGTAAAAAGATGCGTTCAGGATGCTAAAATGTAGCGTTGCGTTAGCAACACCGACAACTATAAATCTCGCTACACGGTGATGTCTTATCTGTTTTAGGAGTCGCATCATTTTTCTTTACGCAATACCGCAACTACTGAAGTTCCGGCCGGAAATGATATATTTTTATGAGCCCTAGCCTCCACGTAAAGAAGGTTGGTAAAAAATTGATTAATCCAATTTGGTACGTTAACGTATGAAGTTTCTGAATCAGCCTTGCGTCCTAACAACTTATTTATAAACCGAAAACTAACCACCAACGGCAGAGAAAAAACTATTGCATAGGACTTTTTCTCTGGCTTAAGACCAGCCTCTTTGGCCACCTGCTTTAAACGACGAGTCGTATAGCGTCGTTTATGATGCAGGGACACATCATGCTCACTCCACAACCATTGATAAGCAGGAACTGTAATAATAATAGCGCCTGTATCTTTTAGCACTCGCCTCCACTCCTTTAATGCCCCTACTTGATCTTCAATATGTTCAAGAACATCAAAAGCCCCAACCATATCATAGGTCTTATCTTGGTATGGTAATTTTATATCCTTAACTTTAGTAATGCGTTTGTAACCACTTTTTTTCATGAAATCTATAGCATCTTGTGAAATATCAACATTATCTACTATGCCCAAACCTTCAAGCATGTCTATGGTACCGCCAGTGCCGCAGCCAACATTAAGAATCTTTGATTTTTTGCCATGGCCCAGTGCTTTCTGGGCGTATGTCTGAATAATACGCAAACGCCCTAAATGCCACCAATAAGTTTTTTCACGCTCCGCCATACGAGCATATTCAGTCTTTTTCATAATTTATAATTCCCTTGTAATACTAAACACTATTGTACCAACATTTTAAGAAGTTTGGGAGTAAGTACATAAGTATTTACAAAATAACGATTTTTTGCTATCCTAAAAGAGGTTATGGTAAAAACAAAAAAATCATTTTTAAACAAAGTTATTCTAGCAGTTGTCGTAGGATTACTTGTAGTTGTCGGGGTTTACGCATACAAAAACCGCTACAAGGAAAAACCTCAAACTGGTAGTCAATACGGACCCACCATGGAACAGCAGAAACAAGAAGCCGATATCAATGCCCAGGCCAAAAAACAAGCTATTGAGAACGGTAACGGTTCATCCCAAGGAACAGAAATACCAGCTACTCCAAATTCTTCAGCTAACATAACTCTGTCAGCCCAAAAAGAATCCAACAACACCGTAACAATATTTACCAAGCTTGCAAAAATCAGTAACGGAACGTGCGAACTTGCGGTTACTAACGGTACTAAACAAACCTCACAAACTGCTGAAGTTATTTACCAATCAGAATATTCCAGTTGCGCGGGATTTAGTGTTCCGATTGAAAGTGTTGGTTTGGGCATTTGGACTATCAAGCTGACCGTTACCTATGGCGGACAGTCAATATCAAACAGTATTACCTATGAGGTAAAATGATGTTGAAAAGACTTTGCCTTTTTGCTGTACTAACTATAGTGGTCTCGGCCAGTTCTATTGTCGTTTTGGGGTCAAAAGCTGGTGCCGTCACTGCTACTGGCTGGAAAGCAGGCAGAATTATTGACGATATGGTCTTCACCAATAAAAATGCCATGAGCCTTAATGAAGTCCAGGATTTCTTGAATCAAAAAGTCGGCACCAACAGGGGCAATTCATATTCAGTTCCAGGTGTATGCGATACAAATGGTACAAAAACCTCCGAGCTCGGTGGTGGGATAAGAGCACAATACGGAGCCTCTCGTGGTAATCCTGCGCCTTTCACCTGTCTCAAAGATTACTGGGAAGTACCCAAAACCGACCCAGCACCGGGCGTACCGGCCAGTAACTATGGTGGTGTGGCGATACCGACTGGAGCTAAAAGTGCTGCTCAACTTATATGGGAAGCTGGACAGCGCTATAACATCAGCCCTAAAGTCCTTTTGATAATGATCCAGAAAGAATCGGCTGGACCACTTATTACGGATGATTGGCCATTTAGATCACAATACACCTATGCTATGGGGGCTCACTGTCCAGATAGTGGCCCAGGTGGCTCTGCTAATTGTGACCAAAACTATGCTGGTTTTTCTATGCAAATTAACGAAAGTGCCCGTTTACTCCGCTACTATTTAGACAATATGAGTCAACCTTGGTGGAGCTATAAAAAACCTGGTATAAATAATATTTTATGGAATGTAGAGCCAACTGGTTGTGGCGGTGCAAACGTTAATATCGAAAACAAATCTACGGCAGCACTTTATACATACACCCCTTATCAGCCAAACCAAGCAGCTCTAAATAACATGTATGGCACTGGTGATGGTTGTAGTGCCTACGGTAATAGAAACTTCTGGCGAATGTATAACGATTGGTTCGGTCCTACCTTAGGTAGCCCACCAAATATCAATTGGAATTTTGAAACTCTTGATGGAACCGCTCAAAGTATAAGTACGGTTATAGGCTCAACAGGAAACTACCCTTACACATTAACAGTAGGTGGCTGGTTGCATGTGTTTTATTATGATGTAGCTGGCGGTAATTTACGCCACGCTTGGATCGATCCAGCTGGTTGGCATTTTGAAACCATAGATGGTGCTGGTGGAGCTAATGGGCAAATTGATGCTGATGTTGGCGGAATGTCTAAAGCTATTGTATACAACAATCAGCTATATGTTATGTATCATGACTTCCAAAACAATAGTTTAAGAATCGCTTCATTAAGCGGAGGCATCTGGACGGCACAAACCCTAGATGGTACAGGTGGTACTAATGGACGACTATCCGGCAATATGGGCTTAGATATTACAGCTATAACCAATGGAGATAGTCTACATCTATTTTATTCTGACGCTACCCAAGGCAATTTACGACATGCATGGCACGATGGTTCGATATGGCGTTTTGAGAATCTTGATGGTACCCCAGCATCTATTGCTAGTAAAGACGGCAACATAGGTCAAGGCATTAAAGCCGAATTTATAGGCAATTCTATCCATGCTTTTTATTACGACGGTACTGCTGGTAATCTTAGGCATGCTTGGACTGACGCAAATGGTTGGCACTTTGAAGATTTAGATGGAAGCGGTAGCTCTGTTTCACGATATAACAGTACCCTAGGCTCCTCCCCTGAATTCGCTATATGGCAAGGCAGTTTGCATGTTTACTACCATGATATAGCCTACGGCACACTTAGGCATGCTTGGACTGACGCAAATGGTTGGCACTTTGAAGATTTAGATGGAAGCGGTAGCTCTGTTTCACGATACATCTCTAACGTTGGGCTTCGTAGTAGTATAGTGATTGCTGGTAGCACTATGAATATTTTTTATGATGACGCTCCCACCAGATCCATAAGGCAGGCTTGGTTCGATGCTTATGGGTGGCATTTTATAAATATTGATGGTGAGTCAAATGCGGTATCTGGTACGGCCGGTCAATTTGGAGAATATTTATCTGCGACGTTGTTCATGCAAGATGTACAAGTATTTTACTTTAATGCTAGCGATTCCTCACTAAAGCATGCTTGGGGACCCCTGCGTTAATCTAGGATACCTAACTAAAATAATCTTTTCACGATATGGCTGATTGTAGGGAGTTCTACGACGATAACTTGTTTATTTACCGCGCCTGGTATATTAATAAGCAAACGCGGATCGTCCTCTCTTCTAAAGCTGGGTATTTCTTTACTGCTCTCTAGGTCAATAATTTTAGATAGTCTGTTATAGCTGACTGGCAAGGCAACAGTAGCCAGACCAGCGCATGTAACGGAAAACTTTATGGTCTTTTGTTCAAACTCTTTGCGTGGGAGACTATATATTTGACATGAACCATTAATCACGCTTGTTTGCTTGCCACTAGAATAGTATGAGGTATATAGCTCGAGGGTCTCTTTAGACGTAAAAATATGGCCGTCTTGGTGCACATTAGGTAAATACTCGCCTATTCCTAACAAATCGCCTTCCAGCCCACTGCTTCTAATAGAATGACGACCGGTAATGAAACTACTACTAAAAAAATCGTACTTAAAGTGATTGGATATCGGTGAAAATACTAAAAAACTACCAAGCCATATAATAACAAATATTCTTAAATAAAGTCCTCCCTTGAACTTTGATAATGCCAGTGCTATGAGAAGTATACTAAGTGGTGCAATATAAGATAATAACCTCCACGGAAACTGTAAAAACTCAAGTGGTGGTAATGCTTGATACACTGGCTTGGCTATTTTGAGTTGAAGCACTATAAGAACTAATAGTGAACCTATAAAAAACAATGAACTAGGGTCCAAAAACCTTTTTACAGATACTATACCTTTACGAACCCTAAATATAATAAACGTAAAAATTGCCAGCATGGCTATAGCAACCAATACCGATATACTCAAATCAATTTGCGTATTTAGTTGTTGCCAATTATTCAACCAAACATATTTACTATCATAAAAATATAATTTAGGGTCCCTGAAGTTCTCGCTAGCCAAATATCCCGATTGTGTTATTTTGCCCGGATTATAGTCTTTCAAAAAGACTGCTTGCAAAGCAAATTGCGGTACCAATAACAAAATTAACATCCCCCCTGCGATCACGGCACGTTTCCAGACTAAATTTACTCCTCCTTTTGTAGAAATAAGGAATATACACAGAGCTAAAAATAAAAGAACGGTTCCGAATAAGGCCGTAACATTATGTGCCTCTACCAACAAAAACATCACCGGAACAATCCAAAGGGTAAATTTTTTGTCCTTAACCAAAATCAAACACCACAACAGTAACCATGGTATAAGCATCATTGCCGAAAATTCAGCCATGGCACCCCTAACAAGCCAATTACTAAATGTGTAGTTAGAAAATAATAGTAGTTGCGGTACTATTAGCAGAACCAGCTTATCGCGGTTACCAAGTTTTCTTACACAAAAACGCATACCATATACACCGACAAGCATGAATAGTGCCATAGAAGATACGATAGCTAATTTTATTGATTGTAGAATTATAAAAAGTAGACCAGAAACGTAATAGAACGTCTTATGATAAAAAAGCGGTAGGGGCGTCCCCATGCCATAAGCGTCCGATGATGACCAAATAGGCACAAAATCTCCTTGGCGAAAATGATCGGCATAAATATATGTGCGCTCCACAAAAGCTAGCCCCTCATGATTTTGAGGTAAACCAGAATGCCGTAAAATGGGTGATAAACACGCAATAATAGCAATAATCGTAACCATAAAAAATACGGCCTCAAAAAGCTTCTGATTTTTATTAAAACGTTTTATTTTAAATAATTGCTTTATTTGTCCCATATTGCCCTAATTCATTACAAAGTATACAAGATACTAACACACTGTCAGCAAATTTCTTATGTTAATAATTATAACCTCTTGTTTAGTTAATACTTATTACTCTATACTTTTTGTTTAGTGACTTTGAATTTTATAACTAAATTATTACAAGAAGGCGAACAAGCGCTAATTAGCTTATACAAAAAACATAAGTTAGTTTTTATTATCTTATTTTCTTCTGTTGCGGTCGCCTCGCAATGGCAACTTCTTGCTAATTTTGGACGTACTACTACAGGAGATTTCGATTATTTCGCACAAGCTTATGAAGCTATAAGACAAACAATTGTTAATTATCATCAGTTTCCCTGGATGAATGCTTGGGTAGGTGGTGGAGTGCCTTTGTATGCTAATCCACAAATTGGTGTTTTTTCTATACAAACAATATTGGTTGTACTATTTGGGACTCTAGCGGGACTAAAACTAAGCCTACTTTTTTACAGTTTAGCTGGTTTTTGGGCAATGTTTTATCTTTTAAAGATAGTATTCAAAACAAACCTATTGATATGTTTAGCATTATCAACGATATGGATTACGAATGGATTTTTCACTGCGCACGCAATTGGCCACTACACCTTTGCCTTGTTTCAATTGTTCCCCCTTCTATTGCTACTAATGGTCAAAATAAAACAAAGACGTTATTGGCTTTACTTTGGCCTAGTACTTTCTGTGATAGCCCTATCGTCTTTCCATTACGCAGCCATACAATCAATGTTTATATTGGGGTTTGTTGCCTTTTATCAAATAGTCAGCAATAGTCAGCAATCTAAGGCTTATATGTGGCTCTACCTAAAAGCAGGGGCAGTCTTTTTTGTATTATCTATTCATAGGATTTACTACACCTTTGATTACGCTATGGATTTTCCACGAACTTTTAAGGATCCGGTCAATAGATTGGGTGTCATATTAAAAACTTTTGTGATTCCTACAGATCAAAATAAATGGTTTTATGACGTATTCCAAAATCCCGTCAAGCCAAACGAAGTCGCCCCTTACTCTTGGGGAGAATATAACGCTTTTGTTGGATATTTTTTCGTCATAACTTTTATTGCCAGTATGATAGCGTTGTTATATCTTATTAAAAAAGCTAAGCTCAATACTAAACAAAAAACAACATTGGTACTTCTTGGCTTAGTGCCAATTACCGTAATATTAGTTGCTTTGGGTGATTTTTTTCCTTTAAGTCCGTATTCTATAATTCACATTCTTCCTGGTATATCAGGAATGCGAATACCTAGTAGGTGGCTAATTTGGGCAATATTTTCTGCTATCGTGTTTGTAGGTGCAATACATAAATACCTACCAAAACCTTCGTTTCAACCAATCATAGTCATATTAATAGTTCTGGGGGGAATTGAAACATTTGCCGTTAGTTTTTCACCACTTAATAGATTCACTATAGGAGTTAATGATTTTAGAAATTCAACTAGCACCTTCCAGCAGTTTGAAAATTACGACCATTTTAACCCACCAAAAAACCCTGCGCATTATAACCCAAGACTTTCATTGGATAGAAAATACGAGTCCTACGATTACGAGGCAACCCTGAATAACTACGGAGAGGCGAAAGGCTACGAACCATTGGCCGATACTCGTTTTGAGCCCACATTGCGTTGTGGTATATTGCAGGGCTGTGAATTAATAAAAAGTAGAAATGCTAAAATCTTGAAATGGTCTCCAAATGAAATAGTGCTTAAACGTAGTGATGATAAGCCCATAGAGCTCAATATGAATCTATCAAATTACTGGACAATTAACGGTAATCGAGAATTTGCTTATCTAAAAACTGTGGATGTCCTGCATCCGTTTATCATTCAGAACAAGTCACAAATCATCACGCTTAAAGCAAGACCCAGAACAATTATTGAAGTAGGTATTCGCTCGCTTAAAACCGTAAAGAATAAAGCAATGAATTAGCACTTTACTAGCGCATGTATTTGTTATAGATCTATATATTAGTTAGAATACATTTATGCCAAAAAGGAAATTAAAAGTTTTTGTGGATGCTGAAGTCTTAATCGCTCCACATTTTAGTGGCATCGGCCATTACACACTAGAGCTACTAAGAGCTCTGGACGGATTGATAGAAGATCGGTCAGATATAGAAATATCGCTTGGCGTTTATTATAAAAGGGTTGCCCAGATTAGAGCTTATGGATTCAGGAATTTCAAAATACGCAGATCGCCTTTTCCCTTAAGACTTTCAAACGCAATGAAAATTCGTGGCTGGCAACCATTCTATGATCTTTTTTTTGGTAAAAAAATCTATTTGTTTCCCAATTACACGTCTTGGCCATTATTATTCTCTAAATCAATTTCCATCGTATATGATCTTTCGTTTGAGTATTTTCCGCAGTACGTCGAGCCCCGCAATCAAAAATTTCTTAGTGATAATGTCAAAAAATCCGTAAAACGTTCAACAAAAATCATAACCATATCAACAAATAGCCAAAAGGAAATCGTGAAATTCTATGGTATACCAAAAGGAAATGTTTCTATTGTATACCCAGGAGTTGACCAAAAAGAATTCTACAGACGACCAGATAGCGAGATAAAAGACGTTATGGCACGTTATGGTATTCATGGTAAATATATTTTGTTTGTGGGTAATATCGAGCCAAGAAAGAACCTTAAAGGCTTGCTACTGGCCTATGAAAAACTAAGTGCCGACAGTCGCAAGCAATATTCACTATTACTTGTAGGTGCCAGAGGTTGGCTAGATGATGAAATCTTTGAAATCATTGGACGCTTAAGAAAAAATGGCAACCACATCCAACAACCACTTGAATATGTCAATGACCATGACAGACCAGCAATATTTAGTGGGGCTTCGTTGTTCGTTTATCCCAGTCTTTATGAGGGTTTTGGTATTCCACCAATTGAAGCCATGGCCTGCGGAGTACCGGTAATTACCAGCAACAACTCATCCTTGCCGGAAGCCGTTGGCAAAGCGGCCACGATGGTAGATATCAAATCTATAGGTGATCTAGCCAATGCTATGAAATCCGTTTTAGGCAACCCAAAACTACAAGCAAATATGATACAAGGCGGTTACCAGCAAGCAGATAAGTTCTCTTGGGACAATGAAGCCAAAAAATTACTGCGAATATTAGAGGATACAAACAATTGAAAACTATTTGCTTTGACCTACGAGCCCTACAGATAGGCCATGAAAACCGCGGTATCGGAATGTATATAAAAAGCGTTCTCGAGAACATGCCAATAGATAAAAATAAATATATTTTCTACGCATTCGACAAAAATGATCCTATAAAAACTCTTGATATTAAATTTCAAAACACCTACGAGCTGATCCAAACACCTACAATAAAAACCGCCCTTGGTTCTCCCCGCGACATAATAGGGCTTATCAAACTTATCAATCATCGTTTTTACCCTCTTAAAAAAATAAATCCTGATGTATTTGTACAGTTTGATTTCACACTTGGCATACCTAGGTGGAAAAAGACGAAAACAATAGTTGTTGGTTATGATTTGATACCGTTGATTATGAAGAACGAGTATCTACCCAGTGTATCTTTTGCCCTAAAACACTCGGCACCACAACATCAAGGAATGCTGAAACATTTTGTGCGATCAATAGTTTTTAGATTGAAACATAAGTCTTTCGCTATCAAAAAGCCATCAATCATATTGCGTAAGCCCTTTATTGCCATGGTTCGCTCTATTTATTACCGCTTAAAATATCGGTTGCATTACAAAGTTTTTAAACGTGCTGACCGAATTGTCGCTATTTCTGAATCAACCGCAGAGGATTTCATCAATATCCTCGGAGTAAGCAGAAAAAAGGTGTCAAGCATTCCTCTTGCCCCAGTATTGCCTGACGGCTCTCCGGACTTTTCCATTTCAAGGAAAATTTCTAAACCGTACGTTTTTTATATAGGTGGTACCGACAGCCGCAAAAAAATCCAAGATATTATCTATGCTTTTAACATAGCTAAGGGACGCGGAGCGGATATCGCACTAGTACTTGCCGGAAATGAATTCAGTAAATTAGAGAGCCTACCAAACGTAGAGGGCAGGAACGCGATACTGAAAAGTCCTTACAGGCAAGATATACACCTTGTCGGATTTGTTAGCGACGCTCAAAAGATGGGTCTATATAAATCTGCCCACGCTTTCATATTCTGCACCATATACGAAGGTTTTGGCTTGCCAATAATAGAGGCTATGAGTGCCTCATGCCCAGTTATTAGCTATAATAATTCATCAATACCCGAAACTGCCGGTAACGCAGCCCTACTGGTTGACACGGGAGATTACGTAGCCATAGCCAATAAAATAATCGCCCTGGAAGATAAAAAATTAAAACAGGTAATTATAGAAAAAGGCATAAAACAAGCAAATAAGTTTAACTGGAAGATTTATGTGACAGAATTTAAAAAAGTTCTGACAGGTATAGCCCCCGCAAAACAAATTCGGGGGTTTTGGAGCCGATGATCTTCGAGTCAAAAACTGGCTCTTCTGAGGGAAGCATATCATTAGATAAGGTGAGTGAGGAAAGACAGTTTTTGGCCGGAGAGGGCGGTTCAAAAAGCCGTTAATTTGTTTTGCGGGGGCTATAATTAGCAAGAGTTATCCGGTTTGCCCCCCTAGAGTCACAAGTAGGGCAAGCCAATTTTCCGACAAACCCAGATGTCTTATTTTTTAGATTTTATACTTTTCTTATACTTAAACCAATCCACAGTTAGACCGTACAAGGCTCTTTTTAGCCGTCGTGGCCAAGATTGTTGCATCATACTTAATTGCATTAATAACTCTGTCTTATGCTTCAGATGATCTATTTCTAGTTTCTGCGCTTCTGCCATATTGTTTAAGACAGTTAATAGCCCGGAATCTTCCGTCCATGATTGCCATTGGTGTTGTTTCAGGGCATGATAGTCAAGTTTGATGACGCGTTCAGCAAATCCTTCAGTTCTGTGCCAACTTTCTTTTGCTACATAATACTCGTTGAGACCATCAGCTAAAAACAACTTATAATCGTTCTTTGTAAGGATAGGACGCCAATCTTTAGACACATGATTTGCCTCAATACAAATAACTTCGGGTCTAAATTTATTCCAATTATTTCCAATTATGACTTGGTATTCAAAACCCTCTACATCTATTTTCAGAAAATGAATGTGCTCAACTTTGTGCTCAATAAATATGTCTTTTAGTGGCTTTACGTCTACTGTGTAGTCTATATAGTCATCAATCTCATCGTGCTGCTGCTTCTGATGAATGTTGAAAGTTGAATGACCCGAGCTGTCTCTGTATTCTCGAAAAACTTCTTTGTAAACCTTATCGCCTATACCAATCTGCAACGTGATGTCCTTGGGACGATCCTTAATAAGCTGCTCACACAAACTCTTAATAGGCTCTATATTAATGCCATGCCAACCCTTTTCATAAAACAGTTTTGTTACTGAATCAATAACTGAATAATTGGCCCCTACATCGACGTAGAATCCCTTTTGAGTATCATGTAGCAGCGCTAGGAGTATTATGTCTTCGTTGTATTGAGCGTATGTGGTTATTGCTTTTGGGTCAATCATTATTATTTATTTGCCGCCTCTTGGGCAATCCCTATCATCAAAGCAATATCTTCCTCGTATGGTCTAAAGAGTGAGTTGTCACTATGATTTAACGAAACATCGACCTTGAAATCCTTATCCCGCTTATCAAAAGAGGCAACAATAAGACCATCTCCACTAAAAGATTCTAATATATTATGAGATGAAATTATGTAGGCACCATTATCCAATAAAAATTGTTTGCATTTTTGATGAGTCATTGGGTCATGTGAAAAAGTGTAGTGATGAGTTGATATGAAAATAAATCTAACTTTATCTTCTTTTATGCTTTCTATCGCACCCTGAAGTGCATTAAGCTCAACCCCCTGTACATCCATGTGCAATATATCAATTTTTTTTATATGCTTCTCTTTTACCAACGAGTCAACCGACCTAATTATGGATTGCTTTTTTTGGCTGGGGTCTGAATCAAGAGTAAACTCTATCTTTTTGCCATCTTCATTTCCTGCAGCACTATCAATGAAAGTAATTCTATCTGCAAGACCGTTAATAGCCGCGTTAGCTTCTCCGATTTTCCTGTTTACAGGATCAGGCTCACAAGCCAGTGCCCTACTATTTTTAAATTGATAGAGTAACCAAAGGCTATAGTAAGACCAGAAACTGCCAAGCTCCAAAATCGTAGGTGCGCCTTTAAGTCTCTTTAGTACTTCGTAATAAAGTTTTTCTTCTTGTGGTTCATGATGACCGTTCAATTTAGTAATAATTTCTTTCATCCAGTCGCCGTGGTAACCGCCAGAAATAACTTTTAACCCATTGTGTAGTATTTGCACCTCTTTGCCCTTGCATACCTCTACATTGCCCGCATATTTAACTTTCGGTATATAGTCACAATCATGGCATGAAATTGTCATTTCTATTCTTTGCGCAATATCCTTGCGCCAAGGATTTATTGCGTTAAGTTGAGCGATTGGATCAATTGGAGTACGTGATTTGCGCCTAGATATTTTCATTTTATTCCTATACTTAAGTGAATATTAGGCGTTACGATATATGGTGAAATATAATCTTTTTTTATTGAAAAACTTATAGCGTCAGACCACCAGTCAACGACACTATTACCATCCTCTTTCAATAACGCTAGATCTACTGTGTACTGGCCATCGGATAATATATTCTCAAATATTACTTGAAAATTATATTTCGATTCTCTGGAAATTTTGGGTATTTTTACTTTTAACATATGGCTGTTTGCCCCAAGAACCGATAGCCCTTCAGCGTTTTTTATCAAAAAACCGAATATTGGATGAGTTAATTCTAAGCTTGATATGATATTACCTTTTATGGAAACTTCTATATTATTAACACTAACACCTATATCCTGTATTGTCATTGGAGTTTCGCCCCAACGATTTTGTGATTCAGCGACTGTCGCTACACCTGGATCTCCTCCTATAAATAATTCGGTGTAAGCTTGTGCGATTTGATCTGTATCTCCTTGTGATTGAATCATACCACCATCTATCAATAGTGCTTTATTACAAAATTGTCTAATTGCGTTCATGTCGTGACTCACAAACACCACTGTTTTTTTATCTTTTTTCAGTTTCTTGAAATAATTGAAGCATTTGCGCTGGAAGTCGGCGTCTCCTACAGCTAGAACTTCATCAATAAGTAAAATGTCAGCTTTGGCGCGAATAGCCATTGAAAAAGCTAAACGAACTTGCATGCCAGACGAATAGTTTTTGAGCTTTTGATCCATAAATTTTTCCAACTCGGCAAATTCAACTATGTCATCATACTGATCGTCAATTTCTTTTTTACTGAAGCCTAGTAGCGCGCCGTTTAGATAAACGTTCTCACGGCCAGTTAGCTCTGGACTAAAACCAACACCTAGTTCAATAAACGGCACTAGCTTGCCGGTTACCTGAATCGATCCTTTGGTTGGCTGGTAAATGCCTGCTAACATTTTTAAGAGGGTGCTTTTGCCACTACCGTTACGTCCGACGATGCCAAAAAATTCGCCTTTTTTTACTTCAAAACTTACATTTTTTAGAGCATGTTGAGTTTCATAAGAACGATTTTTACGGATAAGTCTAAATATGCCCGTGAAAACGTTTTTTATTGATCCTATCTTTTCGTGCGGTAAACGAAAGTTTTTGGAAACACCACTAACCTTTATAGCAATATCGTCCGACATCTATAGACCCATCCCTTGACAAGTGAATAGAACACATGTTACTATGTACGTACAATGCCTTAGGGCTCCGAGGATCTCGCGCAAGTGGGGTCCGATTTTTTTATCAGACATTCCGTACTCCGTCCAGTTCTTTATGTAACCTACCTATTACCTTTTCAAATTCTGTTTTACTAATTTTATACATTTTTCTTTGTAGCCTCTTTGAATCATATAATCTTAACTGGGATATTATAGCCGAATAGTCTTGGTTGTCATGTCTAAGTTGTAGGTAGTGGAGATTTTCGGGTTTTATTTTTGTCGATAATGGCACACCCCAAAAGACAAATTTATTAAACTTACGTGCCACCAAAACAGGACGTTCAAAGAGTTCGTTTTTGCCATCCTGTTCAAAACCAACATTCAACCCTAGTGAGCACCACCATACTTCAGCATTCTTGCAAAAAGCATTATTTGTATTTTCTTCAATGATTTTCTTGATACCATTCCAGCTGTCAAAATCTTTCATCGTTACAGGTTCTCCTTGGGCTTCTTGGGCATGTGCCCGGGTTCGAGGTTGACTTTTGTAGTCTTTTTTGCTATATTTAGCCTATCACCATTGCCAGATACGCCTAAGGTTTCGACCGACCGCCGAGTCTGGCTCTTTTTATACTCTATAGCATTCCTAATCTGTTCCGCCTTAATAATATGTTGATAGAACGGCTGCAATAACTGAGAGTACTTGTGGGTCGGTGTAATGATTTTAAGAAGCTTCTTATTATCCAAAAGATACTCCACTAGGCAGGCAAAGTCCCCATCACCCGTCACTATGATGGCTCTATCGTAATGCTTGTACTCTATTGCTGCCGCATGCAGGACAAGCTCAGCATCAACGTTACCTTTTACTGTTTCTTTGCCATTCTCAAAATAACGCACTGTGGGCTTAAAAATAAGAATAAATCCTGCGCTCTGTAGTTGTGTATAAAGTTTCTGGTTATTTGCAACCAGACCAATAAACATAAAAGCCTTCTCGATATCATGTTTATTCTTTAGGTAGAGACGTAACTTTTTATAATCTAACCGCCAGCCAAGTGAACGAACCCCTAGGTTTAAGTTCTGGCTATCTATGAAGGCGTAATTCTTCCCCTTAGTCATTACACATTCTCCGCAAAGCTAGGAGCTTGTTTTTTGAAATATACAGTAGATACAAGAACGACAGTTGCTACGATTCCAAGCGGAACCAAGTACGCCAGCTTACTGCCAAAGACCGAGCCAACCGTAGCTGTTTGATTGGTAATCAACCCATACCGAGCATCTTGAATGATTTGAGCCAGGGGATTTAACATCATTATTTTGCCCAACATCTCGCTCTTGCCACTGACGAACGAAAAAGCGTAAAGAATAGGAGTAGCGTAAAAAGCCGCCTGAATTAATACTTCCCATATGTAATTTATATCTCTAAAGCGAACAAAAGCGGCACTCAAGAAAAATCCTATTGCCAATGAAAATATAAAAAGTTCGCCTATTAGCAAAGGCAGAAAAATCAAATTCTGATTGGGTTCTGCTTTGCCCAGCCACATAAACAACGACACAACTAGAAGATTCAGGGAAAGATTTATTAGTGCCGAGAAGGAGCTAGCCAATACAATAACATAGCGTGGAAAGTTTACTTTACGCATAATATCGCCCTTACCAACTATAGCGCCGACACTCCCAGTAGTAACTTCCACGAAGTAGTTCCATAAAATTATTCCGAGTAATAGGTAAATACCAAAATGCGGAACGTCGCCACCGGTTTTTAGAACCTGAACAAAAACCACGTATAGAATCATGAATAAAAACAGTGGCCTTAGTAATGTCCACAGATATCCAAGCACGGAATTTTGGTACCGTAGTTTGAAGTCAGTTTTTACCATCTGCTTGAGTAAAATTATGGAATATCTGTAGCGTGCGCTTAATTTTTTCACGTTCTTCCATTTTATAGTTTTTACTGGACTTACGCAAAGCTCCCCATTCCCAGCAATTTTATACAACAACTTAGATTTTGGTTTTTAACAGAGGTAGTGTAGGCTGAAAATATGCCGAAAATTATGGTAACAGGAGTGAATGGATTTGTGGGCAAGCATCTGGTCCGTGAACTAGTGGCTCGAAAATGTACGGTTACTGGAGTTGGTCGTGATAAAAACGTCGATAAATCTTTGGAGAATATCGTATCGAACTATTATTCGTGTGATTTAACTGATAAATCCGCAGTAGCAATACTCCCGCTTGATTCAATTGATGCTGTTATAAACCTGGCTGGCCTGGCAAGAGTCGGAGAGTCTTTTGATAAGCCAGATTTTTACAAACATGTTAATGTTGGCGTTTTATCTGTTCTATCGGAACGTCTATTGGCTTTATCTTCTGGGGCTCGTGTGATTGCCGTTAGCACAGGGGCGGTTTATGATCCTAGGCAACCTATGCCACTTAACGAAGGATCTATTCTACTGGACTTACGCAAAATCGCCCGTTCCCAGGGCAAATCAGCTCGAGTTGAGAGTGGTTTGACTGAAGGAGAGGTAGCCTTAGCTACATCGAAAGAAGACAGACCGCTACCGCTTGAGATTAGTTGGTCTGGGGATGGGGGAGCTTTGCGTAAGTCCAGTCTAATAACTTCTGGTTCTCCTTACGCACTTAGTAAGATTGATATGGAAATAGTAGTTTCGGATTTGAGAAGTAGAGGTTTGGATTGTATTATAGCGCGACCATTTAATCATATAGGGCCAGGCCAAGACATCGGCTTCTTAGTCCCCGATTTATACACCAAAATCCTAAGGGCTAATCAGTCTGGTGGCACAATAGCCGTAGGTGACTTAACGACCAGACGGGATTATACCGACGTCCGAGATGTGGTGCGAGCATATGCGGACCTCGCAGTCGCCCCCACATTGCAACATGCTGTTTATAACGTTTGTAGTGGCCGTAGCGTGTCAGGGGGAAAGATCCTGGAATTACTACTAAAAGAAACTGGTCAAGTGGGGAAAATTAATGTTACCACCGATTCTGCTTTTATAAGGCCGAATGATCCCGAGGACTTATTTGGCAGCAATGAGCGCCTGCATAATGAAACTGGCTGGCAACCAACAATCCCGCTTGAGCAGACAATTACAGATTTTGTGAACTCTAAAAGCACTTATTAACTTTCGAGTTTTAGATCGTGGTCGACCATCATTTTTACCAAACCCGGGAAGTCTACTTGACGTTTCCAGCCTAGCACTTTCTCGGCCTTAGTTGGGTTGCCGAGTAATATATCCACCTCGGCAGGACGCATGAAAGCAGGGTTTTGTTTGACGTAAGGCTTCCAATCATCAATGCCAATTTCTTTAAACGCAAGGTCTAGAAATTCACCAATAGTGTGTGTTTCACCTGTTGCTAGCACGTAATCATCTGGCTTGTCCTGTTGTAGTATCCGCCACATGCCCTCTACGTAATCACCAGCATAGCCCCAATCACGTTTGGGGTCCAAACTACCCAGCTCAATGTAGTCTTGCTTACCGAGCTTGATCCTTGCAACTGCATTACTAATTTTTCGCGTCACAAATTCTAAGCCTCTGCGCTCGCCCTCGTGATTGAACAAAATGCCACAGCTGGCGTGCATATCATAACTTTCACGGTAGTTTTTGGTAATCCAGTGGCCATATAGCTTGGCAACACCATACGGGCTTCGTGGATGGAACAGGGAGTCTTCATCATAGCCTTTGCCGGGGCGATTGTAATCAAGTCCGCCGAACATTTCCGAGGTAGACGCCTGATAAAACCGCACCGATTTCTCTCCACCACTTAGTCTTATGGCTTCTAGCATGTTTAGAACGCCCTTGCCTGTAACGTCAACGGTTAGTTGCGGGTTCTTAAACGAATATCCTACATGGCTTACAGCCGCGAGGTTATAGACCTCATCTGGCTTAGAAACTTCCATGGCGCGAATCAGAGATGATTGATCTGTTAGATCTGCTTCAATTATTGTGACATATGGAAATTCAGCCTCTGTTATTTGGCGGCGTGGGTTATGCTGACCACGAATTATCCCAAAGACTTTGTAGCCTTTTTCATGCAACAGTTTTGCCAAATGCCCGCCATCCTGCCCAGTAATACCCGTGATAAGTGCGTTCTTTGCCATTCCTCTCCCTTTGATTTATGCTGTTGTATATAACCATTCTAACAAACTAGGAATAAACGCGCTGGTGTAATATGAAAAAAATCGTTATTGACGCAAGAGAATTCGGAGGCACAGGCGGTGGGACATATCTCAAACATCTTCTTCAAAAACTTCAAGAAATAGACAATAATCACAAATATGTGGTGCTACTAAAGCCCAAAGATATGGATAGCTGGAAGCCTGTTAATCGCAAGTTCGAAAAGCTACAATGTAATTACAAAGAGTTTACATTTGCCGAGCAAATTGGATTATTCAAACAACTTCGTAGTCTAAAAGCTGACCTCGTACACTTCCCTATGACCCAACAACCTGTGCTTTACCGCGGAAAAGTCGTAACAACAATAAACGATCTTACTACTGTGCGATTCCGTAATCCTAGCAAAAACTGGCTTATTTTTACTATAAAACGTTGGGTATATAAATGGGTTGCCTTGGTAGCTGCGCGAAAATCTAAAGCATTGTTAACATATACTGAATTCGTCAAAAACGATGTTGCCAAATTTGCCCACGTTAATAGTAGAAAAATTACCGTTACTTATTTGGCGGCAGATAAAATTACCGAAGAACCTAGACCCGTAGAAAACTTGGAAAATGTGCAGTTTATTATGTACGTTGGGCGTCCCCAGCCACATAAAAACCTGGACCGTTTAGTAGAAGCTTTTACGTTGATAAAGCAAACCCACCCCGAGTTGAAATTAGTGCTGGCCGGCAAAAAAGATGTCTTGTACCGTCGCATAGCCACAAAGATTAAATACCGGAAAATTCCAGATATTATTTTTACTGGGTTTGTCGACGAAGGCCAATTACGTTGGCTGTACGAACATACAGCTTGCTATGTTTTTCCATCCTTGAGCGAGGGCTTTGGGCTGCCAGGCCTAGAGGCCATGAATCATGGAGCACCAGTAGTATCCAGCAACGCCACTTGTCTGCCAGAGGTCTATGGCGATGCTGCTGAATATTTCGACCCACTAAATGTTGAAGAAATGGCACAAGCTATAGCCAAAGTTATCGACAAACCAAAACGCCGCGATGAATTAGTCGCCTTGGGCAAGAAACAAGCTAATAAATACTCCTGGCAGCGCATGGCCGAACAAACCCTGGCCGTCTACAAAGAAGCCTTAGGCGATTAAGAACTATGGTCTTTGAGCCATTTGGTAATCTCGTCGATGCCCAGGTGCTCAACAGCGACCTGAACTGCAAAGTCTTCGAGTTCACTTGGTTTGGCGGTAAGTTTTTTATGATTTCTCACTAAGAAAATTCCAACTATCGTAACGGCAGCCCGTTTATTGCCGTCAACGAAGGGATGATCACCAATTATATTTCGCAGATATACCGCTGCTTTTTCTAAAACTGTGGGGTACTGTTCTGAGCCAAAAACTGTTTGCTGTGGGGCAGCCACAACAGACAATAACCGACCCTCGTCTCTAACGCCATGAGAGCCCCCAAAATCTTCGATTATCCGGAAGTGCAACTTCAATATCTCTTCAGGGCTTAGATATAGCCCCCGCAAAACAAATTCCCGACTTTTCGAATCACCCTCTTTGGCCCAAAACCGCCTTTCCTCGTTCAACGTATCTAAGGATATGTCTCTCTGGGAAAAGTCAGTTTTTGGCTCAAAGATCATTGCTTCAAAAACCTCAAAGATCATTGCTTCAAAAACCCACGAATTTGTTTTGCGGGGACTATAAGTTATCATCTATCAGCAAGGTTTTTTAGAGTTTGGCCATATTCTTTGACAAACTTATTGTAATCTTCCATGAGCTTGTCATGGTCATCCTTTTTTAGGGACTCAACCATAACCTTGACTTCATCCCCATAAGAAATACCTTGGCGTTTCATCTCCTTTGCAGGGATAGTAACGCCACCGCTTGAACCTATTTTGATGACTTTTTGGATACTTTCAATCATACAAACATTATAACAATATTATAATAAAAGTCAATTGTCGGTCTTTTTCGCTATTGCCAAAATTGCCGCAACTACCCCGCCCCCGACGACAAGAACAATTAGTAAATATGGTGGCTGCTGGCTTGCTTCTGAATTGCTCGGGATAGGTTGCGTAGCGGCTACTGAGTCACTGGCCAAAGCAGGGCTTGCCGTTCGGCTAAGTACTTGGCTGCCACTTACCACATTTTCAGCTAGAACATTCGGTGTTGTGGCTAAGCCCGGGGTTTGGATTGCCGTAGTAGAGGCGGCTTGTACGACTTCCGCCGTGTTAGTATTTAAAATCTCGTTACCTGCTACAGTTTCGCCAGGGCTCAAACCATTAAATTTCACAAACTCCAGATCCTCTTGGTTCACTACCTCGATGGGTAGCTGCTCAACCTCTAAAGTTTGTGGTTTAGAACTAGCGTCCTCTGTCACTGCCAGGGCAAGTAATGCGTCACCCGAAAAATAACTGTTTGGGATTGTAATGCTGCCGTTGCTCCCAGGGACGCTCACTATCGGCAGGCCGGTTTCTGGGTCTTTGATAACCACAAATATTTCGCCGTCGGGGTCCCAAGTAACTTCGATCTCTCCGTTTGCGGTCACCTTGGCTTGCAGATTAGTGGGTAGCTCGGGCGAAGTGTAGTCAGGTAGCGGGCCGTCATACTGCTCGACAGTCAGTGGCAATGTTGTTCTTGCCTGTTCTTCTTCGCCAGCGTAGGCTGCGACTTGCACAAAGTTATCTGTGGTCGGTACGGTAAAAGTATGTTCTATATTTGGCGACTCGGTTTCTTTGTCCCAGGTACCATCACCATTGAAATCCCATTTATACTCATCGGCCGTAATCGGACTCTCGGAAACATCAAGCGTGATCGGCACATTGGTACGAGCTTTAATCTGGTCGCTTACCCCTAGTACTTGGTTTGGTCCCAAAATCTCCAGCGCGTCTTTGTACGCCAAAGCTATTTGTTTTGGCTGATGATTTAGTACCCGCCAAAGCATGTCGGTGTAATCCGCCTTACCAAACACGTCATATTTCAGGTAAAGCCCGCCAGTGGCCTTGGCAAAATATTCCAAGCGCTTCTCGGCCGCCGGTTTATCGGTAACCGTAGCCGTTAGCCCATGCGGTATAACTACCGTGACGTCCGTACGTTGTGTTTGAGCGACTTTTATTGCATCGTCAAAGGTTCGGGTGATGTTGTGGACAAAGCCCGGGCTGGCCATATTTAGGCTGCAGGTTTCTTCGGTGATAGCTAGCCAGACTTTGTCACAAAGCTCTGGGTGCTTATAACTCAGGGCACTTACCTGCTCTGGGTTGGTATAACAGTTGGGTGGGTTCGGCAGATTAAATTGAGTCCAGATGCTGGCGTTGCAGATATTATAAGTGAAGCTTTCTTTGAACGGACGATCGGTAATCAGCACGATGTGTTTTATGGCTTTTGGATCCCAGTAGGTACCCAGACTGGTTTTTTCTACCATTATCCCGTGAGGATCAGGGACATCAGCTCCGCCTCCGCTAGTTGCGTCGCCCCAGGCTAACTTATTTATCAAATTTGATGTGAGGGGCGTGGAGTAAATTGGACTGTTTACTGGTTGATATGGCGCGGGCTGTTGCCCGATAACGTATCTGGGTAAC
Source organism: Candidatus Saccharimonadota bacterium (assembly GCA_016178135.1). Taxonomy (GTDB): domain Bacteria; phylum Patescibacteriota; class Saccharimonadia; order Saccharimonadales; family JACOTW01; genus JACOTW01. The sequence continues at coordinate 25,310 of JACOTW010000004.1, forward strand.
ATCGTGCCATACTGGTCAAGTTCATTATAGTAGGCAAATCCGTATCGAACGCCGTTAAAGAATCCTTGCATGGGACCGGTTACGCTATCTGTTTGGGTGCGTAATGTGCCCATAACATCGTTGACGTTATAGCTCACGTCTATGAGAAACATAACGTCAATCGGTTTGGTATTTGGAACGTACGGTACTGTCTGCGTTGGCCCGGCTCCTTTATCTATGCCGCCCCGCGACTTATTAAGCGCATATAGTGTAGGCGACATCAGCTGAACTATTTCACTCGCCGCCTGGGGCACACCAAAACTCGGGTAGCGCGAATGACCTGCACCAAGTGACTTTCCCTCTGAAGCCCAATCAACGAGCCCACCGGCAAATGTTTTTGTCCCGGTACAAATAAAGTCGTCATCAAAACACCAACTCTGCACTCTTTTTTTCATATCATCCGGAATATAGGGTTTGCGCGGATCAAGCATCCCGGTTTTATATAGAGGTGCATGCCCTCGTCTCCATGGTTGCTCCTGATAATTTCCTTGTGAATCTTTGTATGAAGCATTGTATTTAGGGTCGCCGAAAAACGCCACTCCCGCGATGCTCTTACGTTCATCTTCAGTCAGCTTGAACAAACCATTGCCCACAACCTCAGCTCCTTGGGAATAGCCGCCCAGTACAATCTGCTGGTTCGGACAACGTGCAGCTTCATCTCGCACAAATCCAGAAACCTCGCTTACTCCACCATATACACTGTCCCGATATTCGCCTGGAATAACGCTCCATTCAGAGTTCAGCGTGTTTCGGTCTATAAATTGCGGTGCTGGCGCAAAAGCATGAACTGCTTTATATCCGACTGGGCTATATTTGTTTGGAAAATCATGTACAGATACAGCTTTGTAGGTTACGTGCGGGTAATCCTGGTCAAGAATGTTCTGAAACTTTTGAAAAAATGTTCCAGCCTCCGGTTCACTCCCTAGGAATGGCGGCTCGAAAGGCTCATCTAGATTTAGACCTGCGTTATTGGAAGAAGAACCTCTTGCAAAAATCAATAGCACATCCGAACACTCTGTTGACCAGTTATCGACTTTTTTGGCTTGTACGCTAGCAGTTAAAATGAGCAAAAAGAGCATAAGAAAAAGAACTGATAAGGGGCGTAAAGCTCTATGAACGAGCTGCGAAATAGAGTTCTTGTTTTCTCTCATTATATGACCCATTAATACTCAGCCCCTTTACCGAGCACTCTAAGCTAACTGTTTTGTTGCCACTCGTTGACTCAGACTCTTTAGTCGAAACGGCTGGACACTCAGATTGTTTAAGAATCTCCTCTATTTTTGCAATATCAATGCTTTCAACTCTAAATGTCCTACTTTTATGAAAGCACCAGCTTTCCGATTCTACAGGACAGGCACGGCCGGCAATGCCGCGGTTCTCGGAGTCGCTAATCTGTTGCCAGTCCGAAGGGAATTGCATCTTGTTGAAAACCCGCTCCACGTCAGAAAAGTTTGGATGCTGTGTCCTAAAAGGATAGATGGCCAGGTTTATATAACCTAAAGCCAGCATGCCAACCACGACCAGCCCGATAATTATTTTCTTCTTCACAGCTCCCCCTAATTCCTAGGCCTATTCTACCTTCTAAAATAAACTCCAACAACTAAATTTTACACTACCAACAGAAAATAGAAGGTTGCGACCACACTTCCAACCAGGCTAGAAAGGCGGTCAACAAATCCGCCGTGGCCCGGAATATTATTACTCCAGTCTTTGATGCCCAACTTCCTTTTTACATAACTATTAGCCAGATCACCAGTGGCCGCACCAACTCCGATTGGTATAAAAATCCAAAGGTGAACCACTGATTGCACAAAAATATTCACAAGCAACACACCAATACCAGCCCCGATAATCTGCCCGGCGACTCCCTCCCAGCTTTTGTTCGGGTTCAACGCCCTTGGTAACTTATTCTTGCCTAGATAGTTTCCAAAAAAGAAAGCCGTCACGTCTGATAAAACAGAAGCAAAGCTAATGGTAATAAGTAGCCTTATGAACTCGTCTGCGAAGCGGATATTTAATAAGGAAAAGTGAACCAACCCTATGGTGAGAAATAAAAAGTACACCGCTGGTGTCAATTTGTCTTTGGCCTTTTCGGTTATCCGTACAACTTCAATGAAGCTGGCTAAAAACAGACCGATTAAAATTAATGAGCGCAAGGGATTGCTCGCATAAAGCACGCCAAGGAAAACTACAAAAATCGGTATCCAGAACAGTATCTTTACAAACAAGCTGGAGCGTAAGAATTTGGATAGATCAAACTTGAATAATGGAATAGTTAGGGCAAGCCCTAGGATCATAAGACGTCCAAAAAGTAGTACGATCGAATGCAGCGGAATATAGCTATCCACTCTGAGCCCTCTCAGACAGCATGACTCTGATATTGTTGCGGTGTGTCCAGACAGTCACAAATGCAAGCACCAGGTAAAAATAGGTGTACTTTGGATATAATGCCAGACAAAAGAGCGGCAGACTCCAGGCTGCAGTGATTGAAGAGGGGGCCGATTTTCTAAAGAAATAGAAGCTGACTAAATACACAGCTGGCGCCAAACAGCCAATGACTGGGTTAATAACCAGTGTTACCCCTAGGCCAGTGGCTATGCCTTTGCCGCCCTTAAACTTCAGCCAAATCGGGAAAATATGTCCCAAAATGGCGAACAGGGCTACAATCATCACCAGGTTTGTATCCAGATATTTTGTGGCTAACAATGTGGGTGCAGTGCCTTTCAGTACATCTCCAGGCAAGACCATAAAACCAGCCTTCCAGCCCAAAACCCTGACGGTATTAGCAAAACCAATATTGCCACTACCGTGTTTCTGTATATCAATACCGTACATTTTGCCAACTATTTTTGCAAAAGGCACTGATCCACATAAGTAAGCAAGGGCTACTAGCCACCAAAATGTTGTGTCCATCAATTCAAGTATATGCTAAACTCTTATTAGTAGTCTATAGGAGGGGCAAAATATGTTAGCGGCTTTGGGGTTTACCACTACTGGAATTCTGTTTGGCATCTTTGCCTACCGTTTAAGGGTCTTACAACAAAAACAAAACTTATCCGTTATCAATAATTTTGCCGCTGCATATATTCTACTTGGTTTGGCTTTCTTAATTTGGGGTGCTGTGAGTATAGTTGGTGATTTAGATTTATTGGCTCTATCTGTTATTGCTGGTGATGCCTTACTCTTGGCTGCCACTATACTGATGTCGAACATACTGTTCGCCAAACACCGACGCAAACACCTTTTTGTCTACGGGCTAGCTGCTGCTGGCGTCTCTCTGTTTTTAGTCCGAGCCTTTTTCTTTTATCCCATGCCATTCATGACTGATGGGATTCTATTCTTTAATTCTCAGCGGCTAGTATCGTTTACTATTACTTTTGCCTTTTTAATGATATGGCTGCCAGTTAATTTGCGCATGGCAACAATGCTGACACAAAAAACACCTTCACTGGCAAAGCTTTATTCTTATATGTACACCACAGCTACTCTGGCCGCTGTCATATTCATACTGGCCAAGGCACCTATGACTGTAGCCCTATCCTTCACAGCTATCTCGGTTTCTTTCTTGATGCTTATAATTTCTAATGAGTTTCTCATAACTATGAAAGGTGCTCATGGAAGACAACGAACAGAATCATAATTATCCACCCACCCCTGTTGTCCAGCCACAAGCCGTTTACCCAACGGCGACTGTCGGGGTTTTTGCCGACCAACCTTCACCATCTGTAGCTTCAGCGGAGTCCAACCAACTACAGGATAGCTCCACAGGGACTTCAAAGACCACTAACTATACAAGCTTCGTAATACTTGCGCTGCTTGTACTCACGTTTTTTACTCCGCTTGGAGCGTCTTTATTTTTGCCCCTGGTAGTGGTCGCGATATTCTACGCCTATAACCATACCAGACAGTCTGTGCAGACGAGCACAACACCGGCCAGCACCGGAAAAGTTGTAGTACACACCATATTTAAACTGATAATGGTCGCTTGTATGATTTTTGGTCTTGGTATTTTGGCGCTTACTGGAATCTTATTTCTGTTAGTTAGTACCGGCTGGGGCGATTTTCGTATGGGCTCGTAATCGTTAGATGGGCTCCAGTAAAACTATCAAGGAAGCTGTCGCAGCTGCGAGTTACTTTATTGATCTTGCCCGCCCCTACAATGCTCCTGCGGCACTATTGCCGTTTTTTATAAGTTACTTCTTTTATGATCCCGTCGTTAATTGGCAGGATATTATAGTTGGCTTTCTATTAATCGTCATACTACATTCTGTCTTTACAATTCAGAACGATATTCTTGATCTGGAAATAGATAAATCTAACCATAGATCAACGCCCTTGACTAATGGTTTGGTTAGCTCGCAGTCATTACGGCAAACTATGATTAATCTTTACATTGTGTCCGTGTTTATAGCTTCGTTTGGCTCCAATAAAGAACTAAACATTGGATTTGTGCTGCTCTACTCTGCATTGGCCTGGGCTTATAACTCTCCTCCGATTCAAGCCTCTAGACGGCCAATACTCTCTATCACACTTTTAGGATTTTTATATTCTGCTTTGCTGTTAGCATTTGGTTTTTTACTAAGTGGGCGAGGAATTAATGTTTTAATCTTGGTGCTTTTCATGCTTGCTCGCATGTCGATATCAATTTTGAAAGATTTTAAAGACGCGCCCGGAGATAAGAAAAACAACAAACGAACTTTTTATTTGGTTTATGGGCAAACTGCCACTAAGACCTTTAGTTTACTCATGGCAGCTATATGTTATCCGCTAATCATCTGGCTAATTGTAAGCCACTTAGAGCTTGGTGGGCTAGCGATTTCCGCTCTGGTATTTATTGGTTTTGTAAATATCTACAATAGGTTATTACTCCTAAAAACTGATTCAGAAAGTCAGCTTGCTAAGATATTCAGAAAAAGCTTTTGGCTTGAAAATTATTATGAGACTATGGTCCTGGTATGTTTGGTGATTTATTAAGGATAGTTGGGGACTACGTTTTAATTCTAGCTTTGATCCTTCTATTTATGTTGCCATTTTATCTTGTCTATTATCTTAGGCGTAATAGGGATGGCGAGGTAAAATTAAACCTAAGTCGCCACTTAGAGAACTTTTTTCTTAGCCGCCAGGCAAATTACCTGATCTTCTTTTGGGCTATGGGCGAAGCATTGATTTGGTTTGTCATTCCAGAGTTTTTACTACTACTCATGGTCTTTATGAGGATTAGGAGAAAACGAGAATTGCTGGTATATGACCTAGGCGGTACTATGGCCGGGACAATCGTCGCTTTTTTTATTCATGCCTCACCAGCCACTATCGCGGGCTTACCCTACGTCCAGCCAGCAATGGTCGAGCAGACTATGGCTTGGTATGACAAGCTCGGCGTATGGGGATTAATCTACCAGCCTTTTTCTGGTGTGCCGTACAAGGTTTTTACGTTGACAGCTACAGCCGCAGGATTGTCACTAGTAACGTTTGTAGTTATTGCCGTGCTCGTTAGGATGAGTCGCTATTTGGTGGCATTTGGGTTGTTTGTCGCACTTTATCCTGGCCTACACAGACTAGTTTCACGAAATTACGTAAAGCTTTTCTTGGTTGCCGTGTTTATTTTCTCTCTACTGCTACTCAGGGTCTCCAACATATTTGGACCTGGTTACCAAGTTCACTAGTCGTTTTATTTTGTTCCTTCGGAGATAGCGTCATTAATCGGGGATGATGCCCCGGGTATTATAGCCCCCGCAAAACAAATTCGTGGGTTTTTGAAGCAATGATCTTTGAGTCAAAAACTGACTTTTCCGAGAGAGACATATCCTTAGATACGTTGAACGAGGAAAGGCGGTTTTGGGCCAAAGAGGGTGATTCGAAAAGCCAAAGAGGGTGATTCGAAAAGTCGGGAATTTGTTTTGCGGGGGCTGTAGCTAAGGCTACCTCTTCTTCAGTCAAACCACTCCCAACTCGAGCTGATTTGCCCTGGGAACGGGCGATTTTGGGTAAGTCCAGTTTATTCTCAATAGGTGCATTGACTAATGTAATGTAAAACCCCACCCCGTAATAGCCCTCCATTATTATAAATACCCAGCTATAGCTTATTATATATAATATGCCGATTAGAAATAAAACTAGTGAAATTATCGATTTGTTTGTTGTTGGTGTCGCTACCGCTGGCGTAGTTGGCCTAACCATCATGGCGCCGAATAGTTTAGTGGCGCTAGAGAAGATATTGGACAATTTTCTAACCGGACGGGACAAAAAGCATGAAGCAAAAAGGATAGCTAAGTACCTGAAGCAGCGCAAGCTGGTTTCTGTAGAGGAACAAGTGGATGGTGATTATCGAGTAACTTTGACAGATGGCGGCTCAAAACGAAGCCAAATTGCTTCTTTCGAACGTCTTGAACTTCCTAACATTAGGTGGGATGGCAAGTGGCGTATTGTAACATTTGATATCCCTGAACAGCACAAACAAGTTAGGGATTATTTATCCAGACATATGAAAAGGGTTGGGTTCAAGCAGCTGCAACGTAGTGTATTTGTTTATCCATATGGTGTGGAGGAGTTTGTGGCAATCTTGTTCGATATTTATCCAGAAGTAAAAAAATACTTCGTCTATGCCGTGGCCGAAGATGTGAGTAATCACAATCAGCTAGTCAAACAATTCAAAAACATCCTCAGATAGTTGTTATATATAACGCGCTATAGCGTTTTTTATATATATGTTTATTCATTATGGGGGTTTGGTGGAAATTATTCTTCTGGGTTATTTTCAGAAGTGTTGGCCTCAGAAGATTTGATTTCGGGGGTGGTCGCTCCGGGGATGTTGGCCTCAGGGATGTTGGTTTCGAATGTGTTATTTTCGGAGGTGTTGGTAACTTCATCTACAGGTTTGTCTTTGGTACTAGAATCTTCATTTGCAGAATGGCCTTCACCGCCGGGTTTTAGGACGATATGGCGGTCGCGGCCTTCACCTACTGATTCCGTTTCAAGGCCCTGTCCACTGGCTAGTTTGTGTACTACACGACGGTCAGCAGCATTCATGGGGGGCAAATTCATAGGCTTACCCGACTTCTTCACGGCGTTAACCCATTCCATGGCACGGTCTTCCAGGCGACTGGCGCGTTGCTTTTTATAATCTGCTACGTCTATATTGACGCGAGTAAATTCAAATTCGTTACTTCTAAGCGCATTACTGACCATAAATTGCAGAGCACGCACCGTCTCACCACGCTGACCAATCAAAAATCCGTTCAAATGAGTACTCGGAACATTCAGTTCGATAACTTCATTATCTTCTGTAGTAGCATAAACATCCGTGTTCAGCCCAAAAAAAGACAATAGATCTTCAAGATATTTTTTGGCGTACTGAATAGATTCTTCCATTACTTTTTCCTCCGCTTCTTTTTATAGGATGCTTTGGTTTTGTTGGGGTTTGTTGGTTTTTTAATAACAACTTCACCATCAATAATATTTTTCTTGGGTGGCTGATCAGCTATTGCTTCCAGTTCTGTTTCGTCCTGCTTGAGCACACTAGATTGTTGGATGAACGCAGTTAGGCCACTAATTAGCCAATACAAGCTAAGGGCTGAAGCAATATTGACGGTAAAGATAAAAATCATACCTGGTATAAGATATTTAGTATTCCGGCCGATAGCCGCATTAACTTCGGCCTGATCAGCCTCCTTGCCACCACCGGCATCTTTGAGTATTTGGCGTAATTTACGTCCATCTTTATTCTGTGGCATAAGTTGCTTGCTCTGATAATACTGGGCTACAGCACTGCCAATTACAATGAACATAGCCGGCCAGTATATACCACCATTCCCGAGTGCCGCTCTTTTAAGATCTATAACCCCAAATAGTGAGGCATCAAAACGGTTTATATCAACTGCCAGATCTTTCATCCAACCAAAATTATGTAACCAAGAATAAGAGAAGTCGATAATAGCTTGTGGATCATCAATAACCCGACGTAGTCCACTATAAAGCGCAATAAGAATAGGAATTTGCAAGATCAGAATACCGATTGATGAAAATGGACTAATCTGACGCTCTTTGTAAAGTTCCATGAGCATCATTGATTCTTTCTGACGATTACCCTTGGTGGCCTGTTTGATACGTTTTAACTCCGGCTGCAGTTCCCGCATAGCCTTGGCGTGATGCAGTTGCTTCCTGATCAGTGGCCACATCAAAAGACGCACAACAATAGTGAATATAATAATAGCTAGGCCAAAATTATGTCCTGGCAGTATGGCATAGATAAAAACCAGCAGGTTGAAAATCGGTTGAATAATAAGAGTATTAAAAAAAGATGCGAACATAATTTCCCTTTCTTGCATCTATAATATCACGCCTGTTGGGGAAAAAGCGTGAAAGCCCTATATATAGCCCCCGCAAAACAAATTCACGGCTTTTTGAACCGCCCTCTTCGGTCAAAAGCTGTTTTTCCTCACTCACCTTATCTAAGGATATGCTTCCCTCGGAAAAGCCAGTTTTTGACTCGAAGATCATCGGCTCCAAAACCACGTTGGCCTGCTTTAGCTGTGCCCTAACCAATCTATCAAGATCATCGAACGAAAGTTCAGCGACTTGCTCATGAAAAACGGTTATTACCAAATCGTATGGTTCAATTATTTTAGACTCGTATTGACGAACGGCCTCATATAAACGACGACGAATACGATTACGCGTAACTGCCGATTTATTAACTTTTTTACTAACCACTATTGCTAAACGATATGTTTGCCGTCGATCATTGTGGGTATATTTTAGTGATGTCAGTGGACCACGTACAGTTTGCCCATGCCTGTAAACGTACTTTAGCGATCCGTAGCCATGAAAACGATGTTTGCGGCTAATCATAAATACAGATTACAGGAAATATATGACAGATGACAGAAATTTATCATATTCAGATTTTGGGCGAATTATTACGCAGACAAACGGTTGCGACCTTTTAGTCGGCGACGAGCTAAAACAGCACGACCAGCCTTGGTAGCCATTCGTTTCATAAAACCATGCTCACGAGCACGTTTGCGTTTTTTTGGTTGGTAGGTTCTTTTTGGCATAGACTACAATTATCGCATAAAATCCTTGTTTTTCCAAGGAAACATTTTCGCTCGAGATAATTCACTCTGGGAACAGACGGTTTTACTGGACCTGTCGCAAAGCTCCCCCCATCCCGAGACCAATTCATCTCGGCTGGTAGCGGTCTGTCTTCTCTCGATGTAGCTAAGGCTACCTCCCCTTCAGTCAAACCACTCCCAACTCGAGCTGATTTAGCCTGGGAACGGGCGATTTTGCGATAGGTCCAGTTTATGTAAGTCGAGTTTACTCTTATTTGTTGGGCTTAATGAGTGAAATTAACAATATTTACCCCTCTATTATTTAGTGGTTATCCACGACTATATAACCATTTTCCACAGTTTTGCAGGGACGGTTTTTGGGTGTGTACAACTTTCTATCTGTTCGGGGTAGGTATCGTGATTGTAGGCTTTATTCTTTATAAAGTTGTGGAAAAGTCCTGGGTTATTGACTATACTGATTATTGGCAAGATTGAGAAGTGTGAGGGAAACATATGCAGGATAGTTTGTGGCAAGCAGTGCTCGGCGAAATTGAACTTACTGTTTCAAGGGGTAGTTTTGTTACGTGGTTTAAAAATACTCGTTTGCTACGACATAAAGACAACATTTTGGTGATTGGTGTGCAAAACGTCTTTGTTAAACAACAATTAGAAAGAAAATATAATCAACTAATTGCCGATACACTTAAAAAGAACGGCGCGGAGCCAGAACGCATTGAATATAAGATTTACTCTGGGGCAACACTCCATAAAAAAACTGATGATGACCCGATAGTCCTAGAATCCGCACAGTCTGGAGCTCGAACAGCTAATCGTCCCTCGCCAACAACACTAACTCATACTTATAGACAGGGACTCAATGAACGTTACACGTTTGAAAACTTCGTAGTTGGGTCTGGTAATGAATTAGCCTATGCCGCTTGTCAAGCCATAGCTAGTAACCCTGGTACAAAATATAATCCTCTTTTTGTATATGGTGGGGTTGGTATCGGGAAAACTCATTTGATTCAGGCAGTCGGTAACGCCATAGCATCTAATAATCCTGGAGCGCATGTAGTTTATATATCTACCGAGCAATTTGTACAAGAATTTCTAGACGCTATACGTTACAAGAAAAATACTGATTTTGCGGGATATTACCGTAGTGCCGATGTTTTGATTGTTGATGATGTTCAAATTATAGCCGGAAAAGAAAAGACTCAAGAAGAATTTTTCCATACATTCAACGCCCTACATCAAGCCAATAAGCAAATAATAATTAGTAGTGATAGACCACCTAAAGATATACCAACACTAGAGGAACGCCTACGTAGTAGATTTGCATGGGGGATGAGTATAGATATGCAGACTCCGGATTTTGAAACGCGCTGTGCTATTGTCCAGACCAAGGCCCACGCCCACTCTATAGACCTACCGCAGCCAGTAGTCGAGTTTCTGGCCAATCTTATTCAGACCAATATTCGAGAGCTTGAAGGGGCGCTAAATCAATTATTAGCATTTTGTGAAATGCGCGAACTAGATCCAGATATTAGTATAGCTATTGGTTTACTTGGTTCTGCAAAAAATCGTCCAAAACACATTAACCCCAAACAAATTGTTGAACGTACCGCCAAATATTTTCATATACCGCTTGATGAAATTGTTGGCCCTAAGCGCGACAAAGACATAGTAGTGCCACGTCAGATAGCAATGCACATATTACGAAGTGAGCTACATCTAAGTTTCCCTAAAATAGCCAGGGAGTTGGGCCGCAAAGACCATACAACTGCTATTCATTCTGTAGAAAAAATAGATAAAGAGATGGCTCTAGATGCTGATATACGTTTAGCCATTAGTGAGATAAGGGCACACCTTTATGCATAAAAGCCAAATCCAAAACTCATCATCACACGTGGTTGGTTGTGTACGAGTTGTGCAAAAATACAAGGTAAACCTGTGCGTAACTGGGGGTGATTTTACACGGATGGGTTTTGGACTTTTGGTTACTGGGTATAAAACTATGGACTTTCCATTTTTTATACATTTTTTATACACCAACATTCCCACATATTTAGTACGGCTAGTTCTTGATGTGCGGTTAGGTTTTTACACACTTTCCACAATACCTATTAAAGAAACTACTAATTAAGATATTTAAATAAAAGGAGTATTTATATGAAATTACAAGTAACCCAGGAAAACCTATCTCGTGCCCTTAATACTGTTGCTCGTATAGCAACCACTCGTGGCACCCTCCCTATTTTATCGAATGTACTACTTAAGGTTATTGATAATCGTCTAAGTATATCCGCTACTAACCTCGATATAGCCATGACTAATTTTATTGGTTCAAAAGTTAGTAAAGAAGGAGCTATTACTGTTCCGGCTAGGTTAATGCAGGATTTTGTAAGTAGTTTACCTAGTGACATAATTAGTCTTGAATTAGATAATAATAAATTAAAAATATCTTCAGGAAAGTATCAATCAGTAATTAATGGTATTAGTGCTGAAGATTTTCCGATTATGCCGGCCATCACCGAAGGTAAAAACTGGGTGATACCAGCACCAATACTTAAAAAAGGACTGCAACAAGTCATTATAGCAGCATCTTCAGATGAAGCTCGTCCAGTGCTAACAGGCGTATATCTACACACCTTTAATAACAGTCTTTATGCCGTAGCTACCGATAGTTATCGTTTGGCAGAGAAGAATCTAATAAACACAAAAGAAACCATAGATTTACTAATCCCCTGCTCTGCTATGCAGGACTTGCTAAGGATTATTGGTGATTTTGATGGAGATATTGAGGTTACCAGTGATGATCAACAAGTTCTTTTTCGGGTTGGTGAAATTGAGCTTATTACCCGACTAATAGAAGGTAAATACCCAGATTACCGGAAACTTATCCCCGAAAAATTTGCGGTAACAGCTACCTTGCCACACAGTGAACTACTTAATATCACTAAAGTATCGAGTCTGTTTGCCCGCGAAAGTGCCGGTAGTATTACTATAAATGTTGATGATAAAGATCAACAAATCAACATCCATTCTATAGCCTCCCAGCTTGGAGAAAATACTGCCGCAGCTGAAGCAAAAGTAACTGGCGATGGCAATATAACACTTAACTCTCGTTATTTATTAGATGCTTTGCATATAATTGGCAGTGAAAACGTAAGCTTGTCTTTTAATGGCAAACTTGAACCAAGTGTATTGCGCGAATCAGGAAAAACCACCGATTATACTCATATAATCATGCCCCTAAAAAGCTAAGCTACAATTAGAAGCATGATAACGGACATCAGGTTACAAAACTTTCGTTCATACAAAGACGAGTCTTTTGAACTTGGTTTGGGTGTGAATATTATTGTGGGGCCTAATACCAGCGGTAAAACTAACTTGCTCGAAGCTATACAAATACTCTGTAACGGGAGTTCTTATAGAGCCAAAGATAACCAATTAGTTAGATATAAAAAACCATGGGCAAGGCTAGATGCTCATACCAAAAATGGTCAACGAACAGTCAAATTAGAACGGAGTGGAGATGGGGTTAAAAAATCATTCGAGATTGATAAACAGATTTTTGTAAGATTGGGTTTTGTAAAGACCTTGCCAGTAGTTTTATTTGAACCCAACGACCTACAGCTTTTTCATGGCTCGCCAGAGCTACGGCGTAATTTTATGGACGATTTACTAGAGCAAACAATTCCTGATTTTGGGCAAGTCAGGCGTCAATATCGTAGAGTGTTGACGCAACGCAATTCGTTATTAAAACGTGCCCAAAACACCACACAGCAACAACTATTTGTTTGGGATGTGCGTTTAAGTGATTTGGGCGGCCGAATCGCGACTTACCGGCAACAACTAGTGCAAAACCTAAACGAAAAAATGAGCGAGCTTTATAGTACAATCGCAAACTCAAAGACTCAAATAGAAGTTAACTATGATTCAGCTTGCTCTGTTGATAATTACAGTACCTCACTGCTTAAAAAATTAGAGGCTAGTACTAATTTGGATTTTGTCCGAGGCTTTACGTCACATGGCCCGCACCGTGACGACTTCAAGATACTATTAAACAACCATCCAGCCGAAGATTCAGCTTCTCGTGGTGAAACTCGCACACTACTACTGGCACTCAAAATAGTTGAATTAAGCCTAATAGAAGTTGCTCGTAATAAAAAACCAATCTTACTACTGGATGATGTGTTTAGTGAGCTGGACGGCAAACGCCGCCGTTCTCTAACCGAGTTTCTAGACAGCTACCAAACCTTCATCACCACCACCGACGCCGACGTAGTGGTCCAGCATTTTCTAAACAACTGCACCATCATCCCCACCAACAATTAAACCAACTCACGTGAATTTTAATGATGGGCTGGGATTAATGGTTTTGGGTGGGCAGGATGTGCAGTTGTTTGCCGAGGATTTCTTCAAAAACCACAAAGTCTTTATCAAGAGTCACCAGAGGCAAGCCGGTTTCCTTGGCTAGGGCGGCGATCCAAAGGTCATTATGCGACAATGCCCGCCCGCGTCGCTCGGCGTAAACGTAGAGTTCTGCGTAATGGGCGGCCGTTTCAACTCGAGCCAATTCAACGCGCACATACGGCTGGGACAGAAACTGTTCCAGTGTTTGTTCATTATGCTCCCGACGCGAACCCTTAAGGTATCCGTACTTTAGTTCGCCAATAACTACAAAAGGCATGACAAGCTCCTTAGCCGAATTGATTACCTCCACTACCGTTTTATTGCCTTCTAGAAGCGCATTGTAGGCAACTGTGTCCAGAATCACTTGCGCCACTCTCTCTCGGCCATATAGCGCTTTTGCAAACGGTCTTCTTCATCAAGTACTGCAATAGTCTCATTATCTACACCGCGTCCAATAAACCAGTCCAACATCTCACTCAAACTCTCATTTGTATTATTTGGGAGATGATTATGGGCAACCAGATCACCCAAAACAATTTGGTTCAAGCTTTTGCCAGTGATCTTTGCCCTTTTTCTTAGAGCCTTATCTAGGGCTGGGGGGATATTTCGTAATGTATATTGTATTGTAGGCATGCCTACAATATACGCCTACATGCCTACGCTGTCAATAACTCATAACCACCCCATAGTTATTCGGCACCTAACTAAAACTTGCAATATATCAAAACGAAAATGGTTTGTTGATATAGATAATTTCCATATTATCAGGGTTATAACCCTTAAATCGTATCCAATCAATAGCCTGTTGTTTGCCACTTTCTGAATAATACGTTATGACAATCGCTAAAGCCTGTGGATTATCAGGCTCTTTTTTGGATTTTCCGTAGTCTATGCGATACTCTTGATCAATAAGTGGCAGGTTAGTAATGATTGGAAATTTAGCTTGAAGTTCTTGGGATGCTTGGTCCATGCTTTTGCCTGTGATTCCCTCGCCCTTCAATGCATCCTCCGGATGGGTATCAAACCAGTTATTGGTACTAAGAGAACTGGGATCCAGAACGACACCAACATAGACATCCTGATTTTTGGATATAGTTATAGATTTTGATCCTGTGGTAAAACCATCATGACTAACTTTAATGGTATATGAGCCAGGGCGAACTTTTTTAGTGCCCTCTTTGATTCCTTTATCGTTGAGCTTAATGGTTGAGCCGGAGGGGGACACCTCTATTGTTATTTTTGCCGTCATGCGCGATCGATTAATACCTGAAAAGATCAGTAATACTGCGGTGGCTATAAATACAACGATAGCTATAAACAAAAATCTCCTAGGTATATTATTCATAAATTTACTTTATCCTCGCGACTATATAATCACCGGCTCTACCATTATATGTAATTGAGGCAATTGCAGACGAAGCTTGTGGAACATGACCACCAAGAGAGGCAGATACTGAATCGCCCTTATAGCCCTGTTGACTGCCTGTAAAAATAAACGTATG
Organism: Candidatus Saccharimonadota bacterium; assembly: GCA_016178135.1. Taxonomy (GTDB): domain Bacteria; phylum Patescibacteriota; class Saccharimonadia; order Saccharimonadales; family JACOTW01; genus JACOTW01. The sequence goes on from JACOTW010000004.1 coordinate 40,320, forward strand.
TCCAATACCGGATCCCTTGCTATATATCAGTATATCTCCTGGCTGAAGCTGGGAAGTATCACCAATATTTTCAATAATATAATACTTTTCCGTGTGATTTCTGACGTAGTTTTCCTGGATACTGGTACCTCGCTTTGGGTAGTTTGGATCAGCGCCAGTAGCGATCATCACAGTAGAAGTAAATACGCCACAATCACTATAGGGTTGGCTACCAGTACTGCCATTGTATTGTGGCATAGCGGTACGGTATTCTGGCTTGGCATCATTTTGATCTGGGCCATGTCCTCCGGTTTCCCAAGCAAAATTTAGGGCAGTCTGCACGATACTGCCGGTAACCACCCCACCTGAACACTGTGTTGAAGAGTTGATGGCCGAGGTTGATGGTGGCGTACTGCTAGTAGGTGTGGGATATTTACCTCCGCCACTGGTAAAACCGCTAGATATCAGACTGTATACATTTTGCATATAATTCTGGGTTTCCGGTGGCGCCACGGATATAGGGGAAGTATCAGTAGTCTTTTTTGATACATTACCTCCCCCCCAGTTATAAACAGCTGCCTGAAAAATTAACGTTCCTCTGGCAAAAGGTGTGTTTATATCTCCTAAGGGGGTGTTAGTATCAACACCATTTGCGGCTGCCATATTGGCGGCGGCAAAAGCTGAATCGTAGATGTTCATCACATCGGCTTGACCATCGTTATTACCGTCAACCTTATAAGCCGCCCATGTACCAGGCATAAACTGGAATGGCCCACTTGCTCCTTTAGGTGATGTTGCCCAGCGCGAATCAAAAGGTGCCCAGTTATTGGCATGCTCCGACAGGAATAAGGACGCAATATAAGTAGGATTGGTTTTGTATGCGGCGGCGGCCTGGGCGAACAGTGTTTTGTGAGGCTCGGGAATAGCTCCCGATAGCTTACTGGTATCAACATCTACCATACAGCCCGTAGAGGTTTCTTCGATATCGAAATAATATACGCCACTATTTAAGACGCGTTTTTGTTCAGGGCTTAGTGCTAAAACCGACAAGCCAGTTTGAGTGAAGCAAAATATAAATATAATAGAAAACCAAAAAAGTTTTCTTGGGATACTATTCATAATTAGCCGTTTCTTTGCCATTAAATCCAATCGATGAACACGCTTGTCCGTTACCGGCATAGCAATCAGTAAGTGTGGATATGGAAGAATCAAAGACAAATATTGTGGTTCTTGCCCAGTTCTCATCACTAAAGTCATTACATTTCGCATTTATATAATTATCATCAACAGGATTTATCTCCTCGGTCTTAACGGCATCCCATCCTTCAGGACCACGACTAATATCAACACCAAAACAATTCTTGGCCCTGTCAATGTACTGATGTTTTTCGAATAATGGCGCCACAGTATTGGCATTATCGTAGGGATCTTCATATTTAGTATTATTGAGAATTTGTCGGGGTATCCCATACTCTGGAAAGCCCCAGTCATATGGTTGTTCGGTGGCTTTTACTTTGGGTGTCCATACCGAAAACAAATTAGATACTAGCTTTAAGGGGTTTAATATACTAACGGCTAAGTCGGATATATTGTTAATTGGGTTTTTGCTTGGCATCCGCATGGCTTTAGCTGTCAATGATCGGTAATCGTTCGGGTCAAATGTTCGGGTAAAAAAGCTCTTTTCTTGAAAATCGCTTAGATCCTGCTCGTTAAGTTCTTTGTTTATAGCGAGACTATCCGCTTTACTAAGCTCAACACCTCCCATTGATATAGCATTTAGATTGCTAGATGCCCTGGCACCATAAGCAAGAAGATTCCCTCCTTGAGGTCCAGAAAAATATTTTACTGGGTCTTGGGTCAAGTGATCTATGGCGCCTTTTTCGATAAAATGTATAGCTGCTGAGATGGCAACCGTCGATACGGCAGCTTGGCTAGATTTTGCAGCCCAACCTCCAGGGCCTACGGCCAACAAGACCAGACCGGCAATGCCTTGAACGGCAAAACCAAGGGGACTGCATACGGCACCACTAACTCGATTATCGCCGATTCCATTAACAGTACTTACCACAGCGCTACTGGTAGTATTGATAGAAAATGCCTGTTTGTAGCCATCTTCAATATCTTCACCCTGACCGGGACCTTCTGTGGCCATGGCATTAAGTACCTTCCCTTCCCATACGGTTTTGCCATTCTCATCTTTGAGGCTCTCGGTAATATCTCCTATCTGATTCAAAGAAGGGACATCATTGTACTGTGTCTGGGAGCCTAATGCCTGCTTATCTGTGGACGCTATCATAGCCGGCACCACCACATTAGCATAATTTACTAGCGGTATAGCTTTTGAGATGCTCTTAACAACACAAAGACCAGCCGCTACGAATAGAGTGGCGTTTACTGCCTTTCTGTAGGGCGATACTGCCTCGTTTATACTGGTTTTGGCCTCCTCGTATTTAGTCTTTAGTTTTGCGCGCTTAGTTTCTTGGCGGCTTGTTTCTCTGGCAAGTCGAGCACTTCTAATGGATAATTTATTTTCTATGCCAGATGTTATTTTGCGCAAGGGGTGGAATAGACTGGGTAGATTAAAGTATTTTGACATAACACGTTTATTCATACCGTTAAGAATTTTACCGTCTTCTATATGTTCTAAGCTGGTAAAGGTCATTTGTCTCACACTACGATCGCTGTAATCACGCCAATTGATACTAAATTTATGGCCACCAGCATTCTCAACCGCACTCCCTGGTATTTTATGATCTTCAGCTATGGCGCGAATGGCTTCGGTTCGTGACATGCCTTGATATTTTGGATGTTTTGATATGTCTATTGATTGAGAAAGAGGCCGGCCAGTCTTTGGGTCTCTCTGAAACTCCACCCCAATATTCTTGAGTTGAGCTTCTACTCTCTTATAGACTCGGTTACCAGCATAGCCTACGCGAGTTTGTCCAACATCAGTAGTTAATCCTCCGCGGTAATGGATAAAATGTTTCTTCAGGCGAGTTGAGATTGAACTGTCTGTTCCTCGGGAGAACTTACTAAGAATTTGTCCCAAATGGATTAGCTGAAAAGGTCCTTGTAAAATACTAAAAATTGCAAAAGTGGCGATTGCCCCGCCTAGACCTCCGCCAACAAGCCAACGTCCCTTACCGCCAATAGCCCCAACAATCTTGCCCGGCACATTATTGCCAGATCCAGAGGGGATTTTACCTGCCTGATGAGCCAGCTCGTTTACTAAGCCTAACTCTTTAGCGGAGGTGGTGTCTAGTGCATCGGAGGCACCGGATATTCCGGATTCCGCGTTAGCTAGTTGTTCTGGGGTCTTGCCACGGCTAGGATGGTTTGGCGGCAGGTCGTTGTTACCGGCACTTGGAGCGGCAAAAGAATCCTCCAAATTATCAGCATCGGGCTTGTACCAACCTAGGTTGCCGTCATCGTAAGGACTATCCTGATCTGGTTTGTTATCAAGTTTAAGAGCCATTCACCTACCTTATGTCTATCATACACGAATTTCGCACTTTTCCATCGCTCCAGATGACACCTGACAGGCTACAGTCGCTCATTCCTCACTCAACATAACAATGGTTATGTCTCCCTCGGATTGAACAACCGTAACCAGCCAGTTGCCACCTGGCATCAATGGCTAAGTGCGAAACTCGTGTCATACACCAGGAGTTAGTCGGTTGCTAAGATCAATAGTGCCTTGTGGTTGATCAATAGCCTCCTGTCGCTCTATTTGTCGGACTTGTTCAGGATTGGTAGTAATTAGTCCGGTTTCTGTTGGGCTGGCGGTAATTTGGATATGAACGTGGTTTTGACCGGCAAAGAATAAGCCCTGTCCTACCGGAAATTGACTAAGCCGTTTTTTTTCCTCACTGGTTAACTTAAACACATCCGCCAGTACGTCTACGGCCGATGGAGACTGCTTGAGGAGTATTTGCATTGAAGCATTAGCCACAATTGCCCGTCCCATACGGCTACCCATAAAATCTTCTACGTCTTGGGTTATGGTTGTAATGCCCAGATTGTATTTTCGTGATCTTTTAGCTAGAGAGAATAAGAAATTAGCCGAATCTTCATACTTCATAAGTTGCCAGGCTTCATCAACCACCAAGATGCGTTTTTTCTTTTCGGCTTTCGTCTTATTCCAGATAAAATTCAAGACTATATACATGGCTACCGGACGGAGTTCGTCTTCTAGGTCACGAATATTGAAAACAACCATAGGATTATTTATGTCTATATTGGATTGTTGAGAAAAAATACCGGCAAAGGTACCCGTAGTGTATTTTCGCAAACGTTGAGCCAGCTGCGGGCCCGTTCCTCCCATATGAAGTAATGTATCGTAGAGATCGTTTATTGTGGGCGGTTGGGACCTGTGCGTTAACGGATCATTGGTGATACCGGCCTTGGCGTAGGTTTCAATAAGCGCCGCGTCTAAATCGGCCTCTTCTACGGGGGATAGAGCGGGCATGGCAGCTGCGGTACCGCCCATCATTTGGGCTTGAGCACCGCCCATCATTAAGCGTAATAGACCATGTAGTGTAATAAGATTGCTTCTAAGAGCATTGTCGGCTTCTTCGGTATCAACGACTTGAGGCAAATCGAAAGGATTAATTCGCGTGGCAGAGCTTAGGCTCAAACGCACATAAGCACCGCCCACGGCTTCAGCCATGCGCTGGTATTCATTTTCTGGGTCAATAATAAACACGTCAATGCCAAACATCATGCTACGTAAAACCTCGAGTTTGACAGTAAACGATTTACCAGCACCGGCTTTGGCAAAAACCACCGAGTTACCATTTTCCAGCGTAAAGCGATCAAAAATAACCAACCCAGAATTATGCATATTAATGCCGTACAAAATACCGTTATCCTGACTTAGATCGGCTGATGTGAACGGGAAACTAGTACTAAGTGCTCCGGTAGAGAAATTGCGTTTGATTTGCAACTGGTCGGTAAATTGCGGGACAGTGCTATTAAAGCCTTGTTCTTGTTGAGAAGAGGCTGCTTTGGAATAAATCAGTTGTTGTCCCAAAATCGATTCTATTTTATGGGAAACAAACTCGAGCTCATCAATATTGTTGGCATAAATTGTGAAGTACAATCCAAAACGGAAAAAACGTTCCTCGCCAACCTGTAATTTGTCCCGCATTTCCTCGGCATCTGTGATAGCCGCCTGTTTGCCTGGATCGCGAACTCGACCTTTTTCGGAATCAATCATGATGCCCGCTTCCAGCTGACCGACCTTCTTACGTAAATTTTCTAATACTACCTGGCTCTCAACAGGATATATGACCATCGACAAATCGATTATTTCGTCAATATTAACCATGCTACTCAACCATCCGGTAAATATCTGTCGGGGGTATCCATAAACATAATATGTTCTGGCGTAGCGGGTGCCGAGCTGGAAGTGTGTGCCAAAAAACTCTATTGAACTTGGGGCAATAAAATCACGTAGAGCGGTAATGCCTTTTTGGAAAGCAGTATTGACTTCCACTTCTTCTCTGGCACGTTGTTGCTGGGCAAGAGTTACTGGATCTAGCGGTGGCTTCTTTTTAAATAAGGCCATTAAACGTCTCCCCTGGAGTTATTTCTGACATCTGATCCACACATATAGCCCCCGCAAAACAAATTCGGGGGTTTTGGAGCCGATGATCTTCGAGTCAAAAACTGGCTTTTCCGAGGGAAGCATATCATTAGATAAGGTGAGTGAGGAAAGACAGCTTTTGACCGGAGAGGGCGGTTCAAAAAGCCGTGAATTTGTTTTGCGGGGGCTATAGTTACGAATTTTATACCTAGTCGTTTATACCAGATTGCAGCTGAATGAGCGAAACTTGTGATAGGTAGTGGGTCGTGATTCACTGTAATTCCTTGTCTAGGTTGGGCTGTGGGGCTAGCCCTTCGCCCTTTACTACTACGGGTGCCGTGAGGTCATCAAAATTCTTGAGTTGTTGGCGCGTTGCAGTTTCTGGGTTGTAGGTATCATAAAACAGCTCAATCAATTCCTGGGTATCTAGCGGAATACCCTGGATTCCGCATTGTTGCATACCACCCAGCACAGACTGTACGCGATTACGTAGTTCGTCTTTGGCCTTGTTGAGATCGGCCTCATTGATCACTACATGTTGTTCTTTGGAATTAAATAGACTGGCTAGTCCAGAAAAGAAATTTTTACTGGAAGTTAGGGCGCGCTGCACATCAAGAGTTGAATAATAAGGGATAATTATATAAAAGCGCTTGTCCATGATGTTGGTTTGTTGGGCTAGATCACTCATAAACGTCAGATAATCTTCCATGAGAAGTGCCAAGAGCATATTGTCATGTTCAGAACGTATTTTATCAAGTTTTTCAATGTATGGACCTAAATCAACCTTTTGCGAACGAATAAATATCTGGATCGGAAAATATAAAGAATTCAAAAAACCCTGATAGCTGTACTCAACGGCTTCACGTTCCTGGGGGCTCATAAGGTCAAAATTGATAGATTTTACCATTACGACCGACCTGAATGAGCCATCATTCATTATTACAATACCATCACGGATTTCGGCTATTTGCAGGCTGTTTTGGGTACTGTTTGGATTGGTTTTGACGGGTACGGTCTGTCGCGTTACTGGCGATCCACCAATCATGGGGGTTTGTTGGGAATTTGCCGCTGACAGGGGTGGATAGCCAGCACCGCCAGCAACCGCCGGCTGCGGCCCATAGGGCCCATAACCGTTTTCCGGAAGTTGTGGCGTCTGTGATTGATTATATGAATTTGGGTCCATTAGCAAATTTGTCCACCCTTTAATTTGTGGTCGTGTATAGATTGAATAGGACTTTCGCACTTTTTCATCGCAACAGACCACAGCTGATTGACTACAAATTGTCTGTATTTTCTCGGTGTACCTATTGGTACTCCTCAAGAATCCAAACAGTTTTCGTACCAATCATCTCTACTCTGTTATCAATGCAAAAGTGCGAAAGTTCTATTAAAGTATAGCCGAAACAAACGTAACCGGAAAGCCCGTGGGGAATTTTGTGACTCTTACACTTAATCACGAGTTTCGGACTTAGCCGTCGATGCCAGGTTGCACCAAACCGAGCGAAAACAGTTTTATCTGGCGGAGAGGTAGCTGTAGCTATAGTCCCCGCATATGCGGGATGAACTGGGGCGATGGAAAAGTCCGAAACTCGTGTTAATTACCGAAGGGATATTACTACTTCATCTTGGGGTGGTTCTTTTTTGTTGGCTTTATCAGCCTGACGAGCTATGGTTGCTATGTTTAGGTCGTCATTGTTGGCAAATTCTATTATGGATGAGTTGGTAACGGTGCCAGAAGCGGTCTTGGATGGCTTATTTTGTTCAGAAAGGGGTTTTATAGTGCGCATGTGCCCATAGGCAGGGCTGGGCTTACTGTTCATATGAATCTTCTCAAGAATTTTTTGGTCGTCGGCCGTAGGTTGAGCTTGGGTGTGTGATGCAGCATCGTCAGCCCCAGGAATGACTACCTGCGACTTTTGAAAAACAGCCTGTCCTGCAGGGATTTTGGCGGTGCTTGCAGGGTCGCCACGCATAAACCAGTAGTCTGGCGGTGGGCCGTTGGCAATGGGATTATTGTTGTTTTGTAGTTGAGTAAATTGTTTCATTTGGTCGGTGATTTGCTGTTTATGTGTCTGTGCCGAGGCGGCAATCATCTGATCAAAATGTTGTGCAGTTGGACTGGTATGTTCGTCTAATATGTCATCAGTGTCATGGATATCCACAGCTACGACATTTCGTGGCAAGCTAGATAAGGCAACAAGCCGATCAGATTCCCCGATGATCGTTTCATAGCCTGGCTGGCTATATAGATTTACATTAACATTTTTAACAGCCCAACCGCGACTATCAATGGTGTTGGCAAGAGCCTCTAGGCGACTGCGAACTTCTGTTTCGGAAAAATTTTTAGACAGTATTCTTTCAATTTTTTTCGGGACGGTTATAGTTACCATTTCTTTAACGCCACTTTGATTCCAGATGCGACGGTGAGGTTTTAACATAAAGCGAATCTTAGCTAGTGCCCAAATCTCTGTTGGCTGATCTCGACTCCATGGCCAGGCAAAAAAACCAGTAATTATTATAAAGGGTAGAAATATAAACGTTATATAGCCAACACCTCTACTGATAGCCAAAAAGCTCAAATAAGCACAAATAGCGGCGATTGCCGCGTAAATAAACTGCTTAAGTGTTAGTGGCCCGAGAAATTTGTCCTCTGCCTCAATATCTTGTAGTACTTTATATGTTGCCATATGTATTTATCCCTGGGAACCAGTATAGCCCCTTGGCGGAATAATGATACCACTACCGTTGCCGCCACTACCGCCGCCACCATTAGGGGGTTGTGTGGGTGGATGTACTGTTTCATAAAAGCGTATAGCGGCATCTCGCACTTCAACAGGGGCATTACTGACGCCACCGTAACCCGATACTTGTGGTTCTGTTCCTTCGCCTGATCCAGGAATAATTTGTGGTCTACCTTGGGCTTGATTGGGATTAAGTGAACCAGCAATGCTTTTAAGTCTATTTTGTGTATCTCGTAATTGCCCAACTGACCGCCCATTAAAATCACCACCCTGAACTATCGCATCGTCGCTTACGTTAGCATCATAGTTTGCAAGCGTTGCAGAAACCCTCGTGTAACCGTCAGACATCGCATTATATGTAGAAACATCTTGTTTGCTCATACCATAAGTATCAATGTTGTGGGAAACTTCCTTGGTCATGCCTACCACATCTGTTTTCCAGCCCCAGTTTCCGTTACTATCTGACTTAAAAGCACTGTACTTAGAATAAAGTGACTGGCCCTGATGTCTGAAGCCAACACCTTTCATCATGCCAGTACCTTCTTGGTTGGTAAATCCGTGCTCGGCAATAATGTCACCGTACTGACTTTCGATCCTTCGCATCTGCGTGGGCTCAAATCCAGTTTTCTTCCACTCATAATAAAGAGCATCTTGGGCGGCGGACGTATCTCCACCATACAAGCTCATTGATTTGGCGTGTGCCATTTTACCCGTCTTATAATCGCCGTAAATCGATGATGCACCAGCAACCGCATGACCGTTCTCCATATCCATTCTTCGATACCAGCCTGCTTCATTACCCGAAGAGCCATCATCCCAAGCTATAAACAAATCACGAATATTGCTATCATCGCCTGTGGCAATTTGAGATTGAAGCATCTCCGAACGTTGTTTGTTGAACCCAGAACGACGTGCTTGGAGGTTGCCATAATTCATACCTCTTGCAATCAGTCTTTCCCGACGAGACGCGCCGTTGGCTAGCCCTGCTGCAACGCCACGTTCACGTTGCCGAGTTGTTTTATCTGCTACATTGTACTTAGTACGGTTTCTTAGGCTGTTTGGATCGTTGACGTTGCCCTTAATGGCTTCGGAACCTCGGTTGCCAAATCCACTAATGGTCGTATAAAGACTGCCGATTGCCCCGCCGGCGAATTTGAAAGCAAAAGGAATCAACACGAGGGGCAGGAATTGTAGTACAAACGCTATTAGGGCGGCCAAGATGCTTGAAAAACTTTGGGCGGTTTGCTGGAGTAAAGGCTCGTTATTAGTAACCCCGTTAGCTTTCATGATAGTTACGGTCATGATGTCGGCTATCGCGAAAATGCCGATTACTATTGGATAAACCAGGAGCGATTTAAATAATAACTCCCACCATTTTTTAAAGTATTTTTCAGTATTAGGCAAACAATACAATGCAAATGCCACGGGGCTGATGAGCACTAGGAACAATATCAAGCCGTTTCTAATGACTAGAGTTACAAACGCACCAATCAACCCAAGAACGGCAGGTAGCAATACAAACAAACCCACAAAGGATGCCGCCGCCCCTAAAGCTCCGGTTGAAAATAAAATACCACTTGCACCACCCAAATATGCCGCTATCAGTCCCGTCCCCGCCCCTCCTGCTATCCCAGCTATTTGAATACCACTTGGGCTGAATTTGAATTGGGCCGATTCTTTTATTGGCGCTATCATGAGCTGCCCCAGTCCACCCCCAATAACGTTGGTTATATCAACCAAAAGGGCAACAATATAAACTGACAGATTGATCAAAATAGCCGCGGCTAGCAATCTGGGCATCATTTTTTTGACAGTGTAGGCATCAATTAGCCCGCCTCCGATAGCCTGCCCAAAAACCAGTACCAACAACGCTATGATCAATAGAATATTGCCGTAAATGCGAAAACTGGACCATATCTTGTACGAATCATTATTAGGATCCGTACTGATGGGTGGCGTTTTGAGCATTGGCTCTACAAGGTTACTGAACAGCCAATCCGAAAAGTCCGCAACTCCGTTAAAAACAGGACATAAAATCCAGTTCAACGTAGCACCCGATGCTTCACAGGTCGCATTACTATCACCATTTTGATCACTACTTGCGGTACCGGCGGTAGTTGTGGGCAAGAATCCAACTGTTGCCTCGCCTGAATCCAGGTAATCCACCAGTGCACGGCTAAGCTCATTTGTGCAATCGCCAGGAGGAGTAAATTTACCGGATGTTATAGGGGTAGGCGTAGGATTAGCAGTAGCTAATGTTAACCAAGGAATAGAATTATAGGCTACGTCATTTATAACAAAACCTATACCGCGCTCACCCTTACATTTACTATTGGCCTGAGGAAAGGTCATAACACCTTCAAAGTTTACGTCTCCCTTTTGTTGGGCCTCCGCCGGCGTTAGGCTCTTATCCTGAAGTACATTACCCTTAAAATTTGTAATTTGTCCGGTTCCAGTATTAGTTGCCTGGATCGTTAGATTATCTACCCAATGAAAAATCCAAGTTTTATTGGATATATGTGTCGCCGATACTTTAATTGGTATAAAAACAGAAAGAGCGAGTATAAACAACAGTGTCAGGACCGAAATTTTTTTCATCAATTTCTATTGTATAAGCAGATTAAATAAATCGCTATACTGGATTTATGCAAAATCGCTCATTCCTAGAGTAAATCGGTCATCAATGTCTAAGGTGTGCAATGCGTGTACGATAAGCTGCGCATTAGTTATAGTCCCCGCAAAACAAATTCGTGGGTTTTTGAAGCAATGATCTTTGAGCCAAAAACTGACTTTTCCGAGAGAGACATATCCTTAGATACGTTGAACGAGGAAAGGCGGTTTTGGGCCAAAGAGGGTGATTCGAAAATCAAAAACGAGGCTATAGTTATAGAAAATGTATTATAAAAAAACTAAAACACCCCCCCGTCTTACCAAAAACATTTTTCATGTAACAATTTTGTTCGTTGTTTTTATTATCTCTCTGCTTGCGGTGAATTATGTAAGTAGCGTGCGAGTATTTGCGGCCGCCAGGTGCTATGAAGCAGTCCCCAATAGCCAAGTTACTGACTGTAGTAATTACGAGGCTAATTTTTTCCCGGGGGGCCAGATGCCTACGGAGGGATGCTACGTTATCGAAACAGATATACAGGAGGTTTCGTGTGGTCGTTCACCTTTTTTTAATACAGGGGCTCCAGAGGCTAACGGTGATGAGTGTGGGGCACCAGGTGATGCGGTTAAGGTGTCTATAAATGTTGGTTGCCGTGGTCAAGGTAACCCCATCGTCGACATGCTGTTCGCATTTATCCGGTTCTTGTCTGCCGGTGTGGGAATAGTCGTTATAGGCTCAATCGTGGTAGCCGGCATCCAGTACACTACCTCGCAAGGCGATCCTAATGCTACGGCTAAAGCGCTTGGGCGAATCAATAGCTCGGGCATTGCCCTACTTATTTATATTTTTGCGGCGGCACTTTTGAACTTTATAATACCAGCGGGAATATTTAAATGATCCAAGGTCTATTAATACGTTTTGCGGCCAGTTGTGATGGAGGTGGATTTTTTGGCCTGCCAAAATGGTACAAATATTTAGATGGTGTTCCTCAATCAAGTGGTTGTGTTCCCAAGATCAGTGGCATTAGTGATGTGTGGTTGATCGTAGCCGCGATAATAGAGATATTGTTGCGTATCGCGGCATTGGTGGCGATTGGATTTGTAGTCTGGGGTGGTATTCAGTTTATCAGTAGTCAGGGCGAGCCTGACAAAACCAGCAAAGCGCGTAATATTATTATTAATGCCCTTGTCGGACTGGTTATTACCATTGGTGCGTCTACAGTAGTATCATTTGTAGCCGGGAGTATTAATTAAAAATGGACTTTTTAACTCAAAAACTACTTTATCTGGCAGCAGCAATACCTTGCCCTGCCGACAACCCAAGCGTTGACGGTTTCGAGACAGGCTTACCTTCCACTTGTGCCGATTCGAATGCCCTTAGAAGTATTTTGCAAATTGTCTTTGGTGTTATTGCGGTTACGACGGTTATATTTATTATCATCAGTGCCATTCGCTATTCGACCAGTATTGGCAACCCTCAAGCTACCGAAAAAATCCGTAATTCCATTGTTTTCGCGGCGATTGGCCTGGCTATTGCTATGTCGGCTGAAATCATTGTAACGTTTGTATTGGGACGGGTATAACATGCGAGCGATTTTTGTGGCAATACTTTTCATCACTACTTTGCTTTTTGGATTTGGAATGGTTAACAGGACTTGGGCGGTAGACGTTACCAACCCCGCTTGCGTGGATCAAGACGGACATCCATTGCCGGCAGATAGATTACCACTTGTTTGTAGGCCTGACCCTCCAAAAAATGCGTTGTTTGGTCCTGACGGTATTCTGACAACCGCTGTAAATATTTTATCTCTAGTAGCCGGTATCGCGGCTGTATTTGTTATTATGATAGGTGGCGTTAAAATGATTACTAGCACCGGAGATAGTAATTCGGTCAAAGAGTCTCGCAACACCGTGCTTTATGCTGTTATTAGTCTGGCCATTGTAGTATCGGCCCAGATTATCGTAAGATTTATATTAACTAAGCTTGAATAGGCAATATCATAAAATGAATCAAATTATCAAACGAATAACTGGACTGGGTGGCTTACGCAAAACTTCCCCATCTCCAGATCAACCAATCTTGGCTGGTAGTGGCCTGTCTTCTGGCGATGTAGCTATGGCTTCTTCGGTCAAGCCACTCCCAATTCGAGCTGATTTAGCCTGGGAACGGGCGATTTTGCGTAAGTCCAGTCTACTGATAAGTTGTCTGGTGATTCTTGGAGGATTTTTCGCTTCCGCGCCACCCGCTTTTGCCCTATTTGAAAACGCCGCCAAAGAGGCCTGTAGTGGCGTGACCCTTAATGAAAACACGACTGATTGCCCGGACAGTTCAGGCAAAGTTAATAATTTGCTTACGACAGTTATAAATATATTTTCCGTGGCTATAGGTTTTATCGCAGTAATTATGATTATTATTTCTGGACTTCGTTATGTTACTTCTGCTGGCGACAGTAATGCCACATCCGGAGCCAAGAACACCCTGTTATATGCCGTTGTAGGCTTGGTAATAGTGGTGTTGGCGCAGGTTATTGTTCGATTTGTGCTTAGTAAGACTGGTTGAAAATATTAAGGCGAGTGTGGTATAAATAAATAAGAATTCTAAGAAAGGCAATTAAATGATCAAAATTATCAAAAAACTACTAATGAGCGTTTCAATGAGTGTCCTGTTCGCTGTACCGGTTTTGGCAACTCCGGCAATTGTCCATGCTGCAACAAATCTTACAAATAAAGTTAACTGTGGCGTTGAGCTCAATGTTGACCCAAATTGTGATCAAGCTCCGGATGATGCTGGATCAACCCAAGCAGTTAATGACATAGTCAAACTAGTCATTAACCTATTCTCAATAATCGTTGGTGTTATTTCGGTTATCATGATTATTATCGGAGGTCTTAAATACATTACTTCCGGAGGCGATTCTGCCAACGTTACTGGCGCCAAAAACACCATACTTTATGCTGTTATCGGTTTGGTAGTCGTTGCTCTTGCTCAATTTATCGTTCGTTTCGTACTTGCCAAAGTAAGTCCAGCTACTGGTCCGTAAGACCCAGCCCGGATTTACGTAAAAAGCTCCCTTGTCCCCCAGACTGAATCGGCTCGAGCTATACTGGACCTGTCGCAAAGCTTCCCCATCCCCAGACCAAATAATCTCGGCTGGTAGCAGTCTGTCTTCTCTCGATGTAGCTATGGCTACCTCTCCTTCAGACAAAACAGTTTTCGCTCGAGATAATTCACTCTGGGAACGGACGAGTTTTCGTAAGTCCAGTCGAGCTGATTTAGCCTGGGAACGGGCGATTATCGCGTAAGTTCTATAAAATTTGGATCTTTTTTACGGTATCTTGTTTGACTTTTGTGAATGAAATAGTCAAAACCCCATCTTTTAGAACGGCTTCAATTTCATCTTCTTTAACTGGTACTGGCAAAGATATACTGCGAGAGAACTCGCCCCAATAACATTCCTGAACAAAATAGTTTTCTACATCTTCTTCGTTGCCAGCGGAAAGTGTACCGCGAATGCTTAGAGTATTGTCGGCAATGCTGACATCCAGGTCGCTTTTGTTAACTCCGGCAGTTCGTGCCTTTACAACAAGCTTCTCTTTGGTTTCATACACATCAATAGCCAGCTGACCTGGTATGGCGTCTTCTTCGTCCCATTCTTCGGCCGGCATTGATGTTGCTTGGGCATCATCAGTTGCTATCGGTCCGTCATCACCAAGAAAGGCGGCCGTTAGCTCGTCTTCCATCAATAAATCTTCGTCGTGGCCTCTTCGAGCCATAGTTGCTACCCTCCATATCGGTTTAATAGACTTTTTTGGAGATTTGTAATTTTTGTTATTCATTAGTATAACGTATCTTTTGGAATAGAAGCAAATACCTCTGGAATATTTACAACATAAATATAGCCCCTGCAAAACAAATTCGGGGGTTTTGTCAGGCTCTTAGGATATGCCTCAGTCGTTTAGGCAGCTTTTGGATTACTTGGATCATCAGACTGAAAAATGCCATTTTGTTTTGGGATGGCTATAGGCGCAAAACTCGTGTTAAATTGTATCCATGCCTTTACTGGATAGAATTCTGTCTGTTATAGCTCCGCATGCTTGTCTTGTGTGTGGGGATGAAGGGTCTTTGCTTTGCGTTTGGTGCCGACCGGATGCTTGCTCTGTCGTGCCAGAGGTGTGTTATGGTTGCCACAAACTAAGTATGGATAGCGCAGTATGTGAATCGTGTAGACACAAGAGCCCGCTAAGGCATGTCTGGATACGCACAGACTACAAGACGACAGCTAAACAGCTTATACAGTTGTTTAAATTTGAACGAACCCAAGCCGTGGCCCCGATATTAGCAGCACTAACAGGAGAGTCGCTCCCCTATCTACCAGAAAACACACTGATTACTCATATACCTGCTGCCACAAGTCGCGTACGAGACAGAGGCTATGATCAAGCAAAATTACTCGCCAGATATCTTGCAGGTAGTCAGGGGCTACCATACGTTACTGTGCTGGCTCGTTCAGGACAAGCGCGCCAAGTAGGCTCAAGCCGTTCGGTACGTTTAAGACAAATAGAAGGAGTTTTTCGTCCAGTTAGAGGATATCTAATCAAAGGAGCGGAAGTTTTATTGGTTGATGACGTCATGACTACCGGAGCAACATTAGAGGAGGCGGCCAGAACACTCAAAAAAGCTGGCGCCAAGCGCGTCAACGCAGTAGTTTTCGCTCATAAACAATAACAGGTCTTTAAGGGATTTTAAGCATATTCTTGGCGGAGGAGGCGAGATTCGAACTCGCGATACCGCATGACGATATACTGCTTTTCGAGAGCAGCGCCTTCAACCACTCGGCCACTCCTCCATGCCCATTAATTCTATCAGCTACAAACAGTTTTTCTTCACTCTATGTAGCTATGGCTACCTCTCCTTCAGTCAAACCACTATCAGCTCGAGATAATTCACTTTGGGAACGGACGATTTTGTGTAAATCGAGTTTATCTCTCAAACTTCAGATAACCTTCTGGTGTATAGCCAGTCTTTAAAAAGTTGTTGTTTATTAGGGTTCGTTGAGCGGCAGAATTGTCAGACGTTGTTGAGGCAGACAGTTTTCCTAAGTTGTTTACAAAGGGGTCCTTGAGAATATTGGCAACCACGTAATCACCAATACCTTGCCGTCTTTCAGATGGCTTAACGGCAAAATCCAGATAGCCATCATTTTGTTCGTCGACATCAATAGTTACAACTGCCACGATATTATCGCCATCAAGGGCTACCCATCCCTGAAACCTGCTTCCCAAATAACCAAAATCAAAAGAAGACAATTGGGGCACCTTAAAAAGAGTACTAGCCGCATCAGTATTAAACCATTCGCTAATTTGACTCAAATGGCTAGGTTCAAGCTTTTTAATGGTAATTGTGTCCATATTCTGACTATACCACGAGTTTCGCACTTTTTCATCGCTCCAGATGACACCTGACAGGCTACAGCCACTCACTCCTCACTCAACATAACAATAGCCCAAGCTTCCCTCGGATTGAACAACTGTAACCAGCCAGCTACCACCTGGCATCAATGGCTAAGTGCGAAACTCATGTACAACAGCAATTTGGTACAGCATTATTAACGAAGGTAGAACCGCAATGATAGCTAATAACTTTGAATACTTTTGAATAAATCCGCAGTCTCTGATAGTTCAGGGCAAGCCTTTTCGAGGTAGAGGTACAAAGTTTGTCCGTTGTTAAGCTGAACTTTGTGTTTAAGCTCATTATCGACATCACTTGCTGGAAATTGGTTATGAACTAACTTAATGCCTCTCGAGCATGCTTGCAATTTTGGTACGGTCGCAAATAAGCTTGCTTGAGTTCTTGCGGTATACAATGCCTCCGTGCCTCGAACAGGGTAAGTACTAATACTAAGTTCGCCTTGCGAGTTGGTTATATCGCCCTTGTCGTATAGGTATGTTAAAGGTAATGCTACCCCTGGGTTAGGTAAATATAACTTACTTTCAGGAAAATATATATCACCGGTTCGTGGTTCAACAGGAGCATCCTTTTTTAAGCCTCTAACAGCTAAAAGTATCAGTTCCCTAATCTGTACCAAACCTGCCTGACTGGCCGCATCATTGTAATAACGAACTTTATATATTCCTAAAACTGTTCCAATGACTACGAGAACTGCTATCACTATTAAAACGGCAGTAGTAATCAGTTTCTTTTCGGTCTTCCCGGTAGCTTTTTTTGATTTTTTTGTCATAAAATCCTTGATTATTATATTAAGCAAAACTATACATTTTAAGTATTAGAAACACAATAAACATTAACGAATTGGTACACCCGGCAGGATTTGAACCTACGACCTTTGGCTCCGCAAGCCAACGCTCTATCCAGCTGAGCTACGGGTGCATATTTCCTAATAATGACGTGATTACTAATTTAACAGAAAACAGGGGTAAAGCCAAGTGGGCGATAGAGATTAGAAGCGAACTTTGCGCATTAAGTTATCAATAACGTCGAGTTGACGTTCTTCATGTGGCAAATAAGTACTTAATATGTCCACTATTTGATCCTCTTGTTCAGGCGGATAATAGATTGATGCACCAGGTACAAAACGCTTAATAGGCATAAAGACAATAGACGAAATAGCTCCCTCTGCTACGATCGAGAAAGACTTAAACGATTCGTATGGATAAAATTTCTGGCCAATACCAACCCCCTGGCTACTTATAGCATATGATAGAGTACGTGGTTTTCTGGCGCCAAAAATACCAAAAATAATAGCTACAAGTACCACCATGCCGGTAGAAATTTTATCTCTAGTAAAAAGAAACACCACTAAAGCCACGACAGTCGTACCGCCAAATAAGCTCACATACCATCTGTTATTTTTTTCATGAGCAATAAATTCTGATGCCGACCAGCTTATTTCATCTGAAACAGGATTTTCATACGTGAATGACGGATCTGACATATTGGATTCGGGTGAAACTTCTTGTTCTTGGGGTAAGTCAGCTCGAGCAACAACAGCTTCATTTGAACGAGTTGTATTTGTAGGCACATCGGTCGAAAGAGAACTGTTTGTAGCCGAGGTAGTTTGGGTTGGGGGTGGAGGAGCTTCGTGCGTATATGGCACAGGCACCTGTTCTATTGGCTGAACAATTTTAGTCGATTCATTGTTTTGTTGTGCGTTGTCGGCTTGAGAGGGAGGAGTATTGGTTGAATTTTCAGGTTGGATAAGTTGCCCTGGCTGATTTTGATTACTCCCATTTTCCATAAGCGTATTGTAGCATAAGGTAGTTATACTGGACCTGTCGCAAAATCCCTAATTCACTGTCTCTACGGATATGCTTCTCTTGCGAAATGACAATTTTTGATTCGTAAATCCATGGCCTAAAAAAGATATGTTTTGTTTTGGGATTGCTATATCTGTTATAATTGCACTCTGTTACGGAGGAGTACCCAAGTGGCTGAAGGGGATGGTTTGCTAAATCATTAGGGGGGAGCAATCTCCCGCGAGAGTTCGAATCTCTCCTCCTCCGCCATAATCCAGGATACAGACCTGGCGATTTTTCTTATCGCATCGGCAAAATGGAAGATATTTTGGCGGGTTGTTATGAGGGTGGCAAGACGAGCGAAATCATAGACTCCCAGTGCCCAATAAGATGTATAATGTGATAGTAGCCACTCGTCATTAATGCTAAGGAGAAGTAATGAAAATCAATGGAATCACAAAAGTTATATTTGTTATTTTTGTAATTGTAGTTGCAATTTTTGGCTCGCTTGTCGCGCTTGACGTTATGGCAGTAGAGACATTCAAGGATAGTACTCTAAAAGTTGGAGTTGTGAGTTTGATTATGATTGCAACTTCGGCTGTAATTTCGCTCGTAACCAGAAAATAGAGTAAATAGGGAGAGGTGTCCGAGTGGTTGAAGGAAACAGTCTTGAAAACTGTCGTGCCGGCAACGGTACCGAGGGTTCGAATCCCTCCCTCTCCGCCAAACATAAACCCCGTTTCATACGGGGTTTATGTTTGGCTAAATGGTTGTGAATTCGAACGACAATGCCCTGTGGGCATTGACCGCCTTTAGCCCCGTAAGGGGTTTCCTTGGCAAAAGTATATTTCTTTTGCCGGAAAGTCGAATCCCTCCCTCTCCGCCAGATAAAAAGTGGAACTTTTACAGAGGTCAGCGTAGGGGCAAGAACAATCAAAGAGGACAAAAGGCTCCGTTAGGAGCCTTAATTTTGTCTCAAGGGTCTAGTTTAGCCTGACCCCACCTGGGACTGGAACTACCGGGTAACTCCTTAAAGCCCAAAGTTTCTGGAACTTTACTCCTTGGTTACTTTTTAGATCTGAGTGGTTAGTTCTTTGTCTTTAAGATAAATCGTTTGATTAAGACAGGCTATTAGATCTCGTTTTTCGCTCCTGGTGCCTTCTGTAAGAACATATTTAGCGAAGTTATGTAGGCTAATCTCAGGCTGACCCTCGCTGTCGTTGAATCCTAGTACGGCAGATGATAAGCGCCTGAATCTATCAAGCTCAGCCCTTAATCCTTCTTTAGCTTCAATTTCTTCGATTGTTATCTTAGCCAGTAGTCTAACAAAGGCTTCGGCCAAGCTTTCTTCCCGGATATAAGCTTGCGGACAGTCAAAGTTCCTTGATTGGGTGCAGTGATAGTACACATACCGACTAGCAGTTCCGTTTTTATGCTTTTTAAGCTTCTCTTGAGCTGTAACGCCGGATTCGCATCCACCGCATCTAAGCAGTTTAGTGAAGTCAAACTGTTTGGTGCCTGGCTTACTCTTTGGGTTCACTTCCATTTGCTTTTGAACAGCGTCAAATAGCTCTCTTGAAATTATCGGTGTATACGAGCCTTTGTACCATTTGCCGCTGCCCATCGGGAACTCGAAGATGCCACAGTAGTAAGGGTTATTCAGCATGCGGTAGACACCGCTCAGAGTCAGAAGCTTGCCGCTTTTGGTTCTAAAGCCTGTTTCCTTCATCCAATCATAGATTTCTCGACCGCTAGCTCCGGCGGCCATTTTCTCAAAGGCTTGTTTTATCGCAGGCGCTCTGGCCTCGTCAACAAATACCTTCTTCATACCTTTGCCCGAATAATGATCGTTAAGATAGCCTAACGGCGTCATATTAGGCCTAAAGCCAAGCTCACACTTGGTTTTCATACCTCGTTTAACATTGATGCCTCTATTGTCATTCTCTAGCTTGGCTTGAGAGCACAGAATCATTAGTAAAAACTTGTCATTTGGTGAATTAGTGAATACCTGACCATGTGTTCTGATCTCAACCAACCTGCCTTGATCCATTAAGTCCACCAGGACACCTAAGTCGCCAGCATTTCGTGAGAGCCTATCTGGTGCCCAGCTTAGTATGCCAGTGAACAAGCCTCTCCGCACGTCAGCTATTATCCCCTCGAAAACCGGCCTTTGTCCTGATTGTTTAGCAGAGTGGCTCTCTTTCCTGATCTCGGTGGCCCGAAGCCCTTGCTTTTCGGCTTGGATCGCCATTTCTTTTAGTTGCGAGTCAATTGAGAGGGCTTGTCTCTCGTCATCTTCACTTGATTTTCTTGCATAAAGACAGTATTCAACTCGTTCTGCCTTTATATCGATGCCCTGGACTGGTTTGCCATTGGCAATTGGAAGGCTGAGGTATTGGTGAGCTGTATTTCTGATGGGTTCATCAAGGACAAAGGTACTCTACAGGGGGTGGAAGTCTAGCCCAAATCCAAAGAGACTTTGAGAAAATAAATATTAGGCCTTATTGGTGCAAAATGCTTCAACAATCGCCATTCTTACATACAGCCCATGTTCATTTTGGATAAAGTAGTGAGCTTGAGGCAAGTTGTCTACGGCAACAGCAATCTCATCTATCCGTGGCAGTGGATTCAGGATAATACAGTCTTCGCTTAAAGTCTTAGCATTGATCTCGGTAATTATATATTTACGAATAATTTTCTGGGAGAATGTCCCTGACGGATTTACGGGTGGGAAACCAGCACTGTAGAGCACTTGCTCTTTGCCCAAGTCAGTCTTTTCTAGGCGCATCAGTACGTTTTTCTTTTCGAAGGCTTCTTTATATTTGCGCTCTAGTACTAACTCGTCTGGGGCAATTTCATTAACAGTATTACCTGAGAATTTAGCCAACAGCAGTATGAGCGAATGCACTGAACGAGAGTATTTTAAGTCGCCGATTATAGTAATCGTTAGATTATCAAGGCGACCAAATTTTGACCAAATTGCGTAAGCATCAATCAGCGCTTGTGTTGGGTGCTCATCATTTCCATTGCCGCAGTTAATTACTGGGTACTTAGTATAAGGAGTGATTTGATCAAAAATAGCACTATTGGGGTGTCGAATGAAATAAAAGTCTACGTATGCATTCATTGTGCGGATAGTATCAGCAATACTTTCTGACCAACCCTCTGAAACGCTTGGTTTTGTTTCATCAAGCAGGATAGTTTTATAACCTAATTTCCAAGAAGCCGCCTCAAAACCCACACGGGTACGGGTCGACGGTGTAAAAAAGAGCAGACCGCCCATCTTTAAAGTATTGATTTTATATGCAGTTAGCTGGTCGTTGCGAAATTTTTCTGCCCGTCTAAACAGATCCAGTACTTCTTTTTTGGTGATATCTTTTATGCTAAGAAAATTCATGGCTAGTTAAACTTATTATACCGAGTGAATGGACTATACAATAACGTAGAATAATTTTTTTGCATAAGTACTTTCTAGGTATACAATGAAAATTAGACAAACTGCTCCGTGGCCACTGTATCCTTAGGCAGGAAATATCGCTAGCTGGTAATGCTTGTCTATCAGAGAGTAAAGGAAATATTTAGCGATGAGTATAGAGACCGAAAGATTATTACCTCGTCATGATAATCCACATCAGCTAGGGAGGGCTGTACTGGACCTCATACAATCTCGTCGCAGCTTACGTGAGGGCTTTATTGACAAACCTATCCCAACTGAAGTTATTGATGAGATAATCCAAAGTGGCCTAAGAGCACCCTCGTCCAAGAATGCACAACCTTGGCGAGTTCACGTACTCGAACGCGGTGAACGACTAGCTGGTATTGCTGACACTGTTCAATTTGCTAAGAACGCCAGAGACTACGCACCTATAGATCCTGCAACAGGTCAATTGCGCCAATGGGAGTCAACAGTGGCCGAATCTGCCCAAGTACTCCGCGCGGTAGGGGTCGGCTTGTTTGTTGAGAATCGGGGGGCTTTTAGTGGTGGGCGCCAATCGGTGGCTAATGCTAACAATTCTGTTCGTGGTAATGGAATTGTAGGGTATAGCTTTGAGATGATCGGATTAGGAGCTATGGTCGAAAATATGTGGTTGAGTGCGCATGCTCAAGGCTTAGGCGGTGTTTTCATGGGTGATGTGCTAGTTGCCGAAGAAGAAATTCAAGCAGAGTTAGCCTTTAGCGGAGATTTGGTTGGAGTTTTGGCGTTGGGTTATACCGATTTACAGCCATTCGAGAAAGCCTTAAAAGCTGATACGGTTGTTTATCATGATCCCAGCAAGGGAGCCCTGTAGAACTATGGCACAAAATGGATTCGAACAGACGGGTTTAACTAATTTTGCTGATGTCGCGGCGGCACAACAGCTAAAAGTCGAACTAATTACAGAGGGATTATTTATTGACCCAGAGACTCAAAGGGCACTTGTCGAATCTGACGATACTCCATTAACAATGGCTGACTATGCATCAACATCCGGAGTTACCCTCAAATTACCTGGCGATGTATGGGTGAATGCACCTATTAATGAATTTAATCCTAACTTTGTAGAAGCTCCTCTAAGCCATTTAATAATTGAGGATGGAAAGACATATGTTGTAAATGGGGGTGATTCTCAAGAAGTTGAGTTTATACCAGTACCCTCCTATAACGACAAAAAACTTGAAGACGGTAGTCCGGTTAAATGGATAGCTATCACTCATTCAGATAGAGTACGATTGTCTCCTGTTAAGGGGTGCACTGTGCAGTGCGATTTCTGCGATATCCCATTTGATCGTAGAGAGGGTGAACCCCGTTATGGTGGTAGAAAGTTAATAGGTAATATATTAGAGGCAGCTGGCGTGGCTTTAAGCGATCCTGTATTACCGGCTCAACACGTTCTGATTTCGGGAGGCACTCCGAGCAAGAGGGACTACGGTTACGAAAATGAAGTCTATGAACGAGTGGTGACTGAAAATCCTGGGGTAGATGTCGATATCATGATGGTGCCCATGCCTGGGCTGTTAGATGTTAAGCACTTAGGCAAGCTTGGTGTCCATGGGCTGAGTATTAATCTTGAGCTTTGGAATAAAGAAATAGCTGTTCGAACTATGCGAAGCAAAGTTAAATCATCCCGTGAGCTATACTTTGATTTCATTGAAGAAGCAACTGAAGAATTTGGTCCTGGTAGAGTTCGGTCACTCCTTATGGTCGGTATTGAACCCATTGAGGACACTTTAAGAGGTGTTGAGGCACTTGCTCAGCGTGGCTGTGATCCAGTTTTAAGTCCATTTCGCCCCGACCCAATGACTCCATTAAGAGACATGGCGCCACCGACCTCTGCTCATCTCCTTGAAGTCTGGCAAAGAAGTCAGGAAATTGTTGCAAGGTACGACGGTGTAAAGCTTGGCCCACGCTGTATCCCGTGTATGCACAACACCTTAACTTTTCCAGATGGAACTGAGGATTATTACCATTCAAAACAGACTCCTCGAGATTTGATCACTACCCAACATGATCAAATCTAAACTTTCGCCAACCTTGGAAACTGATGAGTACAGCTACTTCTTTACGATGCTTTCCGATAGATTTATCCCACTCAATAAAAAGTGGCAGAATAGTTTAGAAAAGCGGTTCAAGAAACCTTTTAAACCTATCTACATCCTGCCCTTTTACCATAATCACTATTTTGAAGAGGAAAATTATATCGTTCTAAACGAATGGCTGGAAGATATCCATAAAAAGATGGGTCGTAAGGATATCATGAACTTAATTTATCCAGAAGATATCAATAAACAATTTTCCCAGTCGGAATTTATAGAGAATCTAACAAAAAAACTCATTAAAAAGCAGGGCAAAGTTTTTGTCTTGAGTTTTACTAGTGTTTGGCTCGATATCGACAATCCTAACGTAGTAGTACTTGGCCCGGAAGGCTCTGTAGCATCTCGTTATGATGCCAAGATAGAGCATATTAGAACCTTTAAAAAACTAGGAATGGATACGATTCAATCGACTGTCTATAAAAGTATTGAGGAGCTACGTAAGAAACAGACTGAGTATCCTTTTTTTATTTCAGCAATGTATTCTTCGGGCGGTATTGAAAGCAGAGCCATCTTCACGTCCGAAGACCTAGAAGCCTATTACTCTAAATTGAGACCTATTAATCAAGCAGAGCCTCTTATCGCTGCACGGTTTGTTGATGATATTGTACTAGCCCCGAATTCAAACGCCATAGTAACCGGCCTAAATAAGACAACTATGGTATGTGTTTCCGACCAAATTTTGCGGAACAATCAATATATGGGCAACATCTACCCTTCGCAAGCATCTAAGGCTCATCAAAAACAGATCCACGAAATGACAATCAAAGTAGGAGATTACTTGTCGGGGCAAGGCTTTAAGGGTTTATTTGGTCTGGATTTCTTAATTACCAAGTCTGGCCATTGTTATCCAATTGACCTAAACCCAAGACGACAAGGCGGGTACTATTGCAACGTTATGTCGTCTCCGTTTGACTTAATTGATTTAGAACTTGCAGTAATACTCAATGAACCATTGCCAAAATTTTCATATAGCGACTTTCAGGTTGGCTATTGTTGGGCACATAGTAAACTCACACCCTATTTCCCAAACATGAAGATTAGGGACGAAATTAATGAAGGCGATCCGATCGAGCCGTTTAAAAAGCTGGGAGCGACCTTTAAGGCGATCTATTACCCAAAAGGTTATACCTTAATGGTTGGTAACCCAGGTTTTTATCTTACAAGCGGAACGTCCTATCAAGAAGTGAAGCTAAGACTTTACGAGGAGACCGAAAAGTTAATCTCAAAAAACTATGAACTGTACGAAGGATAAGTATCGGTTTGTAGCTTACAAATTTGTCACCCTCCCAATATAATGAACACACTGTCTCATCAATTGAACAGTATAATCATATAAATAAGGAGATGTTAGTATATGCCAGTAGGATATCATGTTACCCCATAAATTAAAGCAACAATAATTCAAAAAGTACGCCATGAAGGTATGAGTGTCAGCGATGCAGCTCAGTTATACAAAGCTAGCCCCAAATCTATCTATCGTTGGTTACGCGAAGGCGTAGTAGATGGTGACCGTAACCTCATACTTGAACTTAATCGTCTGAAAAAAGAGAACGAACAATTGTATAAGTTGCTCGGTAGAGCAACTGCAGAAATACAAGGCCCAAAAAGTTAGCCATTCTGGATGAGGTCGAACCAGGATGGCGCAAACACTTTGCGGTTGTGCTGGGTGTATCCAGGACAAGTTGGTACGTTAGACCAAACAAACAGACCAGCAAAGACAAGGCTGAGGTGAAGCAGTTACAAGCCGCCCATCTGCAACATCCGTTTTACGGCGTCTACCGCTTGGCCCTACATCTCGGCTGGAACCAAAAGAAAGCTAGGAGGATACGTATTCTCGTTGGCGTACACATCTCACGTCCTGGAAAAAAGTACAAATACGGCAGATCAGCTACTGCAGAGATATCTGCTCCGCAGAACATCTTGCACAGATATGCCCAGTTCAAAGATGAACTACGCCCATAAGACGGTATGGACTACAGCGATATGGTTAACGCTGAAGCCTGGATGCAAGACTTTACCCATCTATGGTTCCAGCAAAATCATCTATACCTAGCAGTTGTTATGAGCCTTAAAACTAGAGAAGTAGTGGGCTGGAGGCTTGGACTCCGCCATACTTCCGAGCTAACCCACGAAACACTCACCGACGCATTGAGTCGACATACCTCCCTAGCTATTCTTCATAGCGATCAAGGTAGCGAATATCTTAGCTACAAACACCAATTGCTCTGCCAGTACATGGAGATACAGCTTAGTTGCTCAAACAAGAGCAGTCCCTGGCAAAATGGCTTCATGGAACGTTGATTTGGAGGCTTCAAGCGTGAATTTAAAGCCAGTTAATTCGGCTTCGGCTTGGAGTAGACAGCCCCTGTAGATTTTTATAAATTAGGGGGAAGTTCCTCTATGGGTTGTTCAGGTTGTTCAGGTTGGAGATTATGGAACTTTGGACGAGTCCAGTATAAATACAATAATACTGCGCCACCAAGTACAATGAAGACAACGCTAAAGCTCAAGAGTACGTTATCTATAGAATTAGCAATAGATTTGCCCAAGCCAATAAGAGCGGATTGCAAATCAGGATTGGCATTTTTGATGAGATCTTTATTGGAACCGACCCAGTACGTAGCTATGATAATAAATAGAGCTGATATACCAAACAGAACCCCGTTAATCATGAGAGAGACAGCCACACGATACAGGCCTTTGCGACGACTAGGGCTAATAAATACGATACCAATCGCGAGTAATACGGCCAAGATTCCAAATATCCATGGTGCTTTTTGCAGAAATTGATATAGCCATGGAAGCTGCTTCAGCGTCTTGTAAACAGGCTTATTGTCGCCACTCATTTTAATAGTGTCGGCGGTAATGATTGGATCAGGTAAAAGGTCTTGATTGCCGAATATTTGATCTGTTATTTTTTGCTTTTCGGCAGCTATGTTAATACCAGGTGGACGACATGATAGTACAAAAGGGTCGGTTATCCCTGTTAGCTGCCGTAATTGGGTGATGGTACAAATTGGTAATGATACAAATCGTTGCTCGGCCACGTTCCCTGCTTTTTCGGCAAAAGTATTTTTCAGTGATGTCAGATCAATTGCGTAATTTGGCTTATCTACGTCGCCCCGCATCCAATTATAGGTACCGTCAATGATTTGTTCGGTGGTAGTGCGGGCTACTTCTGAAGTTAGTGTTTCTTTAATAACCTTTTGGATTTCTGGCTGATTGAGCGCCGAACTGGGGTTTTCCAGGGAGTTGTTAGTAGCTTTGTCTAAAATGCTGTTGATTGCCACGTCATAAATCTTATTATCCCTAATCCATTCTTTGAGATTGTTCGGTTTACCCAAAGCAGTAAATAGTACAGTACTAATTACTATGCCAACCAGGCAAACACTGAACAGCAAAGCAAACAAACCAATCGTAAGCTTTTTTAGGAAATACATAAAACCAGTATACTGGACCTGTCGCAAAGCTCCCCCATCCCCAGACCAATTCATCTCGGCCGGTAGCGGTCTGTCTTCTCTCGATGTAGCTATGGCTACCTCTCCTTCAGCCAAACCACTCCCAACTCGAGCTGATTTAGCCTGGGAACGGGCGATTTTGCGTAAGTCCAGTATACGTTAGAATAGAGTCATGGAAGACTCTATTTTTACTCGTATCATAAAGGGCGAAGTACCTTGTGCGAAAATTTATGAAGATGAAAATATATATGCTTTTTTAGATATTCACCCCATAAAGCCAGGGCATGTGTTGGTGGTTCCAAAACTGCAAGTATCACATTTTGAGCAGCTTGATGACGATGTTTATGTACAACTGTTTCTGGTTGTTAAACAAGTTGCTCGCCGCATAAAACAAATATTACACTCTGAACGTGTATGTGTACGAATTGAAGGTTTTGATGTGCAACATGTTCATATCCATGTGTACCCATGCAATAGCGCACAGGAGTTTTATGGCGAAGAAGATAGGTTAGAAAAAGAACCTGACTACCCTGCTCTGACCGAAATGTCCAAACGTCTTGCCTTCTATTAGACACGAGTTTCGGACTTTTCCATCGCCCCCGCTCATCCCGCATATGCGGGACTGCAAACAGTTTTTCTGTCCTCGATGTAGCTACAGCTACCTCTCCGCCAGTTATAGCCCCCGCAAAACAAATTCCCGACTTTTCGAATCACCCTCTTTGGCCCAAAACCGCCTTTCCTCGTTCAACGTATCTAAGGATATGTCTCTCTCGGAAAAGTCAGTTTTTGGCTCAAAGATCATTGCTTCAAAAACGTTTGGTGCAACCTGGCATCGACGGCTAAGTCCGAAACTCGTGTTAGACTGTCGCCGTGCTAACATGTAACTATGTTTTCAAATCTTACAGTTGGATTATTGATGAGCTTAGGAATGGGTGCATGGATTTATGCAAAAGTGCACAGGCAAACAGGCGGTAATGTCAAAAATGCCCTTATCGTAGCAAGTGTCGGTGGTGGAATAGTTTTTTTGATTGTAGTAACGGGCTTGAGTCTTATATTTACCTAACACGATTTGTAGCCTTTTATTGCTAGTTTATTCGTAAATTTTGTTCACAATTGGTATTATATGGTTTATGGATGAGGTGGGATTGGGACAACGGCTACAGGAGGCGCGTAAAAAAGCTGGTTTAACGCAACAAGAATTGTGCCAGAAAGCTAATCTAAGCTATTCTACGCTTGCCAAGATTGAGCGGGGTGCTATCAGGTCGCCTTCTATATTTACCATTCAGGGCATTGCTATGGCCCTTGGAAGCAGTTTGGACGAACTTATTGGGGTTTTACCGTCCGGAAGCTCAATATTGCCCCAGACGCCAAAAAAGCGCTCAAAAAGTGGCATTAGGTTTGTATATTTTGATATTAATGGCTGTCTAGTTAGATTTTTCCACAGGGCTTTTACGCATTTGGCCGAACAAACTAATGTCTCCGAGGATATTATTGAAACTACCTTTTGGCATTACAATGATGCCGTTTGTAGGGGCGAAATGTCTTTAGATGAATTTAACCGAATTTTGGCTGAACGTCTTGGGGTACAACAGCTAAACTGGCAAGAATATTATTTGCAAGCAGTTGATCCGATTCAAGAAATGCGTGAACTTGTTGCTTGGGCGAATGATAATTATCGTACTGGATTGCTTAGCAATATCATGCCTGGCTTTATTGATGCCATGTTTAGAGAAGATATTTTGCCTCGACTTCCCTATTCCGCGATTATCGATTCCTCTGAAATACATGCTATCAAACCGGAGGCTCAAGCGTATCAGATTGCCCAGGAAAAAGCCGGTGTTGAGCCACATGAGATTTTGTTGGTTGATGATTCAAGAACCAATCTAATGGCCGCTGAAAAAATGGGTTGGCACGTGCTTTGGTTTGATGATTACCGCCCAGAGGAGTCGGTCAGGCGTATTCGCCAAGCTCTGGAGCCGGAAGCCCAAAGTTAACTCTTGTATAATGTAGATAGTAGTACTATTATCTACATTATGGTAGAAAGATTTATAACTGATCAGGTACGAAAAAAACTCGGCAAAGGGCGAGTGATTGTTTTGTATGGTCCGCGGCGCATAGGCAAGACAACCATTGCTCGGCAATTACTAAAGGAGGTAAAACCAGGTGATGGTTTATACTTGAATTGTGATGAGCTACCGATACAGCAAGCATTGGAGTCGCGTAGTTTACAGGCCCTTAACCGGACAATCGGTAATGCTAAGCGTATCGTAATTGATGAAGCTCAACGGGTTAGCGACATAGGTGTAACACTCAAATTACTTATTGACAGCAATCCTGACCTGGATATTATTGCCACGGGGTCTTCCTCCTTTGAATTATCCAATAAAGTTAAAGAACCGCTTACCGGTCGTTCTTATGAGTTTGTACTGGAGCCATTGTCTCTTAGGGAGCTTCAGCGTCATTTTGAGTATAGTCCCTTGGATATTGCGGTTGCCTATGAACGCTTAATGAGATTTGGTGGCTACCCGGGAATTGTGCTGGCCAATGATATTGAAGCCGCCGAAGAGATATCCTTGATTGCCGAACGTTATGTCTACAAAGATACGCTGGAGTTGGTTGAGCTGCGTCAAAGACAGTTATTGCCACGCCTGCTGACCACCCTGTCTCTACAAATTGGTCAGGAAGTGTCTTATCACGAAATTGGCAATTTATTGGGGGTTAAATTAGAAACTATCGAACGCTACATTACCATTTTGGAGTCAGCATTTATTATTTACCGCTTGCCTGCCCTGACCGCTAATAAACGCGGACAAATCAGTAATCGTAAACGTAAAGTGTATTTTTATGACCTAGGTGTGCGTAACGCTCTTATTGAAAATCTTAATCCGTTGGATCTACGGGATGATAGCGCGGGATTATGGGAAAATTTTTGCATGAATGAGCGACGAAAAACTCTTGCCGAGCGGGGTGAGTCGAGTAAATCTTATTATTGGCGTGGCTTGTATGGCGAAGTTGATCTGGTTGAGCAACAGCCCAGCAGTACGCGGGCGTTTGAATTTAGACTCATAGATAAGCCAGTGAGGTTGCCGAAAACTTTTCAAGAAACCTACCCCGAAGCGGTTTTCCAAGTTATTCACAAAGATAATTTAGCTGATTGGCTGGTTTTTGGGGATCACGCATCTCGTGCTTAGCCATTGATGCCTTGGTTGTTCCAGAGGGCCATGGAAAAGTACGAAATGTGTTAGGTCTAAGAAAATTAGGTCGAGCCAGAAAAGCGCTCGTATTCGTTGTATAACTTAGAGCCCAGCTCTTTAGCTTCCTCTAGTTGGGTACGTGTTTCTTCTATGAGCTCTTTCGGAGCATTTTTGGTGTAGGCCTTGTTGGCTAATCGTGTTTCCAGCCGCTCAACCAACTTTTTCTGATCGACCAACCGGCTTTTTAGCTGTTCCAAAAAACTATGTGCCGTCTCTTGATCAATGTCCAGCCAGCAAGCGAACGGAACGCTTGTCAAATGTAATCCATAACCATCACGAACTTCTTGTATATCTTCAATTTGGGCTAATTTTTTGATAAGCGTGCCATGCTGATTTAAGAACACTTCTCCCTTATGGTAAAGCCGTAAATTGTCCCGCAAATGCACGGTGCCTTTTATGTAGCGAATTTCGCTCACAAGCGCTTTGATTTGTTCAAACTCTTTGGCTTTTTGAGTATCAATATCCGTCACCTTGGGCCAGGGACTGGTGATTAGCAAACTATCCCCTTCCCCGTTCAGGGTTTGCCAGATAGTTTCGGTTACAAATGGCGCGAATGGGTGGGTAACTCGCAATATAATATCCAGGCCATAAGCTAAAATTTCGTTGTTTGGTTGAGATTTTGATGCCTCAATGTACCAGTCGGCAAAATCATCCCACAAGGTGTGATATACCAAATCATAAGCTTCACTAAATCGATATTGTTCAATATAGGCTCCAACCTGATCTGTTAAATGTTGTAATTTATATAATATCCAGTAATCGGCACTGGTTTTTGGCTTGGGATTGGTTTTGGCCTTGAAATTATCACCTACTTTGTCTTCAATGAAGCGTGCTACGTTCCAGAGCTTGTTGGCAAAATTTCTGGCGTCCTCAACTTTTCGTTGATCATACCCACGATTAACACCTGGCGAGCGTCCAGCAACGATACCCATGCGTAATGCGTCTGAACCATATTGCTTAATAACCGGAAGTGGGTCCACTACGTTTCCGGTCGATTTACTCATTTTGGCACCATTTTCGGCCATGACATAGCCGTGAATATAAACCTCTTTGAATGGCACTTCCCCTGTTATGTATAAGCCCAGCATGATCATTCGCGATACCCAGGGATAAAGAATTTCACCACCGGTCTCCATCAAGCTTAAAGGATAAAACTCCTTAAAGTCCGGTTCTTTGGGGTATCCCAGACTAGCATAGGGCCAGCTGGAACTGCTAAACCAAGTGTCAAAAACGTCTGAATCACGGCGGTAGATTTTACCATTTACTTCTATACTCACCTCTTCGACTCTCTCGTCAAAAATCCAGTCATCAGGGTCTTCAATATTCTGAAAAGCCGGTATGGGTATACCCCAGGCAATTTGCCTCGAAATATTCCAATCCTTTAAGCCTTTTAGGTAGTTTATGAGCTGGGTTTTCTTGGTAGTTGGGTGGAAGATTATTTTGTTGGCTCTAAGTACAGCGATCGCGGTCTTTGCTAAGGGTTGCATGTCTACGAACCATTGTTCTCGTAGTAGTGGCTGGATTACAGTACCGCACTTGTAGCAGTGGCCAACGTTGTGGGTATAATCTTCTTCTTTATCTAATAGCTCAAGATCTTTCAGGTCATTTACGATAATTTTACGAGCTTGCTCTGCGTCAAGGCTACGATATGGCATCGGTACATCATGGGTCAACTTACCTTCATGGTCTATGACGCTAATCATTGGCAGATCATGGCGTTGGGCCATATCGAAGTCGTTTGGATCATGAGCGGGAGTAATTTTGACGGCACCGGTACCAAATTTCATATCCACGAAATTGTCAGCAATAATTGGGATTTCACGTTGCGTCAGGGGTAGTTTAATAGTTTTTCCAACTAATTGCTTATATCGCCCATCTTTAGGGTGTATAGCTACGGCTGTATCGCCCAACATGGTTTCCGGTCGAGTAGTAGCGATCACGACTTCCCCGCTACCATCAGTCAAGGGATATTTGATATGCCAAAGCTTGGATTGTTCTTCTTTATATTCAACCTCTATGTCGGCAAAGCCTGTGCCGTGAAATGTACAAAAGTTAACCAGTCTCTCGCCTCTGTATATAAGTTTTTCATCCCACATTTTCTTAAAAGTGGAATAGGCACGCTTAATGATTTTCTCATCTAATGTGAACGTGTAGCGCGACCAATCACAACTGGCACCCATAGCTCGGAGCTGATTATCAAAATTACCCCTGTTAAGGGCTACGAAATCCCAAATCTGTTGGTATAGTTCATCCCGATTAAAATCAAAGCGGCTCTTTCCTGTCTTGGCAAGGTGTTTTTCGTAAACGGATTGAGTTTCGAATCCGGCATGGTCTGCTCCCGGTAAAAGTAGAGTGGCGTCGCCCTTCATGCGGTGATAACGCGCAGCGATGTCCTCTAGGGCAACTACTAGGGTGTAACCTATATGTAAATTCGCATTCGCATTAGGTGGTGGCATGACTTGACTATAGTAGTTTTTGCTGCCCCGATATTTGGGGGCAAAGGCCTCACTCTTTTCCCAGAGAGCATAGATATCATTTTCGTATAAGTTAGGTTCGTATATTTTCGGTAATTTCATGTACCAATCATACCACCTCTGTAGATTCGAGTCATCAACTTATCAAGAGTTTGGCGTGACCAAGGGGCAATGGAAAAGTTATATTGGTTTGGTTTCACGTGAACTTGGGTAAAAGATATCAAGGGTTTTTATTTAAAACCTCTCATAAATACACCCAAATTGTAGAACTTTTATCTGTTTGTATGTGCAATCCGCATGGACTTGCGGATAGTACCCACCATTTTTGTTTTTGTATTTAAAATTTTATCCTAGACGTCTTGGATGCGCAATATTGACAAACATAATAAATTAGGTCTTTCGTACTTTTTTGCCACCCCAGACCAATCCTGCGGGGCTGCAAACTGTTTATCTCCTGTTGGTGTAGCTAAGGCTACATGGAGAGCAGGTCAATAGTTTGTAGCCAGTTAGGAGTGAACTGGGGCAATGGAAAAGTGCGAAATGCGTGTTAAAGCAGGATTACTCTGGAATTGGTGAAAAAGTACGAAAGACCTAATCTACTGGACTTACGCAAAATCGCTCGTTCCCAGGCTAAATCAGCTCGCGTTGGGAGTGGTTTGGCTGAAGGAGGGGTAGCCATAGCTACATCGAGAGAAGACAGACCGCTACCAGCCGAGATGAATTGGTCTGGGGATGGGGGAGTTTTGCGTAAGTCCAGTCTATGATTACATAGATAAGTTTGGGGAGATTTCTAAGGTGTAAGGATCAGCTAGGGGCTGCTTATGTTTAGCCATATAACAACCCAGTACGGCTACCATAGCACCGTTGTCGGTACAGAGTTTCGGGTCCTGATACCCTACCAAACCCTCTGCTGTTGGATTTGACCCAATAGCAGAAGGGAGGTGGCTTTCTAGTTGATGGCGAAGTTCTGCGCTGGCAGCTACACCTCCGCCAATGACTACACTTTTAGGTTGGAATTCTTCAAATGCTAAAATTGTCTTATCTACCACGGTTTCTACGGCGATACGTTGGAAGCTAGCGGCAATGTTGGCTTTTTGAGCTTCAGAGAGCTGTTCTGACAGCTTATGGGAGGGGAAGGTGTGATCTTTGCCGATTTCGGCCTGTGCAGCCCGTAAAACGGCTGTTTTTAGGCCAGAAAAACTAAAGTCATATTTGCTCGACATCCTGGCTTTTGGAAAATTAAAGACCAGTGGGTTACCTTTTTTTGCTGCCTCCCCAATACTTGGTCCGCCAGGGTAGGGGAGTCCTAGAATTCTGGCTACTTTATCAAAAGCTTCACCTATGGCGTCATCATGGGTCTGCCCTAAAAGAGTGTAATCAAAATGATTGCGCCAGATTACTAATTGCGAGTGTCCACCACTGACAATTAGACCGAGCATTGGAAATTCCGGAGCTCTTTTTAGTAGCGTGTAATCTGGAAGGGAAGTTTCGGTTAAAAAATTGGCGTAGATGTGGGCTTCGACGTGGTTGACGGCGTACAGAGGTTTGTTCTTGACAATCGCCAGGGTACGAGCCGTCATCACGCCGATCAATAAAGAGCCCCCTAGTCCAGCACCATAAGTTACGGCAATGCCATCTATGTCATCCCAATTGCAGTTGGCTTGTTCCAGACTTTGCTGGATCACCGGAATAATAGATTCTATGTGGCTTCGGGCGGCAATTTCCGGCACTACACCCCCGTAAACCGCATGCAAATCCATACTGGAAAATACCACATTACTTAGTAAACGTGTACCGTCCTCGACAACCGCCGCCGCCGTTTCATCACAACTAGTTTCAATTCCTAGAATCTTCATCATATAAGTGTCGCACCAGATTAGTCTGCTGTCCAGTTGTACACGACTTGTCGCAAGTTCGTGGTTGAGTGAATTGTCTAGAGGAAAAACTGTTCGCGGCCAAGGTTATTAGATCTAGGGATGGAGGGGTTTAGCGTAGTCGAGTATAGTCAGGCCACGATGGAAAAGTGCGAAACTCGAGTGTGAGGAATTTTGCGTAAGTCCAGTATACTGAAACTCATGAATTTCAGACGAATAGTTAAGAAGTTTATCCCCGTGAATCTATTTAAAAAGATTGAGCCTTATGGGCATTTGCTGGAGGCGGTTTTATTGAATGCTTTGCATGGTTTTCCATTGCGAGGACTTAAAGTTATTGGCGTTACAGGTACTAATGGCAAGACAACGACCAGTTTTTTGGTTCATAAAATGCTAACTGAAGCGGGTTTTAAGCCAGGACTCATGAGTACCGTGGCTTATGGTGTAGGTGATGATATTCAGCCTCAAATTGCACATATGACATCTGTTTCTGTGCCAATGCTACTGAAGCGCGTTAAGATCATGAAAGCCCAAGGAATGGATTGGCTGGTATTAGAAACTACCAGTCACGCACTAGCACAGCATCGTGTATGGGGGATGCCTTACAGTGTTGCTGTTATGACCAACGTAACACACGAACACTTAGACTATCACGGCACGTTTGAACGTTATGTAGAGGCTAAAAAGATGCTGTTCAAGCAGACTAATCAGAACAAAAAAGGTTTACGTGTTGGTGTTGTGAATGCTGAAGATCCAAATGCCAGAAGTTTTACGGCCATAACAACTAACTCCATTACATACGGCAGGGACAGGGGTGATCTACAGGCTAGACAGATTAGATTAACACCAGTAGGCAGTCAATATGTAGCTGTGATTGAAGATGACGAGTATCTAATAAATTGTCATTTACCCGGAAGTTTTAATGTTAGTAACTCATTGGCGGCGGTGGCTGTTGGTCGTGCGATTGGATTAACCAGGCAGCAAATAGAAGACGGTATTGCTGCTTTGACGGCCGTTGAGGGTCGAATGACGAGGATTGATGAAGGTCAAGATTTTGATGTAATTGTTGATTTTGCTCATACGCCAGATAGTTTTGAAAAATTGTTTAAAGATATAAAGCCAGTTGTTAAGGGCAGGTTAATTGTAATGTTTGGCAGTGCTGGCCGGCGCGATGAAGCTAAGCGGGCGGTACAGGGCAAATTGGCCGGAGAATTTGCCGATGAAGTTATAATCACCGAAGAAGATGATCGTGATATTGACGGCGTGGAAATTATGAACCAAATCGCTAGTGGCGCTGAAGAAGCTGGTAAAAAACCAGATCAAGACCTGTTTTTGGTGCATGACCGCACAGAAGCGATTAACTTTTCAATTCAAAGAGCCAAAAAGGGTGACACGGTGCTTTTACTGGGTAAGGGACACGAAAAAACCATCGAACGCGCTGATGGCGAATATCCTTGGGACGAAATTAGTACTGCTCACACAGTCCTGAATACTTTATTGGCCACAAGGTAGTTTGTATACCAGCTATAATTTTTTCCTAAAAACTTAGCTATCAGTTCTATGCCAAGTTCGGCTGTTTTATTTTGTTCATCTTGCAGGGGGTTGTATTCTACTACATCAATGCCAATAACATTACAGTGTTTGCCGATGTATTCGGCTATGGTAGCTATTTCTCTGTAGGTTAGGCCCTTGGCATTAGGCATGCCTGCTCCTGGGGCGTAGATACGGTCTATGACATCCAAATCCAAACTTATCCAGATATTGCTAACACTAGTTGCCAATTTATCAATCATACTAAGTAGTGGTGATAGATTTTGGCTTAAGAGGTCTAGTAGGGTAAAGGTTTGTAGGTTTTCTTGTTTTATAAAATCCAGTTCGGCTTGATCAAAATCACTACCGCCAATATGTAACAAATGTTTCTTGGATAGCTTAATTTGATCAGTATGGATATGGACGAGTTCAGGATTACCATAACCCAAGAGCGCAGCTAGATGCATGCCGTGAATATTGCCAGTGGGGGTAGTTTGACTAGTGTTCATATCGCCATGCGCATCTAGGTAGATGAGTCCTATATTGCCTTGTGTAGCGACCGATGCACCGCTCATAGCACCAAGATTGACGGAGTGATCACCGCCCATTACAACAATTTTACGATTGGCTTGAATGGTCTTCCGTGTGATATCTGCCAAAGCCTCATTAACTCTAACGATCTCTTTTAAATATCTAAGACTAGGGTTACCCGTATCAATATCTTGACGTTCCTGGCAGCTAATATTGCCAAGATCGTTTATGTTTAATCCGACTTGATTAAGCTTTTCGACAATTTTTTGATGACGAAAAGCCTTTGGGCCAGTGTCTACGCCAAGATTTTCGGCTCCAAGATCCAGCGGTACGCCTATTAGTGCGACTTGTGTATCTTGGGATATGGACATGTATTGAGTATAACATTGAGTCCTAAAACGAGCTTAGGGGGGTACTATGGTTGTTGCCAAACCAATCAGAAAAAGAGAAAATAGATTAACATGATGAAAGTTGCAATTATTGGTTATGGTATAGATGGACAGGCTTCGGCCAAATATTGGGCTACTCAAGGCGATGAGGTTACTGTTTGTGATAAGAATACAGCAATAGAAATCCCCGATACTTATCAAAAACGTGTGGGACCTGATTATATGAAAGATCTGGAAGTTTTTGATGTGATAGTACGGACTTCGGGCATTCATCCAAAGATTATTGCTCAACAGAATCCAGATCATCCAGAAATCATGGACAGGGTAACGACCGGTTTAAATGAGTTTTTGCGCGTATGTCCAAGCCGGAACATTATAGGGATTACGGGCACTAAAGGTAAGGGTACGACCAGTACACTTATTGCCAAAATGTTGGCAGCCAATGGATTACAGGTTCATCTTTGCGGGAATATTGGTATAGCTCCGCTCGAGGTATTGAGTAAGGTCCATACTAGTGATTGGGTAGTTCTGGAATTGTCCAGTTTTCAATTGATTGATTTAAAAAGAAGTGTTCCGACGGCAGTTTGCTTAATGGTCGCGCCTGATCATTTGGATTGGCATGATGATATGGATGAGTATGTGAGTTCTAAGGCGCAGTTATTTAAGCTTCAAGAATCATCCGGTAGGGCAATTTTTAATCGTTTGTCGCCTTTATCGATCGCTATTGTTAGCCATAGCTCCGCCTCCAAAGAGAGTTATGAGTGTCCACCAGAAAAAATTGAACCTAGTAACAGGGAAGGGGCTTACGTCAGCCAGGGTAAAATTCATTACAATGAAATCGAAATAATGCCGATAGCTGAAGTAGTCATGTCGGGTAGGCATAATCTTGAGAATATTTGTGCCGCGATTACTGTGGTTTGGCCGATTATTAACGGCAATTTACTGGACTTACGCAAAGCTCCCCCATCCCCAGACCAACTAATCTCGGCTGGTAGCGGTCTGTCTTCTCTCGATGTAGCTATGGCTACTTCTCCTTCAGTCAAACCACTATCTGCTCGAGCTGATTTAGCCTGGGAACGGACGATTTTGCGTAAGTCCAGTTTAGCAATAATTCGCAGTGTAATCAGTAGTTTTACGGGGCTAAAACACCACCTGGAATTTATCAATGAAATGGGAGGCGTGAAATATTACGATGATTCCTATTCAACCATGCCAGATGCCACTATTGCTGCGCTAGCGGCGATTATAGAGCCTAAAGTTCTTATATTGGGCGGGGGTAGCAAAGAGTTAGATCTGACAAATATGGTGAAAGCGGTGAGTAGATCCAACGTTCGCCATGTGGTGCTACAGGGCTCGCTCGCTCAAGAGTTACAAAAAATGCTAGAAAAAGCTGGTTTCACAAACTTCAGCCATAGTGAAAACACCATGTCGGCAATAGTGGCAGAAGCCAAGAAGTATG
The DNA here is from genome assembly GCA_016178135.1 of Candidatus Saccharimonadota bacterium. Classification (GTDB taxonomy): domain Bacteria; phylum Patescibacteriota; class Saccharimonadia; order Saccharimonadales; family JACOTW01; genus JACOTW01. Next base: position 79,028 of record JACOTW010000004.1, read on the forward strand.
CCGAACCTGGTGATGTTGTTCTGTTGTCTCCCGGGCTGCCGGCCAAGGGCGATGGTTACTTCATAGATAACGTAGATCGTGGCAATCAGTTTAAACAAATCGTCAATAATCTATAGCTTTCGCAAAACCCCTGGGTGTTTCCTGGTTCAGTGGTGAAGAATCGGGCTTGGTTGGGGGTTTTAAGCGGAGGCGAAGGCCTGCGACGCTTTTGAACCTAACCAAGCCCGGGATCCCGGAGGCGTGCTTACTGCGACAAATGTTGCAGCATTGCACCCCTCCGGGATGTCCCGATCCCGCCTAGACCTTCGACGACCGTCTAGGGTCGTTCGCGTAACCCGAGCGGCGACCACCACGCATGGCCTCGCGCTGGCGAGCTCGGTCTCGCTGCTTCAGCAGGAATTCGAGGTCGCGCAATAGGTCAAAAATGGCCTGTTCGGAAAAGTGATCTGCTTGGGTACACAGATCACAGGTACTGGGCTTGCCGCGATGGGCAACGACTTGCACGCCGGAGCGCTTGCCGAGGATGGCGTTTAGCTCACGCAGGGTAAGCTTCGACTTGATCGTGACCAGGGTCATGACCTTGCCGTTTGCGTTGTTGTTGTACGGCTCTAGTGAGCCAATGCTAAAGTGGGAATATTCCACTCCGTACCCTCTTTCTCTTGTGGGATGGGACAATAGCAAGATACCACATGCGAATCTTGAAATCAATTAGGTTTTGTTGTATAGTAATGTATCTACTGATGGAAATTGGAATATAATTAAAGTATGGGTGATATATCTCGACATGCCGGCGAAGGAGACCCGCGAACCGAACTTGCGGATTCTTTTCGTGATTTCATGATTCAAGCTATCAAGCAACAGGAAACGCAGGAGATTGAAGCCCTAAGAGCCCGAACCAAACGTCTTCCAGCCGGATATTTATATAAAGTAGACGGGGGCTTTTTGAAAGTCTTGCTAGCTGAACCAGCCGATGACGAAGTGTTACATGAAGAAGTGTTGATGGACGAGCAGAGCAGGCCAGAGAGTTCTTTGCCGAATATATGGGTTTCAGTCGTGGTTCCGCCAGAGGCATATAATGCGAGACCACAGACCGAAGACGATGTTGAAGAAAATGCTGGTACGCTGGAGTATATCGTCTTTAGCGCTGAGAACTTGTTCATTAGGCGCGTATTCAGAGATGGCCGTGTGGAGAGAAAAGTATCAGGTGATGAAAAATACGTGCCCGAAGTTACCAATTTTGACACGGTGGAGGCTTTGCTCGGTTACACTCTGCCATTAAATGAAGAACAAATTGTTGAAGCTATTGATGTGTTGCAGGGGTTGATGCGCTACGATATTCGCACCATTCGTTCTTCGTAGCCACGAGTTTCGGACTTTTCCATCGCCCCAGTTCATCCCGCATATGCGGGGCTGCAAACAGTTTTTCTGTCCTCGATGTAGCCACAGCTACCTCTCCGCCAGATATAGCCCCCGCAAAACAAATTCCCGACTTTTCGAATCACCCTCTTTGGCCCAAAACCGCCTTTCCTCGTTCAACGTATCTAAGGATATGTCTCTCTCGGAAAAGTCAGTTTTTGACTCAAAGATCATTGCTTCAAAAAGGCAAATTAGCACTCGGGTATTATGAGTGCTAGCGACTCGCCTTAAAGCTAGTCCTTCTCTTCAAGTATTTCATTTAGTAAAAAGGAGGAACTACATGTCTATAAACATACAACCGCTAGCTGATTACGTGGTTGCCCAGCAAGAAGAAGCGGAAACCAAAACTGCCAGCGGACTATATTTGCCCGATAAAGCACAGGAGAAGCCAAAAGTAGCAAAAGTGTTAGCAGTCGGCAAAGACGTCAAGCAAGTTAAGGTTGCAGATAAGATTATATACAAAAACTACAGCACAACAGATATAAAGATGGGCAAGGACGAATATATATTAGTCAAAGAAGAAGACGTCCTAGCTACAGTAAAGTAAGTTAACGATTAGTACGATTTACAGATCTGGTACGTCATACATGAAAATTTATACATAACAAAGGAGAAATCTTATGGCCAAAAAAGTTTTTTACGATGATGATGCTCGCCGCCGAGTGCTTGGCGGGGCGCGAATTTTATATGACGCGGTCAAGACTACAATGGGCCCCAAAGGTCGTAATGTAGTGATTGGCAAATCTTATGGTAACCCAACGGTAACGCATGATGGAGTAACGGTCGCCAAGGGTGTTGATATCGCTGATGTTGATGATGAAACATTGGGTTACAAGGTTGGCGCCGAGCTGATCAAGCAAGCTGCCAACAAAATGAATGACGTAGCTGGCGACGGCACGACAACTGTTACTGTTTTGACATATCACATTTTGAATGAAGCGAACAAACTAATTGCCGCTGGGCACAACCCCATGCAGTTGCGCAAAGGTCTGGAGGCTGCAGCTCATGATGTGATTACTCACTTAAGTAGCATGACAGAAGATATTAAGAGCAATAAACAGCGTGTAGCCGAAGTAGCCACTATTTCTGCCGGAGATAGCGAAATCGGAAATTTGATTGCTGATGTTATCGATAAAGTAGGCAAAGAAGGAGTGGTAACGGTTGAAGAGGGTCAGGGTTTAGCTCTAGAGAGTGAAGTGGTTGAGGGCTTTACGTTTGACCGTGGCTTCGTCAGTCCGTACATGGTAAGTGATGCTGCCCGTATGGAAGCTGTCGCCGATAAGCCGTCGATTGTAATTACCGACAAAAAAATTAGCTCGATCCAGGAATTCCTACCTTTGCTGGAAAAATTAGCTCAAGCCGGCAAGAAAGATTTGGTGTTAATCGCCGAAGATGTTGAAGGCGAGGCTCTTGGAACTTTGGTATTGAATAAGCTAAAAGGCGTATTTAACACCATTGCTGTTAAGGCACCAGCTTTTGGCGATCGTCGCAAAGATATTCTGAACGATATAGCTATTCTCACTGGCGCGACTGTCATTAGTGAAGACCAGGGATATACCTTTGAAAATGTTGAACTTGATGTTGTTGGTTCGGCACGCAAAGTGATTGTCGCCAAAGACGAAACAACCATCATAGAAGGAGCTGGTTCCGTTAGCGAGGTCAAGGCTCGTATTGATCAAATCAACATTCAAATAAATGCTGCCACCAGTGAATATGATAAAGAAAATCTGGAAAAACGCCGTGCCGCGTTGCAGGGCAGGGTGGCCGTTATCAAGGTTGGTGGTGCTACAGAGACTGAAATCGAAGAAAAGAAATTTAGAGTTGATGATGCCGTAGCAGCCGTCAAAGCAGCTTTAGATGAAGGCATTGTGGCTGGCGGAGGCGTAACATTCATCAATCTGTCTCAAACTTTGAACGGAAGTAAAAAAGACAAAGCTGACCATGTAAGCGTAGATCCAGGTCGCCAACTATTAATTAGCGCTCTTGAGCAACCATTTAGGATATTGCTAGAAAATTCTGGGCTGAATCCTGATGAATGGTTGCCAAAAATCAAGCTTGCTAAAGTCGGTCATGGTGTAGATGTGAATGACCCAGTAAAATTAGTTGACCTAAAGTCGGTTGGGGTCGTTGACCCAGCTCGCGTTACCAAAGAAGCTATTCAAAATGCCGTGTCTATTGCTGGAACTAACATGACAATGGGTGCACTTGTAGTAGATGTGCCAGAGAAGAATCCGCCAATCAGTGGGACCCCTGATATGGGTGGCATGGGTATGATGTAACCAGCCAGCTGCCACCTGGCATCAATGGCTAAGTCCGAAACTCGTGGTTATGCCAAACCAGCTTTTCGTCTATTGACGTATCTTATGCTCGATAAACTTGCCGAAATGGCTACTTTGTATTATGGTAAGACGGTAAGGAGTAGATATGTGGCTGATAAATCGACGAAAAGATAAAACTACCAATGCACCGGTTGAAGTGCAGGATTTTTATCGAGCAGAAAAACGTGAACGTGTTGGAGTGGCTTGGCTACTGGCCCTAGCGACCTTCGTAGTAACCATAGTATTGGCACTAGGACTTTTTTTTGGTGGCCGTTTTATTTATAGGAAGATCAGGGGTAATGATCGCAATCCGCAACCATCGTCAGGTATTACACAAAATCCGCAGAGCAATCAAGGTGGTAATGGTTTGCAGGATAACAATAAAACTCCAGCGTCGTCACCAAGTAATCAGCCAAGTACTGTAACGCCGACACCGAGCACCGCTACATCTGACACGGCACCTAACAGCTCAACCAGCTTACCAAATACTGGTCCAGCCAATACTCTTGCTGTTTTCGCGGTCGTTACATTAGCAGGCACGACCATATATCAAATTCGTTTGCGTTATAGCAACAGAGATTAGGCTGGCTGGGCTTACGATTATCTACCGTAAGGACTTGAACCGTAGCCATTTGCTCGGTTGGATTTGCTGCTTAGCAATTTAATTACCGAAGAAAAGCCCAAAATAGAAGCAAGACCAAGACCGGTCGTTGCCAGGAATTCCTTACGGGACATTTCTTTATTGAATAAGTTACTAATTTGTTTGTGCATAATACTTATAAATCTTTATTATTTAAATTACACATAAAGCTTATGTCAAATATCCCAATACTGTCAAGTGTTTTTTTCAGACTTGTCTTGCCTGGAAACCATCAATATAAACTAAGCGTCGTCGTTGACTGGGTATGGGTAAAATCTCCCTGCTCTGTGATAAATTAGCTTGAGGTCGGACGATTTTGGGTGAGCCGAGTGTACTCGACTCACCCAAAACTCCTCCATCCCCAGATCGAATTCTATCGGCTACTCTTCGAGTCTGAGCCTGAGGGCTCACCTCAGAGTCGAAGACAAACAGTTTTTCTTCTCTCGATGTAGCTACGGCTACCTCTCCTTCAGACAAAACAGTTTTCGCTCGAGATAATTCACTCTGGGAACGGACGATTTTGGGTGAGCCGAGTGTAGCAATGTGTGCTAGGCGTTCGGCTTGTACTTTGGCATCATTTTCAAGTAATTTCATAATTCTTGTGCTAGATGTTTGGCGGTTTTGCAACCATATCAATAAAATCCCTAAATGGTAAATGGCTATAATTGGTCCGGCGACCAGTAACTGATTAAATACATCAGGAGTAGGGGTGATAATAGCCGCCAAAACAAAAGCCCCGACGATCACAAAGCGCTCGATTTTAAATAATCCGCTTGGCTTTAGGGGTTTTATTCGATTAATAGTTGTCATGATAAGAGGAATCTGGAACAGTAGTGCTGATCCAACCAAATAAATAGTTACAAATGACATGTATTCCTGGATAGTTAACAAAGCCTCAATACGGCTCACGGTAAACTGGCTGGTTAAAAAGTGCATGGCTGCTGGCAAGCCAACAAAATACCCAAAAGTCATGCCACTAGCCGCTAAAATAATGGAAAATAAGCCGTTAAGTACTAAAAATTTCTTAGAAGAATTTCTTAGTACTGGTTCAATGAATCCTAATAATTGGGAAACGATAATTGGTATACTGGCGGCCACTCCAAAGTAAATACAAATCTGGAAGATGAAATTAATAGCACCGCCTGGTGAGGTATAGATAAACTGTTGATTGCCAGCTGGTTTCAATAAAATCTGGATAAGTTGTTCATTTATAAAATAGCCGACAACACTGAAACCAACAACTGATGCGGCAACGATAAATAATCGCCGTCTTAGTTCGTGTATATGTTCAATAAAAGGTAGAACTTTTGGCGACGTTTTTGTACTAAGTTTTCTCTGGTTTCTCTGGTTTCTTGTCATCGTCGGTGCCATTCACTCCTTTACGGATTTCGCGTAGCGACTCACCGAGACTTCTTGATAGTTCGGGTAGTTTGCGACCACCAAACAAAAGTAGTACGATCAATAATATTATTAGTAGTTCTGGCGCCCCTAAATCTAGAAAAGCTAATTGTGTAAACATATTCCCTCACTTTTAATGTATTTCCCTTACATCATACCATAGTGGTAATGATTTGATACAGGCGATTTTGCCTACCAGTTAACCGTGCGAGTACGGTTTCTGCGTCTTAGGACAATTACGATTGCAATGATTGCACAGAGTGTTGCTCCAACCCCAATTACCCAAAGCCACACGGTGCTTTGACTTGCTTCACTCTCGTCTGTCGTAGTTGTATTACGGGCAGTCTTATTAGGAGCAGTTGTATTTGTGCTAGAGGGATTGATTTTTTTCATGGTAATAATCGCGTGTCCGTCGACCAAATCAACAAACGTTACCTCAACGTCTTCAGTGCCATCTTTGTCGAGGTCAAATTTTTTAGTTTCACCTTTTTTGAAATCAACATCAAATGGCGTGGGGGCAAATGTAATCGTTAGAATCGGGTTGTCTGAGTCAGAGAGGTCAATACTCTTTATGGTGGCGCTATAGAAATCGGCTTCCGTAGCGCTACATCCAACCGTACCAGTATCAATACAGAAGCCTAAGACATCGCCAACTTCTAGATTGGTAACCGTAATACCAGTGTCATTGAAAAAGTCTTCGTATGTATTGAGGATAATCACCGTGTTGTCGCCAGCGGGAGCTTCTATTGTTGGGGTCCCAGTTCCGCCAGACGAAGATGGTGTTGCTGATGGTGCAGGACAGTTTGCTTGGTAGCTTTCTGATCCATAAGTGCCGCAGCCATAAGGCGCAGCCAGAACCGGACTGGTGAACGCAAAACCAAATAGGGCTGAAACTGCCAGTAGAATACTGGCGGATAGCATGGAGATTTTAGTAATGTAACGCTTTTTCTTCATAATAAATGTCTGAAACGCTTATCCCAAATATTGTAACAGATTTATTTTGAATAAGTTCGTTTTTTTGTTTTTTTGCTTTCTTACCGCTCATGTTCTACAATTGCACCAAAGCATAAGCTAACAGCTAAGAGGTCATTGCAGTGCTAGTTACAACAAACAAAGCAGAGAGAGAGACCGTTAAGAGCTAACCTCCCCGGAGGTTCTCTCTAAGCTGGGGAACCATCCTAAATGATTTCCTAACCGTTGAACACAACGCCGATGGCACACTAAAGACCAGTGGCTCTGTCGCCGATAAGGTCAACAAAGCTGGCGATACTATGACCGGCGAACTTATCGTTCCCGACCTCAAGGTTTCCGGACTGACTGGTTCGGTGCAGGCTACACGCTGGATTGGCGCCACCACCTCTGGCGCGCCGGCGAGCGGAGCGTACTTGGTCGGCGACTTTGTAATTAACCAGGATGGCCACATCTTCATCTGTACCGCGGCGGGCACACCAGGCACGTGGGTGGAGGCAGGGGACGGCACGTATCAGCCGGCCGACCAGGCGCTGACAACCAAGTGGGTGGGGGTCGGGCATAACGCCGCTCTCGACACCGTGCCGAACTGGAAGGTGCGCGGTGTCAATATCTCTAAGGTCGGGTCGTCGAGTGGCATCACCTGGTGGACCACCGATTACGACTGGGCGGGCAAGATCCAGCCCGCCATCGCAGGAGCTGTGGCGATCGGCTGTAACACCATACGCGTGAATGGCTCCTACCAGGCGTACGCCACCGACCCGCCGACCTATAAGACCCGGTTCAACCAGATCCTCAACTACTCGAAATCTTTGGGTCTACGGATGATCTACAGCTTCATCAACGGCAACTGGGACACTCCGGTGTCATCGAGCCGAGCGGCTTACAACACGATGATGGTCGATCTTCTCACCGCCTGGGTCGGCGATTCGAGCATCTTGGCGTGGGAGTACGGCAACGAATTGGACGCTGGCGGCAGTGCTGACCTGCTTACCCTTGTCACCAACCTGCATACTGACCTCCGCGCCTTCGATGCCACCACGAAACTAACGGGCGGCGGGGCGGCGGAGCCGACCACGGCGAACATTATTGCTTACAACTCACTTGTCGATTTTCACGATCTCCACTTCTACCCGAGGCCGTCGAACACGAAGTTGTTGGGCATCAATCCGCTTGATATCTACAAGTCGTTGACTACCAAGCCGATCCTCATTGGTGAGTTCGGGGCCAACATCGGTTCGGGACTTTTGAACGTCGGTGACGAGCACGCCGTCGCCAACTATTACCGGCGCTTCCGCGAGATCGCGGCCACCTCCTCATGCATGGGTGCCATCGCATGGCAGTATATGGACGACGACAGCACGAACCAGTTTGGCCTCTATTCGCTAGCCGGGGTGCCACGGCAGGCGCTCGCCGAGTTCATGCAGTTCCCCGACCGCAGCGACGAGGCGGCAGGGGACGCCGTCCGCTATCGAGGTAGCCCGGTGGTTCTAGACAATTTCGCTCGTGTCACCTCGGCCACAACCGTCGGTACCAGCCCTCTCGGCGGCTCTCCGACGGCAGCTCTCGGAACGTGGGGCATCAAGTCGGTGGCGTTTGCCGAATCAACCCACCAGGTAGCTTACCTGGTCACTGGAGATGTCAGTACCGACAACTTTCTGCTGTGGGAGGCCAACACTGGCGATGTGGACATCGACCTGGAGTTCAACCCCAACCAGACGTACCACAACACCGGCATCATCGCTCGCTACGCTGACGTCAACAACTTCCTCTACCTGCAATACCGAAGCAACGTGCTTAACCTGGTCAGCCGTGTCAACGGGTTTGATACCCAGGTCGTAGGGAGTCTCGGCGGTAAGATGCTCGACCAGGGACGTATCCGCATGTCGCTGCGAGGTAACCAGGTGCTTTGCTACCAGTTCGACCGCTGCGTTTATCAGACGACGCCCACGGTTCCTATGGCCATGAACACCAAGCACGGCATCCGAGTCAAGAGCGGTACTGTGAACCCTGGTGACGGCGGATCGACCTTTCGACGCATCGCTATCACGATCCCGGTTCGCTCACTATGAGACCGGCTGGTTCGCCGAGTAGGTGATTATACGTTAGGAACTTGCTTGTTGGGTAAAATAGTTGATTTCGTTGATGACGTCTAAGAGTGCTTGAGCACGGGCTTTGTCATCAGAAATTTGTTTGGCGGCCTCAAAAACTTCTTTAAGTTTGGTTTGATCGTCACTGGCCTGAATCATCATCATGAGCGTACGGAATTTTTCTTCGGGGGATTGATCTAGGTGTCCCACTAGTGGTGTCAACTCCTTTAAGGCCTCTTGCTTAATACTTACAAGATCATTCGACGGAACCGAACTTAGCATATCTGTGTCTGACCCTGATTGAGTATCATCAGGACTATTTGATGATGCTGGGGGTAAAGGTGCGCTAATTGTTGGCATGTCTGTTGAATTGCTCGTATCCGGATCGGCTATTATTGGACTCTGTGTGATTACCGTAGAGTCGTTATTGTCTTTTTCATGATCATCGTGTCCAAACATATTCCCACCCCTTACTCCGCTTAAAATGCGGATTAATTTTATATAAAATACAAACGTAATATAACATAAGAACTAATCCACGTAAAAATTAAATCCACTTAACTCGACTTACGCAAAACTCCTCCACTCTCAGATCGAATTCTATCGGCTACTCTTCGAGTCTGAGCCTGAGGGCTCACCTCAGAGTCGAAGACAAACAGTTTTTCTTCTTTCGATGTAGCTAAGAACTAATTAACATCTATCTGTCGGCTAAAATCTTTAGGTCTGTCACTTTTATTCTGTTTTTTGTTTTTGGTTCGTACCGATAGGTACGACCAAAAGCCAAGAAAACAGAATAAAAATCATGCCAGCCGCTAAAGATTCGCTATCAACGGATAGATGTTATAGTCCCCGCAAAACAAATTCGTGGGTTTTTGAAGCAATGATCTTTGAGCCAAAAACTGACTTTTCCGAGAGAGACATATCCTTAGATACGTTGAACGAGGAAAGGCGGTTTTGGGCCAAAGAGGGTGATTCGAAAA
>JACOTW010000005.1 GCA_016178135.1 Candidatus Saccharimonadota bacterium
CTTTTCGAATCACCCTCTTTGGCCCAAAACCGCCTTTCCTCGTTCAACGTATCTAAGGATATGTCTCTCTCGGAAAAGTCAGTTTTTGGCTCAAAGATCATTGCTTCAAAAACCCACGAATTTGTTTTGCGGGGACTATATCAAAAGAAAAGTATGAATTGCGTGTACTATTCAAATAAAGCATTGCTAAAGTCGGGCATCTTCTGTTTTATAGAATATATGCAAACAAAAAGACTGAAGTTTCGGCAGACGACGATTATTACGATAGGTCTATTAGCATTCTTGGGTGGTCTTGGTTTGGCAAGGACGGGATATTCGATGTCAGTTGGCGTAGTTTTGGTTTTGGCAATCTTTTCTTTGGCTGTTTTTCGCAAAAAAAGCATTATAACGGTAGCGTGTATAGTTTTATTTGGATTGACGTTTGGTTGGTGGAGGGGTGGCAATTACTTACACTTGCTAGCACCCTATAAACAACTGGACAAACAAAAGGTTGTTTTGCGAGTAACTGCCATGAGCGACGGTGTTTATAATAAAACGCAGCTTAGTTTTGACGGTGGTGGCATAGAAGTACGGGAGCCATTTAAACAAAAGATTCCTGGCAGGGTAATCATAAAAGGCTATGGTGAGTCGGCAATATACCGCGGGGATATAATTCAGGCAGAGGGAAGGCTATATTTGACTCGGGGTTCCAAACAGGCTGGCATAAGTTTTGCTGATATCAAGGCTCTAGGACGCGAGGATTCCACCATAGAGACTGTTCGCCTAAGATTTTTAGCGGGTATGCAAAACGCTTTACCGGAACCACTGGCATCATTTGGCTTAGGGTTGTTGATCGGTCAGCGCACGACATTGCCCGATACAGTTACTAGAGATTTAGCGATTGTAGGGCTGACACATATAATCGCGGTATCCGGCTACAATCTGACAATTATTGTGCGTGGTGTTCGCAGGCAATTAGGCAAGCAATCTAAATACCAAAGTCTGGTATTATCTTTTGCGTTAATAGGGCTATTTTTGTTGGTAACTGGTTTTAGTGCTTCGATTGTTCGTGCCGCGATAGTTAGCGTGTTAAGTTTGCTGGCCTGGTACTATGGTCGGACATTTAGGCCGATATTATTACTGGCTATTGTTGCGGTCTTGACGGCTGGTTGGTATCCGTTGTATTTGTGGAGCGATATTGGTTGGTATTTATCGTTTTTGGCTTTCTATGGCGTATTAGTTCTGGCACCGATGATTGTTAAACGTTTGTATGGTAGTCGCGAGCCAAGCAATCTTAGGCTCATTATTTTTGAAAGTGTTTGCGCACAACTTATGACGGCACCGTTTATTCTGTTTATTTTTAAGCAAGTATCTATTGTCGGTCTAATCGGTAATGTACTAGTAGTACCGTTTGTACCATTAGCTATGTTGCTATCTTTGATGGCTGGTCTTGCTGGCATGTTGATACCTGTTTTGGCGGGTTGGGTAGCTTGGCCTGCCAGGATATTGTTGACCTATATGCTGGATTTAGTCAATATTATGGCTCGTTGGTCTCATGCCCTACTAGTGCGGACGTTGTCACTACAATCAATGCTGTTTCTTTATGGATTAATTATATTTGTGAGTTTTGTACTCTGGCGCAAGACTTTAAAAACTGTTAGAGTAACAGATGTAGAAATTGAGGAAAAAGTATTATGAGTGGTCACTCAAAATGGTCAACGATTAAGCGTCAGAAGGGTCTTAAAGATGCTGCTAGAGGAGCAGTATTTACTAAGCTTGGTAATTTGATCGCAATTGCAGCTCGGAGCGGAATTGATCCAGATACTAATTTTGCATTACGGCTGGCAATTGATCGAGCTAAGGCTGCTAACATGCCCATGGCAAATATTCAACGAGCTATAGACAGAATTAGTGATAAAAACGCTGCACAGTTACAAGAAATATTGTATGAAGGCTATGGTCCAGGCGGTGTGGCAGTTTTGGTGGAGTGTGCTACGGATAACATAAATCGTACTTATCCAGAAGTAAGATTGGCCTTTAGTAAACATGGTGGCAGTATTGCCGAAAAGGGCGCAGTGGCTTTTCAGTTTGAACGCAAAGGCATGATTAGAGTCAAGGGTGGAGGTGATGATTTATTGTTACAATCTCTTGAGGCTGGTGCAGAAGACGTACAAGAGGAGGGAACTGAATCAATTATTTATACCGATCCAAAACAATTAGCCAAAGTGCGCGATAATCTTCAGTTTTCAGATGTCGAAATAATAGAGTCAGAATTGACCTACGTTCCCAATAATATGATAAAAGTTACAGACACCACGACAGCTGGTAAAATCATGCGCCTGATGGATGCCCTAGAAGATCAAGATGAGGTTACTGCTACCTATGTCAACTTTGATATCCCAGAAGAACTGCTTGGAGATTAAGAGTATATGAGGATATTGGGGATTGATCCGGGGACTGGAATATTAGGGTTTGGGGTTATTGAAATTGATGATAAAAACAAGGCACATCTAGTGGACGCAGGTGTTATACGTACCGTCGTTCATGAAGATACGTCGGTGCGTTTGCTGACAATTTATGACGAGCTGACCAGTATAATCAAAGAATTTAGACCACAAATAATGGCAGTAGAAAAACTATTTTTTGCTAAAAATGTTACAACCGCCATGACAGTGGCACAAGCTAGGGGGGTGGTATTACTGCTTGGAAAGCAACACAATATGGAACTACATGAATATACTCCACTACAAATCAAGCAAGCACTGACTGGCTATGGTCGAGCCAATAAAAAACAGATACAAGAAATGGTAAAAATCATACTGGGCTTAAAAGAAGTTCCAAGGTCTGATGATTGTGCTGACGCTCTAGCTGCAGCTATCTGTCACAGCATGACCCAACCAGCAAACTAAAATATCCACCAAATAACTACGATCGTATTAAATAGGTAAAAATTATAATTTGGGGTATGTTGCACGAAAGGCTGTGAGTAGTTCGGTAAATTGGATATCATGGTCTACTTCAAGCATAAATAAATGGTTACTTAATTTATAATTGGAACTTATAATTTCAAATTGTTTAAGACAAGGATATGGATGTGCCCAAAGACTTAATTGGAGCTGTTTGCAGCCCAGTTGTTTTACTAGGCGTCGAACGGTATCCCTGGCAATACGATTGGACTCCGGTATGTCGTAGCTTATCAGGCGCCACTTTCTATCCCACTCGCTACTACTAATTATCTTCTCAAATCGTAAATTTTCAAGCTTTTCATATCCGCTATTTGATAGTTTATAGCCAGTTTTAGCGCCACCAATTAACCAACCACGCCGTCGTAATTTGGCAATGGTCAATGACACCGATTTGTTGCCTTGAATACGATCAACCGCTTCATGTAGCTGTTGCGCAGTGAGAGAGCTACTACTATCAAAAAGCCAAATTACAAATTTGGCAAGGTCGACTACAATTTTGTCGCCATGGCGTTTGGTACCCATATCCAAATAATACACCAAATAATTACGATCGTGATAAAAAGGTGAAAATTTATGGGTGATAGTTTGGTGTGAAATTATGAGATAATGATTGGGACGTGATGAAAAAATATTTTATGGCATACCAGTTACCTGCCACATTATCCGAGATTAGTCCGGCTGATAGGGTTTTGCTTAAGACCAGTAAGGGCTTTGGCGTATGATTGCAACACTCACTGGAATTATTGCTGAAAAATTGGCTGAATTATTAATTATTGATGTTAAGGGTGTTGGTTTTGGGCTATTAGTGACAAATGAAGATTTTGGTCGTCTTGTGATTGGTGATCGGGTAAAAGTCTACGTGTACGAGCATATAAGGGAGAATAGCCATGACTTGTATGGTTTTAGTGATCTAGACAGCAAGCGTTTATTTGAACAACTTCTGGAAGTTAATGGCGTGGGGCCAAAAATGGCGCTTAATATGTTAGGTGTTGGTTCTACGCAAGCAGTCAGGTCAGCTATTGCGGCGGGTGATACCAAGTTTATGCAAGCGGCTAGTGGTGTAGGTAAGCGAGTGGCGGAGCGGGTTATTGTTGAGCTGAAAGATAAGGTGGGCTTAATAAGTGCTGAAAGTGCCGTTGATTTTTTGCAGGGTCCGAACATGGAAGACGAGGCTTTACAGGCACTCGTAGCACTTGGTTTTGCGGTATCCGATGCTGCCAGAGCTCTTAAGAATATTGATACTCAACTGTCCACAGAAGACAGAATTAAACAGGCTCTAAAAGGTGTTTCTTTATGATTGAACGTATGGTCCAGTCAGATTCGCCAGATGATGATATTCAAGAGCAAGAGCTTGAGATAACGCTTAGACCTAGGGATTTTGCTAATTATATTGGGCAAGAAAGATTAGTCAGAAACTTAAAGCTGGCGATTGCTGCCGCTAAAAAACGTGGCGAGCCAGTTGATCATGTTTTGCTGTATGGGCCACCTGGGTTGGGCAAAACCACCACAGCTAGTGTTATTGCTCATGAAATGGGTGCCAATATACGTATTACAAGTGGTCCAGCTATAGAGCGAGCTGGCGATTTGGCTAGTTTGTTAACTAATCTTAAGGATGGTGATATTTTATTTATCGATGAGATTCACCGACTGCATCGTAGCGTGGAAGAGGTGCTTTATAGTGCTATGGAGGATTTCAAGCTAGATATTATGTTAGGTAAAGGCCCGAGCGCGCGTAGTTTGCGTTTGGATTTGCCTAAATTTACGTTAATTGGGGCTACTACCAGGACTGGTGCTCTGGCAGCTCCGCTTAGGGATCGATTTGGTCTACAACACAGACTAGAATTTTATACTCGCGCGGAAATTGCACAGATTATAATGCGAGCGGCTAGTATTTTAAAGGTCAAGATTAGTCAAGAGGCCGCCGAATATCTAGCCGAACGTGCTCGACTTACACCTAGAATAGCCAATCGATTACTTAAGCGGGTACGTGATTATGCTGATGTAAATGGTGATGGCATTATCGATCAGAATATTACTAACCAGGCACTGGCACTTTTGGAGATTGATGCTCTAGGGCTAGATCCGGCTGATCGTCGAGTCCTAGAGGTAGTTATTGAACATTATGATGGTGGTCCAGTAGGGCTGGATACTATTGCGGCGCTAACTGGTGATGAACGTACCACGATTGAGGATTTTTATGAACCATACATGATGCAAATTGGCTTACTGGAGCGTACGCCACGAGGCCGTAAAGTAACATCTAGAGCTTACAGTCATTTATTGGGCTCACGTGCAACACCTAATTCTCATGACAAATCAACTAGAGCGAAAAATGTTTTATCTGAAAAAAATACATCGGGGGAAGAAAAGCCATCTGCATCTGCAACCAAAGTTACTCGACCTAAAGATAAGGAAGTTCCTCGTAACCCCAGTTCAGGCAAAAAGCGTGATGATAAGCAGAAGAGGCTGATATAATAGGTTGCTATGGATAGTAAATTGGATTTACATAAAGCTGAACAGCATCGCATTCAAGCCACTCAACATCTGTCTAGTCTCGGAAAGCGTTTTTTTAAATTTATTGAATTTGATGAATCAGAAGAATTAGTCATGGAAATCCGTAAACATTCTTTTGGCTTGATATTAGTACAGGCAACTGGCTTAGTAGTAACTTTAATAATTGTATTAGCTGCCACTTTGCTGGCGTATAATCTTGATTCTATAATTGGTCAAACATTGGAAACAAGTGGTCTTAGTTCGGCAATTGTTGCGGGTGGATTTATCATGGGGGTGTTATCGGTAATTGGTACGGAAATAGCAATTATGCTGTATCGTAGCAATGTAATTTTTGTAACATCCGAAAAGGTTGCTCAAATTCTCTATCCATCAGTCTTTAATCGTAAACTTTCACAGCTTAGCATAGGAGATATTCAAGATGTTACGGTGACCCAGTCAGGTATTTTCCCGCGACTTTTTAATTATGGAACTTTAGTTATCGAAACGGCTGGCGAGCAACAAAACTATGTATTTACTTATGTGCCTAAACCCTATGATGCTGCGCGGGCAATTGTTGGGGCCCATGAAGAAAATCTAAAGAAGTATGGTAACTAGGCACCATCATTGTAGTTAAGACCTCTTGCAAAATAACTCCGCAGTCCAGAAACCGCCCTTTTTGCCCCAAATTGAGTCAAAGCTTTCGCACCGTAACAGGTGTTACGCTTTGTCAGCTTTAACTCAATTGGAACAAAAATCATCGGCTCCTGGCTCTACGGCTTATTCTGCAAGAGGTCTTTACTGGACTTACGCAAAATCCCTCATTCCCAGACCGACTAACCTCGGCTACAAACAGTTTTTCCTCTCTCGATGTACCTCCCAGGTACCTCTCCTTCAGACAAAACTGTTTTCGCTCGAGCTGATTCGCCCTGGGAACGGGGGATTTTGCGTAAGTCCAGTTTAGTTGAATACTCGCATATAACCACGTTTCACCCAAGTAACCTTTAGATTGTCGCTACCAGGTACCGATGCTGTGAAATTGATGACCGCGTTGTTGCCTAGCCAGATTGACTGACCAGCTACTGCACCAATAGCACCATTATTGACAACCATGACTTGCGACCATCTGGCATACAATATACTGCCCGGCGCGCTACCATTGTTTAATAAGCTAATTGTTGGCACAATTTGACTAAGCTTAAGATCAGTGCCAGTAACGTCGGCACAATCTGGCGAACACGAACCGACACTCCAATACGTAATAAAGTAAATGCCAGTACCCGAACTATTAGTCTGTACCTTACCATTGTTGCCGACTATCAATCCACCAAAGCCGTCAATCATAATCACTGGTGGTGTAGTACCAGCGGAGGCTGGCACGATCGTTTTAGAGTTATTACCGTAAATCATTTTTCCGGCAATCCAGACATTGCCCGACAAATTAACCGTGCAATTATTGCCGAGGATGACATCACCAGTAATTTTGAGGTTAGCAGGCCAGGTTTTGGTCTGATTGTTGCCGCAAGCTATAGAGGAGTCCGCGGGAGATAGGGTTGTAGTTACCGCGGATTTCTGGGCTTCACGATCATAGCTGGGTAAAGTAGTTGGCGGTACTGTTTGGTTGGGGACAAGACCGGGGTTAAACATATTTGTACCCGTGGTCTGATTGGTGGCCCTAACGTCAGCGTAAATTTTTCCATTACTACCAATCGTAATTGGCTGGCCGTTTTCACCGGCCGCACAGACCCTGGGATAGGTACTATCGGCTGGACTGGGGCAATTTGTATGGGCAACACGTATGTTTACAGCATTGCTTTCTGGTGTAGAGGCTAGCCCGATTTGAGCATTGTTGTTAACCGTAATAGTACCGTTTACTACAACGTCTCCGCCGGTAATTTTGGCATTATTACCTAGTATTAATCCGCCTACCCCCGTTACGACTGAACTTGGGCCCGTGCCAGAGGTTACGGCCTGTACGTCAACTTCGTATTTTCGGGTAATTTTTGGAGTTGAAGCGGTTGATGGAGAATATGTTTTCGCGGTAACGGCCAGTATTTTGCGATCTGGGGTAGCACCGTTCGCGAGGGTTGTCTGGTAGGTTGTTTTAATTGTTCCTGTGTCGAGTAGTGTGATTTCAGTTCCGCTTCCTGTCCATCCAGCCGTGGTATTTAAGTTGTTGAGTCCTTCATCGAGTCCGGCATCAGCGGCCAGTTGGGCACTGACACGATAAGTGTCGCGAGCCGCTAAGTTGGAAGTAGTTAGGGATATAGATGTAACCGTAGTAATTAATAGGGTAATAAAAAAAATAGTGAATAATAATACAGGCATAATGAAGCCTTGATTTTGAGCGTTATTTTGCAAGAGATTTTTACTGAACTTATAGCCCCCGCAAAACAAATTCGGGGGTTTTGGAGCCGATGATCTTCGAGTCAAAAACTGGCTTTTCCGAGGGAAGCATATCATTAGATAAGGTGAATGAGGAAAGACAGCTTTTGACCGGAGAGGGCGGTTCAAAAAGGAAGACTATCGATTTGCCGAATGATTTTCTAGTTAATATTAAACCAACCTGGATAGAGCGAGTTAGCGCTGGATCTGTTACTGAAGTATTGTTGGTATCGTAATAAGCTAACGTCATATCACTAATATAGGCGGTGTATTGCTTGTCGGCTGGGCAGGTGCTATTAGCTACGCTGGCTGGGCAACTTGTAATGGCCGTATTGGCGGGAGCATTGGTATTTTTAATGGTGCGCTTGTAGAGCTTAGTGCCGTCGATAAAATAAATAAACTCATTACGATAAGGGTAACCCGTCTCTGGATCGTAGATAATATTTTTACTACTGTCCGTAGCAGGAGAGTTAATTATAAGGACGTTGTCTGGGTCGCTTGTTACCCAGCCTCCCGCGGGAGCATTGCTGTCAGTTAGACTATTGGTTGCTGCTATATTATCAGCTAAACGAATATCTTCTACCATAGTTTGTAAAACGAAATGCGATTCTACAGCAAGTTCCGCGGTAATCTGACTTTGTATAACACTACCAAAATAATTAAGATTTATAGTCAGTACTACACCTGCTAATATAATAGATATAGCCATAGCCACCATTAGCTCAACAATTGTCATGCCAACTTGGTTATCGATCTTCATTGACCTACCCCTAGTTCGCTGACGATAGTCTTGTAGGTCAAGGTTTTAGTTTTATTGTAATCTTTGTAATTAATTGTAAAAGTAATATTGGCAATGCTCGAAGAAGGCATAGTTACTGTGTAGGAGGCATTTTTTGGCGAGGCCAGTTCAGCCGGTAATTCACTGCTAAAATCCGTAGTGGTAGCTGATAAGCTATTGAAGCCGGAGCTACGAATTTGCTCGGCTTTATTACTAATAATGATATTAGCTAGTGCCAAATCACGCGATCGATTATTGATGGTGGTTAGATTAAGAAGTGAAATCGTAAGACTAGGAATAGTTAAAGCCATAACGCCCATGGCGATCAAGAGCTCAATAATAGTAAATCCTTTTGAATTTTGCATATGACTAGAGCTACTCGTTAAATGGATTATCTCGTGCGTGCTCAAAAAGTGACTTAACCTCAATGTTTTGATCTTTGAGTCGTTCAATATTGTCGATAGCTGATTTATTAATTTTAGTTCGCTTGATGTCCTTCAGGCGATTATCTAATTGTACAGTAGTCGGTTCGGTTTGTACGAGAGTGTTAACGCGCATTATAAGAAAAGCATATATACCAAGAAAGCCAGTAATAAATATTGTTACGCCGTAACGTTTAAAAAATATCTGCAATGGTTTTAATCTGGCGATAGTTTTTATTAAATCTTCTTTCATGATTTTATATACACATTAACGCTAAAGCTAAATATTACAAGATTCCTGTCTTTAGAATGTGGCTGAATGCTGATATTGGTTACTTGTGCAGTGCGTCGATTTTGTTCTAGTTTGTTCAAGAAATTCAGTAAACTTTGGTATTGCACTGGGCTATTGGAGTCTGTTTGTACGTTTATTTCAAGTTGATAAACGCCATTTATGCCTTCGACCGGCTTTACTTGGGTTGTGGGTGGAGTGGTAGATTTTGTTGGCGTGGTATTGGGTGTAGTAGTTGCTCCGGTGGGCGGAGTACTTTTTTTATTTTGCTGTCCAAGTGTTGAGCTTGGAAAACTAATGTTTGATATTGTAATGTTGCTTTCTTGAGCAATTTTTATGATCTCGCGAACTGTTTTAGCTTGATCCTTTTCCTGTGGCACAATGGCTGTAGCTGTTTTTTCAAGGTCGGAATATTTTTCTATGTCTTTTTTGGCCTGTATGAGTGTTCGTTGTTGTGCATCCAGACTTTTGCTATCAAGCTTTAGTGATACGAGTTGGTCGGTTTTTTTTTGAAGAAGCTTGTCGCCAAATACAACAGAAGCTACCGTTAGGCTTGCCAACAGTACGATAACCCCTATCATCACAAAAAATAAGAATTTGGCATTAAAGTTTATAGATTTCATTTGGTCGTATTCCCGTCACTGTTTCGTACAAACATAAAGGGGTTATCTTTGGCGAACAGGGCTCGAATACTGACTTGGCACGGGTAACGTGTAGCAGTGGCCTGATCATTCGTACAATTTATGTTCTGAATATCGGCTTTTTCAAAAATTTTATTAGTCGGGTCCTGTAAATTAATCTGAACCTGTGTGCCAGTTTGATAATCGGAGGCCACCGCCTGTAGGTCTATACCACCTTCAAGTTTATTGATGCTAAGGCTTTGTAATGATGAACCAACTGGCATAACCGTCCCTATTTGACGCAGGAGTTTAGAAAATAATACCTCGCGTGATAATACCTGTAGTACAAGCTTAAGACTGTTGCTGATGTTATCAACATGTTCTTGAGTTTCTTGTAATTTTTGTGATGATAATCTGTCTTTGGATATGCCCACTTCGTTATTGTATGCCTGTATGGATTGATCAATGTAGAGCTGACCGCCCATGATGACGCCTGCGATCCCAAGAATGCCAATAAAGATAGTTATTGCCCAATGCAAAAGTTTTGTATTAAGTCTAGCAAAGTGAAGTTGCTGTTTGATGTCGGGTGGCATTAAGTTGATCATTGAAAAATCTTTCTGGGATTTAGTAGGGCTAAACCGGCCACCGTTACAAACATTGATTTCTCTGTTGTATTTGGTGGCTGCAGGTCAGCAAATACTAATTCTTGCCATGGATCACACATACGCACCGGCAATCGTAATTGATTGGTCATATATTCAGACAGACCAGGCATATTAGCTCCGCCCCCCATTGTTACTATCTGATTGATCTTTTGCTTGGTATTGGAGCGTTCTTCATAATAACGGATCATGCGCCGGACTTCTTTTAATAATTGACCCAGAATTGGCTCTAGACCCTCGGTTACTTCCTTCTGCTTTTTGCTGACGCCCATGCCATACTTGGTTTTGATAATATAGGCTTCTTGATCACTGACGTTTAGTTTTTTGGCAATCAATCTACTGAAACTATCGCCCCCACCGTGTATCGTGCTTGTTACGATAGGGACTCCATCAAAAACAGTCATGTCAGTCGACATTGAGCCAAAATCTATAAGAACCGTCGGAACATCGCTATTTTCAGCCTGTACAAATAGGCGACCTCCAGCACTGATGGTAGTTTCCATAATAATAGGCTCTAGCCCCAGTATTTTTACTAGATCAAGATATGAGTCGACTATTTTGCGCGGAACGGCAACAGCTAATAGTTCGGTTTCGGCATCAGACTTTCTGACGACGGTGTAGTCTAGGTATAAGTCGGCAATAGGTAGCGGTATGTATTGTTCGGTTTCTAGTTTGACGGCTTCGCCCAAATCATTGGCATTTAGACGAGGCAGTACCATAGTCCGATTGAAAGTGCGGGCTGCCGGCAGAGCAATTGCTACGCGGCGAGTAGTGATATTTCCGATAAGGTTTTTATTAAACAGATCATGGATGGCTTTGGCGATAACTTCTGGATCTTTGATGACTCCGTCGACAATAGCACCTGGATCAAACGAGGCTACTCCATAGCCAGCTATTGGACGTTTTTTATTATTATGCCCACGGTCAATCTGCATAACCTTAAGGTTGCCAAAGCCAATATCAAGACCAAAAGCAGGTTTATCAGTGTAAAATAGTGCTGTATTCATAAATTATTTAACCGTAAGCGTAATCACTTTCTAGTATACTCGATTTACGCAAAACTTCATCCCCAGATCGGATTCTATCGGCTGCAAACAGTTTTTCTTCTATCGATGTACCTCTCCTTCAGATAAAACAGTTTTCGCTCTAGATAATTCACCCCGGGAACGAGCGATTCTGCTACGGATTCAGCAAAATCCCGCTGAGCTTGATTACCCAGCGGGATTCTCTTTATCGGCTTTATCTAAACGAAACTTCGTAGTTTAGATATTATTTAGACCAAGTTTCACTGTTGGGTTAGGAGTAGTTGCGCTAGGCTTCTCTATGTAAGTCTTAAGCACGTAACCAACACACTCGGTATTTCCCGTACCAGTACAGTTGTAAGGAACGTATAGATAATTGTTACCCGTACCAGGATTAGCAACAGCTTGAGCGGCCGTCTGGTCGGCTACAGCGGCGTTAATAGTAACTGTCTGACCTTTTGGATCCTTCAAAGATTCACCATCGATACCTGGGAAGGTTGATGCGGTGAAGGTACTCGGGTAGTAGTTATTTTCATTATAGTATTCTTCTAGTTTGCTATGGATGTTGTTGATATCCGTAACGCGCTGTGTATCGCGAGCTTTTGCTTGTGCACCTTGGAAGTTGTTGAGTACCAACGCTGCCAAGATGATTATAATAGCTATTACGATCAAAAGCTCGATAATCGTAAAACCTTTTTCTGTCTTTTTTAGTGATTTGAACATAGAAATGCCCACCCTCCTTAAATTTTTTGAAAACAAGCCATTTTATAGGACTTTCCCACCTTTTCGCAGTAACAGGCCACGGATGACTGGCTACAAACTTCCATGCTTTATCTATGTAGCTATGCTTACCTATCTTTCGGCCTAAAAGTTTTCGATCAGCCAGCTACGACCTGCTATCTACTACTAAAAGTGCAAAAGTCCTATTAATTATTAATACGGCTTATGCTTATACACTAGCATAATTCTATTGTCTTGCAATACATTTTAAAAAATATGTATTTTGCATGAATCCGGCAAGGAGTCTAGATTTGGCTGGAAAGATTACTGATCGGGCCCATAACGCTAATAGCAATAAGGCCAACCAGACCACCCATAATAACAATCATAATGGGCTCTAAAATAGAACTTAGACTCTCGACGGCATTGTCTACTTCTTCTTCGTAAAAGTCGGCTACTTTGACTAATATTTCATCGGTCTTTCCGGTTTCTTCACCGATAGCCATCATTTGCGATACTATAGGTGGAAATATTTTACTATTGCTCAACGGTACCGAAAACGGTTGACCGTTAGTTACTTCTTTGGCAGCTGCGTATAGTTCATCTTCTATGACGGCGTTACCGATAGCTTTTGCGGTAATTTCAATAGATTCTACAACTGTTACGCCGGCAGCCATAAGACTGGCGAAAATTCGAGCAAAACGGGCAATGGCAACTTTCAAGATAATTACTTTAAGTACGGGAACTTTCATGATAAGTTCGTCTTTTCGGCGTCGTCCTTTTGGTGTTTTGATGTAACGTCTAATTAGAAAGCTACCCACAAACGATACGCCCAAAATTACGTACCATTGTTTCACCATGAAATTACTAATGCCCAGCATGACTGTAGTTATGGTTGGTAGTTTTGCTTGATCACCAGCCAGATCTTTGATTATCTTACCAATGCGTGGCATGGCTAACACCATAAGCCCCATAAATACCGAGAAAGTTATCACTAGTAAAATGATTGGATAGGTCATGGCACTTTTGAATTTGCCACGTATTTTAGCATCCTTCTCTTGCTGTTCAGCCAGTCTTCTTAAAATTTCATCTAAAATACCGCCCGCTTCACCTGCTCGTACCATGTTGATATAAATTGGGGAAAATACTTGGGAATGTTTTTCGAGTGCATCGGCAAAAGACGTGCCACCCTCGATCTCTCTCGTTATTTCAGAAATGTGCCTTTGAAAATTAGCATTTTCTGTCTGGGCCTGTAGTGTAGCGAGTGAGCGTACCAAAGGAACGCCGGCGTTAATCATTGTGGATAATTGTCGAGTGAAGACCACTAAATCCTTTAATTTAATCTTTTTGTTCTTTTTACTTAAAGGTAGTTTGTTTAAAAAACTGCCCTCTTTTGACTGCTGAATTTTGACTGTTTTTAAACCACGCCTAGATAAGGCCTGGGTAGCTAAAGCAACACTATCGGCCTCAATATAGCCAGTCATCTTCTTGGTATTTTTATCTAATGCGGTATAAAGAAACTTCATTCGCGTGTTACCCTCAAAATTTCCTCTATACTTGTCATGCCTAGCATAGCTTTAATTAATCCATCTACTTGCATAGTTGCCATTCCTTCTTTGATAGCTTGGGTTTGAATAGCTTCACTTGTTCCGTTTGCTACGATCATCTTTTGTATTTCTTGAGTTACGGGCAGTGATTCATAAATACCCATACGTCCTCGATAGCCTGTATGTCCATCGGATAGTGTTTTTTTAGGTCGCCAAAGAGTTAATTTATTGTTTTTGGGTTTTTTGAATGCTTCCTGTGCTTCGTTAGCATAGACAAAAATTTTGTCCCAATCTTTATCATTATTAAGACCAAAGACACGCTCAATCTCTTTGCGTTCTTTTTCATCTGGTGTGTATTCTTCACTTTCTTCCGGTACTAGGCGACGAACTAAGCGTTGGCCAATTACTACTCGCACAACGCTAGCGATTAGAAATGGTTCAATTCCCATATCTAGCAGGCGAGGTAGGCAGGTTGCTGCGTTATTGGTGTGCAACGTTGAAAATACAAGATGACCAGTTAAGGCTGCCTGTACGCCTAGACCAGCAGTCTCACCATCACGGATCTCTCCAACCATCATGACGTTAGGATCTTGACGTAGCAAGGCTCGAAGACCATTAGAAAAGGTCATGCCGGCAATCGGATTGACTTGGGTTTGATTCACTCCCTCGAGCTTGTATTCCACTGGATCTTCAACAGTGGATATATTCACGTCTGGTTTATTGAGGATATTTAAAACGCTGTGTAGTGTAGTGGACTTACCTGAACCGGTTGGGCCGGTTACTAGAATCATACCGTGCGGCTGGGTAATTGCGTCATTGATGCTCCGTAGAGCTCCTCCCCAAAAACCGAGCTGTTCAAGAGTCAGCGGTTCGCTAGATTCGTCTAATACCCGCATAACTACCTTTTCGCCGTCAGTGATAGGCAAGGTAGAAACACGAAAAGCGAAAACTCGTTCGTTCATATTAATCTTGAAGCGTCCATCTTGCGGTGCTCGTCGTTCGTCAATTTTTAAATTGGCTAATATTTTGATACGCGACACCAGGGCTGCGAGGGTGTGCTTTGGTAGCCTGTTGGCTTCACGCAATACACCATCAATGCGATAGCGAACTTGAACATATTTTTCGCGTGGCTCAATGTGAATATCGCTAGCTCCAGATTTAACGGCGTATTCAATGATAAGATTTACGGTTTGGGCAATTGGCGAATCCTCGGCCAAATCCTCTTCACTAACTTCACTATCTTCTTCTTTTTCGTCTGTTTCTGTGATAACTTTGTTAATCTCGCTGCTTATGTTACCGCGATATTGATCAAGTGCCGACAAAATATTGCTTCGGGTAGCTACGTATATTTTTACTTCTGGTCCGAGTTGTTTTTGCAGAAAATTAATTGCCTGCACATCGTCAGGATCGGCAATGGCAAGGTGTGGAGCACCACCCTTTTCCTCGAGGCCAATAACTACAGCACTATATTGGCGAGCAATGCGTTCGGGGATCATCTTCAGTAAGTCTTTTCTAAGAGATTTTACGTCAATTTCTACAAACGGTACGTCAATTTCCTGGGCGTATGCCTTGGTCATTTCGGTTTCACCCATCAAATTAGCAGCAATAGCCAAGTCTTGTAACGGCTTCTTCTCAGTTTGCTCTCGCTTCCTAAGTTCCTGCAGTTGTTCATCGGTTATTTTGCTGTTTTTTTTCAGCAGTTGTTCAACGAATGCATCGGATATACGCATAACTAGAGTTTATTATACTAATAAAGACGTAAGCATGATAAAAGTTTTTTTAAATTCCCCAAACTCCCACCGACTTGCTATTTGGTCGCACCCAATAGCAGGGTGGTTTTTTGGGTTGGGATGTCCTATACTTTGGATACTAATTACTGGAGGGTAATAATGGCAAAAGTTGCTGGTAGTGTTTCTGATGAAATCGAGCAAAAAAATGGTTCTTTGGGGGGTGCAACGCCTAATGGTAAGGCCAAAGCTCTAGGTCTAGCTCTTGATACTATCGAAAAACAGTTTGGCAAAGGTTCTATTATGAAACTTGGCGAGCATACCAATGTCCAAGTGGAGTGTATTCCAACTGGCAGTTTGAGCCTTGATATTGCGCTTGGTGGCGGTGTTCCCAAGGGTCGCGTGGTAGAAATATACGGGCCTGAATCATCTGGTAAGACTACCTTGACACTTCATGTTATTGCTGAAATTCAAAAGCAAGGCGGTACGGCTGCCTTTATAGATGCCGAACATGCGTTGGATCCTGCCTATGCCAAAAGAATTGGCGTGGATACGGATAATTTGTTACTAAGTCAGCCAGATAATGGTGAGCAGGCACTGGAAATTGTTGAAACACTAGTTCGTAGTAACGCGGTTGATCTGGTGGTTATAGATTCTGTCGCGGCGCTAGTACCTCGGGCAGAGATAGAGGGCGACATGGGTGATAGCCACATGGGCCTGCAGGCTCGGCTGATGAGCCAGGCCCTGCGTAAACTGACAGGCATAATTAGCCGTAGTAACACCACGGTTATATTTATCAATCAGATTCGCATGAAAATTGGAGTTATGTTTGGTAACCCAGAAACTACCACTGGCGGAAATGCCCTCAAATTTTATGCGAGCGTACGTATGGACATTCGTCGTATCGCCCAAATTAAACAAGGCGATGAAATTATCGGTAATCGGACCCGAGTCAAGGTTGTCAAAAACAAGATCGCGCCACCGTTTCGCCAAGCCGAGTTTGACATTATGTACAATCAAGGCATCAGTGCCAGCGGTGATATTCTAGATTTGGCCACCGAAAAAGGCATAGTTGAAAAAGCTGGCGCATGGTTCAGCTATAACGGCGAAAAAATCAGCCAAGGCCGAGAAGCGGCCAAGAAATATCTGGAAGAAAACCCCAAAGTTTTAGCAGAAATAGCCAAAAAAGTGACCACCGCAGCCAAGGAGTCGTAAAATGTACGCACTGATTCAAATTGTTGACACAGAGGATCAGCCTATTGGCACCGCTTCTATGGGCAAGGCTCAAAAAGACGGTTTGATACACAGAATTGTCAGGATAATGGTAGAAAATTCAGAGGGTAAGATACTACTGCAAAAAAGAGCTAATAAAGTGACTTGGCCAAACTGTTGGGATAATTCAGCTGCTGGGCATGTTGACGAGGGCGAAGATTATCTTGAAGCCGCTAAGCGCGAATTATTTGAGGAAATAGGTCTTGATGGCCAAGATTTAACAGAGGTAGGGAAGTATTATACTGATGCTGTATATAAAGGGCGTATTCTCAAAAGATTCAATATGGTATACAAACTTGTAACCGAAGAAACCCCTAGCCAGCTAAATCCAATTGAAGTTACAGAGGTAGCTTGGTTTACGATCGAGGACACTAAAAAATTGATCGAGACCAGTCCTGAGCGCGCCACCGATGGTCTGCGTGATGTCATAAATCGTTATTACTAAAACAAATGAAAATCACGTCAATTCGCCAGCAGATTAAGCGGTCAAATCGGTACTCGGTTTATGTAGACGGCAAGTTTGCTTTTGGTACGTCAGAGAGTCAACTACTTAACCTAGGGCTATTTAAAAATCAAGAAATAACAGAGGCCGATTTAGCGGAGCTTAAACAGGAAAGTGAGATTGGCAAAGTTTATGAAAAATTACTTAACTTGTTAAGTAATAGACCAAGGAGTGAATGGGAACTGCGGGACTATTTAAAACGTAAAAAACAGAACGCAGAAATAATTGAAAAATTACTTAACAAGTTAAGTAATAGTGGTTACGTTAATGACCGAACTTTTGCTAGGCGGTGGGTAGAAAATAGACGATTACTAAAGTCGATAAGTAGACTAAGGCTTCGTCAGGAACTTGCCCAAAAACATATTGCCCCAGAGATTATTGATGAGATTTTAGTCGATGATAAAACTGACGAACGTCAAGTTTTGCACGAACTAGTATCAAGAAAGCGTGTCCGTTACCCTGATAAATTAAAATTTATGCAGTATCTAGCCCGCCAAGGCTATAGCTACAGCGACATCAAAGATGTTCTTGAGGAAGATTAGCCAGCAACTGGAATACTGGCTGGTGCCGTGCTTTTTTCAGGTTTTAATAAATCTTGGATTATAATTTTATTATCAGTAATTTCTACGATTTGATTACGATCCACCCCTAATTGACCGCCACTGAAACTTTTGAATAAGTTTTGGCCAACATAAATCTTTTGTATATACATGGTTTCAATTTCGACGGCGTAATCATTAATTTTACCAATCCGTTTTTTACTGACAGTAACAACCGGCTTGCCCATAATATCAAACGCAATGTCCAAAAGACTCTTGAGTCGCACTAATTCGTTTGGCTCGGTGAGTACTGCATGATCGTTGACTGCTATACCTTGCGGAATAACATCACGAATATCTTGACTTAGCAAAATCAAATAGCTTTTACTGAACTTATCCTGGCAATAAAAACCTTCAATTTTCAGGTTGTTGGGGTTAATTATTGGCGCTATTGCCCTAGCCACTTCGCCACCAGTACGCAAAGACATAACCGGCTGAGCCAATATACTTTTACTAAGTTGTAGCATACATTAATTATACCGTATGTGGTGGAATTAAAAACGTTAGCTTTATAGTTTGAAATACGATACAATCGCAAAAGGCATGAAGAAATACCTGCTCCAATCTTTCACGCTACTGTCAGCCATGCTGCTTTTCTTTCCAGCTTTGGCTGTGGCAGAAGCACTCCCAGCCCGAGACAATTCCCAGAAACTAATAATTACCGAACTAAAAGTAAAAACAGATTCCTCTTACGATGAATTCATTGAACTTTATAATAACGGCCTAACGGACTTGGATTTGTCCAACTACTATTTAGAGTATTGCAATGTAGTTGAACCTTTAACGTGCGCGTCATCAACACCAGCATCAACCAAAACAGAACAACTACCGCAACAAATACTGGCTCCAAATGACTTTATAATATTGGCGATTAAGACCAATGAGCTTAATGGCTCGCTACCTTTATCTAGTATTAGTTCCCTAAAAGACACAGAAGGTAGTTTACGACTATATTTAAAGGAACTAGAAAACGACACCGTATCTACAGTATTAATTGATGAGCTATCCTGGAAGCATGGCGATAATCTGCCTGAGGGAGCTTATGATGTGCCAACATTACGGTTCCAAAGTCTACAACGCATAACCAAAAGTGATGATGTACCAGTAGTGTTTGAAGATGGTTGGGTGGCAGGCTCACCAACCCCGGGTTCAATTTTTATAGAGTCCCCACCACCTCCGCCAATCGTGGAGCCATTTGATTCACCGACAGATCCAGTTAGCGAAATATCAGAACAGATAGTTGACGATCCACAAGTACCAGAAACTGACCCTGTAGTAGAGACTGAACCTGTACCACTGACCCGGTTTTTGCCCTTGCAAATTACCGAGTTGTTGCCAAATCCAGCACCACCGTTTACTGACGCTTTGGACGAATTTGTTGAAATTTACAATCCAAACGATCAGCCTATAGATCTAACTGGTTACAAGGTTCAAACTGGCAATACCTATTCGTACTCTTACGAACTTTCCGACTTGAGTTTATCGGGCGACGGCTATCTGACGCTCACCAGTGGTAATACTAATTTATCGCTTGCTAATACTGGCGGTAAGGCTCGATTGCTTGACCCAAACGGCGTGGTGGTTGCCGAGACCATGCCATATGAAAATGCACCCGAAGGACAGGCCTGGGCACTGATAAATGCTTTATGGGCTTGGACTACCACCGCCACTCCTGCGAGATCAAACACCTTGACTACCCCCGTACCAATAATAAAACCCGCCAAAAAAACAGTCGTAGCAACCAAGACAATCAAAAAAACCCCAATTGCCAAAAAGGCCAGTACTAAAAAAGTTAGTGCTAAAATCTCCAGCGCCAAAAAAAGTGCGGTAAAAAGCGCGGCAACAGCTCGGGATGACGAGACAGATCCGCCGATGATCATGCCACTTCATACTGGTGTGCTTGCGGCAGTCGGCGTATTCGCGTTAGTATATGCCGGATATGAGTATCGTCAAGATATGGCAAACCAACTCTACCGATTCAGTCGCTACCGAGAAACTCGGCGAGCGGCTCGGGCAGCGTCTTCAGGGCGGCGAAGTCATTGAGTTAGTCAGTGATTTAGGTGGTGGCAAGACAACTTTTGTTCATGGATTAGCTAAAGGATTCGGGAGTATCGATAAAGTAGCCAGTCCATCTTTTACTATTAGTAAAGTTTATAAACGGGACTTACGCAAAACTTCCTCAAACCCAGACCGAATAATCTCGGCTACAAATAGTTCTTCTTTCGATGTACCATTAGCAATACACCATTTTGATTTTTATAGACTCCAACTTGATTTACACCAGCATTCACGTAAATCGAACTTACTAGACTTACGCAAAACTCCTCCATCCCCAGATCGAATTCTATCGGCTACAAACAGTTTTTCTTCTCTCGATGTAGCTAAGGCTACCTCTCCTTCAGATAAAACAGTTTTCGCTCGAGATAATTCACTCTGGGAACGGACGATTTTGCGTAAGTCCAGTTTAGACTCTGGATTGATGGAGTATGAATTGCAAGATATTTTGGATGATCCAAAAATAGTTGTTGTGGTGGAATGGGGAGACGTTGTGCGGCGCGTGTTGCCCAAAAATCGATTAACAATCAGGATCACTAAGACGGGTGAAAATTCGCGGCACTTTGAATTTGCGTACCCGGAATCATTATATTATCTGGTAGAAAATCTATGATTATTTTGATTATTCGTACTGATAAACCAGAAGCCGAAATCGGTCTTTATAATGACAAGGATCAGCTTGCCTATGAGATATGGCAAGCACATCGCGAACTAGCCGAAACCCTCAACCGTAAAATAACCAACCTCTTGCAAGGTCGGACCTTGCAAGAGGTGGGGGGGATCGTGGTTTATCAGGGGCCAGGGAGTTACACGGGGCTACGGATTGGTATGAGCGTAGCTAATGCGTTGGCGTATAGCTTGGACTGTAGCATTGCTGCCGTCAGTGGCGAGAATTGGCTAGATAAAGGTATCCAGCAGATTATGGCCAATCAGGGCAGCGCAATAGTCCTCCCCCAGTACGATGCACCTGCTAGAACAACCACGCCTCGCAAGTAGATCATGCGATGTATCCGGAAAACATAAACACGAGTGGATGAGTTAACTTTGCATTAAATGAGATAAAAAGGTATTATTGAGGTAGGATTTTCCGTTTTTTGGGATCGAATCCAGTAAGATACGAGTTTCACACTTTTCCATTGACCTATATCGCACCCGAGTGGTTGCGAACTTTCACTCCTCGTTCAACGTAACTACGTTACGCCCCTATCGGATTAAAAGTTCTGGCTAGTTCAGAGGCAATATGGCGTCAACGGCTAAGTGCTAAGCCTGTGCAAGATTGTTATTAATTTTTGAAATTCTGAAACACAGCGATAAATATTACCTATAAGTTTGTGTTTTAGTACTGAAAGGGAGAACTATGGATCCAATTACTTTGGTGCTAGCTATTGCTGGTATTGTTGCTGGGTTTGGTGCGAATCAATTTATTACCAAACAAAAGTTAGGATCGGCTGAAGAAGCTGCCGAAAAAGAACTCAAAAAAGCCAAAAAAGAAGCTGAAAAACAATTATCAGAAGCCCGTGAAGAAGCCACCAAGATTATTGAGGAAGCCCGTCAGGAGGATCAGTCTAGACGACGTGAGTTTAAGGACATCGAACAACGACTACTAGGACGCGAAGAATCGTTAGACAAAAAGTTGGATGACCTGGATAAGCGTAGTGAATCTTTGCGCAAAGGAGAGTCAGAAGTAGAAGCACTCAAGAACGAGATTAGGGATATTCGTGGCAAGCAACAAGAAAAATTAGAAAAGATAGCCAAATTGAGCAAGGCAGATGCCGCAGACAAACTGTTGCAAATGACAGAACGTGATATTCGTAACGAACTATCTGGTTTAATTGTTAAATTGCAAAATGAAGCAAAGGAACAAGCCGAAGAACAAGCTGGGGCTATCATTGTGGGAGCCATGGAACGTATGGCTAGCGAAGTCACGGCAGAGCGCACCATCACTTCAGTCAAGCTAGAGGATGAAGAAATGAAAGGTCGCATAATCGGCAAAGAAGGACGTAATATTCAGGCGTTGCAACGGGCTACAGGTGTGGATATTATGGTTGATGACACACCTGGTTACATAGTTTTGAGTTGTTTTGACCCGATTCGCAGAGAAGTCGCTCGACAAGCTTTGGAAATGTTACTCAAGGACGGCCGAGTACATCCTGGACGGATTGAAGAAGTTGTCGAAAAAGCCCAAAAAGAAGTCCAAAAGGTTGTCGTACGTGCTGGTGAAGATGCCGCCCGAGAAGTCGGCATTATAGGTATCCCCCGAGAAGTTTTGGAACTGCTTGGTGAACTCAAATTTCGTACTAGCTACGGACAAAATGTACTCAAACATTCTACGGAAATGGCACATATCGCTGGCATTATTGCCGAAGAAGTTGGGGCAAATGTCAAAGTTACCAAATACGCAGCACTGGTTCATGACCTTGGCAAAGCCCTTACCCACAAGATGGAAGGCAAGCATCATCATATAAGCGGAGAAATGTTGCGTAAATATGGCGCGCCAGAAGAAGTCGCTCTGGCTGCGGAACAGCATCATGACGATGTTGAAGCTACTTCTGTCGAAGCAATTATTGTCCGTGTGGTTGATGCAATCAGTGCCTCTCGACCAGGCGCGCGCAATATTAGTGCGGAAAACTTTGCGGAGCGTATGAAGGACCTAGAAAATATTGCTAATGGGTTCCCTGGTATCGAAAAATCCTACGCAATAAGTGCCGGACGTGAGGTAAGGGTATTTGTAAGACCTGGGCAGATTGATGACCTAAGTGCCATCAAACTAGCCCGCGATATAGCGACCAAGATAGAGGCAAGTATGCAATATCCAGGCACAATAAAAGTCAATGTCATACGCGAAACCCGCGCCATAGAATTCGCCAAATAATATGTCTATAGATGGTTTTTACGAACACGAGCCACTACCATCGCCCAACAGTGTCGTGATTCCCGATAATTTAGCGGGGCTGGATCAATTGGAGCGATTAGAGTGGATTGATTTATTCAGGAGTCTATATGGTGAGATTCAGCGTATCGAACTTCTTGGTACTGATGATAAAAGTCGTCAATCTTTTCATGAAACGTATACAGAGGCTGGCAGTCGCCGCGTGTTATTTGTCGCTGTAAATTACGAAGGGGTCGGGAGAACTTTTAGGGTTATTACTAATGACAACGCATCTATCGGAACTGATGGCGCTAGACAACTTGTAATACGTGAATTTTGGGTCGCCCATGCTTATGAGGGTATTGGCCGTATACAGAGTGAACTTATTATGCCGAAGAATGGTCGTTCCTGGAGCCCGCAAGAATCAACCGGACCTATCTTTTTCAAGCGGGCTAATTCCGTGCAGGTTTCTTATCATAACAATAAAACAGCTTTGCCGTTTGAGGAAAAAAATTCTGAACTTTTGTATATGATGAATCAAGGTTCTATGGCCGAGGAGTTGGCAGGTATTCTGCGAAGCTTAAATAAAGTTACTCTTGAAAACAGTTTTTCAATAGAATATATTCGACGAAAAGTGGATTAAAAGCATGAAGATTTTATACATTGGCGATATTATGGGCGAATCAGGTATAAAAATAGTTGCCCAGCTGTTGCCAAACCTAGTCAAAAAAGAGCGGATTGATTTAGTAATCGCCCAAAGCGAGAACGTTACGGATGGTAAAAGTATGTTGCCGACGGATATGCAGAGATTGCAAAAAATAGGCGTGGATTTCTTTACCGGTGGCAATCATACCCCCAGACGCAAGGAGCTTTGGCCATTACTAGAGAACAATGACCAGCCAGTGATTGGTCCGGCTAATTTGCGTGGATGCCCGGGCGATGGCTGGAAATATATTGACACCAAAAATGGTAAAGTGTTGGTAATATCGCTGCTTGGCGATACGTTTGGTAATCATAAGCCCGAGATTGATAATCCGCTTCATACCATAGATAAAATTTTGGCAAATAATAAAGACGTTGAACGAACCGCCACGGTCGTCAATTTCCATGGTGATTATTCCAGCGAAAAAAAAGTGATAGGTTACTATCTAGATGGTCGCGTAACGGCTGTGATTGGAGATCATTGGCACGTTCCAACCGCTGATGCGATGATTCTGCCCAAAGGAACCGCTCATATAACTGATGTCGGTATGTGTGGCGCATTACATTCATCATTAGGTGTCAAAACAGAAGTCATTATTAGTCGCTGGCAGAACGGCAAAGCGAGTCGCAACGAACTAGAAACAATTGGACCAAGGCAATTTAACGCAGCACTCATACAAACAGATCCCCAAACAAACTTAGCTGTTTCCATCAATCACATACAAGAAATCCAATACAATCAGTGAGTTCATAGGACTTTCGCACTTTTGCGTAGTAAGGAAATTCTATGTCTCCGCAGGGGGTATCGCATATGCTTATTATATAATAAAAATTCTATAAAAGCGATGGAAATTTTAGTGTAAAACAGTTATAATTTGCTCTGACCATCAAGCACGAACAAACATGATTATTTGTTTGAGGATGGCAATAGCTCGGGGTGTGGCGCAGTTGGCTAGCGCGCCTGGTTTGGGACCAGGAGGTCGGAGGGGAGAACTGCCTGATGGCAGTTCGGACGGCAATCTTCTCTTGAAAACTGTGTTTTCAAAGACGAAGTTGTGGGGTCGCCAGAGGTGACCGAGTCCTTTCAGATTAATCCTCGAACCTTTACAATACAAACGTTTATATCGGGGTGTGGCGCAGTTGGCTAGCGCGCCTGGTTTGGGACCAGGAGGTCGAAGGTTCGAGTCCTTTCACCCCGACCAAGAGAAACTTTGTCTAAATCCACCAGCAAATCGTATGAGACAATAAAAGAGATGTAAGATAGGGCAAAAGAAAATTCAACTTTAATAGACGAACAGAAAAAACCAAGCAAGAAACGGCGAGTAATCTTCGTAATTTTATGGGTTATTCTTTGGCCAAAGCGATCCGTTAATTATGAACTTCAAGGAAACACCTGACGAGTGTGTTGAACCACGGTTCTTCAATGTTGATGAAGCAAGCCAAGAAGATTTATTCCCGCAAGTTGAAAAGTTTATTGAAGTCTTTAACCCAGATTTGCATATCTAAAAATGAGTGAGGCAAGAGTGAAACCGGAGTTTGATAGCCAAGCCGTAACCGTAGAACGAGCGACGCCTGAAAATGCAGAAGTAATCTGTGATATCCTGATAGGGCGTGGCTTGAAGCCTATCCCAATGACGAACTAGGTATTACGGTTGATGATGTACGACTTATGGCTCAAGGACCGAATGGCGAGTATGTACCACGACGTATCGCCTACCTAAAGGAGCAGTTAGGGAAAGATGACTCCGCCGAAACAACCTTTGTTGCTAAGTTAGACGGCAAGGTCGTAGGTTTTATTGACCCTCGTATTGACGAGCAGAACCGCCGTAGAGTCGGTGCTATTTATGTTGCCCCCGAAGCTCAAGGCAAAGGCATTGGCAGTAAGCTGATGAATCAAGTGCTGGATTGGTATGGACGTGATCAAGACATTTATCTAGAAGTTGTTAGCTACAACCAAAATGCGATTAACTTCTATAAGCGTTTTGGATTCGTGCAGACAGACGCAGTTGTTCCCTCAGAAGAAGGTCGTCCTTCATACCTCAAGACACTTCCACAAATTGAAATGGTCTTAAAGCCAGACGCCACTTTGCGTGGCGATGTATAATAAAAATATGAAATGTCCTCAATGCGATAAAGCCATGCGTAAGGTTCGTTGGGAAATCACGAACAACTTCAAGACGGGCAAGGACTTTAGGGAATACGACAAAGTTACCTACGAGTGCAAAGATGATGATATTTGGGTGACTACTGAAATCCCAATGACTGCTAAGAACGAAAATCTTACGGAAAAAGTAGCTAGGGACAACAAAAAAGAAGCCTAAAACCCAACGTTGTATAATAGGTTTTCTAACAGGGGTGGGCGAAAATAACAACAGCACTTGACAAGGACCTATGTCGCTAATAACTAGAGTCTACCCCTGTTAGGGCATGTCGCTCAAGGTAGTTTGTGCGACATCATTATGCTATTGATTAAAACACCGAAATATGATAGAATAATGCCATTATGGGAAGCCCCGAAGGATTTAGTGGTGGTGGCGATTATGCTGCTGAAGTAAGACGTGACCCAGAGGTAGATGGACTACTTGAGTTTCTTGGTGTCTACGGAAAGATACAAGAAATAATGTCTTGGCTTGTAGAAGCTAGTGCAAATGCCGACTTTACCGTTAAGGCTGTGAGGCGTGGTCACCTGCAAAAGCTAATGCAGCAGCTCGGTTTAGACCCTGAAAGCCCTGATTCGTTCACCCAACTTGAGGATATGAAAACTGGTCTTACAGATAGGACACTACATCCCAAGCCAAGAATTGAAGTCCCAGAAGTCGGCTTCTTCAAATCTCGCATTAAAGAGCTTATTACCGAACAACAAAGGTATGGTAATCCTACTGCATTCGACTATGCTGTTGAAGGCAGAGCCGACCTTGCGGGAGTTGCTCGATACGGTCATACGGATTGGGCTAATGTACAGTCACGCGCTGGCGAAAAGCATATAAGTGAGTGGATTCACGGTGTTGCAAGAATAATGGCTGATCCAGTTGCTTACCATGCGGAGTTCGCAGGGCTTGGAATTGACTCAGGTCATAGAGCTGCTGACCATTTGGAAATAGCAGAAGATTGGTCAATCCAAAATGGTAGACACCGTTCACTTGCTACTCGAAGTCTAGGCGAAGAATACGTTCTTGAAGCTGGCATGGCTCAGTGGATACCAGTTTCAGTGGAACAAGCGTAGCTACACTAAGGTTCAAACGCATTGGTTACTGGCATTTAATAGGCATAGGTTTCTAGAGTTTCTAGAGGACTGTCCCTGACCCACTGGCACTTTTTTGGGCAATGGATAGAATAGGTAGCATCACTAATGTTAACTACAAGGAAAACAAAAAGTTATGCTACCTACAAATATTATAAACAGCTATAAAAAGCTTGTCCAAAAAGAATGTATTCCAACTATTAGACTAGGGCAAAGACGACAGTTCTTATTCGGCCTTAATGCCCTGTCCGCCAGACCGTTCGTAAGTCTCAATAGTAATGCTCGAACAGCTCATTTTTCCAGATCTGCCGCCGAGTGTAAAATGGCTAGGTTACTCCGCAATGCTAAACTGCAACAACAGCTAGTTAAACTACACCTAAAACTTTCTGGAGTAAATACAACCAGCCTAGTCAATGTAGATCACAGTGAGTTTAATGGTCTAAGTGTACTGTTGTTTGCTATGCAAACCCGCGGAGGCAGGGCAATGCCAGTGTATTTGGAAACCATGCCATCATGCTTCATGAGTGCTTCATGAGGCTTCATGAGGTTTAACCTCTAACGGAGAGACTATTTGTGATTTATATATTTTACAGATTGGCTAGTTCGTATTTTAGCTCATCCAGCACAACTTTCTCTCCCTCGTAATCTTCTAGAAAAATTCTATACTCGTCTGAACTCGAAAACTGTTCCATGACCCTACTATTTTGTAGCCATTCATTTTGGGCTTCATATAGATAGTTTGCAATGCTTGAGTATTTATAACGTTGCCAATACCTTGGATTAAGGTGTATATAGCGCGAAATATGCGTGAGGTATGCATCTGAATTTATCAGCGAAGCTTTATAGGTACTTTCATACATAGAGCCCGACCTTTTGTATTTGAAGTTGAAGTATCTGCCATAGCTCGTCATAATGCTTTTCATGAGTTGACTCATTGCCCCTTGCTCAATCTGATACAACAACAGATGAAAGTGGTTACCCATGAGACAGTACGCTAATAGCTCGATCCTACCTTGAAGATGTGGGTAGTTAATTCCAAGCCTATCCTGTTTTGGGGTTAACGATAAATATCTACTAAATAAACTAATGAAATGGTTGTAATCTGCTGGCTCTAAGAAGATTGGTTGCTTGCTAGCTCCACGAGCATAAACATGATAATAGCTTTCTCCTACATTTGGTTTTTGGACGTTTTTACTAGGCATAAATCAAATATAACACTATTCTATCAATATACCATAGGTGTTAATACGTTAAATCACATTTTTATTATCTGTTCGAGGTTAAACCTCATTTGTCCCTCATTTGTCCCTATTTGCCCGCTATTTGTCCAAAAAGCCAGTCATCAGCAAGAATAGTATAGACTACCCACACTACAGGCAAAAAGTTGAGCTACTAGCCTACTGCCTGATGGACAATCATTTTCACCTACTTATATACCAAGTTCAGCA
>JACOTW010000003.1 GCA_016178135.1 Candidatus Saccharimonadota bacterium
AATTTTGAGTGATGGATGATGAGTCTAAAAACTAGCTTTCTTTGGCTAAAGCATATCCGTAGATATGCTGCAGACAAAAAAGTAGTTTTTAGATCATCAAGCGCAGACAAAAATGGTCATTTTGTTTTGGGATGGCTATAGACTCATTGCAAAGCTCCAAATAACCTAGACTCGACTTATCCAAGTAGAAAAACTGTAGCCGGCTTGGGGTAGTCAAGGGGCAATGGAAAAGTGCGAAATATTTGTACTGAACTTGATGTGTGGTGGGGCAGTAGGTATTTTTACAATATACAGATAATGTGTTATTAAGCCTTGTATAAATATAGATAATCATGCATAATTCAGAATTATGGCCGTGAGCCCCGACAACTTAGTATTACCTCTTGAAACTGAACATATAGAGGATCCGATCCATCAGCCATCAGGGTTGTCGCTAGATCATACGATTTCCACAGAGGTTTACATATCAAAGTCAAAGTTTCAAGTGGCCGAAGAACTGGCCGCATTGATGGTGTTTTGTTGGCAGCTCGCCCCATCAACAGGCGACCTGAAAATTAATAATCAAAGTGAACGTGAAATTGCTCAATTAGTCGTAAAGAGCCTGCATGAACAAGCATCAAATGACAGCGACACGGCGCAAATACAATATTCTTGGGCTACGAAGAATGTTATGCGGACATTAGGTATGGCGATTGTAGCACTTCAAGACAAGGATTATGCGACTAGGGATTTTACGGTCAATTTCAATTCTTTGCTTCACGCGAGCGGTTCAGCCAAGCCAGGAGGCAAGGGGATGATAAGGGGCTCTAATGACGACGAGCACCTACGTAAAATTAACCAATTAGCAGCATGCAAGGGTTGTAGTCCGGAGATGTTTCAACCGGAAACCGAAGCCTCGCCTATAATAGAAGAAGCAAAAAAAGTATGTAGTGGGTGTGGCGTAAGAGATGATTGCCTGGATTATGCAATTTCACATAATGCAACGGGTATTTGGGGTGGTACAACCGATCAGGAAAGAAAAAACTTGGCAAAAAAACACTAAATAGGACTTACGCACTTTCTTACCACACCAGACTTAACCTATGTGGCTACAAACGGCCCATGTTCTCTCGGTGTAGCTATGGCTACCCCTCCAGAACCTGAACCGTTTTCGCTCACCCAGCTACACTTTGGCATTGGCAACAAAGTGCGAAAGTCCTATAAAAATAAGTTTACCATGTGATAAGGTGTTATTTGTAAACTATGAAACGTTATAATCCTAAAGAAATCGAGCCAAAGTGGCAAAAAGTTTGGGAAGATCGAAAGATCTATCAAGCCTCTGAAGATCCAGCTAAGCCTAAACGCTATGTGTTGGAATATTTTCCGTACCCCAGTGGTGCGGCCATGCACGTTGGGCATGTACGCAATTACACCATAGGTGACGTTGTGGCACGTTTTTACCGGATGCGTGGCTACAATGTTATGCATCCGATGGGTTGGGATGCATTTGGACTGCCCGCCGAAAATTACGCCATTAAAAACAACATTAGCCCCCAGCAAGCGATAGCCGAGAACACTACCAGGTTTAAGCAACAGCTTATGCGGATGGGTTTTAGCTATGATTGGTCGCGCGAAATCAATAGCTCTGACCCCAGTTATTATAAGTGGACGCAGTGGTTTTTCAAGCTGTTGTTCGATCGCGGGCTGGCGTACCAAAAAGAATCTCCCCAGTGGTGGTGCGAAACGGACAAAACGGTATTGGCAAACGAGCAGGTAGAATCCGGCAAGTGCTGGCGTTGCGGCAATGAAGTGACCAAAAAATCTCTCAAACAATGGTTTTTCAAGATTACAGATTACGCCGATAGATTAGTAGAAGATTTGGAAGATTTGGATTGGTCAGATGCGATCAAATCCATGCAACACAATTGGGTTGGACGGAGCAAGGGTGCCGAGATCACTTTTGCAGTAGAAACTAGCAAGCAGAAAACAGCAAAGGAAGAAAAAATCATCGTCTTTACGACTCGGGCCGATACTTTGTTTGGGGCAACCTTCATGGTACTAGCCCCCGAGCACCCATTGGTGATGAAAATTGCGAAAGATTCGCAAAAATCAGAGGTGGAAAAGTACGTTAAACAGGCCCAGGTAAAGAGCGACATTGAACGGCAAGACACTGACCGCGAGAAAACAGGTGTATTTACCGGTGCTTATGCAATTAACCCCGCCAACAACGAGAAGATTCCAATCTGGATAGCAGACTATGTATTGTACGGTTACGGTACAGGGGCCATCATGGCTGTGCCGGCTCATGATGAACGTGACTTTGAGTTCGCCGTGAAGTTTGATCTTCCGATCCGACAGGTATTTATGGAGTCGGGAGATGACCCGGTCAATCCACCGCAAGAAAAATTCAAGATGATCAAACGCAAAACAGTTGTTGTCCACCTGAGAGATCGTTCATCCGGCAAGTATGCGTTGCTTAATTGGCACGGGACATTAGAGGGTATCACAACGGCGATAATGGGAGGTATTGATGAGGGCGAGACGGCAGAAAATGCCGCGCTGAGGGAGATATCAGAAGAAGCAGGGATACATAATGCCAAGATTGTAAAAACTGCCAGATGGATAAGCGCAGCCACCTACTGTGCATCGCACAAACAAGTAAATAGAAAATCAATTTCTACGGCTGTCTTAGCAGAAGTCGATAACTTGTCAAAACAGACCGAGGTAGCTGATTATGAAAAAAAGACCCATACCCTCATCTGGGTTACAGGTGATGCCGTAGAAGAATCGCTAATACCGATTAACCAAAAGCAAATCTGGAGTTATTTACAAAACGAGACCGCACTAACAGGTGAAGGTGAAGTCATTAACTCAGGAGAGTATGATGGTCTATTGACATCAGATATGCGGGAAAAGATCGTGGCTGAT
Source organism: Candidatus Saccharimonadota bacterium (assembly GCA_016178135.1). Taxonomy (GTDB): domain Bacteria; phylum Patescibacteriota; class Saccharimonadia; order Saccharimonadales; family JACOTW01; genus JACOTW01. The sequence continues at coordinate 2,908 of JACOTW010000003.1, forward strand.
TTGGCCAAGAAAAAAGTCGGCAAGGAAGTCGTCAATTACAAAATGCGCGATTGGCTCATTAGTCGGCAACGGTATTGGGGGGCACCAATTCCTATCATTCATTGCCCTAAAGATGGTGCCGTGGCGGTGCCAGACGATCAGTTACCGGTGGAACTGCCAGAGGTCAAGAGCTATCAGCCGACTGGCGAGGGGGCTAGCGTGCTGGCTGGCGTGGAGGAATGGGTCAATACAACTTGTCCTAAATGTGGCGAACCAGCCAAAAGAGAAACAGACACCATGGACGGTTTTGCTTGCTCCAGCTGGTATTTCCTGCGTTTTGCCGATCCGCATAATGATGTAGAGCCATTTAGCCCCCAAAAAGCCAAGTTTTGGTTGCCGGTAGATGATTACATCGGTGGAGCCGAACACGCCGTGATGCATTTGCTGTATGCTCGTATGTGGACCAAGGTTATGTATGATGCTGGACTTGTAGAATTCAAAGAACCGTTTACGGCACTCCGCAACCAAGGTATGATTTTAGCTCCTGATGGTCAAAAGATGAGCAAGTCCAAGGGTAATACTATTGAGCCAGATGAGTTATTAGATCAAGGTTATGGTGCGGATTCGGTGCGTCTCATGGAACTTTTTATAGGCCCATGGGATCAATCAGCAGCCTGGAGCGTTAAAGGTTTGGGCGGTACGTATCGTTTTTTGAATCGTGTGTGGACTATCTGTCAAGAGCATATGACAGAAGTTACTAAGCTAGAAACTGAAGATCAAACTCAAAAAGTAGAAAATCAGGATATTAGCAAAGAATTGCGACGGGCTGTTCATCAGGCAATTAAGCGGGTTAGTGTAGACTTGCACGATATGGGCTTCAATACGTCTATAGCTACGCTTATGGAATTGACTAACGAGCTATATAAACTTAAAAGAAGCTATCCGGTAGGTTCGGCTGAATGGCACGATGCTTTAAGTATTTTGTTGCAATTGTTGGCACCGTTCGCACCCCACATTACCGAGGAATTATGGCAACAGTTAGGTGGACAAACATCGATACATACCAGCTCGTGGCCATTATGGGACGATGCCCTGTTGGTGAATAACATCATGAAAATTATTGTGCAGATCAATGGTAAGTTACGGGCTGAAATCCATATTGCCACTGGTGCAAGTGAGATACAAGTTCTAGATACCGCTAAGGCTAACGAACGAGTAGCAAGCTATCTTCAGGATCACAAAATCAAGAAATCTATATATGTACCAAATAGACTAGTGAATTTTGTAGTCTAGTTCAGTAATTTTGTCGTTCTGGAGTTCTGGTTGAGTTTTTGGTCAAAATCAGCTAAACTTATCCTAAGTATATAGGAGTATTGTTTTCATGGGTAAACCAAAAAAACGCACTAGCCCCCGCCGAACAGGTATGCGCCGTAGTCATTTAGTACTGGAATTGGCTCGTGCGGTTAATGCCAAATCACCAGTAAAAGTTCGCACCACTAAACGCGAAACAGGCAAAAATATATAGTTTCTAAGTTTGAAAATACTATATACTGGTAGTAGTTACTAAAAGAAAGACTTAACAACGTGGCATCTAATCGTCATCTTGGCCGTATAATTGCACTTCAGACGCTCTATGAACAGGATTTTCGCAGTGAATGCGAAGATAAGGGCTTTAATCTGGTCGCGGTGCTTGAACGCAATATTGGCAGGTATCGTGATATGCTTGACGGTGGTGATTTTACTGAAAGTCTGGTTAATGGTGTCAACGCGAAAGAAGTCGAATTAAATAAGTTGCTTAAGCCCATAGCCCCAGAAAGACCAATTGATCAGATTGCTCGCATGGACCTTATAGTATTGCACATTGGCGTTTACGAACTTCTATACGAACAAGGTACACCGCCAAAAGTGGTTATTAATGAGGCAGTTGAGCTGGCAAAATCTTTTGGCGGAGATAATTCTTCAAAATTTATCAACGGCGTATTAGGTACGCTGCTAAAACAAATAGAAGCCACTAAATCTACACCCAAATCAGTTAAAATTAAGAAAGACAATAAATGAACACTAATACTCTACTGGACTTACGCAAAGCTCCCTCATCCCCAGACCAACTAACCTCGGCTACAAACAGTTTTTCCTCTCTCGATGTACCTTCAGGTACCTCTCCTTCAGATAAAACTGTTTTCGCTCGAGCTGATTCGCCCTGGGAACGGGGGATTTTGCATAAGTCCAGTTTAGAATCATATAAACTGGATCAGATTCGACACACTATTCATAATACATATTACGCAAGACACTCTAGGCAAGCGCTCGAGGTACAATCATGAAACGACCAAAGCCAATCCAAGGTTTTAAAAAATTTGTTACTGACCGTAAACCAGTAATTAACGAGGTAGTTCGTGAACCAACCGCCGGTGGAGTGATTTTTAGACATAATGATAAAAATGAAATCGAAATTCTACTTATTCAAGATGCCAGAAATCGCTGGACCATTCCAAAAGGTCATATTGAAGAAGGCGAATCAGCGAAGCAGACTGCTGAAAGGGAAATTCGCGAAGAGACAGGCTTGGAGGAAGTGAAGATTTTGAGCTGGCTTGGTAAAATTAATTTTCGCTACCGTCGTCAACAAAGCCTGGTGCTTATGACAACCGAAATTTTTCTAGTAAAGGCTCTTAACAGGACCGATAAAATAAAGCCTGAAGATTGGATGAACGATATTAAATGGTTCACGGCAACCGAGGCGCTTGATAAAATTGAATATGATGATATAGGCAAGTTGATGTTGTTAGGACTAAAAAAGATTAGACAGGACAAGTTTTAAGATGCAAGAAGCTTCCGTGTACTTAGCCTTTGCCAGAGACAAACTGGGAGTTACTTTTAATAATATTGAACTTTTGATTACGGCTTTTACGCACCGATCTTATGTCAATGAGCATCGTAAAACGGTTAAAGAGCATAATGAACGTTTGGAGTTTTTGGGTGATGCCGTACTCGAGCTGGTGGTTACGGAATATCTTTTTAATAATTTTATTGATCCAGAAGGTACACTTACGAATTGGCGCAGTGCGCTTGTTCGTACGGAGAGTATTAGTGCTGCCGCTACTCGTCATGAGTTCGAGCCATTACTGCGCCTAAGTCGTGGTGAAAAAAGGGGTACATCACGTGCTCGAGCACAAATCCTAGCCAATTGTTACGAATCCGTTATTGGAGCCATTTATATTGATCAGGGTTATGAGGCGGCGAAACGGTTTATAAAAGATAGTCTGTTGACGACATTCAAAGACATACTAGAGACTGGTTCATGGATGGATCCAAAGTCTCATTTGCAAGAATTAGCTCAAAGCCAAGAAAATGCCACGCCAGTTTATAAGGTGCTTGAAGAAGAGGGGCCTGATCACGAGAAATTGTTTTCAGTTGGTGTATATGTTGATGGTAAGCTAAAGGGCGAGGGCCAAGGCCCCAGTAAACAAGCGGGGCAGGTTGCCGCCGCCGAAGCCGCCCTATTGACTTATAAATAAACATTTTGATGCACGCCTCCGGCTCGCTTGAGACCTACTTTTACCAGCAGCAGTAAAAGTAGGCAAAAATGCCGCAGCTGCCGTCAGTTCTTGATGACTTCACAGTCAAAGCGCACAATGCTCGGAGAACTCACCATTTCTTTTATTACTTTAAGATGAGAAATAGCTTAACAACTCCTCGCATCTAATTGTGCTTTTGACATTCAGGCTTCAGGAACTTACGGATGCTGGGGGAGGCCATGGAATGCGCTCCTGCTGAGCGCGCATTAGTAATTAACTCGACTTACGCAAAACTCCTCCATCCCCAGATCGAATTCTATCGGCTGCAAACAGTTTTTCTGTCCTCGATGTAGCCACAGCTACCTCTCCGCCAGATAAAACTGTTTTCGCTCGAGATAATTCACTCTGAGAACGGACGATTTTGCGTAAGTCGAGTTAATACTTATTTCATTAATAACAGCCCAATCAGGGCAATGAGACAACCAAGTATTTTGCGCTTTATGTGGTCTCGCTCGTTTAACCAGAGGGCTGCGGCCCCAAAAATAACCACAATCTTGAAAGTTGTAACTGCCGAAACAATACTCAAGTTGCCCACAATATTTAATAGCGTTACCCAGGAGATGGCTTGTAAAAACTTTAATCCGCCAGTCACCAGGGTATCTTTTCGGTTGTAAGTGGAATGGCTGCGAGTCAACAAGGTTATAAATCCCAACCCCAAGCATTGTGACCACCAGCTCAACAAGGTTCCTGCAGTAAAACCGGTTGTTTTCATAAGTGCGCGCTCAGCGCTCAAAAGTATTCCAAGCAGAACTCCACTTGCCAACATCATTAAAAAGTATTTATCAAACTTGAAACGGCCAAGCTGGTGGTTTTTGGATACAATAATAACAGATGCAAGTAGTAGAGTCGTTCCAATGACTTGCAAAGGCGTTAGACCTTCACCTAGGAATAGCGTAGCAATGATAATGGTAACTGGCGTGTAGATATTGACAATTATGTTGGTCACAGTGGCATCTACGTGTCGCTGAGCAGTGTAGTTGGTAATAAAGTACGCTGAACCAGCACCCGCGCAAGTCAAAGCTAATAAAACCAAATGGGCCGTGTTGCCATGAATCCGAAAAGGCGAGAATAATGGCAACATCAAGCCGAGAACGGCAATTATAAGAGTGGTATGAAATGCAAAGGAAATTTGGTTGTCCTGTTCGCGTTTGGTTGCCAGCCAGCGCCTTTGCAACGGAGAAGCCGAAGCGGCAACAAAATAAAAAAGGTAGGCGAACAGAGTCATCATATGAGCTTAGTATACTGGACCTGTCGCAAAATCGCCCGTTCCCAGGCTAAATCAGCTCGAGCTGGGAGTAGTTTGACCGAAGGAGAGGTAGCCATAGCTACATCGAGAGAAGACAGACCACTATCAGTCGATACCAGTTGGTCTGGGGATGGGGGAGCTTTGCATAAGTCCAGCTGACATTGCGGGATAACTTGTGGGCTTTTTTGGGATTTTTTGTTGACAACAGGGGTGATTATCTGTAGAATTACTTGGTTATCAATTAATTTTTAACAGGGAAGGAAATTGAATGTTAGTCATTCGTATGCAGCGTACTGGCCGTAAGGGTTACGCTCAATTCCGCGTTGTAGTCCAAGACTCGCGCCGGACCCCTACTAGTGGGCGGGTTGTAGCTTTGCTCGGAAGTCTTAATCCGCACACTAAACAGGCAATTATCAATAAAGAAAAAGCCGTTTTTTATATGGAACATGGTGCTCAGCCTTCAGATAGAGTTGTTCAGCTTTTTCAGGCAGAGGGCATAAAATTGCCCGAATGGGTTAAGGCTGCAACTATCAAAAAACGTGAAATTCGTAACTCTGAAAAATTACGCAAAAATCGTCCAGCCGAACCGGAAAAAGAGACCTCTAGTGATCAGTCAGCTAATAAATCGGAAGAAGTTAAATCAGACGCTGTTGAGATTGAAGCCGAAGATCAATCTACCGATACACCAGCTTCCAAACCCGAATAGCCCACAATCATCATTCCACCATTCCAGCATCATTCCAGGGGTACCCCCTGGAATGATGTAATGGTTGTGGTATGAAGTCTTACTGGACCTGTCGCAAAACTCCCTCGTTCCCAGAGTGATTTTATATTGACTGGACCTGTCGCAAAGCTCCCCCATCCCCAGACCAACTAATCTCGGCTGGTAGCGGTCTGTCTTCTCTCGATGTAGCAAAGAGCTAATTAACATCTATCTATCGGCTAAAATCTTCAGGTCTGCCACTTTTATTCTGTTTTTTGTTTTCGGTTCGTACCGATAGGTACGACCAAAAGCCAAGAAAACAGAATAAAAATCATGCCAGCTGCTAAAGATTCGCTATCAACGGATAGATGTTAATTAGCTCTAAGGCTACCTCTCCTTCAGGCAAACCATTCCCAAATCGAGCTGATTTAGCCTGGGAACGGGCGATTTTGCGACAGGTCCAGTTGAGGCCAATAAATTAAAGAGACAATTTTGCATTATAACGTACTTGACCAAAACCCTCGGGGGGGGGGGTAAACTCACATATAAAGGATAAGCATAAAAAGGAATACATAGCTCATGGCACGACTTCCCACTCCTGGTTCAGATAATGGTACATGGGGAGACATCCTTAATGGCTACCTCAGATCCTCCCATAATGAAGATGGTACTCTCAAGTCTGGGGTAGTTGGCGTAGGCCAACTACAAGACAACTCAGTTACCATCGCGAAACTAGACACCAGTACCAAAGCCTCACTAATAAAGGCCGACAATGCCCTAAGTACCACAACAGCTGACGCGGATTACCTTAAGAAAATGGATGCTAGTACGACCTATGTTCCGCGGAACATCGACGGTGAGCTTGAGCTGATTTTGACCGGCAAGAACCGCACGACGTCAGCGGGTGACGAGGCGGTGCTACGCGGCAGTGATGTCGCCTCTGCGGTGCTGGACCTGTCGTCCAAGACCGGCACGGACGAAGCTCTCGGTTCGGCCTATGAGGCGGTTTCGTTCACCGTCCCTGCCGGTATCACTACGTTTGGTAGCGTGCGGCTGCGGATCAAAAAGACCGGCACTATCGCCGACACTGGGACCTACGTGCAGGCAGCACTACACGCGGACAACGCTGGCAAGCCCGGCGCTGCGGTCGGTCTGAACAACGCCGTGCAGCGGATCTATGGCGGACAGATCGAGACGACTTACACCGACTGCGAGTTCCTGCTAAGACTGACTGTTGCGACTCCCGGTACCCGTATGTGGGTTGTGTTGACCGTGGTGGTCAGTGGCGGCGGCACCCTCAGCATGGACAGCACTGTCGGAGTGGCATCGAGTGGCAATCTCGCCGAGAGTGCCGACGCGGTGACATGGACAAACAAAGACGTAGACGCCTACGTGCAGGTGTACGGGCAGAACGTTGCCGGAATCCAAGGTAACTCGACCAACTATGTAGCAATTCGTGGCGACTCAACCAACTACTTCGGCGGCTACTTCACTAGCAAACGCGGGACCGGCGTTTACGGCTTCTCGAACAACCACCGGGGTGTCGAGGGCAGTAGCGACCATGGCCCGGCTGGGTATTTCGATAGCCGTGGCGGCTACGGTGTCGAGGCGGTTAGCACCAATAGCATCGCCGTCTACGGCAAGGCCGCTGGCGGCGGCGTGAAGGGTGAGAGTCCGTCGGCCTTCCCGGCGGTTCTGGGTGACAACATACTGAGCGGTCCGGGCGTGCAGGGCAAGACCGTCACGGGCATTGCCGGGCTGTTCGAGCAGTCGGGGTCTACGACCGCCGCCGTGTTGGTGTCAAAGCTCGGCACGGGCGCGACTGGCAACATGTGGGAGGGTCGCAACAGTGGCAGCACCCGTCGCGTGTCGTTCGACGTGAACGGGAATCTAAGCTTCGTTAGCAACGGCACGATCACCGCCGAGACTGGCTATCTACTACTCCAATGCTCGCAGACAACTCAGGACATCTACTTCGGAGCAACGGGCGACACCGGCACGGTGCAGGCTCGCCGGTCAATAACGATGAGCGACGCGAAGAACCTTATTCTCGGCACTGGGACCGGCACGAAAATCGGCACTGCGACGACGCAGAAGCTCGGCTTCTACAACGCGACGCCCATCGTGCAGCAGCCTAGGCCGACGGATGCGGCCAGTATCATCACGCTTCTAACTACGCTCGGATTGTGCGCGTGAACACCGCTGCCCTCCTAGCGCTGATCGCCGAGCTGTACGACCGACTCATGGCATCAGAGGCTCGCGTCCGCGAGCTGGAAGAAAAACTCGTCGTTCGCTCCCAGGATGCCGACCAAACTAGCAACTAGTCGGCACCTATCCTCACTGTACGTTGCCGGAAAATTCCCACTAACAATGCGACAAAGCTGACACAAAAGTAGCGACACCCGTATACTTTCGTTTAGGTTACTAAACTAAATGAAAGGAGTGTCGCTAATGCGTACACTAACACAGTACGAAGTAGCTTGGAATATGCACCAGGCTGGCTCAACTATTGAGCAAATAACTAAGGTGGTAAGCAAGCACCGGGCCACTGTTTACCGTTGGTTAAAACAAATCAATCTGGCCGGCATCCGTAAGTTCCTTCGTCGTAAAGAAACCTGCAAGATCCGACGACCCAAAGCCCAAACTCCCGAGACAACCATCCAGAAGATCGTTGACATCCGTAATGAGTTCGGTTGGTGCGGAGCCAAGATACGCAAAGAACTAAAAGAAAACCACGGCATTAGTCTCGCCCTAAATTAAAAGGGTCTCACCCTTAACATCACCCTTAACAGGGAAGAATTTTGGTGATTAGTGCCAAATCAGTTAGAAGACAGTCTTCTACAGGAGTCTTTTAGTGTCATATATCAGCTAACTGATACTTTATTGTTTCTGTCTAGGAAACATTATTCATGAGCTAACGAATACTATTTGGGAAAGATTTTATATGAGCTAAGTCGTGTTGCTGTGAAAAAGTGCGAAAGTCCTATATAATAGTTTCTACAGCCAGTAATTGAGGAGTATCAAATCATGAATAGTACCATAGACCAACAGTTCATAGAATTTATTGTTAAATCACTTGTCAACAAGCCAGATGCTGTAAGTGTTGAGCGTCGTATTGACGAGAAGGGTGTATTGCTTGAACTTACCGTTGATCCTGAAGACCTTGGCCGAGTAATCGGAAAGCGCGGGGCGACTGCTCAAAGTCTGCGAACTCTGCTCCGAGCTCTTGGCACCAAGAATGACGCACGTTACAACCTAAAAATTGTTGATAATGGTGAACAACCCGTAGCAACATTACCATCTGATCAAGGTACGCCATCCCCCGTGAGCAATAATGATGAAGACGTGGATGTTGCTGAAGATGATACAGATCAAAACAGTGTTGTAAGTAAAACCCGAAAAGAACTTGATGATCTGGACGACTTAGATATATAATAGGACTTACGCACTTTTTCACACCACCCCAGACCAATCCTACAGGGCTGTAAACTGTTTATCTACTGTCAGTGTAGCTATGGTTGCCACTCCAGAAGCTCAACAGTTTTCGCTCCAAGTAGGATTACTCTGGAATTGGCGACAAAGTACAAATAGTTACTACATTATCAGCCGCAACCTTCGGTTAAAAAACAAAAATAGTATGGGCTCATGCGAGCGATTCGTAAGAATCGGAGCCTTATGTGACACAAAAACCCTGGTAACTCCAGGGTTTTTGTGTTTTAATAGACCCTTATGAAGATTCAGATCATCTCTTTGTTTCCAGAGATATTTAAACCAATTTTGAGTACTAGTATGCTTCGGAAAGCTCAGCAAAAGGGTCTAGTTGAGTTTTCTTATATTGATTTGCGGGATTACGGGATCGGACCACGAAAAACCGTTGATGATACGCCTTACGGTGGTGGCGATGGCATGTTACTAATGATAGAACCCCTTGTCGGTGCGATTGAGGCGGCTAGGGTCAACGACCCTGACGCTATGGTCATCTTACCTACTCCACGTGGCAAATTGTATAAGCAGTCTGATGCCAAGCGACTTGCTGCTAATGAAAAAGGCTTAATACTGGTTTGTCCCCGTTACGAAGGCTACGACGAGCGAGTTACTAATTGGGTTGACCAGCAATATTGCATAGGCAATTACATTCTAACTGGTGGTGAATTGCCGGCCATGATAATCATTGATAGCGTGGTTCGTTTAATTCCTGGTGTACTGGGGGGAGAGTTTTCGGCTGAAGTTGAGTCTTTCCAGCAAGACGATAAAAGTATTGAATTTCCACAGTACACCCGCCCAGAGGATTTCAAGGGCATGAAGGTACCGAAAATCTTACTAAGCGGAAATCATACAAATATTCAGCAATGGCGGGACAAGCACGGAGTTTAACATGGGAGAAGTTATACAATTGCCACAACGACATGCGACCACCAAAGAATGGGGGGCTATCCAAGATGGTGCGAACATGGTTACTGATTATCTCGAAGAACCCCGGATACAGTTAGTCTTGCCAAGTTCGGGGTATTCTATGCGACGTGTCAATGATATTGACGATCAACTTTATGCGCCAGGGCGTGAGGGAGTCAAGGATTTCGCCACGGGCTTTAGGGAGGTTATACGATTAGATCGTGATATATCTGTACGATCAGGAGTTGCATACGGCGCGTATTATGCGGGGAAATTGGTCCTGCCGAATGTTCTTATGCCTTTTGATCAGCCAAATGAGGAATTTGAAAATTTAGTGAAGGTTGTTTCACGGCAATGTCCAGAACCTGACTTTCCGGTAATCGCCGAGGCTATAACAACAAGAGCGGCAGCAACACTTACCTTGCTGGCATTGTGGAGTAAGTTTAAATTCTCACAAGACGAACGCTCCTCATTAACGGGTCGTATATTGGCAGGCAAATTTCCTCCGGCAGAGCCAAACATAGCATCTGCTTTTAAGAATCGCCTGCCCGAAACAAAACTATTGCCTTTATTGAAAAAACCAATTCCTACTCGTCTCAATAGAGTATAATGATACTGTACTGGACCTGTCGCAAAATCGCCCGTTCCCAGGGCAAATCAGCTCTAGTTTATAGTGGTTTGACTGAAGGAGAGGTAGCTTTAGCTACATCGAGAGAAGACAGACCGCTACCAGCCGAGATTAATTGGTCTGGGGATGGGGGAGCTTTGGGTAAGTCCAGTGTAAGCTTAACAATTTTCGCTTCAAGCAGAATTACTCTGGAATTGGCGACAAAGTGTGAAGATAAAAGGGGGTAGCATGTTTAGAATCAAACCGGTTTACGCGCATTGTGATTTGCCGTGCGGTGTTTATGATCCGGCGCAGGCTCGAATTGAGGCGCAGAGTGTATTGGCAATTCAGGAAAAATACGAAGGGTTGGATGCAGATAATAAAACGCGCGCTATAATTATCAAAGAACAGCGTGCCGAACTTGTCAAACATCATTTGTGGGTTTTATGGACTGATTATTTCAAGCCGGAGCATTTGGGTAAATATCCAGATCTACACGATAAATTTTGGAAAGCTACTAAGCAAGCCGGGGAATGTAAGCATCACAATGAACCGGTCGAGGGTAAAAAACTTTTGGAGATGATTGATGAAATTGCCGAAATTTTTTGGGCAACCAAAAAAACCGTTAATCATACGTAGAGTGCATGGTCACAGTATGATTCCCGTCCTGCCTCCAGATACTCTGGTATGGGGGTGGATGTGGTTTAGGAGCCTAAAAACTGGCGATGTTGTGATGTTTGAACACGCCAATAAAGAAAAAATTAAACGTATAGATCACTTTGAGGACGATAAACTGTACTTACTTGGCGATCACTTAGAAACTAGTACTGATAGCCGGCATTTTGGCTTGCTTGACAGAAGCGCGGTAAAAGCTAAAATATTTTGGCCACGTGTGGGACCGATCAACCGTTAGTTTTGTTCGACTTACCCAAAGCTCCCCCATCCCCAGACCAACTAATCTCAAGCGGTAGCGGTCTGCCTTCTCTCGATGTAGCTATGGCTACCTCTCCTTCAGTCAAACCACTATCAGCTCGAGCTGATTTGCCTTGGGAGCGGATGATTTTGTGTTAGTCCAGTTTAGTGTCTAGAAATACAGAATTTGCTAGATTATCAGCACATTGAGGACAACTTTCTTCCTCGTCATCTTCCGATAGCCAACGCTTAGTGGCGATAAGCCAGGGTTGAAAGTCATGATAAGCGATGAGATCAGCCAACCGCCGTAAAATCCAGCCAATTTTTCCATAAAGTCTAATATTTCCCCAGAGAACAGCGGCCCAATACTTGCCTACCGGAGTTATATAAATAGGTTTTTTGGCCACATAAGGCAGGGGTAATTTTTTGTCGGCTAGTCGTATTAAATTGTTGGTAACTGTTACGGCATCGTGCAGGGCGGTTTGTGCCATACCGGAATATGGAGTGTCGGCGCTATCACCTATCACATAGATACCTGGCTCGGCTTGCAAATATTGGTCAACACGAACCTTTTTATTGCTCGCTAGCTGAAACTGATTTTCGGTAAAGAATGGATTGTTGGCTACGCCAGCGGTCCAAATGACCGTGTGGCTACGGATGGGTTTACTATTGATTATTAACGAATCTATGGTTTGGGCTTGAGCAGGTGTTTTGAGGTATAGTTTGATGCCGAGTTTGCGGAGTCGCCGCGTAACCTTGGCAGACAAATCCTTTGGCAGGTTTGGCAATAGTCTTGGCGCGGCCTCGACAAGGTCAATATGAAATTCTCGAGGCTTCAGGCCATGCCTTATGCATATTTGCTTTAAATAGGCTGGTAAAGCGCCGGCTAGTTCTACACCAGTTGGTCCGCCGCCAATAATTACGTAACTAAGATCTGGTCGGTGGTCATCGAACAATTGTTTGTGTAGATGATTTTTTATCTCCTCTGCCTCCTCTAACGATTTCATACTATAGGATAGTTCGCTAAGTCCATTGATTCCGAAATAATTTGTTACCAATCCGATGCTTAAAATCAAAGCATCATATGAAAAGATTTGTCCGTTTTTTGTTTTCAGGCTATGGATTTTTCGGTCAATCAATACGACTTTATCGCGAACAATAGTGATGCGTTTTTCATTGAATACTTCCGCAAGCGGAATACTAGAAATTTTGCGCTTACCACCAGTAGCTGTGCGATAAAGAGCTGGATGGAAGTCAAAACTATCGCTATCGCTGATTAGGGTTATGTGAAAGCGACCATCTTCCGCAAGGCGCAGAGCGGATTTTACTCCGCCAAAACCTCCCCCAACTATTACTATTTGATGTTTTTTACTGTTCATGATGCTTGTGGTTGATATATGATAAGTGTACAGGTTTGGTCTATGTTTTGCCAGCTTCTGTATGTAATTGGCATATAGTCCCCGCAAAACAAATTCGTGGGTTTTTGAAGCAATGATCTTTGAGCCAAAAACTGACTTTTCCGAGAGAGACATATCCTTAGATACGTTGAACGAGGAAAGGCGGTTTTGGGCCAAAGAGGGTGATTCGAAAAGGCGATATAATAACGCAAACGACTCCATTATGCGCGTCAGAAGTGTTAATTATGATGATGGCCAGCCAAATGGTTTTATAGTTGAAATAATGCTTGAAAAGCAAGGTCAATCGTCACCAAAGTCAGAGGTGATTATTAATACTGGACATAGCGGACATATTTTATTCAATGATATGAATAATCTGTTCGCAGCTAGGGAAATAGCTCGAGACTTATGGCTTGGCAATGGTTCTGAAATTGACCCTGAAATTAGCGACATGGCTAGTTATTTATTGGTAGGTATTAACGATATCTTAAACGATCCTAAGATGGCATATGCTACAGATAAAAAGATTGATAATTACGAATATTTGGCAGATTGTGCTATGCAATTAATGAATAATGAAGATCGTCCATCGCTTACAATATTATCTATCGAATACGTAAAGAAATTGTCAAACGGCGACATAATCACAATTAACAAAAGCGAGGTTCTAGAGGACTATATGGAGCCGGACGACACTAATGACACTAATGACCGACCTGCATACCAGATTAGTTTAATTAAACATCTACATAAAACAAGGTATGATTACATGAAAAATATGGCTGGTAAGCGCTTGTTGTATGTAACAGGTACTGAACCTGTGAATTGGGGGGAAGATTTGTTCGAAAGCGGTGTTGCTGACACGGTATTATCTGATTTATATGATCCTACCCCAAGAACTCATGACGTTATGATGTTGTTGGGTGCCCTAAATGAGGTGTCGCTGTAGATATTATCGTTAATCTTCTGCCACCATGTTAAAATATTCATAACATGTCAAATATAAAAATTAAGCTAACGAAAATTCTTGATGGAGATGTATATGAAAATCGTCGAATACGGGACGATTATAGTCATGATGCCAGTATGTTTGAGCTTTTGCCCGACCTAGTAATTGCCCCAAAAACCAGTCAAGATATTAAAAATCTGGTTAAGTTTGTGTCTACGCATAAACCAGAACTGCCCGAATTATCCATAACTGCACGAGGTGCCGGTACGGACATGAGCGGCGGCGCCATCAATAACTCGATAATTATCGATATGAAAAAATATTTTAATAACATAGGTGAAGTTACATACGAAACAGCTCAAGTCCAGCCCGGCGTTTACTATCGTGATTTTGAATCCGAAACGCTCAAATACGGCGCACTTTTGCCACCATTTCCAGCTAGCCGTGATTTGTGTACCGTTGGTGGCATGGTTGCTAATAATTCTGGTGGTGAAAAATCTTTGCAATATGGTAAAACCGAAAAATTCGTACTTGAACTAAAAGTAATTTTTGCTGACGGCAATGAATATATAGTAAAGCCTATTTCCGAGCCCGAACTACGTAAAAAAATGCTTCAACAGGATTTTGAAGGCAAGATTTATCGTGATATTTTTCAAATAGTGGATGACAATTATGACGCGATAAAAGCCGCTAGACCAAAAGTTAGCAAAGACTCCACAGGTTATCATTTATGGAATGTATGGGATAGAAAAACGGGTGTTTTTGACTTGAATCAATTAATAATCGGTTCGCAAGGTACATTGGGTATAGTGACGGATATAAAATTCCGGCTAGTGCCAGCACCTAAAAACTCTGGTACTTTAGTAGTTTTTTTAAGGGATATTGATCAGCTAGGCGATATTATTAATCGGGTCATGAAGTATCAGCCGGCAGCTTTCGAGGGTTTTGATAATTACACCTTAATGCTTAGCTTCGTGCTGTTTTACTATTTCAATAAAACATTAGGCTGGTGGGGCACTATTAAGCTTGGCATTCAATTGATACCTGATGCATTGAAGCTGTTTAGGGGCATTCCAAAAATGGTTTTACTTATTGAATTTAATGGCGATACTCGGGAAGAGGTTGCGGCCAAAGTTCGAGCCTGCCATAAGGGGCTTGGTAAATATGGTAAAAAAGCCATGTTTGAAGAAGATAATACTGCTGCCAAGGCTCGAAAATTCTGGATAATGCGCCGCGAGAGTTTTAATTTGCTGCGCCAAAAAGTCAAAGACAAGCACACGGCACCGTTCATAGATGATCTGGTGGTTAATCCTGAACATTTACCGCGTTTTTTGCCTGAATTGCGAGCAATTTTAAAGCGTTATAAATTATTAGCTACGATTGCCGGGCATATGGGCGACGGTAATTTTCATGTTATTCCACTAATGAAAATTGAAGATACAATGGAGCGCATTAAGATAGTACCAGCCATGCGTGAAGTTAATGAACTGGTCCTAAAATATGGCGGTAGTTTAAGCGGTGAACACAATGATGGCATGACTAGGGGGCCATGGCTAAATCAGATGTATGGACCTACGGTAATGGGCTATTTCGTTGCCGTCAAACAAATTTTTGATCCACAAAATATTTTTAATCCACACAAAAAAACTGATGCTGATTGGGATTACAGTGCATCTAAAATCCGAAGTCATTTTTAATTATTTACGTACTAGGGCAACCATTTATCAAGCGAAATCAAGATAGAAAACAATACATTGACTATTAAGGATAGGTTAAACATACGACGAGCCCAGGCGATATTATCAGTAGCCTTGAATCCAGCCAGCGCAAAACGTAGCCAAAAAGTACTTACTAGGGTCATAATTATTAGATAAGTATAGCCAGCGTAGCCGAATATCGTTAATCCACTTGAAGCTACGAAAAATGCCAGAATATAATAAAATATTTGTTTTTTGGCCTCTAAAATACCATTTTTTACGGTTAAGATTGGCAATTTGGCTGCGACATAATCCTCTCTGCGGTAGATACCAATAGAGTAAAAGTGCGGCATTTGCCAGCAAACTAAAATGACGAACAGTAAAAAAGCCCCCCCGTCGAAGCGGTTAGTAACGGCTACGTATCCGGCGACTAAAGGTGCAGCGCCTGCCAGGCTGCCTATAACTGTACTGTGTATGGAGCGTCGCTTACTAATACCATAAGCAATCAAATATACTACAACCCCAAAAATACCCATGACGACGGTTCGCCAATTAGTAAATGAAGCCAAAATAATAAACCCCGATAAGCCCAAAAAGGTAGCAAATATTAGAGCATTAACCGCGGGAATTGCGCCTGTTACTAGTGGTCGTTTTTTTGTTCTGGACATTTTTTTGTCTACGTCGCGATCTATGTAATTGTTAAAGACGCAGCTTGACGCTATAACCAACGCAGTACCGGACAGGACTGCGGCCAGTAGCCCCCAATTAACATTGCCGCGAGCGGCTAGTAAAAAGCCGGCCGTGGCGGTAATTA
This sequence comes from Candidatus Saccharimonadota bacterium, assembly GCA_016178135.1. GTDB lineage: Bacteria > Patescibacteriota > Saccharimonadia > Saccharimonadales > JACOTW01 > JACOTW01. Next base: position 19,179 of record JACOTW010000003.1, read on the forward strand.
GGTTGCCCCGAACAATACCTGGTTTGGTTAATTCATAATAGGACTTAAAATCCATTTTCTTAATGACGGTATATTCCTTCCTCTTTTTGTATAAATTTTTCAGTTTCATCCGGGGACATTTGTCTATAATTTAGGTTATTCATAATCCACAACGAACCAAATACTAGGACGATAACAACTAGCCCGGCGAATAAAAAGGCCATCAAATTCCAGCGTGGCTTGGATTCTTGACCAAGATTCAGGAAGAATATTAATTGTACGAATAATTGAATGATTGCTAGGAAGATTATAGCTGCCTTAATAACTCCATGGGTGCCAAAAGTGTGTGCCGATAGGACGTGGTGATTAACCAGCCAATAGGCCAATGAAGTTAGAACGATAGAAGCTATATATCCGATTAAACTCGACTTACCCAAAATCATCCGCTCCCAGAGTGAATTATCTCGAGCGAAAACTGTTTTGTCTGAAGGAGAGGTAGCCCTAGTTGCATCGACAGAAGAAAAACTGTTTGCAGCCGATAGAATTCGATCTGGGGATGAAGGAGTTTTGGGTAAGTTGATTTTGTAGGGCTTGGATGAACGGCTAGACATACTAGAGAACTCCCATTAGATAAACCATTGTAAATATAAAAATCCAGACAATATCCAAAAAGTGCCAGAACATACTAAAGGCAGTTAAGCGTCTGTTGGTTGATGATATTATGCCGCGTTGATAAATTTGTGCCATCAAAACAGTGGCCCAAATCAAGCCGATTGTAATGTGTAAGCCGTGTGTTCCTACCAGAGTAAAGAAGGCCGACAAAAAGCCACTACGCTGCCAGCCATATCCTTCGCTAATAAGTTTTGAAAATTCACTTATTTCTAACCCCAAAAAGGTTAAACCGAGTAAAGAGGTAGTCATCAGCCAAAGGAGTACTCTAGCACTATTACCACGTCGCGCCGCCAATATCATGAGGCTACTAGTGAAACTGCTGGTTAATAAGATTATTGTCTCGCTCAATACAAACGGCAATTTGAAAATATCATTTCCAGACGGCCCACCGTAAGTGTTATTTCTAAGGACTGCAAAAGTAGCGAACAGGCTGGCGAACAACACACAGTCAGTCATTAAGTAAATCCAAAATCCAAAAGTTGATCTATCATCTGACTTGTGCTGAATCATGCGTGTTCCTTACTTTCGTTTATCATGATCTCAGCGACTGTTATGGTTAGCTCTGTATCGTCATCAGACAGGCGCTGGATCAGGCATATCAACCCGCCAATAAAGCCAACAGCCGCCAACCACCAGATATGCCAAATAATACTAAAACCAGCCACCAGACTAAAACCAGCCACAAACAAACCCGCACCGGTATTTTTAGGCAATTTAATATCTTTATATTGTGGTTTTTGATCGTTGTCGGCAGTTTTTTTCATCGCCCAAAAGGCATCGCGTTCATTAACTTTGGGTATAACGGCAAAATTGTAGAATGGTGGTGGTGAAGTAGTTGACCATTCCAGGGTACGACCATCCCACGGGTCGCCTGTTTTATCAAATTCACGTTTTCCAACCAGAGAATCCAGTTTGATTAAAATTGTTCGTCCAACTGAACGTAACAGTGGTTTATTCCAGGTGGTTTGCAAATCAAAGACACTGACAATAATTTGCAATATTTGCAGCCCTACGCCAATTATTATACACAGCCCGCCAATGGCCGACACGATAAATAAAGATTGCCAACCTAACGTTGCGTCATAATGATCAAGGCGCCTGGTGGCTCCCATTAAACCAAGAACGTAGAGTGGCATAAAGGCTAGTAGGAAGCCAATAATCCAAAACCAAAAAGCTAATCGTCCAACGCGTTCATTTAGAATAATTCCAGTAAACTTTGGAAACCAATAAGCCAGACCAGCAAAAAAACCAAACAAAACACCGCCGATAATCATATTATGAAAATGAGCTACCAGAAATAGACTATTATGAACCTGGAAATCAATGGCTGGCACGGACATCAAGACGCCAGTTGCGCCACCAATAGTAAAAGTCATCACGAAGCCTAAAAACCATAACATAGGCGTAGTAAATCGAATCCGACCACGGAACATAGTAAACAACCAGTTAAATATCTTGACGCCAGTTGGAATGGCTATAATCATTGTCATAATGCCAAAGAACGCATTGACATCAGCTCCGGCACCCATGGTAAAGAAATGGTGAACCCAGACAATAAACGACAAAAAAGTAATCCCGCCTAGTGCTCCGACCATTGACTTATAACCAAATAATCTTTTACTGGAAAAAGTAGCCACAACCTCTGAAAATATACCAAACGCTGGCAAGACCAGAATATAAACTTCCGGATGTCCCCAGGCCCATATCAAATTAATATACATCATGGCATTACCGCCCCCGCCAGACGTGAAAAAATGCATGCCCAATAAGCGATCTAGTGATAGCATGGCAAGCGTGGCTGTTAAGATTGGAAAAGCAAATAGGACCAGCATCATACTGCCTAGGACGCTCCATATAAAGATGGGCATTTTCATTAGTGTCATGCCTGGCGCGCGTAGTTTGATGATCGTGACTAAGAAATTAATGCCAGACATCAAGCTACCTATACCGGCAATTTGCAGGCTCCATATCCAATAATCCACACCTACACCTGGACTGAAGTCTATACCAGATAAAGGTGGGTAGGCCAGCCAGCCAGCGGCTGAAAATTCACCAACAACTAACGAAGAGTTTATTAGTAATATACCAGCAATGTATAACCAAAAACTAAGTGAATTGAGGAATGGAAAAGCTACATCACGAGAGCCAATTTGCAAGGGTACGATCAGGTTAAGTAGCCCAAACATAAAACCCATGGCAACAAAGAAGATCATTATTGTTCCGTGTGCCGAGAAAACTTGCTGAAAAGTATCAGTACTAATTATGCCATGCGATCCGCCCACCGATGTTGCTTGCTGAATTCGCATCATGGCCGCGTCAGCCGCACCACGGAGTAGCATGAGTGTAGCGGCAATGATATACATTACACCAATACGTTTCGGATCTAGTGATGTTAGCCATTCTCTCCAAAGCCATTTCCACTTTTTGAAATATGTTAGTAGTACAATAATGGCCAAAATTGATAATAAGCCGCCGATTATACCGCCAGTTGTGATTGGATCATGTTTGAAGGCCTCTAAAGTTAATCTTCCAAACATTGCCTACATACTCCCGTCATTTGATGAGTTTAATTTATGGGTATGTGGTCCAAATTTGTTTATAACTGATTGATATAGGTTGTCATTAAGTAACGAATATGACGTAACTGGGTTGTTTAGACTTGGTGTGGCCAAGTGGGCGTAGGCATTCATGTCTAAACGCTGCCTTGTTTGTTGGCTATCCGCTACCCACCTTTCAAAATCATCCAATGAAGATGCTTGAGCGGTAAAATTCATGCTGGCGTGACCCATACCGCTTAAATTTGCTGAAACGCCTCGAAAAGTACCGATTTGAGTAGCCAAAAGATGCAATCTTGTTGACATCCCACTCATTGCGTATATTTGCCCACCTAATTCTGGAATCCAAAAAGAATTCATCGGAGCATCGGCAGTTAGTTCAAAATTTAGTGGTGTGTCTACCGGAAATCGGACTTGGTTGATAGTTGCTATGCCCTGTTCAGGATAAATAAATAGCCATTTCCACTGCAGGGCAACAACCTGAATAGTTAAAGGTTTTTTGTTAACCGATATGGCTCGCATTGGATCCAGGTCATGGGAGCTACGCCACGTTACAACTGATAGGATCAAAATAACAATCAGCGGAATGCCCCACCAAGCCACCTCCAGATACCTGTTATTATCCCACTCCGGAGAATATTTGGCATTTTTGTTAGAAGCCCTGTAATGCCATGTAATGCCTATGGTGAGCAAGAAAACTGGCGCAATCACGAACAAGCTTAACAGAACAGCAAACATTATTAATTGGCGTTGTTCAAATGCGATAAAGCCTTTTGGGGATAGCACAGATATATTGTTGCCACCAAGCATAAAAACGCCACCAATGATAACGGTCATGGCTAATAATATAAAAACGGGCAGTTTATGACCCTGGCGCATCCCTCACCCCAATCTATGGTTATTCCTACACAAGCTTATATGATTGATAACGAGTTGGCAATCAGCAGGTTCGGGGTTTAAAGCACAGGGATTGGTCGGCGAATGGATTTTATTCGTGTAAGTCCGGTAAACTATCAATACATGAAAGTTACGATCGTTACATGCTACAAAGATCCTGATTATGTACGGGCTCGTACTTTGCGTGCGGGCTTGGCTGCCAATGCGGGAGTTGAGATGACTATCGTAAAAAACAAACATAAAAATATCTTGCGCTATCCAGAGACTATTATCCGACTAGTCATTGACCGCATTAACAATAGACCAGATGCTTATATCTTGACGTTTCGCGGTTACGAAATATTGCCTTTTTTACAGCTAATCGCTTGGTCAAAACCAATTATATTTGATGAATTTATCAATCCGTTGGAATGGTTGGCGGAGCCACGGCACGAAAAATGGGTAGGGCTGATTCCTAAAAAGGCCCTGAAGAAGTTTTACGTCGCTTTGCTTGGGCGTTGTCGTTTTATCCTGGCTGATACTCAAGCGCACGCCGATTACAGCGTCAAATTAAGCGGTCAGCAAACAAATGTACTGGACTCACCCAAAACCCCTCGTTCCCAGGGCGAATCAGCTCGAGCGAAAACAGTTTTATCTGAAGGAGAGGTAGCCTTAGCTACATCGAGAGAAGAAAAACCGTTTGTAGCCGATAGAATTCGATCTGGGGATGAGGGAGTTTTCGACAGGTCCAGTAAATACTGGGCAATACCTGTCGGTACTGACGAGACGGTTTTTGATTATAAACTGGACTTACGCAAAATCGCCCGTTCCCAGGGCAAATCAGTTCGAGTTGGAAGTGGTTTTACCGAAGGAGAGGTAGCCATATCTACATTGAAAGAAGGCAGACCACTACCAGCCGAGATTAGTTGGTCTGGGGATGGGGGAGTTTTGCGTAAGTCCAGTAAAGTTCGGGTTTTAGAAAAATACTTCCAAGTATTTTATTACGGCAACATGTTACCCCTTCATGGACTGGAATATGTTTTGGAAGCGGCTGTTTTATTGAAAAATAATCAAAACATAAAGTTTTTGATCGTTGGGGGCAACAGTAGAACAGTTAAAATGATAAAAAACGCGCAACAACAAGGAGCAAAAATTAAGTATCAGAACTGGATTCCATTTGAAGAATTACCAAAAGTTATTGCCACTTCTAGTTTATGTTTAGGCGGGCCATTTGGTAAAACAAATCAAGCACAAAAAGTAATTACAGGTAAAACTTACCAGTTTTTAGCCAGCGGTGCGGCTACGTTGATTGGCAATACAGAAGCCAGTGCTTTGTTTATTGATAAGAAAAATAGCTTAGTTGTGCCGCTAGCCGATCCGCTAGCTCTAGCTACGACCATTGATTGGGCTTATCAGCACCGGCAACAACTTCCGGCAATTGGTCAAGCCGGCAACAGGCTTTATCAGGAAAACTTTTCGGTGCGTATTATTACTGGCGAATTGTCAGCTATTTTGACCAAACTTGCTTCTGGCATGAGTAATAATCGCCATCACTAACAGTAGTCCTAGTAATATTAAGTAGATTCCGCGGTCGAGTATATTGGCGGCGACTATGGTGTCGCTGTTGATGTGGTGCGAGCGTTGCGAGAAAAATAAAAATGATTCGCGAAACCCTAGAGCTCCTGGGGTTAACGAAACGAACAAAGCAAAGTTAGCAGCTCCTGTATATGTCAAAACTTGGGAAAAAGAAACCGACACATTAGTAGCACGAATCTCAAAAAAATAGATAGTTGCCACAAGACTTATTTGTAATAGTGTGAAAAGTGCTAATTTACTTGCCAGAATACCTTTTTTAGAAATTGTCATTGTTTTACTCGACCCACCCAAAACCTCCCCACCCCCAGATGGAATTCTGTCGGTTGCGAACAGTTTTTCTTCTCTAGATGTAGCTAAGGCTACCTCTCTTTCAGACAAAACAGTTTTCGCTCGAACTGATTCACTCTGGGAATGGACGATTTTGTGTGAGTCGAGGTTGTTTTTCTTAAAATAAAACAAAACTCCAAAGATGCCTGCCCCAAATATTAACAAAAATAGTACACTGTGCCATGAAGATTGACTACCAAAAAATAGAAATGAGGCACTAATAAAGGCAAAAAAAGCGTAATAAAGTAAAGTTGCTCCAGAGTAGGCTTTTAGACTAACGCCATGTTGTTTTTTTAAATAAACCGCCCGAAACCCGGGCCCGCTCTGTAGTGGTCCAAAAAAATTGACTATCGATGAGTAAATAGTCAGCAACGAGTTTTCTTTTAGAGACAACTTAACTCCACAAAGCCTAAGAATCGTATCGTAGACAAGAATTAGCGATGCAATTGTTAATACATACAAACCGAGTATTAATATCAGGGTACCTACGTTTATTTGTCGTAATTGATCAATAACGCCTGAATGAGTTTTGAGATAGTAAAAAAAAGTTCCCAAAGTTAGAGCTAGGACACTAATACCAAGAAAACGTTTTAACCATCCTATACTCGACTTACTCAAAATCCCTCCATCCCCAGATCGAGTTCTATCGGCTGCAAACAGTTTTTTCTTTCTAGATGTACCTTCAGGTACCTCCCCTTCAGATGAGACAGTTTTCGCTCGAGCTAATTCACTCTGGGAACGGACGATTTTGCGTAAGTTGAGTATAACCACCAACCTACATTAACATAATTTACATGCTCCAGTGTGTTAGTGTGATTTAATAAGATGATGTTGAAGCAGCAGGAGAAAAAACGTGAAATTATTGATGTTGTCGCACGACTGTTGAGCTCGCGAAAATTTTTCTATATAACGATTGTTTTTTTTGTTTTTCAGGCAGCCTGGATAGCTTTGTCCGGACTTTATCCTATGGCTTTTGATGAGAATACTCATCTTGGAATTATCAGGATATATGCTAATCATCTTTCACCTTTTTGGTCGAGACAGCCGGAAGGTACTGTTGTGTTAGGGGCTATTACTCGCGATCCCTCGTATTTTTACCATTACATTATGAGTTTTCCGTATAGGCTGATTGATGATGTTTTTCGCACGGAAATGTCCCAAGTGTTGGTACTTAGATTTATTAGTATAGTCTTTTTTGTTTGTGGCCTATTGCTTTATCGTCGGGTTCTCAAATACAGCAAAGCATCAGATCTAACTGTCAATGTCGTAATGGCGCTTTTGGTATTAACGCCGGTTGTGCCATTTTTGGCTGCTCAAATCAATTACGACAATTTGATATTTGCACTTTGCGGACTGATTATCTTGCTAACATTGCAAATATCGGAAAGACTTAACTGGACTTACGCGAAATCGCTCGTTCCTGGGGATAATCAGCTCGAGCGAGAACAGTCTCATCTGAAAGAGAAGCGCGTAAAGGTGCATCGAAAGAGAGAAAACTGTTTGCAGCCGAGGTTAGTCGGTCTGGGGATGAGGGAGCTTGCGACAGATCCAGTTGAACAGGGTCAAATTGACGCCAAACGAATCCTATTGGTAATTATAGTTGGCTTGTTTGCCAGTATTGTGAAATATGCGTTTTTGCCAATTTTTATTGCAGTTTTAGTATGGTTAAGTTTTGATTTGAAGAAATATGGTGGTGGTGCGATATTTAGACTGTTTGTGAATTCTTTTCGGAAGATTGTATGGCCAGTCAAAACCATACTTGTCATATTATTGATTATTGGAGCCGGATTATTTACGGAACGCTACGGCATAAATACGCTACGCTACCATACGCCCACACCGGAATGCGACCAAGTTCTAAGTATTGAACAGTGCTTAGAATACGGACCGTGGAGACGAAATTATCTCACCCATCAAGACAAAATCAACGGAAAACTTACTGTCAATAATGCTAGTGACCCTATTTCTTATACACTCAAAACATGGGCTGAAACAATGGTTTATAAATTGTTTTTTGTGAGTAATGGGCCGGCGAGTCAGTTTTGGATTGGTAATCCACTACCTGTACCGCTTGCTTTAGCCACGGGGTTTGGGATTGTTGGGGTTCTCTTGGCTTTGTGCTGGCAGAGAGAGTTACGCAAAAAATATAAACTGGGTCTTTTTGGTTTATTGACGGGTGTTTATGTAATGGTTTTATGGGGTCAGAATTACATGGATTTTTTGCATATTGGTTATCCGTTTGCTATACAAGGACGATATTTGCTACCTATTTTGCCATTCGTATATCTTATATTAGTTCTAGCTATGAAGGCTCAACGACACACGAGTTTCGCACTTAGCCATTGCCCCAGATCACACCTGAACGGCTACAAACTTCCATCCCTCACTCAGCATAACTACAGTTATGCCTCCCTCGGATTAAAAGTTTTCGCTTGTTCAGTTGCAACCTGGCATCAACGGCTAAGTGCGAAACTCGTGCGACAGCTAAAAATAGGATTGGCGGTTACGATTTTGTTTATTTTGTTTATTCAGGGCGGTGGTCTGGTAACTTATATTGTTCGGAGTGACCAAACATGGTATTGGCCCAATCAAACGATCGTGAATATCAATGATACCGCCCGCAAAATTCTTAAAACGTTTATTATTGGTTCTTGAGGTATGATCGTTTGGCGAGTTCCAATTGGTCTTCGGCAAGAATTCGGTTGGTTCTGGTGAGATCTGCCAAGACTCCTAGTACAAATGCCAAAAAAGCCCCAATCAATAATATGGCACCAAGAACTAATGATTGCAGATGGCTACCTGGTCGACTATCAATCATAAACCATACGTAACGAATGAATGGAATAAGTCCCAGGGCTAACAGTGTGCCACCTAGACTAAGGAACACTGCATACGGCCTATACATTGTGTAGGCTCGAATGATTGCCATCGCGGACTGAAAGACGTGCTCCCGCGTAGACTTAAACAGACGTGATTCGCGAGTTTTCGGATTGGTCGTAATAGGTATGGAGGTGATTGCCAGCTGTTTATTGCCGGCTTGAATTATGGTCTCCATGCAGTAGCTGAATCTTGTTATGGTGTTGAGTTTTATAATTGCTTCGCGTGAATATGCTCTAAAGCCGCTGGCAGCATCGGGTATGTCAGTTCCGGCAGCAATGTTGACGATTCGACTCCCCAGTTTTTGTAAGATTTTTTTAAAAGGCGAAAAATGTGCAATGCGATCTGTTTGGCGATTTGCTACGACGATATCTGCTCGTCCTTCGATAATTGGTTGTATAAGGTTTCCGATTTCGCCACTTGGGTATTGGTTGTCCCCATCGGTGTTAACCACGATATCTGCGCCCATTTCCAAGGCTTTTAGAACGCCATCGTGAAATGATTGTCCAAGTCCCATATTGCGCGTGTGCCGTACAAAGTGGTTGATGCCTAGTTGCCGAGCAACCTTGATGGTGTCATCAGTTGAGCCGTCATCAATAATCAATATTTCAATTGTATCAATTCCTGCGATTTTTTTAGGTATGTCGTGCAGAACAAGCGACAGTGTTTTTGCCTCATTAAGACAGGGAATTTGAATAACTAATTTCATTTATAACTTTCTTTGGAGTGATGTACTCGATCTGGTTTGGCTTCGGGACTAGGATTCGAACCTAGATTGCTGGGACCAGAACCCAGTGTCCTACCGTTAGACGATCCCGAATGATTCATTCGACCTAAAAACTCCTCCATACCTAGACCGAATCCCATCGGTTATACCGGACTGACGAAAAACTCCCCCATCCCCAGACCAACTAATCTCGGCTGATAGCGGTCTGTCTTCTCTCGATGTAGCTAAGGCTACCTCTCCTTCAGTCAAACCACTCCCAACTCGAGCTGATTTGCCCTGGGAACGGGCGATTTTGCGACAGGTCCAGTATAAACAATTTATCTTACATGGAAACTATTATTCCCCATTGTCGAAGATTTTAACAGATTAGCTAAAACAAGTCTAAGCCGTTTATTTCTGGGGGTAAAAAACCTTCGGGGTGTTTGAAGCCGGCTTTCCATTTAGTACCTTTGCCATAGCCCAGATCTTTCATGAGTTGGGTAGGTGCGTTGCGGAGATGAATTGGTACAGGAAGGTTGGGGTAATTTTTGGCGGTCTCTATGGCTTTATACATGGCGTTAGCTACGGCTCGTGACTTTTCACATTTAGCAAGTACGGTAGCGCAGTGAAACAGATTGAATTGACATTCCGGCAAGCCAGTGCGTTCGACTGCCAAAAAAGTTGAAACAGCCAGATTCAAGGCTGCCGGTGCGGCAATACCGATGTCTTCGCTGGCGAAAATTACCATGCGTCTAGCGATAAATTTTGGATCTTCACCAGCTTGTATCATTCGTGCCATGTAGTAAAGGGCGGCATTAGGGTCATTGCCACGCAATGATTTTATAAAGGCACTGATTATGTTGTAGTGATTTTCTCCTTGCTTGTCATAGTCTGGAGCGCGCTTCTGAGCGGCCATAACTACTACTTCTGGTGTAATTGTGCCGTTGGTTAAACTTAATGCTAGCTCCAGATTGCCTAGGGCAATGCGGGCATCGCCACCCGATAGCTCGGCTATTAGATCAATACTGCGAATGGGTAAGCGTTTGGCAGTGATTTTTTCTGTCTTGGTGGCTTGTTTGATGATTTTAATAATTTCGGTTTTATCCAGAGGGTTTAATACTAGTACGCGCGAGCGACTAAGTAATGGTGCGATAACCTCGAAGCTGGGATTTTCAGTTGTTGCACCGATTAGTATTATGGTACCAGTTTCTACATGGGGTAAAAAGGCATCTTGTTGGGTTTTGTTGAAGCGATGAATCTCATCTACGAATAAAATAGTGCGTATACCCAGCCGCTGATTTTGTTGAGCACGATCAATAACCTTTGTTATGTCAGCTTTGCCGGAGGTTACGGCACTAAGTTCGGTGAATTCGACATCCAGCTCATTGGCCAGTATGCGAGCCAGGGTGGTTTTGCCAGAGCCAGGCGGTCCCCAGAGAATCAGGCTTGCGGGCTTATTTTTGGTAATAATTTCATGAACTATAGCCCCAGGAGCCAATAAGTGCTCCTGGCCGACCATCTGCTTTAATTTATCCGGCCGCATTCGTTCGGCCAACGGTCTTCTGTCCACCCTAACAGTATACCGGTTTTACTTAATACAACTAAAGTCCTGTCTACTCACCACCTTTTTGGACATAACCCTTCACAAACTCTTCAGCATTTTCTTCTAGTACTTCATCAATCTCATCCAGTAAACCGTCAAGTTCTTCTTTAATACCGGCACCCTTTGTGGCTGTTTCACCAACGCTATGCACTTGGTCTTCATTGGTTTCCTCTTCTCTACGGCGCTCTGGTGTTGGTACTCGTTTTTGTATACGTTCTGCCATAGTTTGAGCCTCCCTTATGTTTATGAATCCAAAACCAGTATAACACCAGTTTCACACTTTTTCATTTGCCCGCGATTGGCAACGCGCATGTATAATACATAATATATATAAAAAAAAGGGGGGACATGTGGCTGACCTAAAAGTAACCAAAACAGGAGTTAATTCAAAAATGATACAAATTGGTAGCAAGAAATTGATGCTGGCATCACTAGTATTAATCTTGACTATAGCGATTGGTGGTGGTGCCTACTGGTGGCGTGATAAACAGGCCAAAGACGATCGAGCTAAAAATGATAATGAAATTGTACAATTGCGACAAAAAGTGGCCAACCTAGAAAAACAACTAATTGATTCTAAGGCTAAATTGGCTACGGAGAAGCCAGTCGTTACAAATACAGCCCTTAATCAGGCCATGATAGACAATGTCAAAGCCGTTTTTGCTACCGGTAACACGCAGCCACTGGAGGGTTACATGACCGCCAAAGTAACGGTTATTATTGCTGCTTCAGAGGGTTTGGGTGAGCGTACTGCAGCGCAAGCGACCGCCGACATCACGTCCTATGTAGGTGGTGCCACTGATGCTTGGAATTTTTCATTGCCGACAGCTACTATTAACGCCTACAAGAGTGGTGATTACGGCCAGTATTTTCCAGATGGTGCGTTGGTAGGTAAGTCAAACAACATGGTTATTTCGTTTACGTTTAACGATGTGGGTAAAATTAGTACGGTTTTTATGACTAATAGTGCGCAACTTCTTTAAATGATAAATATTGATGACCGGCAGTTTGAAGAATTCATAAATCAGGCAATGGACGAGTTGCCACGACAGTATATAGAGAAGCTGGACAATGTTGCTATTATTTATGAAGATGAGCCCACTACTGAACAGCGACAGAAATTGCGTTTACGTTGTGATCAGGATTTATACGGCTTGTATGAAGGTATCCCCCTGACCAGACGTGGCGTTGGCTATAATCTGGTACTGCCAGATAAGATCACAATCTTCAAAAAAGCCATCTTGATGAGTGCCCATGACTTGCATCAGGTCAAAGCCCAAGTTAAACATACGTTGTGGCATGAAATCGCCCATTATTATGGTCTGGATCATGCTAGAATTCATTATTTGGAGCAAAAGTGATGGAGCAAAAGTGACACAAATCCTTAATTTGCTCATATAGCCATTCATCATGGAAACTTTTGTACTTTATAATAATTAGCGAGTAAACTGGATTTGTCGCAAAATCGCTTGTTCCCAGAGCGAAAGTTCTATTTTATCTGAAGGTACATCGACCTGTTTGTCAGTTTGGGGATGATGGAATTTTGCGACAGGTCCAGTACAATGTTCACAGTAATAGAAAGGCCTTCAAATTGGCAGATTACAGACATGTTATTTTCTTTTCACTAGTTGGCGGAGTTTTTTCGTTAATCGGTGGAATTATATTATTGAGCAAAGAAAAATACGCCCAAGCATTAGCAAAATACGCTACGCCGTTTGCGGCGGGGGCGTTATTGGCAGCTGTATTTTTGGATCTTATCAAAGAAGGTTTACAGGAATCCAATGCCAATACGGTGCTGACTTCGGCGTTGATTGGAATAGTAGTATTCTTTTTTGCGGAGCGGTTTTTGCATTGGTTTCACCACCATCATCAGCACGATGGCGCACCCGATGCCAGCGTTTCTTTGATAATTATTGGCGATACACTTCATAATGCGCTAGATGGGATAGCTATCGCGGCGGCATTTTTGGTCAGTATCCCAACTGGAATTGTTACGACATTTGCGGTGGCGGCCCATGAAATACCGCAGGAAATTGGTGATTTTGGCTTGTTATTACACAAGGGGCTGTCCCGAAAACGAGTGCTACTTGTCAATGTCTTGAGTGCCTTAGCAACTACCATGGCTGCCGTGCTGACGTTTTGGCTGGGCAGTGCTGACAGATTGCCGATAGGTGTTCTATTGGGACTGAGCGCCGGTCTATTGCTATACATTGCCATGAGCGATATTATCCCTGAAATCCATGAGCGATCAGACAACCAAAGACTGTTCGAGTGGCAACCGATTTTGCTCATGATTGGGGCACTGGTTGTGGCCGTTTGCATCAATTTGGCACAACGATTTATTTCTGGATAGAGTACAATATTGTAGATGATTGTAGTGGTTATTATTTTGGGGGTTTTGAATGTGGGGTTATTGCTGTTTTTGATTGCTAAAAAGTCAAATGCTTCTGAAAGTGGTTCGGCGCAAATGCTCAAGGCTGATCTGACAGAGCTCAATAAAGGAGTTTTGGAATTAAAGGATTCTCTGAACGATAAAATTAGCGACAAGTTGGATAAAAGCCAAAAGCACATTAGTGATAGTATCCAGCGCCAGTTCGAACAATCGGCCAAAATTATCACCGATATATCCGGTCGTTTGACTAAACTGGACGAGACAAACAAGCGGGTTGTAGATGTGGCGGATGAGCTAAAGAGCCTCCAAAATGTGCTTCAAAATCCCAAACAGCGAGGAGTTTTGGGGGAGTTTTATCTAAAGCAAATACTCGAAAATATGTTACCGCCGGGGACTTTCGAATTGCAATATCGCTTGGCGGAAGGGCTGGTGGTGGATGCCGTGATCAAGCTAGATGATAAGTTTTTGCCGATAGACAGCAAGTTTTCATTGGAAAATTACAACCGTTTAGTAGAAGCTAAGCCCGCCGAGCGTCCAGCGCTGGAAAAATTATTCAAAGAAGATCTCAAAAAACGTATTGATGAAACCGCCAAATATATTTTGCCCAAAAAAGGCACGCTGGAACAGGCGTTGATGTTTATCCCTAGCGAGGCAATTTATTATGATTTGTTGGCCAATAAGGTTGGAGTAGGTGGCGTGAACGGCCGGGATTTGATGCATTATGCCGCCGTAGACAAGCGCGTAACGGTGGTTGGCCCGAGTACGTTATCCGCCATGTTGCAGATTGTTTCCCAGGGATTAAATAGTCTGGAAATTCAAAAAGACACCGAGCTCATCCGCAATAACGTCGAGCAATTGGGCAAACACCTTAAAAATGTCGACGGCTATTTTATCAGACTAGGCAATTCACTCGGCGCGACTGTCGGGCATTTCAATAGCGCCCATAAAGAACTAGGCAAAGTCGATAAAGACGTGATAAAGATCAGTGGTGGCACAACACAAGTCGAACCCATTTTACTTGACCGACCAACTGTCGGGGAGGACATAGACTGATGAAAAACTGGACTATTGAAAAAGCATATCCGTACGTATTGCTCGTCACTGGGTTTTTGGGGCTAGTTGCTTCATTCATCCTGACCTATGACAAAATCATGATCCTGAAAGACCCTAATTTCATCCCTGACTGCAATATTAATCCAATTTTCAGCTGTGGTTCGGTCATGAGCAAGCCACAAGCTGAAGTATTCGGCATGCCCAACACGCTATTTGGGATAATCGCATTTAGCGTAATTGTAACCATAGCGGTCGCAATGTTGTTCGGCGCAAAGTTTAAGCCGCTATTTTGGAAACTGCTTTTCGCTGGAACTTTGGCGGGGCTTGCTGGCGTTATCTATCTATTTTTCCAGGGGATATACCGTATAAATGCCATTTGTCCTTATTGCGCTATGACCTGGGTCGTGGTCGTGGCGTTAGTCGTTTATACGTTTGTCTGGAATATAAAGCAAAAATACATGACAGTGCCAAAAACTTTTGAGCAGTCGGCCAAGTTTGTTGTCCAAAACCACATCGGTGTCCTTGTGGTTATATATCTAATAATTCTTGGTTTAGTATTGCAGCATTTTTGGTGGTATTTTGGTAGCTAGCCTTTGGTGCGCAATAGGTCAATTGCCAGGGCGGCGGTCCAGGAGAAGTTTTGAACGCCATCAGCAGTACCGGTTAGAGGATCAAAGTATTCGCTAAAACCCGATTTGGCCACTAGCTCAATGGTAGATTCTTGTAAGGCGGCAGCGTGATCTTTGAACCCCATACGGTTTAAGCCATCAATAATAAGCCAGTTGGTATTAATCCATGTCGGTCCCTGCCAGTAGGCCCCAGAATTAAACCAGGTAGAATTTATGGGTACACTTGGCACCGGAAAGGCGGGTCCAAACAGATGTTGATTTTCTAACATTTTAACAAGGGTGTTGGCGCGTTCCTGGCTGATAGTACCTGCATACAAAGGTATTAACGCAGCTATACTGGGCTCTTTTAGCATTGTGTGCGTAACAAAATTTCGTGAATAATACTGGCTACTGTACGGATCCCATAGCTGTTCCAGGGCGGCTTCTGTTTTTTGCATTGAATCTAATAATTCATGAGGTAAATCAAATCGTATAGTTTTAGCCATATGCACTAAATGCTGGTTGGCCCTAATGAAAATACAGTTGAAAGTTAGATCTTCTATAGCGAATAAAGAGTGAGTTAGGACACGGCTAATATCGTAACGTTTACGTCTAAGTCGTCGTTGTGTGCTGTATAGGGCTAGTGCGTCTATTGTGTCCAGTCGTTGTTCGGCTGGTACATAATGAGTATCGCGCCGGAACATAGTTATCAAGAATTCGAGATGTAATTTCTTTATCAGAGTAATCCAGCCCGCCATTTGATGGTCATGCAGTTCGCTCATCCATGGTGGTGTATTATCAAGACCGGTTTCCCATGGGTGGATTTGTAATGCCAGACCTTCATTATGCGGATCGCGCTCTTTATACAGCCACTGGTGATGCTTGATCAGTGCTGGTAACACAGTCCTATACCAAGTACGTCGTTCTGGTAGGCTTAGTTTTTTACCGATTTGTACAGCTGCTTCTGCTAAAACTGGTGGCTGGGTGATACCACTAGTATTGACGTCATCTGGTGAATATGGACTTAGCCAGCCACGCCAGATATTTTTGTCTCGAGCATGAACTTGATCGCTCAAAATATTATGCGGGATCATTCCGTTGCTCCATTGGCCACGTAACAGGCTTAATAACTCGGTTTTTGCTCGTTCAACATCTAAATGACGTAATCCTATAGCTACAAAACAACTATCCCATAACCATTGATGAGGATAAAGGCCTTTGGCAGGTACAGTATAAGAACCCTGATCGTTCATTTCCAGTACTGTTTTAGCGGCTTCCAAGATAGTAGTTGATTTGGTATCCGACGATTGGTTTTTCATACTATACAGTATACCGGACTTATGTTTAGCGATAATTGGTAAAGCTTAATGGGAAATTAAAATCTTTGGATTTAATTAATTGCATGATGGCCTGAAGCTCATCTTTGCTGTTGCTGGTGACTCGAACAGTGTCGCCCTGAATCAAGGGTTTTGCTTTTGGAAAATTGTCGCGAAGCAAGACAGTCAGCTGTTTAGCCTTTTCCCGATCAAGTCCTTGAATAAACGGCACTTCTTTGGTAGTTTTTAGATTAGATTCGACAGATTCCTTGGATGTGTCCAAAACTTTTTGATTCTGTTCGCGAGCAGCTAGTTTCTTGCGAATAATGTCTAGGATAGCATCAATTTGCCACTCGCCGCTACCAGTTACTTTGAGTCCGCTTTTAGCATCATTAAGCCATTCAATTGCCGCAGGAGTACCCTTAAAATCATAACGACTATCCATCTCTCGCTTAGTCTGGTCAAAGACGTTGTTCATCTCTGCTTTATCATATTCACTAACTATATCAAAAGAAAAATTCGTCATAGTTTAGGATAATTTAAGGGGTATCCCTTCCTTCTTAGCGATTGCTTGCGCCCAATTGACAATCGCTTGAAGCTTGTTTTGCATTTCGCGGAGTTCTATTTCGGTAATATTCGGCAGTCTTTTTTCAATTTCTAGCAATCGGTCTAAAATTTCTTTGATATCATTGGTTTGGGCTTTTTGTTCGTTAGCTATATGGTCTACGGTTATCTTCAGTTTGGTATACTGCCTCTCCAATCCGGCAATACGATTTACTAAACTGCCAACATTACCCTCTATATTTCCCATTCTAGTTTCCAACCCATCCATCCGACCATCCAACCCATCCATCCGATCTTCAAGTTTGCCCATGCGATTATCTAAACGGATAAAACCATCACTGGTCATCTGCATACTTTCTTGCAGAAGCTCCAGAATGTCATCGTTTGTTACAGGTTTTTGAGGCATAGCAACTATATTATAAGTCATTCGGTTGCTATATAGAACTTTCGCACTTTTACGTCGCAACAGACCACAGCTGACTGACTGCAAACTGTCTGTATTCTCTCGATGTACCTACGGGTACCCTTCAAGAATCCAAACAGTTTTCGTACCAATCATCTGTACTCTGTTATCAATGCAAAAGTGCGAAAGTCCTATATAATACATACCAAATGAGTTATCAGAATAATAAAATTACGGAAGTTGCCGAGGCACTAAAAAAACGCTTTGAGGAGCTTCAGATAAAATCTGACATCTTAAAAGCTATTGAGCTCAAAGCTCTGTACGCAGAAATACCTAGTCTGGCCGCAGAAGAACGGGCGATGTTTGGTAAAGAGATCAATGACCTAAAAGCAGAGCTAGAGGACATGGTGGCAGCTCATAAAAATCAAGCAGAAGAGCTACCGTCAATTGATGTCACGGCACCATTTGACACTAATCTATCCCCAGAGAAGCGGCCAGCATTACTTGGTCCAGAGCTGGGTAGCAAACACCCCTTGATGACTGAAATGGAACTGGTTTTGGACATCTTCTATCGCATGGGCTTCAATGCTATAGAATCACGCCAGTTAGATGATGATTTTCACATGTTTGGTAGTCTAAATTTCCCAGAAGGTCATCCAGCACGCGATGACTACGATACATTTATGACAACCGAAGGCCTGATTGCCCCCGCTCATACAAGCACTATGCAGAACCGTGTGCTCAAAAAATACATTGGAAATCTAGAAAAGGACGGCCCGATTGCTGTTATTATTCCTGGTCGAGTATTTAGGAACGAAGATCTTGATGCTCGCCACGAGCATACCTTTTATCAGCTCGAAGGTGTTTATGTAGGCAAAGGTATCCATGCCGGGAACCTAATCGCGACTCTCAAAACATTTCTGCAAGAGTATTACCAGAAAGAACTAGATGTAAAAACCCAACCGTTTTACTTTCCATTTACAGAGCCAAGTTTTGAATTTGCGCTTAGTTGTCCATTTTGTGACAAAAAAGGCTGCCATGTATGTAGCTACAGCGGCTGGATTGAGCTACTCGGCTGCGGCATGATTCACCCGAACGTGCTGAAGATGGCCGGCATCGACCCTAACACCTACACCGGATTTGCCTGGGGTTGTGGTATCGACCGATTGGTGATGATGAAATATGACATCGAAGATATCCGGCACTTTGAGTCCGGCAAGTTAGAATTCCTGAGGCAATTCTCATGAAAATTGTTGATAAAATTTCAGTAACTGAGCTTAAGGAAATGGCTAAGAAGATGGATGGCAATATAGTAAAAGCCGACATAGACATAGTCAGGAAAATAGTGATTGTTGATATGCCTATGCACTTTGAAGGTGAGCAAGAGTTGCTGGAGCAGGGCTCAAAGCAAAAAGATATTTGGGGCATTAACCTGGTACCGGCACAGTATGGATCGGACGGGTTTATTCTGTTTGACTCCATGATAAACATCAAAGTTCATCATAATAACCCTTCGATGGATATTAAATCAGCAGAAATCCGGTCGCAAATAAAAGCTATTATTGACGAGGTGACCCATGAGTAATTACCATACGCAGGCGTTAGCCAACGCCGATATCTTCACTATTATGGGCTCTATTTATGCAGAAGTAGCACGCTATGATTCGGCAATTGCCGCTAACCGGCCCCAGCAAGCTGTGCAAGCTATCGAGAGGGCACGGGAAATTATTGACTTTTCTCAATCTTTGGGGCAAATAACTAGCGCACAAAAACAAGAGGTCAAGACTTTTAGCAATGTTTTGGCAAAGCGGACAGCCAAGAGCTATAAAACAAATCTTGACGATTATTTACTACCTTTTGCCGTAGCAGCAAGAATGAGGCAATTCAAATGAACAGGTATGACTATATGATTGCCGGTAGATGGCGAAATCATGAGAACATACGCCCACTTCTGGAGGGATTGCGCAAAGCCGGCAAGAAAGTCTACTGCTTTTTAGACAATGCTTACGACGGTAATGGGGTCTTTATAGACAAAACTGGTAATGGCGTTGAGGATTTTATGACAAAGCTTGAGACCACAGAAGATTGGCAGACTAACTCTACTTTTCGTAAGATTTATGAGAATGATATGAACGGGCTACAAGAATCCAAAGAATTTATTTTAGTTTTTCCGGCTGGGTTGGCGGCACATATGGAGCTTGGTGTAGCATTTGGCGGGGGCAAAAAATGTTACGGGATTGGAGAGCCCGAGAAGTACGAAACTTTATATCTAATGTTTGACAAGATTTTCCCTGATTCAAAATCATTCTTGGAGTATGCCAAATGAAAATATCTTTGAATTGGGTTAAGGAATACACCAGGGTTGATTTGTCAGTCGATGAGCTGGTGAAGAAAATTGGGGCACAGCTGGGTGCGGTTGAGGAAGTCATAGACCTCGGTAAAAAATACCAGGGAATTGTTATAGCCAAAGTCATCACGTGTGAAAAGCATCCCAATGCTGACAAACTGAGCGTCTGTACTATTGACGACGGGGGTATTACACCCAATGTCAAGAGGGATGAAAACGGCCATGTGGAAGTAGTTTGTGGAGCGCCAAATGTGGCCGCGGGGCAGACCGTTGCGTGGCTGCCGCCTGGCACAACCGTACCGAGTACGCACGACAAAGAACCGTTTGTGCTGGAGGCCCGTGAGCTACGCGGCGTGATCAGTAATGGCATGATCGCCAGCGCCCACGAACTGGCGATTAGTGATGACCATAACGGTATTGTAGTTTTGAATGACGAGCTGAAGCCTGGCAGTAGTTTTGTGGAAGCATTCAAGCTGAACGATTACATCATCGACATAGAAAACAAGATGTTCACTCACCGGCCTGACTTGTTTGGTCAGCTTGGAGTAGCTCGAGAAATTGCTGGAATTACCCACCAACAATTCAAATCCCCTAACTGGTATGTCAATGTTTTACAAAATGTTTTGAATCAAGACGGCCAGATTATTCCGTTAGAGGTCAAAAACACCTTACCAGAATTAGTCTCACGTTTTATGGCGGTGGCTGTAAGCAATATAGAGGTAAAACCAAGCCCTATTTGGTTACAGAGCTACTTAAGCCGAGTCGGAATTCGGCCAATTAATAACGTCGTAGATATTACCAACTACATCATGATGGAAACGGCTCAACCGCTTCATGCCTATGACGCCGACAAGCTGCGACAAGTAGCAAGTAGCAAGGATCAAGTGGCAAAACTGGAAACCAGAAAGTCGCGAAAGGGCGAAAAGTTACGCTTACTTGGTGGCAAAGAAATAGAATTCGAAGACGATTCGACTATTGTCATCACGTCTGGTGATGTGCCAGTTGGCATCGGCGGAGTGATGGGCGGGGCAGACACCGAGGTGGATGAAAATAGCAAGAATATTGTGCTGGAATGTGCCAATTTCGACATGTACTCTATACGGCGCACAGCTATGAGATACGGTTTGTTTACCGATGCTGTCACTAGGTTCAACAAGGGCCAGTCACCCCTGCAAAATGATAGAGTATTGGCCAAGACTGTTAGCATGCTTTGTGAACTAGCTGGTGGCAAGATTGCCAGTACCGTTCAAGATGTAAACAATGGCCTACCATCACCTAAATCCGTAGCGGTTGACGCGCAGTTTATTAACTCTCGTCTTGGCCTTAACCTAGATGGCAATGAAATGGCTAGTTTGCTGCGAAACGTTGAGTTTGAAGTAGAGATACGCAATACAACTGCCGGAGCCGGACTTGATGTTATTGCACCTTTCTGGCGCACTGATATTGAGATTCCTGAGGATATTGTTGAAGAAATTGGCCGGCTGTATGGCTACGACCATTTGCCGGTAGTCTTGCCAGTAAGGAGTATCACGCCCCCTAAGCGCGACGAGCTGCTAGACCTCAAAGCCAAAATCCGCGATGTCCTAAGTACGGCTGGCGCGAACGAAGTGCTCACCTATAACTTTGTCCATGGGGACTTGATGAGTAAAGTGGGGCAGGACCGATCGCATGCTTTTGAGCTTAGTAATGCGCTTAGTCCGGATTTACAGTATTTTCGTACAGGCTTGACATCAAGTTTGCTTGATAAGGTTCATCCAAACATCAAAGCTGGTTTCGATAAACTTGCAATCTTTGAGCTAAATAAAGTTCATTACAAAGATGAATGGGAGCCTGATGAGCCAGATATACCGCTGGAGGATAATCACCTAGCTTTAGTTGTCGCATATGATGTTAAGAGTCAGCCAAGTGGCGCTCCGTATTATCACGCCCGTAAATACCTGGACCAAGTAGCGCGGGGGTTTGTTAATAGCCTGGTGCCACTTGAGAAATTTGACTTAAGCAAAGACGAATGGGGTCGACAGCTGACGGCGCCCTACGAGCCAAAACGCTCAGCGGTTATTGTTAAAGATGACCAGATATGGGGTGTTGTTGGTGAATTTAAGTCGTCTGTGCGTAGAGCCCTGAAACTACCAGCTTATATTGCTGGTCTAGAGATAAATCTCGGTGTTGCGGCGGTCTATAAGCCCAAATATCGTCCCTTATCGCGTTTCCCTAAAGTCGAACAAGACATCACGCTCAAAGTCCCAAGCGAAGTGGCACACGGTGAAGTCGCCACTTTGCTTGAGAGCGAACTCGTTACTCGGAAAAATCTAGTATATGAACTCGTGCCACTAGATATTTATCAGTCCGAGAAAGACCCGGGTCACAAAAACCTGACATTCCGCCTAATAATTGCTTCATACGAAAAAACTATGGTAGCCCCTGAAGTCAATGGTTTGCTAGATGAAATGGCAGGCTTAGCTAAAGATAAATTGGGTGCGGAGCGAATTTAATCCATGAAGTTATTCAAGAAATTTATCAGCGCCTTGGCGCTGTGCTTGTTAGTTGGCCTTAGCTTGTCTTCGGTGGTATATGGCGATACCAACGCATTCATGATCACTAATTTTTCTGCTGATTACTACCTGTCTAAAGATGATCCCCAGGGTAGCATGCGTGTGGTTGAGCAATTGGACGTTAATTTTACAGATAATAATCACGGCATACTTAGGGCTATACCAAACAGCTACAAGGGTCAATATCTAAAACTACACATCAATAATGTATCCTCTAAAACTGGCGCACCCAGTGACTTTACGACCTACGGGCAGAATGGCAACACGGTTTTAAAAATAGGCGACCCCGACAGAACTGTTACTGGGGTCCAGCAGTACACCATAGATTACACTGTCCAGAATGTAATTACTTTTTACAATGACCATGATGAGCTGTACTGGGATATAAATGGCGATCAGTGGGGGCAATCTTTTCTGGGTGTTACCGCCAATTTTCATTTGCCAAGTGGCTTGGAGGTAAAAGGTCAAAAATGCTTTGCTCCTGATTTAGATGGGACAGACAATGCTTGCTCCATAACAAATAGTTCCGACAAGGTAACAACAAGAACATACGGTAGTTTGGGACCCAGAAAGACACTGACTGTAGTTTTGGCCTTCCCTAGAGGTTATTTCGTCGCTCCGACCTTCAAAGATAAATTAGTTGATTTTCTAAATGGTTTCTGGAAAATTGGCGCGCTACCGCTATTTACCCTGATTGTTGGTCTTGTTCTCTGGTTAAAGTTTGGGCGAGATGCTAAAGGCAGGGGCGTAATAATTGCAGAATATGATGCTCCAGACGGTCTAAGCCCGCTTGAAGTTGGGGCTATTGCAGATTTTAAGGTAGATAATCGCGATATTTCTGCCACCGTGATAGATCTAGCCATCAGAAAGTATATTCGAATTATCGAAGAAGACAAAAAAAGTATATTCAAGAAAAATAAAAAATATTCGTTCGAGTTGATGGAGGATATACCGGACTCGCATAAAATTGACAACCTAAAACCTCACGAATTAACTTTGCTACAAGGCATTTTTATTGACTTTGATACTATTGCACTAGCCGGCAAAAATGGTTACATGGCAAAAGGTCTGGCGGTTGGCCTAGATAGCTTAAAAACGAAGTTTTATATCACAGTCAAGAACATTCGTGATGATGTAGGCAAAAACCTAAAAACCAACGGATATTTTGCCTGGAATTCCGTCAAGTATGCCTCCATTATAGGAGGCTATTCTATATTTTCATATATTATGGCTGGGATAATTTTGTCGCAGTTATTTTCAAATTTCGAAAGCCTGGGCTTAGTTGTCGGACCGGGGTTGATCCTTAGTGTCACTATGATGATCGTTATAATAATTATATTCGTAAAAATAATGCCCAGCAGAACGTCCAAGGGCGTCCAGGTCAAAGAACATGCCGAAGGTCTTAAGCTGTATTTAGAGACTGCCGAAAAAGACCGTTTAGCCATGTTACAGTCTCCAGATGCACCCTATGCTGCAAAATCTTCCGATCCAAAACGAACTGTAGAACTTTTTGAAAAACTTTTACCATACGCCATAGTATTGGGGGTGGAAAAGCAGTGGGCCAAACAATTCGAATCTATCTACACGACACCACCGGATTGGTATAGCGGTAACTGGACTACATTTAATGCCGTTTATCTGACTTCTAGTTTAAGTACTAGTATATCGGCAATGGGCGCCAATTTTAGCTCTCCCAGCAGTTCGGGAAGTAGTGGTTTTTCGGGCGGTGGCGGTTTTTCGGGTGGCGGAGGTGGTGGCGGTGGCGGTGGCGGTTGGTAGCGCAAATTATCGATAGCGTGGTAATCTTTTACTGATGAAGTATCTTTGGAGGATAATTAAATTTACCAGTTCGCTGAAGCGATACTATTTGGCTATTTCCGTTATGACTATTTTGCTGGCGATTATGAGTCAACTCGTGCCGCTATTTACCAAGGCTGCTATTGATCAAGTAACTAAAAACGGTGGTCAAACAAACGTAGGCTTGGTTGCCCTCTACGCTTTTTTAATATTCTTAACAGATATTGGTCAATCGTTGTTCTCTAATATTAGTGGCTATTGGGGTGATATTTTATCAGTCAAACTAAGGCAGTTTATGAGTAATAAATATTATGAACATTTGCTAAGTTTGCCACAGCGTTATTTTGACACTGAACTGACAGGTACGATTATTAATCGTATGAATCGAGGCATTCAGGATATCAGTGACTTTATCCAGGTGTTTAGTAATAATTTTTTGCAGTTTATATTTAGTACTATTTTTACATTGGCGATCGTAGCTTACTATGCTTGGCCCGTAGCTCTTATGCTGGCGATGCTTTACCCTATATTTATTTGGATGACTGCCAAAACCAGCCATAAATGGCAGTTTTATCAAAGAAAAATCAACCAAGATATTGATATAGCTAGTGGTCGGTTCGCGGAAAGTATCGGACAGGTCAGGGTCGTAAAGAGTTTTATCCAAGAAGCCAGGGAGCTGAAGTTTTTTGATCAACAATTTCGTAAGGCTACGAAAACCGTTACTCCGCAGAGTCGTTACTGGCATGAGCGTGATAATCTACGCCGTACCATATTGTCAGTAATCTTTTTCTTTGTATTTGTGTTTATTTTTGTGGAAACGGCTCGCGGTCGGTATAGCGTCGGTACCATGGTTTTGCTTATACAGTATTCTATGCTCATACGCATACCAATCTTTAGTATTAGCTTTTTAGTTGATCGTACCCAGCGAGCAGTAGCTAATAGTAAGGAGTATTTCGAGGTCATGGAACAGCAGCCGGATTTCACTGACAAACCAGGTGCAATGAAGCTGAAAGTTAAAGAAGGCCGGATTGATTTTGATAACGTTTCATTCAGCTATGACCTTAAACAGCCAGTCCTTAAAAATATAAATCTTGCTATTGCGCCGGATACAAAAGTTGCGTTAGTTGGTGAAAGCGGTGAAGGTAAAACAACCTTGACGAACCTATTATTGCGTTTTTACGAGCCAGAAAAAGGTCAGATACTTATAGATGATCAAAATATTAATGATGTTACTCAAGCCAGTTTACGTCAGCAAATCGGTGTTGTTTTTCAGGATTCAGCATTATTCAGCGGTACTATAAAGGAAAATATTTGTTATGCTAAGCCGAGCGTAACGGATGATCAGCTTCTTGCTGCTGCTAAAGCGGCTAATGCTCATGAGTTTATTGAAAAATTACCGAACGGTTATGACACAGAGATTGGTGAACGCGGACTTAAACTGTCAGGTGGTCAAAAACAACGCATAGCTATTGCACGTGCAATACTGAAAGACGCGCCAATATTAGTGCTGGATGAAGCAACCAGTAGTCTTGATAGTAAAAGCGAAAATATGGTTCAGCAGGCATTGGAACGTCTCATGCGTGGACGCACCACTATCATTATTGCGCATCGGTTGAGCACTATTCAGAACGTAGATCAAATTATTACTATTAGAAATGGATGTATTGATGAAGTTGGTACGCCTAGTAAGCTTGCCCATAGCGGCGGAATCTACGATCAATTATTAAAATTACAACATGGGCAAACAGAGACAACCAAGAAGAAGCTTAAAGAGTTTGAAATTGCTGCCTAAATCCAGTACACTGGGACTATCTAGAAAGGGTTAGATGGCAAAAACAAAACCATATGAACGTATTTTTGCGTTGACCGCTGCCTTAGTTTTTTTGACTACCACAGTCGCGATTAGTTTAGTGGTGGTGTGGCAGGCAAGACAAGATAACAAAGACAGCCAAACGGCTATTTCACAACAAGGGTCATTAAAGGAGGCTAAATTGGAAGGCACTAAATTAGCAGGCTTCACGCCGATAGACAAGGTAGAACAATTACAAATTTCTGATTTGCAGGTAGGCACTGGAGCAGAAGTCAAAGAGGGTGCCACGGTAACGGCGCACTACACCGGAGCGTTAGCCAAAAACGGTACTATTTTTCAAAGCTCGCACGATGGCGCTAATCAGCCAGTAGAATTTCCTTTGAATGGCGTAATTGCTGGCTGGACAAAGGGAGTGCCCGGCATGAAAGTAGGTGGCACGCGACGCTTAATTATTCCGGCCAGTTTAGCTTACGGAGAAAGTTCACCATCGGCAAATATCCCCCCAAACTCCGACCTAGTTTTTGATATAGAATTAACTGCGATCAAAAATTAAAATTACGGAGATTCTATACTCGACTTACCCAAAATTGTCCGTTTCCAGAGTGAATTATCTCGAGCGAAAACTGTTTTCGCTCATCCAGCTGGAACCAAGGCATCAATGGCTAAGTGCGAAACTCGTGTCCGGGAACGGGCGATTTTGCGTAAGTCCAGTAAATACAAAAACACAACATGTAGCGTATTGCATAAGTATCAAAACGCTATACAATAAGTCTTGCAAGCTTTTTTATAGGGCTTACGCATTACCCTGTTATCTATGTAAAAGTGCGAAAGTTCTATATAAAAAATTAACAAACAACGTAAAAGTATCAAAAGAAAGGGTAAATATCATGGTTAAAAATATCACAGTTTTCACTACTAACACTTGCGCCTACTGTGGCATGGTTAAGAAGTGGCTTGGTGCCAAAGGCTTTACTTATGAGGAAGTTAATCTAGATCAAAACCCCGATCGACAACAAGAAGCGTTTGAAATGAGTGGTGCTTTGTCTGTACCAGTAACCATAATAACAAAACATGACGATAGCCGTGAAGTAGTCATAGGTTACAATTTGGCCAAACTAGCTCCCGCAATAGCCTAAGATTTATGAATGAAACTGAAATACACGATGTAGTTATAGTTGGGGCTGGTCCAGCGGCTTTATCGGCGGCGATTTACACGACACGTGAGGATATAGATACGGTATTGTTTGAAAAAGGTGTTATTGGCGGTTTGGCCGCAGTTACCGATTGGATTGATAATTATCCTGGCTTTCCAAAAGGTATTGCCGGACTAGAATTGGCGGATGGTCTACGCGAACAAGCCGAGAGATTCGGTGCGGATATTCGCCTTGGAGAGGTTACAAAAATTATTAACAAGGGGGAGTATAAACAGCTAAATACAACCGAGGGCGAAATTAAAGCCAGGGCGGTTCTCATAGCTACAGGTAGTGACTACAAGAAGCTAGGCATTCCTGGAGAGCAAGAATATTATGCCCGTGGCGTTCACTATTGCGCAACTTGTGACGGCGCTTTTTATCGCGATAAAAAATTAGTTGTAGTGGGCGGTGGTAACTCGGCCGTTCAAGAAGCAATGTTTTTGACTAAATTTGCCAGCCACATTGATTTATTAGTTCGTGGTCCAGAGATGCGCGCCAGCGAGATTTTGCAGCATGAACTGAAAAAACAAAAAGATAAAATAACCGTACACTTAAATATTACGACTGATCAAATAATTGGAGTTGACGGCAAGGTAGTTAAGGTTATTGGTACAAATATTAAAAGCAATCAACAAATAGAATTTTCAACGGACGGTGTTTTTGTATTTATTGGTCTTTTGCCGAATACGGCATTCTTGAAAGATTCCAAAATTGAGCTTGATCAAATAGGTATGGTCAAAACCAATTCCGATCTAGAAACTGCCGTGCCTGGTGTTTTTGCCGCTGGCGATGTGCGTTCTGGTGCAACTATGCAAATAGCAAGCGCCACTGGTGAGGGCGCCACAGCGGCTCTGATAATCCGCAAATACCTAGAAGGTAAAACAGTCGAGCAATAAACGCTCGTACCTAGACTCTCAAGGGCGCTCTTTCACCTATGAAATTACTTGCTTATGGCAGGTAATTTCAAGGGAAGCGCTTGCCGACCCTTTCGAGTTCTAGGTACTCACCTTATTCGATTATATGGATGGGTAGCCGGGGAAGTAGTCGGTGACGAGCCGACTGTTTGAGACGCCCTTTTCCTGAAGTTCGTCCACAAAAGTTTCGGTCATTGGTTCCGGGCCAGAGATAAATATTAGGCAGCCAGGCAGCTTTTTGGCATAGCTCAGAATATTCTGAGTTGTAAGTCGCCTACCCACCACAGGAGTGAATTCTAACCCATATTTTACAAATAAATCCTGAAAGGCAAGTTCCTCAGGTTCATTGACAGCGTAAACAAGATGAATTTTGCGTTTTTCACTTGTGTCGGACAGCCATTTTACTATGCTGTGAAATGGCGTGATGCCAATACCACCAGCAATAAAAAGTAAGGGTATGGTTTTGTCTTTTGGTAGCACGAAATCGCCCATTGGGTCAGCCAGATTTAGCGTGGCGCCAGGCTTCAGCGAAGAGAGAGCCTTTTTGAAGCTGCTACCGTTTTCACTGGCAAATTTTGTGGTGATGCTTACCATGTCATCGGTTGGCGAAGAAGAG
The DNA here is from genome assembly GCA_016178135.1 of Candidatus Saccharimonadota bacterium. Taxonomy (GTDB): domain Bacteria; phylum Patescibacteriota; class Saccharimonadia; order Saccharimonadales; family JACOTW01; genus JACOTW01. Next base: position 47,935 of record JACOTW010000003.1, read on the forward strand.
ATGGTGAACCACCGTTTGTCACCGCGCTGGTCTACTTTTTCGTGCGACAAATGTATCTGAGTATATTGACCAGCTATATGCTTAGGGTGACGATCCTCTGGCTTGAACCAAAACGTCTTGATATTTTTTGCAGTTGATTCTGCGTGGTCGAACATCACTCTCATCAGGAGTATAGTGTACAACACATAATGGCTAACCAAGCTGGATTGGCATAATGCCGCCAGTTATCGCTCGCTTAAGCTCGTAAAAGCAGCCAGGAAAGACCTAGACTGGATTTTATTAGAAAAATATGTTGACGTATAGTAAAAATCATGTATAATATATTTTGATAAACCTGGGAAGCAAATATAACTAGGTTTTGGGCGGTTCGTAATAAAGGAGTTTCTTAGATGACAATTAGCGGCTTACTAAATAAACCACAAACACCCGAAGGTCAACTATACTTGGCCGGTACTCCTGATATTGCCGAAGCAATAGGCGTCACACTAGACGCCTACCGTGAACTTGGCTATACACCAAATGTAGATGACGCAACCCGAACCATGACTGAGGATTTTAACAGTAATGTCAAACTTGGCTACAATGGCCGATTGTTTGTGCCAGCACCCCAGGAAGTTAGCTTTGATCAATTGCTTGCCGCAGCTGAAGGCAAGCGTCCAAAAAACGTCCAGCCTATCTACAGGTACGCGAATCTTTGGACACCTGGCACTGAGCCCATGAGCTACACCGATGAAGACCTAAACCAAGCTCCCATTGAAACAGTTGGTCGCATAGCATTGTTTAATGCAGACACTAACACCGGCCTAGACCCAATTTTGCACCACCCAGACACTCCATATGACTATAAACATGCCAAACTAGGCGAAGCAACCCAACTACAAAAAATCACCAAAGATATAGCGGAGTTCGAAGCAAAGCATACTGGCTATAATCTTTTGAGCCTAGACCACCGCGACTTTGCGTTGCTGGCCTTGATGGACCGCATTAGAGGTGTCAAGAAAGTTAAACTTGAGGATCAGATTCTTAGTAAAGGCATTATGCGAACTGATAAACTAGGCCGAAGGTCTGTGGACGGCGGCTCGGTTGTCGGCGACGTGTACTCGTACGTCGGTCGGCTGGACTTGCGCGAGTCGAGTGGCGGCGCGTATCCGTACACTGGCGTCGGTCTCTCGGCGGAGCCAACTAAAGTTTAGGCTTTAGCTTTTGTAATTCTTTTTCTCTTTTCTTTTTTTATGTAGCGTAGTATAAGGTTTGTCCTTTGTATTGCCGCATACGGCGGTAGTTGGTGGGTCAGTTCTGTTGATAACCGGTAATTCATGCATGGTACAATTATGGCATACCACTGGAAAATGTATAATGCAGGAGGAGAAAATATGACAGATTTTAATAAGGTTTTAGATGCGGGCGATGTGGTGAACGGGGTTATAAATACTGTTATTGAGATCCCCAAATGGTCAACACTGAAAATTGAATGGAATCGTGAACTGGCTATTTTTGAGCTAGACAGGGTGGAACCGAGTATTTTTGCTAAGCCTACTAATTATGGTTTTATCCCGCAAACGTTGGACGAAGATGGTGATGAACTGGATACGTTGGTACTCACTAACGATCCTATACCCACAGGTGTTTACTTGAAAGCCAAAGTTATTGGCGTTTTGAAGTTTGAAGATGATAGCGAAATGGATCACAAGATTGTATGTGTGCCAGCCGATGATCGAAACACCGACGATGCTATAAAAACATTTGATGATCTACATGATCGCTGGAAGCAAAAAATCGAACATCACTTTACTCATTACAAAGACCTCAAAAAACCCGATAGTACCAAAGTCCTAGGATGGGGTGATGCCAATGATGCCACAAAAATCATCAATGAATGCATCGAGCGTTACAAACAAGGAGTCTAGTACCGTGAAGGGTGCCCATGTAGTCGTCAAGATGCTACTACGAAACACTGGAGGCAACATTCTGCTTTTGCGTCGCAGTGCTACTGATACGCGTCGGTCCTTGGAGTGGGATTTACCTGGCGGGATGGTAGAAGAAGGTGAAGATTTCGTAACTGGGGTTGTACGAGAAACCAAGGAGGAGACCGGGTTAACAGTCCAAGCGAATACTGTACGCCTGGTGTATACGCATACAGCTATGCGGGATTCTGGCAATGTTTGCTGGTTATTTTTTGTATGTTCGGGTAACACAACAGATGTAACAATTAGCTATGAGCATGATCAAGCAAAATGGGTTACCCTTCTGGAAGGCATAGAAATGATCAAGTATGATCTGCAAAGAAACTTTCTAATATATTTGAAGGATAATAAGTTGTTGGTCGAATAGTTGTTGCACTAAGGTAATTAACCCCGTACAATAATATTTGATTATGCTAATACTTAAACAGGGTGGGCAGAACAGATGAAAACAAGAATTGCAATAAATGGGTTTGGTCGTATCGGCCGTATGGCTTTTAGGATAGGTTTTGAGCGCACAGACCTGGATATAGTGGGCATAAATGATTTAACGGATACAAAAACCCTTGTTCATCTCTTAAAACATGACACTAACTATGGTGAATATGATCACAAACTAGATTTTGACGATAAAAATATCATTGTTGATGGTAAAAAAATTCCAGTTTTTGCCGAAAAAGATCCCAGCATGTTGCCCTGGAAGGATCTAAAAGTAGACGTGGTTATTGAATCTACGGGGCGTTTTACGACTGGCGAAGCTGCCAGCGCGCACATAAAAGCGGGGGCCAAAAAAGTGGTCATTTCCGCGCCAGCTAAGGGCGAAGACGTTCAAACGCTAGTTATTGGCGCGAATGAAGACAAGCTAAGCGAAGCTGGCGATATCATTAGTAATGCCAGCTGCACAACCAATAGCGTGGCTGCGGTCATGGATATTATGGACCAGGAATTTGGAGTTGAAAAAGCTATGTTAACTACCGTGCATAGCTATACGGCTAGTCAGTCGTTGCAGGACGGTCCGGGTAAGGATTTAAGGGAAGCTCGTGCTGCGGCACAGAACATAGTTCCGACAACTACTGGTGCAGCCATTGCCGTTGCCCTAACAGTCCCTTCTCTTAAGAATAAGTTTGATGGTATGAGCGTACGTGTTCCAACTTCAGTAGTTAGTCTTAGTGATGTTACTATGTTGCTTAAGCGTAATACGACCAAGGAAGAAATCAACCAGTTATTTAAGAAGTTAGTCAAAGAGCCTTTTTATATGGGCATATTAAATGTTACTGAAGAGCCGTTGGTGAGTAGTGATTTTGTCGGCAGTAGCTACTCTGGTATAGTCGATTTGCTTTTAACGAACGTTGTGGCTGGCAATTTAGCCAAGGTCGTGGTCTGGTATGACAATGAGTGGGGTTATAGTAATCGACTAGTAGAACAAGTGGCTGACGTAGGTAAATATTTGCATGGGCAAGAACAAGCAAAAGAATAATTACCATACAAAACACGCTGTTAATTATCTATTTTCAGGGATTTATTCATGAAAATCTTTATTGGTACCGATCATAATGGCTATAATTTGCGGGATGACTTGGTAAGGCATCTTAAGCAAGCTGGTCATGAAGTAATAGATGATGGTGATAGCAACATAGACTCTAATGATGATTTTCCGATTTTTGCTGGCAAAGTTGCGGCTAACTTACTAGCTAGCGATGATCCTGACGCACGAGGTATTCTAATTTGCGGCAGTGGACAGGGTATGTGTATGGCCGCCAATCGTTTCAAGGGAATTCGTGCGGCTTTGTTGTATGATCGTGAATCGGCTAAATCATCCAGGAATGATGATGATAGCAATGTAGCTTGCCTGCCATCGCGAGCACTTGAAAATAAGAAAGCATTGGAAATTATTGATATTTGGCTTAGTACACCATTTGCGGCTGCTAGTCGTTTTATGCGACGCATAAAAGAAATGGACGAGCTATAGTATGATTGGTGTATGACGGTTATATGTTCAACAGTTCTAGCCAAAGAGCCGGATGATTTTAGAGAGCAAATGGAGCGAATTGCTACATTTGCCGAGCGTATTCAGATTGATTTAACTGATGGTTTGTTTGCTGGTCCCAAATCAATTGATATAGATAAGGTTTGGTGGCCACATGGCGTAAAGGCCGATCTTCATCTGATGTATCATAGGCCGGACTTGTTCATGGATAAAATAATAAAGCTTAGACCACACATGGTAATCGTTCATTCTGAAGCCGAGGGTGATTTGATTAAAATGGCTCAAAAATTACAATCTCAAGATATTAAGTTTGGTCTGGCCTTGCTAAAAGATACGGAACCGGAAACCATTAAACCAATATTAGATAACATAGATCATGTTTTAATTTTTTCTGGCAATCTGGGTCATTTTGGAGGACACACGGATTTTAGTTTATTGAAAAAAGTCAAACGGCTTAAGAACTGGAAGCCGGAACTAGAAATTGGCTGGGACGGTGGTATTACAGATAAGAATGCTCAAAAACTTATTGATGGTGGCATTGACGTACTGAATGTTGGTGGATTTATTCAAAACAATTCCAGTCCAGAGAATGCTTATGCTACACTAAAGACGATAGTTGGAACAGATATGAAACAAAAACTAACCATTGAAGAGCTTGAACTAAAAGCCAACGCAATCCGCGAAGACATCATTAAGATGTTAGAAGCGGCAGGCAGTGGCCATAGTGCTGGACCTTTGGGCTTGGCTGATATTTTTACGGCTTTATATTTTGATGTCATGAAATATGATCCAAAAAGACCTGATTGGAATGACCGAGATATTTTATTATTAAGCAATGGCCACTGCGTGCCAGTGCAGTACGCAACTATGGCGCATGCTGGTTACTTTGATCGCAAGGAGCTGATGACACTGCGGAAGTTCGGGTCAAGATTGCAGGGTCATCCCGAACGAGAGAAATTGCCTGGACTAGAAAATACCAGCGGGCCGCTGGGTTGCGGATTGAGCCAAGCTGCTGGAATGGCATTGGCAATGCGTATGAATAAGGATCATCACCGCTGGATTTATGTGGTAATGGGTGATGGCGAGCAGGATGAGGGCAATGTTTGGGAAGCTGCCATGTTGGCCGCCAAATACAAACTGAACAACATTATTGCTATTACTGACAGAAACAACATTCAAATTGATGGACCGACCGAAACAGTGATGCCGTTAGAAGATTTGAAAGCAAAATGGGAAGCCTTTGGTTGGCACGTTATAGAGATAGATGGTAACAATATAGATGCCGTGATTGATGCCTGCGCTATGGGCCGGGCAATCGTAGAGAAGCCAGTGATGATTATTGCCCATACTATTCCTGGCAAAGGCGTGGATTTTATGGAATATGATTTTCATTGGCATGGCTCTCCGCCAAATCACGAACAAGCCGTGAAGGCTTTGCATGAAATTCGAACATTACAAGGCAAGATAAGGAGCGAGCATGAATAGCGTCGTACATTTAATACCAGATACTCTTGCTAATGATATAATTTCTGAGCCAATTAGGAAGGGTTTTGGACGCGGATTATTAGCAGCTGGCAAATTAGATGAAAATGTCGTGGCAGCTTGTGCTGACTTGGTTGAATCTACCCAAATTAGTTTGTTTGCCAATGAATTTCCTGAACGTTTTGTAGAAATTGGTGTGGCTGAACAAAACCTGGTGACGGTTGGTTCCGGTTTGGCAGCCATGGGTAAGATACCGTTTGTAAGTAGCTATGCTGCATTTAGTCCTGGTAGAAATTGGGAACAAATTAGAACAACAATTTGTCTTAATAATCGACCTGTTAAAATTGTTGGTTCACATGCCGGCATATCCGTTGGACCAGATGGTGCAACTCACCAAATGCTGGAAGATATTGCCTTGATGCGTAGTTTGCCTAATATGGTGGTGATTGCTCCTGGCGATAGTGTGGAGTCCGAAAAAGCCACCCTAGCCATGGCTAAAGATAAGCGGCCTAATTATTTGCGCTTAGCTCGCGAAGCTTCACCTGTATTTACTACTAAAGATACGCCGTTTGAAATTGGTCGGGCATACGTTTTTGAGCCAGGTAATGACGTAACAATAATCGCCACGGGCGTAATGACTTACCATGCGTTAGTGGCTGCCCAAAAAATATTTAAAGATGGTATAGACGTGGAAGTAATCCATTGCCCAACCATCAAGCCACTAGATACAGAGACAATTTTAAAAAGTGTTCGTAAAACTGGTGCAGTTGTAACTTGTGAAGAAGCGCAAATAAATGGCGGACTTGGTGGTGCCGTGGCTGAACTATTAGGCGAAGAATATCCGGTGCCACTGAAACGGATTGGCATAAAAGATCATTTTGGCGAATCAGGTAACGCGGCAGAACTGATGGAGCATTTTGGTTTGACCGCTACTCATATAGCATTGGCAGCGCATGAAATTATTGAGAAAAAAGGAGCAAAACATGGATAAACATAAGCTTGGAGAAACGGCTAAATATTTAGCAAGTAAGGGTATACTGGCTGCTGATGAAAGTAACGCTAGCTGCCAAAAGCGTTTTGATGCTGTTGGAATAGAGTGTACAGAAGAGAATCGACGACTGTATCGACAGATATTGATAACTTCACCCCAGGCCAAAGAATCTTTAAGCGGTATAATTTTTTTTGACGAAACTTTTTGGCAAAAAACCAACGAAGGTAAACCTTTTAGGGAATTCGTAGAAGAACAAGGGATTTTGCCTGGAATTAAAGTTGATGAAGGGCTTGTAGATTTGCCAGGTTTTGATGGCGAGAAAATCAGCAAGGGGCTTGATACTCTACCAGAAAGAATTAGTAAATATGCTGAAGCTGGTGCCAAGTTTGCTAAATGGCGTTCGGTAATTACCATTAGCGAAGCAATACCGACGCAAGAGTGTATTGGCGCGAACGTTTATGTACTGGCAAGATACGCGCGAATTTGTCAGGACGCCGGTATAGTCCCCATGGTAGAGCCAGAAATATTGTTTGACGGAACGCATTCAATTGAGAATTGCCAAGAGGTTATGATACGTACATTAGATGCTCTGTTTTACACTATGCGGGCTTTTCGCGTACATTTACCCGGTGCGATACTAAAAACCAGCATGATCTTGCCCGGTAAAGATTCTGGTAAACCCATTGACTATGTTGATGTTGCCGAGCGAACCGTCAAAGTTTTGCATGAACATGTGCCTGATGAACTTGGCGGTGTAGTATTTCTAAGTGGCGGGCAAACGTCTGACGATGCTTTTGCTAATCTTAGCCAAATTGTCCAAAAAGGTCCACATCCTTGGGGTATTACTTTTTCCTATTCTCGAGCTTTGCAAGACCCAGTCCTGCAAGCCTGGGCGCAGCATAGTACTACTGATCCGTCAGAACTGTTTGCCGAGCAACTTAAAAAGGCTTCGGTAGCTCATGCGGGAAAATTTAAGGCAACTAAAAAAGATGAAAGTTTCGTAAGCCATAGTCAGGATTTATAATGTCAGATTTTATGCCAAAAATTATCTGTATAGGTGCGGCAGTTCAGGATGTTTTTTTACGGGGCAAAATCTTCTTGCCCCAACATGAGGCAGATGGTGATGTTGAAGAATTCAAACTTGGCTCTAAAAACGAAGTGGAAGAAGTCATATTTAGTACCGGCGGCGGCGCCACTAATGCTGCGGTTACGTTTGCACGCCAAGGTTTCCGGTCTTATTACATGGGAAAGGTTGGCACCGATATCGCTGGTACGGCGGTGCTTGACGCTCTTAGCAAGGATCAGGTAGATACTTCTATGACATCTGTCGTACAGGATACCGGAACGGGCTATTCGGTATTATTGCTTGCTCCAAGTGGCGAGCGGACTATTTTAACTTATCGTGGTGCCTCAACCCATTATGGAATACAGACGCAAGATTTTCATAATATAGAACCTGACTGGATTTATTTGAGCTCTTTGGATGGCAATTTCGCTGCGATGGAAGTTATTTTTGAATATGCTAACCAGCACAATATTAAGATCGCCATGAATCCAGGCACAAAAGAGCTTGAACAAGCTGATAGGTTGCGCCAATTTTTACCACAATTAACGGTTTTGAGCGTTAACAAAGAAGAGGCCAAGACACTTTTTTCAGGCAACACACTGATTGATCTGGTCAAAGCGGCTAATGCGATTGTGCCATATGTAATCGTAACTGACGGACCCAGTGGCGAGGCGGCTGGTGATGGGGTCAAGATTATAACAGGGGGCATATATGAAGATGTACCGGTTATCGACAGGACTGGCGCCGGCGATGCTTTTAGTAGTGGATTCGTGGCTATGATAGCAAGTGGCGAGTCGCTCGAACAGGCCGTACGTTTTGCTTGTGCCAATTCCACAGGAGTAGTCAGTGCAATAGGTGCCAAGACAGGTATTTTGCATAAAGGCGTACAACTCCACGATATGCCACTACAATCGGAAAATATCTAGTCTTATAGGCATAAGCGTGATAAATTAAGGGTGGGTATAAAAAGTAAATATGTCGAAACATTTGAGTGAATTACTGGGCGCAACGGAGCCAATGTTTACCATTGCCCTCAAACAACTTGAGCAGGCAAGTGGTAATTTTAGCGTGGATGTTCGTTTAACGGCTGAAATTATTGGCAAAGTACACCTAAAAACTCGTGAACTTGGGCTTGATCCAAAAGATACTACCGGCAAAGAGCTGTACCAAGCCTTATTAAATCTTGTTGAAAAACACGATGAGTTTTTGGTAAAAAGAATTGGCGGTACAAATCCAAGGGATGTGCAAGATCTTATACCAAGAATGAAGAAGGCTATAGAAGAACTTGACGTTCCCAAAAAAGCTTGGGTCATAAAGCATAGCGTAGCTAAGCAATTATTAAAAAATATGCCACCTAGAACAGTCATGAGACACCTCGGTTATCGTTCAGTAGACTCTATGTTAAAACGCGAGAATCTGGCCGAAATATATGGCAGCCTAAGGTTCGCTGAAAGTCCGGAATGGCTTAATAAATTTATCCAAACATATAAAAAACTTAAACCGAGTGATTTTGAAACTCGTGAAATCGAGTTTGTGCAACTTGGTTCCGAGCGGTGGGGCAAACTAACAGCTGCTTTTACTCACAAAAAACTACATAACATTACTCACCTAAAAGAATTAGGCGTTATCTTGCTTTTGCCGATGCCGATGGTCGAATTGCGGGGCTTGACTATCTTCGCCTTCCCACTACTCATCCATTACATTAATGAGATTCGTCTCTATAGTACATTTTTTAAGTTTAAACAGGTTAAATCAAATTTTTCAGAGATTTTGATAGATACTCTTATAGCCGATCCGGGTAACCATACCATAATGGCTGGTCAGCAAGTTCATTGGCGAGTTATTCAGCGTTATTTTGCCCGTCTGGAAAATGAATATCATCCAGAGATTTTTGAACCACACGTACAACCAGAAGATCTTCATTGGCGCAAAGCAGAGGAAGTGCTATTCAAAATGGAGCCAGCACTACACTTTTGGTATGACATGGATTATGTGGCTGTTATGCATGCCGGGCGTCCGTTGCCTATAAGTCTACTGGATATAGCCGCGGACTTTATAAACGACAAGCCTTACGAACAAAGAGCAATCTATCATTTTCGTGATTCGTTATGGAATGAAATATTCGTTCGCTATATGGGTCAAAAAACGCTGGAAAATCAAATTCTTAGACAGTTAGATAATGAAATGATTGCTCCAGAATCCATTGCTACCAGCTTGAGGTTTCAAAAATGAGCCCGGAAATGCCCGGTCGCAAACACGTTATGCAATATTCCATTTGTGTTTCTGGGGCGCACAACGGGGAGACAGTCGAGAAATCAGCACTGTTAGCGGAGCGACTAGGAGAGGCAATTGCTAAGAGAGGGCATATTTTGACAACAGGGGCAACCGTCGGGTTGCCGTATCACGCGGCTACAGGCGCCAAAAAAGCCAATGGCATAAGTATAGGTTTCTCGCCAGCTGGAAGTTTGCGGGAGCACTTGCGCAAATACCGTCTACCATATCATTGTTTTGATTTTATAAATTTTACCGGACTGAAATATGTTGGACGCGACCTGTATCTAGTCCAATCCAGTGACGCCGTAATAACAGTCGGCGGTGGATTCGGTAGTTTGCACGAATTTACATCGGCCCTGGAATCAGGTAAGCCCTGCGGAATATTAATGGGTAGTGGCGGTACGGCCGACCTGATACCGCAGTTAATGGAAATACTGGAACCTCCGCAAAAAAACCTGGTTATTTATTCTGACAACCCAGAAGATCTAGTCAATAAAATAATAACCATATTGAATAAAAATTACACAGACATAAGAGATCAGATTGCCCATGACGAGCACTGGTTCTTAGACACAAACGCCAAGCAAACCAAGGGCTAACTTTTAGTACTTACTTCAGCTTAGGCACTCCCGCCGAACTATAGACTGCCATTGGGTGCGACCCAATAGTATCAATATCAGTAATATGGGGTAATTTTTGTTGGGGGAGGTGAAACGAGTGTATGATTAGTAAATGAGTCGATTTAGTCTTGAGTCAGATTATCAGCCTACCGGTGATCAACCGGTAGCTATTGCTAAATTGACAAAAAATCTTGAGAAAGACGTTAAAGAGCAGGTTTTGTTAGGGGTTACGGGTTCGGGGAAAACATTTTCTATGGCCAATGTGATTCAGAACGTACAAAAACCAACACTTGTACTTAGTCATAATAAAACCTTAGCAGCGCAGTTGTATGGTGAATTTAAACGTTTCTTTCCAAACAATGCGGTGCATTATTTTGTGAGCTATTTTGACTACTATCAGCCTGAAGCCTACATTGCCCGCTCTGATACTTTCATAGAAAAGGATTCTCAAATTAACGAAGAAATAGATCGCTTACGGCACGCGGCAACCGATGCCCTATTAAGCCGAAAGGATGTAATAATTGTTGCTAGTGTGAGCTGTATTTATGGTATTGGCTCGGTTGAGGATTATGATAATCTTGCGGTTAATTTGAAACGAGGAGAGAGGCGCATTCGAGATAAGCTTCTTAGGCAACTTACAGACATACAGTATCGACGCAACGATGTAGATTTTCATCGAGGCGTGTTTAGGGTACGAGGAGATGTAGTTGATGTTTTTCCGGCAGGCGAGGAAGTGGCGTATAGAATTGAATTCTTTGGTGAAGAAATTGATAAAATTACCAAAATCGATCCACTAACCGGTGAAATTATAGCCAACATTGACACGTTCAAAATATTTCCAAGTTCGCACTACGTTACACCCCAAGAAAAATTAAAAATGGCTTTAGGTAAAATTGAACGCGAGCTTGACGAAAGGTTAAATTTGTTTAAGCAGACCGGTAAGTTGCTTGAAGCTCAACGGCTGGAACAACGTACTCGTTTTGACTTGGAAATGATGGAAGAAACTGGTTTTGTGAAAGGAATTGAAAATTATAGTCGCTATCTGACAAATCGTGAGCCTGGCGAGCAACCAGCCACTTTGTTGGACTATTTTCCGGATGATTTCTTGATGTTTGTTGACGAATCACACATGACCATTCCACAGATTCGTGGAATGTACAACGGCGATCGGGCACGCAAGGAAGTGTTAGTGGAGCATGGTTTTCGCCTCCCCAGCGCGCTGGATAATCGCCCGTTAACATTTACAGAATTCGAAAAGCACATAAATCAAGTCGTGTATGTGAGCGCAACGCCCGCACAGTATGAAATATCCCGTAGTCCAGAACCAGTTCAGCAGGTTATTAGACCGACTTGGTTGGTCGATCCGAAGATTGAAGTCCGGGCAATTGATGGGCAAATTGATGATTTAATTGGTGAAATTAGGGCAACGGTCGCCAAGCATCAACGTGTTTTGGTTACGACTCTGACCAAAAGAATGTCCGAGGACTTGACCGAATATCTCAAGGAATTAAACATCAAAGTTACTTATTTGCACAGTGATGTGGATACGCTGGACCGGACTGACATTTTGCGTGATTTACGATTGGGGGTCTATGACGTGGTGGTTGGTATCAATTTGTTACGCGAAGGTTTGGACTTGCCAGAAGTTAGCTTGGTGGCGATTTTGGATGCTGACAAAGAAGGCTTTTTGCGAAGCGAGCAGGCACTTATACAAACAGTAGGCAGGGCGGCTAGACATCTTGATGGCAGAGTAATTATGTACGCCGACCATATAACTGGCAGTATGCAGCGGACCCTGGATGAGACAGATCGTCGTCGTGCAATACAGCTTGCCTACAATAAGACTCACAATATTACACCCACTGGCATATCTAAAACTGTAGAAAAAGGTATGCGACCAGATCTGCCAGAAGAAGCCAAAACAGCAAAACTTAACCTCAATAAAATTCCAAAAGACGAGTACAAACATTTGATCAAAGACCTAACCGCCCAAATGGAACTGGCCTCCGCCAACCTAGAATTCGAAAAAGCCGCCGAACTCCGCGACATCATTGAGGATATCAAAAACAAATCTTAAAACCGTGGATTTTCTAATGCCAGATTCACTCTTACGATATCAATGCCCGAATGTACTTAGTTAGACCTTGATGATTGTAACCCAACAGGTTTTTCTGGACGACGTCTATATTGGACGTACCGTAAAAAGAAGGTATAGTCCCCGCAAAACAAATTCGTGGGTTTTTGAAGCAATGATCTTTGAGCCAAAAACTGACTTTTCCCAGAGAGACATATCCTTAGATACGTTGAACGAGGAAAGGCGGTTTTGGGCCAAAGAGGGTGATTCGAAAAGTGCGGTTTTTCAGGAAGAAATCGCAGGAGGATTTTCGGTATGGGTGCCTGATTTGCCTGGTTGTGCATCTCAAGGCGAAACTTTAGAAGAAGCACTCAAAAATATTAAGGAAGCCATAGAGCTTTACCTGGAAGATAGCCCAGCCACCGAAGACGCGACCGACTATAACTATAGACGTCAGTTCGTGGTGCCCGTCAGACTAGCACATGCCTAAACTACCTCAAGTATCCGCAGCCGACTTAACGCATGCGTTTCGTAAGATGGGTTTTGTGAAAATCGGACAAAAAGGTAGCCACATTAAAATGCGTGACACACATGGACGAACAGCGATTATCCCCAACCATAAGAGTATTAAGCCCGGTACACTGAAGAAGGGTATATTAAACCCACTTGGCATTACTGTAGAGGAACTTATAAAACATTTAAAGTAATACCGTGGTGTAATCCTATTCGCAACCTATAGCAATCCCAAAACAAAACACACATTTTGAGACGTGCCTTGACGGCCCAAAATTGTCATTCCTCATTCACAGTATCTACCGATATGCTTTGTCGCAAAACAGTCATTTTTAGTCTACCTAGGGCTCATCTAAATTTCGTCATTTCGTTATGGGATGGCTATAACCGCCCAAATGGAACTAGCCTCCGCCAACCTAGAATTCGAAAAAGCCGCCGAACTCCGCGACATTGTGACAGACATAAAATCCAAACTCTAAAAGGTATCTTGGTAGACACTTATTATATAGGCTGGACCTGTCGCAAAACTCCTCCATCCCCAGATCGAATTATATCGGCTGCAAACAGTTTTTCTTCTCTCAATGTAGCTACGGCTACCTCTCCGCCAGATAAAACTGTTTTCGCTCGAGATAATTCACTCTGGGAACGGACGATTTTGCGACAGGTCCAGTAGACATATCAGATCGAATTATATATCGGGTATACTTACGGAATTTCGGAAGTCCTGTACAGCTCTGTTATACTAGGAGAACGTATGGCGAAATTGTCTAAAGATGATGTATTAAAATTGGCTCGATTGGCTCGCTTGCAGTTAAGTGATGGCGAGGTTGATCAGTTTAGACAAGAAATTGAGGCGATATTAGGCTATGTTGAACAGCTTGGGGAGGTAGATTTGACTGACTTTGAGCCGACCAATCAAGTAACGGGGCTGACAAATGTTATGAGACCGGATGTAATTAAAAACTATGGGGTGACTCCCAGAGAGTTGCTGAAGAATGCTCCAGCTACTCAGGAGGGTCATATCAAAGTCAGAAGGATGCTGACTTGAGCCAGTGGCAATCGATTACTAAGCTAGCAAATGACGTTCAATCTGGCAGGACCAGCGCGAGTGCCTTGGTTGATCAGGCGCTTCAGACAATTGAAGACAAAAAAGAGTTTAACGCCGTAATTGTGTCGATTACCGAGCGCGCAAGAGAGCGCGCCAAAAATATTGATAATCGGGTAACCAATGGTGAAACAATTGGCAGACTAGCTGGCGTTCCGTTTATTGCCAAAGATAATTTTTTGACATTTGGTTCAGACACTACCGCTGCCAGTAATATACTAAAAGGTTTCAAGGCTCCTTATCAGTCGACCGCCATTGAAAGATTGGAAGCGGAAGGGGCGATTTGCGTTGCCAAGGCTAATCTGGACGCTTTCGCGCATGGCTCATCAACCGAAAATAGTGATTTTATGACGACCAAAAATCCTCATGATCCTACCCGTGTGCCCGGCGGCTCTTCTGGTGGATCGGCGGCGGCGGTTATTTTAGATATGGCGCCATTCGCCCTCGGCACGGACACCGGTGGCTCTATCCGTTTGCCAGCGTCCTTTTGTGGTGCCGTTGGCTATAAGCCAACTTACGGTTTGGTTTCACGTAGCGGTGTTGTGGCTATGGCGAGTAGCACGGACGTGATTGGGCCATTGACTCGGACGGTAGAGGATGCGGCTCTGGTTTTGGATGTCATGGCCGGTAAAGATGCCTTAGATTCAACCACGATTGATCGTGATCCGACCAGTTACCAAACATCTACTACCAACTACAAATTGGCTAATGCCAAAATCGGTGTTATTCGTGAATATATGGCCGAGGGGCTTGATCCTGGCGTAAAAAAACAAATTGAAAACGCTATTGAAAAACTGAAAGTTGCCGGAGCTACAGTTAGTGAAATCAGTCTGCCATCACTTCCACTGGCGTTAGCTTGTTATTACATAATCATGCCGGCAGAAGTTAGTAGTAACTTGTCGCGCTATGATGGTCAGCGTTATGGATTTTCACACCCCAAAGCAACGTCTTTAGACGATAGTTATAATTGGTCTAGAACAGAGGGGTTTGGCAGAGAAGCCAAGCGACGGATTATGATCGGTACTTATGTTTTAAGTAGTGGCTATTACGATGCTTACTATAAAAAAGCTCAACAACTACGCACTAAGCTGATTGACGAGTTTAGCCAGGCTTTTCGTACGGTTGATTTTATGATTGGCCCAACAGCGCCTACACCTGCGTTTGAGATCGGGCAAAATATTAGCGATCCGCTCAAAATGTACCTAACGGATATTATGACGGTCGCCGCTAATTTAGTAGGTCTACCAGCAATCAGTATTCCGATTGGCCAGATTGATGGTTTACCGATTGGGTTGCAACTTATGGCTGCCCAAAATAAAGATCGGCATTTACTTGGACTAGCTAAAGCAACTGAAGGGATTTTGAGTTGAATACAGGAGTTTTAATTATGATTGCTACAGGAGGCGTTTTATTGTTTATTGGCGGATTGTTGATATTGCGACGTATGCCCAAAAAACTGAAACCGGAATATTTTACTGCAAACTGGCGAGAGCTTCAATCACTATGCGGTGATAGAGCTACTTGGCCACTGGCGCTCTTAGATGCTGATAAGTTACTCGATACAGCACTAAAGCGTCGACGATTTAAAGGTAAAAGTATGGGTGAGCGTATGGTTTCCGCGCAACGAGTTTTGACGGAAAACGACAGTGCTTGGTATGCCCACAATCTAGTAAAAAAAATTGTCGCACGGCCCAATGCTAAATTATTGAAAAGAGATGTAAAACTTGCACTTATGGGTTTCAGACGAGCCTTAAGAGATTTGGGAGCACTACCAAATGAACACGAGGTAAAAAATGAAAAGTTCTAATGGGACCTGGAGAACTAAATGATTTCAGACAAAGTGCAAAAACAATACACTCCAACCATTGGGATTGAGTGCCATGTTCAACTTAAAACTAAAACTAAACTGTTTTCGGCGGCCGGCAATGACGCGCGAGAAGCGCTACCTAATACTTTGATAAGTCATATTGATCTTGGTATGCCGGGTGCATTACCGGTTTTAAATGAAAAAGCCGTTGAACTGGGGATGAGGGCTGCTTTTGCACTAAATACAAAACCGCAGAAATTAAGCACTTTTGATCGTAAACATTATTTTTATCCTGATTTGCCTACGGGTTATCAGATAACTCAATTTTATAATCCGATAATCAAAGGCGGTCATGTCATAGTCAATGTAGATGGCAAGGAAATTAAGGTTAATATACACGAGGCCCATTTGGAGGCAGATGCTGGTAAAAGCATTCATCCGACCGGAAAAGACTATAGTTTAATAGACCTTAATCGTGTTGGTACGCCACTACTTGAGATTGTCTCCGAGCCTGACATGCATAGTGCCTTAGAGGCCAAGGCTTATGCCAAAGAACTTTATCTGCTTATGCGTTATGCCGAGGTGTCTGATGCTAATTTGTTTTATGGCAACATGCGTTTTGATGTAAACGTATCTATTAGTACTGATACCAATAAACTGGGTACTCGTAGCGAAACAAAAAACTTGAATAGTTTTAAAAGTGTAGAAAAGGCCGTAGAATACGAAGTAAAGCGTCAGATTGAGTTGTTGGAAAAAGGCCAGACAGTCATCCAGGAGACTCGGGGTTGGGATGATGCCAAACAAAAAACTTTTAGTCAGCGCGGTAAAGAGGAAGCCCACGACTACCGCTACATGCCCGACCCAGATATTCCGCCAATTGAGCTGACCGATTCAGTGATTGCGTCAACGCAGTCCTCTATGCCTAAATTGCCGAATGAACTCCGCGATAAGTTGCAGAGCCTCGGCCTAAGCAATTCCGCAACCGAAACTTTAATAGAAGAAATGCCAGCTGGAAAGTTTGTAATTGGCCTACTTGACAAGGGGTTTAATAACATTGATGTCAAGCGAATTGCCAACTGGCTAACCTCTGAAGTGCAAGCGCGGGTTACTTCAGCGCAATTAACCTGGGAGAATGCCAAGCTTGAACCCGCATCCTTAATGCTACTAGCTCAAATGGTCAGTAAAAACGAAATTAGTTCTACTGGCGCCAAAGTGGTACTTGGTGAGCTCGTAACTAACGGTGGTGATGCCTTAAAAATTGCCGAATCCAAGAATCTTTTGCAGGTATCAAATGAAGACGAGCTTACTAAAATCGTTGAAAAAGTTCTGGCTGAAAATCCCAAAGCGGCCGCGGACATCAAAGCGGGGGAGATGAAGGCCATTGGCTTCATGGTGGGTCAGATTATGAAAGCTTCTCAAGGCAAAGCCAACCCGTCACTAACGCAGACATTAATCAAAAAGCTATTACAATCAAAATAAGTGATACAATGATATTGTATGGATAACGCAGAACAGATATTGGTAGTTATTTTAGCGACAACTCTTGCGCTTTTTCTTGCATTGAGTATCGTGGCTGTGATAAAAATCATCCAAATCCTTAATCACCTAAAAAGAATTAGCCAAAAGGCTGAACACATCACTGATAGGGCGGAAGCCGTAAGTGAATTTTTGGGTAAGACGGCTGGTCCGGCCGCTGTCGGTAAGTTGTTTGTTAATGTTATTGAGGTAGTAAGGCAGCATAAAGATGATAAAAGGAGAAAAAAGCAATGAGTAAAACAGGTAAAAAAATCGCTATTAGCACAATCGCGGCTGCGGCTGCTGGCTATGTTGCCGGTATTTTAACTGCCCCAAAAAGTGGCAAAGAAACCAGAAAAGATATTCAAGAAACCGCTATAAAAGCCAAAAATGAAGCCGCCAAAAATCTTAACAAACTTCAAGTAGAGCTAAGCGATGTTATCGTTGAGGCCAAACATAAGGTTAAAAATTTACAGGATTCCGCTAAAAATGAATTAAGCAGTGCCCTGGATAAGGCTCAAAAGACAAAAGACAAGGCCCGAGAAGTTTTAAGTGCGCTACATGAAGGTGAATCGGATGACCAGGATTTGAAGCTTGCCGTTGCCGAAGTCAAAGAATCAATAAGGCACTTAAAAAGTTTCCTAAAAACCTAAATTGGTCTTTTTGTTGTAATTTAAAAATCGCCCGTAGCTTGACTAGATTTACCCAAAATCGTCCGTTCCCAGAGTGAATTATCTCTAGCGAAAACTGTTTTATCTGAAGGAGAGGTAGTATTAGCTACATCGACAGAAGAAAAACTGTTTACAACTGATAGAATTCGATCTGGGGATGGAGGAGTTTAGGGTAAGTCGAGTATAACGGCTAAGTGCGAAATGCGTGTAAAAAAAAGAGGTGTTTATATTATGGCTTCGCAGTCTAATTTGAGTCCGGGTGATTACGTCCATCTTCACAATCACACACAGTATAGTTTGCTTGACGGGTTAACAAAAATTCCCGCCCTGATAGATCGGACTGTTGCTATGGGAATGAGCGCGGTCGCGATTACTGATCACGGGACATTATCTGGATTAATTGAACTGTACAAGGAAGCTACAGCCAAAAATATTCAGCCACTATTTGGTATGGAAACGTACATTGCTGCAAGGCGTCATACAGACAAAGAGGCAGTTAAAGACAAGACCTACTATCATTTAATTCTGATCGCCATGAATGAAACTGGCTATAAGAATCTCATGCGACTTTCTACGATTGCCAATCTGGATGGTTTTTATTACAAACCTCGTATTGACCATGAGCTTTTAGAAAAATATAACGAAGGCTTAATTGTGCTTTCTGGCTGTATCGGTGGTGAGGTAGGCGATGCCTTGCGTCAGGATCAGTTTGATCAAGCAAAACAAATAGCTACATGGTATAAAACAATCTTCGGAGATCGCTATTATCTTGAAGTCCAGGATCATGGGCATAAAGATCACCCAAAAGCCTGGCAAGAACAGGTTGTGGTAACTGAAGAAACTTTTAAGCTTTCTGAAGAGCTGAATATTCCTTGTGTTGTTACCTGCGATGCCCATTATCTAAAACCGGAAGATCAAGAAGCTCATGAGATTTTGCTTTGCGTACAAACCGCCTCATTTTTAGATGATGAAAACCGTATGAGTTTACAAAACTTTGATCTGCATGTTACTGACCCAAAAGAAATTATCAAACGTTGGGGCAAAGACCATCCAGAAATAATAAAAAATACCAAAATAATTGCCGATAAATGTAATGTAGAAATAAAGCTGGGGAGCTACCTGATACCTAAGTTTCCAGTACCAAAAAGCGAAACTGAAAAAAGTTTTTTAGATAAATTAACGTACGCTGGACTTGTTCGTCGTTATGCACCTGACAAAAGTAGCGAAGGCACAGTAGCCGCATTAAAAAAACGTCTGCCAAAATCCGTAGTTGAACGCGCTGAATATGAACTTGGCGTAATTGATCACATGGGTTTTAACGGCTATTTTTTGATAGTACAAGATTTCATTAATTGGGGTAAGGATCAAGAAGGTATTGTGTTTGGGCCAGGACGTGGCAGTGGTGCCGCATCAATCGTGGCCTACGCCTTACATATTGCCGAAATAGACCCGTTAGCATATAACTTGATGTTTGAACGATTTTTGAATCCAGATCGTATTTCGATGCCTGATTTTGACATTGATATCCAAGATGATCGTCGGGACGAGGTTATCCAGTACTGCGTTAAAAAATATGGTACTGATCGGGTGGCAAATATTGTTACTTTTGGACGTATGGCTGCTAGAAATGCCGTTCGTGATGTAGCGCGAGTCCTGAAAGTTCCTTACGCGGAAGCCGATAGATTAGCGAAGATGATCCCCCCTCCCCTGCAGGGGCGTCATATACAGCTGGCGACCTCACTTAAAGAAAATAATGATTTAAGACAGGAATACAACACCAATGAGATTTCTAAAAGAGTCTTTGATCTTGCCGTGCAGCTTGAAGGTACTATTAGGAATCATGGCGTTCATGCAGCCGGTGTTATTATCGCTCCAGACGACATAGCTTGTTTTACCCCCCTTGAAATGGCTCAAAAAGGTGTAGTAGCTACACAGTATTCAATGGGCCCAATTGAAGAGCTTGGTTTATTTAAGATAGATTTTCTGGGACTTTCTAACCTGACTATTATTAAAAATACCTTGAGAATCATTAAAAAAGTTTTTAAGGAAGACATTGACATCAATGCTATTTCTTTGCATGACAAGAAAACTTTTGAATTATTGGCACGCGGAGATACCACTGGTGTTTTTCAGCTTGAATCCGCTGGCATGAAGCGATATCTAAAGGATTTGAAGCCGACCGTTTTCGAAGATATTATCGCCATGGTTGCACTCTATAGACCCGGGCCTATGGCCGAGTTACCACGTTTTATCGAAGGCAAAAATAACCCAGCCAACGTAACCTATCCGCACCCTTCATTAAAACCAATTCTAGGTGATACCTATGGAGTGATGGTTTTTCAGGAACAGATAATAGCCTTATTGCAACTAATTGCTGGTTATACACCCGGTGAAGCAGACTTGATACGAAAAGCTATAGGGAAGAAAAAACGCGATATCATGAATGCTGAACAGCCACGTTTCATAGAAGGTTGTTTAAAGCGCGGACTAACAAAAGCTGGGGCGGAAAAACTTTGGGCGCTCATACAGCCATTTGCCGACTATTCATTTAATAAAGCTCATGCAGCTTGCTATGGCTTGATAGCTTATCAGACTGCCTATTTGAAGGCCCATCATCCGACCGCCTTCATGGCGGCACTTATGACTAGTGATAATGATGATACTGATCGTTTAGCAATTGAGATTACTGAATGCAAACACATGGGCATAGAGGTGTTGCCTCCAGACATCAATGAGTCATTCGTAGAATTTGGCGTAGTACCAGAAACTAAGCAAATTCGTTTTGGTATGGCTGCCATCAAGAATGTTGGGACGGGTGCGGTAGAGGAAATAATTCGTGCTAGGCAAATCGGAGGTTATTTTACAAATCTCGAAGATTTTTTTAGTAAGGTTAACATACGAATAGTAAATCGCAAGGCTCTGGAGAGTCTTATTAAGGCGGGGGCATTGGATCGTTTTGAAGATCGTAGTGTTTTGTTACATAACCTTGACAGGTTACTGGCTTATGCTGCTCGACTGCAAAAGCAAGCTAGCAGTGGTCAGGCTGATTTATTTGGTAATCTTTTAGAAGAGACCACCAGGCCGAGGCTGTCCTTGGAAGCCGCCGCCGTGAATTTTACTGATCATGAGCAGTTGGTTTGGGAACGGGAGTTACTCGGGTTGTATCTTAGCCAACATCCCCTTCAGGCATTTGAAGTTCTTTTAGTTGAGCAATCTATTCCGATCAGTTCTCTAAAAGCTGAACATGACAATAAATCTGTAAGTGTTGGTGGTGCCATACAAGAAATGCGTGAAATTACCACCAAAAACGGCCAGAAAATGGCTTTTGTCAGAATTGGCGATCAGTTTGGAGAAATAGAACTCATTCTTTTTCCGAGTATTTATCAGCAAACCACCGGCATATGGGAACGTGATAAAGTCATATTGGCCAAAGGTAAGGTAACTGCTAGAGATCGTGAAGGTAATTTGATTCAAGATATCAAAGTGCTTGTCAATGATGCTCGTGAAATTACCCCCGAACAAGCCGCTGCCTATCAAGCGACTGGTAAAAAACCCAAGCCACCAAAGCAACCAAGTTCCATCACGGTACCCATTACGACTCCATCTGTTACCCAGAAACCATTGTCCAAGTTATATATTAGGCTTGAAGATAGCGATAATTCTGATATCTTGTTGTCGTTAAAGGCCATCATTGATGATCACGAGGGAAGTACTGCCGAGGTAGTTTTGGTTTTGGGGCCGGCAGAACAAAAACAAGTGGTGAAATTACCGATGCGCATAAATCAAGAGTCCGAAGTATTGACTAAGCTCCAATCTCTAGTAGGAGCTGAAAACGTTAAGCTTCAGTAGACACTTTGTCCCAGCTCACATCTGAACGGCTCCGATTTACTACTCCGCCAAACAGACATCACATTCCAGCCTGCCCCGATTCCTGACTATTATATAGCCCCCGCAAAACAAATTCCCGACTTTTCGAATCACCCTCTTTGGCCCAAAACCGCCTTTCCTCGTTCAACGTATCTAAGGATATGTCTCTCTCGGAAAAGTCAGTTTTTGACTCAAAGATCATTGCTTCAAAAACCCAGGATAAATGTTTCACCCTCCTTGAGTGCTCTTTTGATCGCCAGACCGTGTTTTATAACTAAATACACCACCACTGCGCCTATGAATAGTCCGGCAGCGAAAGTCGTCCATGGGGCTTGTCCGTTGGTGAGTGTTTGGATATGACTTACGGCAATGGTCGCTGATTTATGCATGGGATTTTCAGTGGAAAGAGCGGAGGGTGATGACGGAGTTGTTGATATTCCTTTTACGCGTGATCCATACATAGCAACGACGACTGTTTCAGGGCCGGTATTTTGGTAGTTACTAGAATTAGCATAACCAAAACCAACCTCGCTATATGCCGAATCCAGTAAATTAGCACGATGATCCTCGCTGTTCATCCAGCCTGCCACGATGTTGTTGCTGGTATCAAAGCCGTAAGCTAGATTTTCTCCGGCTTTTTGATATTTGTAGTCGGCTTGCTGTATGAATGCCCAGGGCTCTTGCCCATCCGGCGTAGTATGCGACCAGTAATTACGGGCAACCATGTCATTGGCCTTAGCTTGTGCAGCTGCTGTTAATTGATTGTTGATACCAAGGGCTGATTGGTTATTTTGAGTTCGTTGATAGTTTGTTGCTACCAGCAAACTATCTTGACTAATATTAGTACTGTAAGCCAGGATACCCTTATTATTCATCGGTGGCTTGAAGTTGCCCAGTAAAACCCCTACACCAATCACTAAAAGCAAGGGTAGGTATGGCAAATAGACCTTTTTATAGTGATGGCCGTGGTTGTGGTGTAGGCCACGCCGTTTTTTGTCAGTGATTGATGTTTTCTTTCGGGTTTTCATAACCATTATAGGTATTGTAACCGTTATTTCACGGTTGTAAAATGAAACAAGGCCATAGCTGTAGCTTGGACAACATTAAAGGATTCTTTCTTGCCCAACATAGGTATCTCTAAGATTACTGAACACAGAGACAGTATCTCGGCATCCAAGCCACTAACTTCGTTACCTATGATTAGGGCGATTTTTGGCGGTGGCGTGAATTGGGCTAAATTGATGGCTTTTTGATGTTGTTCGAGTCCTGCGATGATAAAACCCTCTTGCTTGAGTTGCTTTAAAACGGGTTCAATCTGTTCGCTATGTCGCCAATCAATAAGTTTTTCTGCACCTAGGGCTGTTTTATGTATTTGGGCGTTTAGTTTGCGAGCTATATGTGGCAGTCGTGTGTCGTTCTCTTTAGAGGGATAGGGGGTATGTCCCGTAAGCCATACGTCGGTAATACCCAGGCCTTCCGTGGTACGTAACAATGACCCAACGTTATGGCAACTACGTAAATTGTGAACTATTAATGAATATTTCATATAAGCTATCTTACACGAGTTTGCGACAGGTCCAGCTTAGCTGTTCCGGATAGGGCAATGAAAAAGTGCGAACCCCGTGTCTTACTAAATTTCTCTTCTTATGCTTAAATAAGACCACTATGAGTCAAGATGCTAGACGTGATGAAGAACTGGCTACCCAGCGTCGGGCCCGGATTTTGGGCCTTGATTATGTAGATACCTCCAATATGCCTAGCCAGCCACTCTATAAAGATATTTTAACAACTAAAGATTTGTATGATTTTCGCATCATACCACTACAAACAGATCAAAATCATATTATTTTTGGAGTAACCAATACGACATCTCAACAGACTATGAGTAGTTTGCGTCAGAATTTTATGGATCATCGTGTCAATTTTGCACTTATTTCTGACACCGGCTATCAGCAATACATGAAGCTGTATGATCCACCAAAAGAAGTTGTATACCATGACATTACCATTCAATCCACGGGTAATGAAGAGTTAGTACGATCCGTTTCAGAAACACTTGATCAGGTTCGAGCTGATGACATGCTAGCATATCTGGTACAACAAGCTCATCGTCTAAACGCGTCAGATATTCACCTGGAGACGCAGACAGATTACATACGTATAAGGATCAGGATTGATGGCATACTGCACAAAATCGCTCGTTTAAGTCATGAAAAGTACAGGATATTAATTTCGGCCATTGCCAGTGCCGGTAATATATCAACCGCTTCCGAGGAATCCCAACAAGGTCATATTGCTCAACGAGTACGCATGGCTGACGGGAGTAACGTAGATGTAAACGTTCGTCTAGAGACCGTACCAACAACCAATGGTATAGATGTTGTTATGAGACTTTTTAATATGAATCAAGATATGTACAATCTGGAAAAACTTGGGCTATCGGAACAAGAGCGTGCTGTCGTGGATGAAATTATCGCTAAACCTAGTGGTTTAGTTTTGGTGGTCGGCCCGACTGGTTCTGGTAAAACGACTACGCTCTACTCCATGTTAAATAGTTTAAATAACGAAGACCGTAAGATAATTACCATAGAAGACCCTGTCGAATATCAATTTGAAGGTATTACTCAGATTTCGGTAGCAACTAAGTCGGCCGACGAAACAAGTTTTGCTGAAAAACTTCGGGCAGTACTTAGGCTTGATCCTGATGTTGTGATGGTTGGTGAGATTCGAGATATTGATACTGCAAAGACTGCGTTGCAGGCATCACTGACTGGCCATCTTGTTCTCTCTACTTTTCATGCTGCGTCAGCTGCCGCCGCCATAACTAGGCTCATGGACGTGGTAAGGGAGAATCCGTTATTTGTTTCAGCTATACGCTTAATAATGGCCCAACGTCTAGTAAGACGGCTTGATGATGCAACCAAACAAGCTTATGAGCCAGACGCGCGTACCCTAGAAAAGCTTCAGGAAATCATAAGTACGTTACCTGAAAATATTGAGCGCCCAGATCTAGGTGATCTACTGCTATATAGTCCTGGCAGTTCCGCAGAAAATCCATACGGTTTTCGTGGTCAGCTTGCTTTGCGCGAACAGTTTCTTATGACGGGCGAAATTCGTCGCCTCGTAGAGCACGGTAAAATTTTATCTTCCCAAGAAATTGAAGAAGCTGCTATTAAAAGTGGAATGCATACAATGTTGCAGGATGGGATTTTGAAAGTGATAGCAGGGGAAACCACCATAGAAGAGGTTTATCGTGTAGTGGGCTGAACGATATACTGGACTTACCCAAAACCCCTCCATCCCCAGATCGAATTCTATCGGCTACAAACGGTTTTTCTTCTCTCGATGTAGCTAAGGCTACCTCTCCTTCAGATATAGCCCCCGCAAAACAAATTAACGGCTTTTTGAACCGCCCTCTCCGGTCAAAAGCTGTCTTTCCTCATTCACCTTATCTAATGATATGCTTCCCTCGGAAAAGCCAGTTTTTGACTCGAAGATCATCGGCTCCAAAACGTACATGACTGTGATGTACGGGCTTTGGTGCTTAAGTATCCTGGCTCAGGAATTGTTACTCAGTTTAGGTTTACTTGTCCTGAAGACAAGCTTCCAGCTATGAAAAATTGCAATCAGAGGATTTTGGGTTTATTGACTACAGCAGGGGTGGGCATTGATGTTATAGAAATGCCCGAACGTGATACTCCAGAACAGGGTAATAAACCATTAACGGATAATGATGTGACTGATTTTATGTTTGACTTACATTATCTTCCTGAAATTTCGAGTTAAAATAGAATTTAACGAATAATTGCGGCAATGGCCGGCACTAAACGTTCGTCAAGTACGCTTGGGACTATCATGTTTGCTGAAGGTTCTTGGACTAGGCTCGCAATAACTTCAGCGGCATTGATTTTATGTTGATCGGTTATTTTATTAACGCGGTTGTCTAACGCGCCGCGAAAAATACCCGGAAAGGCCAAGGCATTATTGACTTGATTTGGAAAATCACTTCGGCCTGTCGCTACAATTGCCGCACCTGCTAATCTAGCATCAGCGGGCATTATTTCTGGCGTTGGGTTGGCCATCGCAAAAATAATTGCACCTTTGGCCATACTCTGGATCATTTTAGTAGTTACCAGTCCTGCTTGTGATACGCCAATGAAAATGTCCGCATTTTCCATGGCGTCTTCCAGCGTACCTTCCACTGCATTGGAATTTGTGAATTCTAGCAGCTTCCTCTTTTCAAAAGTAAGTCCTGGGCGATTTTTGCTAATAATTCCTTGGCTATCGACAGCCAATATAACCGGTCTGGCATATCTATAAAGTAACTTCATTATAGCTGTTCCGGCTGCACCCGCGCCTACGCAGACTACTCGACAGCTATGCAGATCCTTGCCAGTCACTTTCATGGCGTTTATAAGTCCAGCGAGCACAACTATAGCCGTACCATGTTGATCGTCGTGCATTACGGGAATATTGAGTTCAGCTTTGATGCGGTCTTCTACTTCAAAACAAATTGGTGCGGCAATATCTTCTAGGTTTATGCCGCCAAAACTGGGGGCTATAGCGGTAACAGCTGCCACGATCTCGTCAGCCGTGTGTACATTTAAGACAATCGGCACAGCATCAATACCGGCAAAATGCTTGAAAAGCATGGCCTTGCCTTCCATGACAGGCAGAGCACCATAAGGACCAATATTCCCAAGTCCCAGTACAGCTGAACCATCAGAAACAATTGCTACGGAGTTATTCAGCCAGGTATAATCTCTAGCTTCCTCTGGATGTGCTGCGACATAGCTCGAAACAGCGGCGACTCCCGGGGTGTAGTAAGTGCTTAATTTTTCTTGGGTATCCAGAGTGTCCTTGAGTGTAACCTCAATCTTGCCCCTTAATTCTTTGTGTTTTTTGAGCGCCTTTTCCTGGTAGTCCATAAATATAGCATAACAGATAATCTATTAAATAGGACTTTCACACTTGGCTGTTCAGGTGTAATCTGGGGCAATGGAGAGGTGTGAAATTCGTGTAGATAACAAGACACAGCTAATTATAGCCCCCGCAAAACAAATTCACGGCTTTTTGAACCGCCCTCTTCGGTCAAAAGCTGTTTTTCCTCACTCACCTTATCTAAGGATATGCTTCCCTCGGAAAAGCCAGTTTTTGACTCGAAGATCATCGGCTCCAAAACCTATTGATCATTATCCTAGACGTTATGATGATTATTCTAGAATACAACCTATCAATCGCCTAAAACCCGGCACAATAACACTAAAAGCCATTATCAAACAAGCTAAAGGTCATTATGTGCGGCGTGGAATGCACATTACCGAAGCTGTCGCTAGTGATGATACGGGTAGTGTGCGACTTATTTGGTTTAATCAACCATACAGAGAGAACTCCCTGAAACATAACGTTGAATACTATGTTTCGGGTGAGTTTGGACTAAGCCATCAACGGTTAAGTATATTGAATCCTTCCATCGAACTAGTTAGTGATTTTCCGGTAAATACGGCCCGAATTGTGCCAATTTACAGGGAAACAAAAGGTCTAAAATCACTTCAGATCAGAAAAACTCTAAAAACTTTATTACCAACTATCCAAAAGTTACCAGAGACGTTACCGAATTGGTTGATAGAAGAACAGGGCTTAATCGCTCGCGCCGATGCTATACGATCCATACACTTCCCCGAAAATGTTGAAGCTTTGGAGAGGGCAAAACAGCGTTTAGGTTTTGAGGAGGTGTTCAGTCTTAGCCTCGCCAGCCTTCTAAATAAACATGAGCTAATCAAGGAACATGCCCTGAAAATCCCTTTTAATGAAAAACTTGCTAAAGATTTTGTGGCGCACTTACCCTTTAAGTTGACTGATGCACAGCGCAAGGTGATTTGGCAAATATATCTAGACCTACAAAAAGATCAACCGATGAATAGACTTATAGAAGGCGATGTTGGTTCTGGGAAAACAGTAGTAGCAGCTATGGCGGCGGTGATGGTGATTAGTCAGGGTTATCAAGTTGCATTTATGGCACCAACCGAGTTATTGGCTCGTCAGCATGCCGAAAATATCCACAAACTATTAGTACCATTGGGTATGGCCGATAATTTAAGCCTACTGATTGGCAGTATGAAACCAGCTCAAAAGATTGCCGTTTGGCAACGAGTAAAAGATGGAACGATTAGATTTATAATTGGTACACATGCACTTATTCAGGAAAAAGTAGATATACACAAACTGGGGTTGGTTATCATAGACGAGCAGCATCGTTTTGGCGTGGAACAGCGCAAGGTATTACAAACTAAGGCCGGCCACGCCGTTCACGTCTTGTCAACAACAGCTACACCAATCCCCCGCAGTTTAGCTCTGACTCTTTACGGTGAACTGGATATCTCAACCATTGATACCAAGCCAATTGGGCGCAAGATGATACATACCAAAATTTGCTCGCCGAACTCGCGCGAACAGCTTTATAAAAAGATAGATGGTGAATTAAGTGATGGACGGCAAGTGTTCGTGGTCTGTCCTACGATATCCGAATCTTATTTGATGCCTGTTAAATCGGCCGAACAAACCTATGAAGAGTTAAGTAAAGGCCCGTTCAAACATCGCAGAGTCGGCGTACTACATGGCAAGATGAAAGCTGACCAGAGGGATAAAGTCATGAAACAGTTTATTGACCATGAACTGGATATTCTAGTAGCGACTACCGTTATAGAGGTGGGTGTGGATGTCCCGAATGCTTCAGTTATGCTGATTGAAAATGCTGAGCGTTTTGGGTTGGCACAGATCCATCAGCTACGCGGTCGAGTTGGCCGGAGTGATCACCAGGGTTATTGTTATCTAATGATGAGCGATAGCGGGCAACCAGGCCAACGCCTAAAAGCATTAGAAGAGTCGGACGATGGCTTCCGATTAGCGGAGCTTGATCTAAAAATTCGTGGACCTGGCGCGATTTATGGCAGCGCACAGCATGGGCAACTTGACCTTAGGATCGCTAAATTAACAGATGTAAATCTACTAATAGCTGCTCGTGCTGCCGCCCAAAATTTTATTGATAAAAACGAAAATCTGCTACAATACGAGGAGTTAAATAATCGCATACAAAAACTAAGTACTCTAACAAACCTAAATTAGAAAGCAGGAATTATCAATTATCAAATACCCAGTTTTTACTTAGCAATTTATGGAGTTTGAAGATGTATTCAGGCACAACACTAACTAAATATTCTGGCCGTATTATGGGCACGCACCAGAAAATCGATCGAACAGCTAGGCGGCATCTTTCTAGGCTAATTATTGATGACGGACTATTTCCGAATAGTTCTATGATCTTGCAATTTGAGGGTAAAAATGGTCCGGATGGCATTAAACGAAAAAGTCCGGCAAAGAACGAACCTTGGCATTTTTATAGTCCGTTTGACGATGATGATTCCCAGTTAATAGAGTTGATCAACGACCATTACCAAGAACTAGTCAATCAGCTAAAGAGCAACAACACTGAAAGGGTTGCTTTTGAAGCCGCTTGGTTAGCGCACGCTATCGTGGATGGCCTAACACCAGCCCATCATTATCCGTATGAAGAGAAATTAACAGAATTACGCGGCGAAGGTATAGAAAGTCGGGCAACTATAAAAACCAAAATTGTTATTCCTGGCGACACACGTAGTCAGAAAGTTAAAAATAATTGGAAAATGTGGGGGCCCAAGGGTTTATTTACGACACACGGCTTGTTTGAAATAGGCGTTGCTAGTATTTTTACTCCATTAAGTTTCAATGATGCCCTGCCAACAGAAGATGATGTGAAAGAACTTCATGAGTTTGGCGTGACCGGCTTGTTCAAAAACAAGGCTCGTGAAATTGCCGTACTAGATATGTATGGAGAGTATTATCGTAAGGGCTGGACATCAAAACTCGCTTACGATGTCCGTCATAAGCTTGGCCCAATTATTGTTAAAACCGTTACTTTGGTTTGGTATGAATCACTTATTGAAGCAGGAATTATAGAGGGTACATATGCGTGTAATAAGCGGACGATTAAGCGGAAGACAGTTCAGTAGTCCTGGGAGCAATCACACCCACCCCATGAGCGAGAAAATTCGTGGGGCACTTTTTAGTATCCTGGGTGATATAGAAGGCCTATCGGTGCTGGATCCGTTTTCTGGAAGTGGCGCTATCAGTATTGAAGCTGCAAGTCGAGGAGCTATCAATATAGTAGCAATTGACAAAGACAAGCAAGCTTATAAAACTATAGTGAAAAGCCTACAGAGTTTAGGGCTTTTAGATTTGATTGATGTTATTTTCGGTAATGCTATTACATGGAGCAACGCTCATAAAGATACTCAATTTGATATTGTTGTGCTGGATCCGCCATACGACAAAGTCCTCTACACTACTTTAATAAAGCTCACTAGGCACGTTGCCTCGTCTGGGATATTGGTAGTTTCTCTGCCCGGTGACGAGGACGGCTTTAGTCTAGTTGGCTTCGATAAAATTACGAGAAAATCTTACGGAGATGCTCAGCTGGCATTTTATCGCAAGATTTCGTAAACTATACAGTATGAGCTTAACTAAAGATGACCTAGCTGCGATTAAGGATATTGTTGAAGGTGCTAATGAAGATTTAAGAATCGATGTTGCCACCGGTTTTGCTGAAGTACACGACAAGTTTGCCGAAATACATGACAAGTTTGCTGAAGTACACGACAAGTTTGCCGAAGTACATGACAAGATTGATCATGTAGCCAAAGAACTATCAGCTCAAATTGATTCAGTTGATGATAAATTAACAGTTAGAGATGGGAAATTAGAAGATACTGTTCGGCGAGTTGATGAGCTTCAAATATCTATTGCAAAGCTTACACATCGAACAGTCTAGGACTCCATCTGTTACAATAATTAGTTAGTACGCGAATGTGAAATAAGTATATGCGCGTACCGTAACGCAGTTCTATATATAGACATACATGGGGATGTGGTGGAATGGTAGACACGCTAGTTTTAGGTGAGGGCTGCCGGTGGCAGCCTGCAAGGGAGTCAACTCTTGCAAACTGGTTTGCAAAGATGTTGCGACGGGGCCGCGGAACGTGGCCTAGTGCCCTAGCCGAAAGGCTTGCAGTAAGCTAAAATACTACAGCGTAATGGGGATGTGGTGGAATGGTAGACACGCTAGTTTTAGGAACTAGTGCCGCAAGGCGTGAAGGTTCAAGTCCTTTCATCCCCACCAAATCGAGACTAAAGTCAGAATTGTCGCCCAAAAAGACGACAATTCTGACTTTAGTCAATTCTTGGTGAGTTTTTACGCCCACGCTAGAACCCATTTTAGCACCAAATGCGAGAAATGAGATTTTCGGCGGGTCGCCCCCGACCCGACCCGCCGAACTGCTCCGCAGGGTTTTTGGCTGAAAAGATTTTGGCTGTTTTTATGGTAAAATGTACCTATGAAAATCGTTGTAACCAACCCCTCAGGCTTAACCGACAATCAAATACAAGAATTAAAGCAACTTGGCGAAGTCGCCGTTTATAACGATACGAATAACGACAATTACGCAGAGCGAGTAAAAGACGCAGAAATTGCTGTTCTTGATTGTTTTTTGACACCAGTTACAAGCGAACTTTTAGCAAAAACGCCAGACTTAAAGTTTTTCTCTATAAACTCAACTGGTTTTGATAAAGTTGATGTAGAAGCCACAAAAAATGCTGGTGTTATTGCGTCAAATGTTCCGCATTTTTCTACCAATTCTGTTGCTGAAATGGCCATCGGTTTAATGTTTGCCGCCAACCGCAAAATCGCCCTTGGCGATAAAGAGTTTAGAAACGGACTAATTGCGGTTGATCCTGGAACACCAGAACAAACCAGATATTCCGGTTTTGACTTAATCGGCAAAACACTTGGTGTTGTTGGTCTTGGCGACATTGGCAGTCGCATTGCCGAAATCGGCAATGGAATTGGTATGTCTGTGATTGCCTATAACCGAACAGAAAAAGACCTGCCAAATGTTAAACAGGTATCTCTACAAGAACTTTTTGAGAAAGCAGATGTAGTCGTTTTGGCTCTCGCCTTAAACGACCAAACCAAAGGTATTATCACAAAAGAACTCATAGAAAATATGAAAAAATCTGCGATTTTTGTGAGCATTGCTGGTCTTGGCTTGATTGACCAAGACGCACTCAAAAACGTATTAAACAATGATTTAATTGCTGGCACTGGAATTGACACCGCAAGCCAAGACTGGGCAGAAGTTAAAAATGCCGTTTTAACTCCGCACAATGGCTACAATACTCGTGAGTCAGACGAAAATATGGGTCGTATAATCACAGAAAACATTAAAGCCTACATTGACGGCAAACCAATAAATAGGATAGACTCATGAAAAATTTTGCGATTCTTGGTGGTGGAATATCAGGGATAACGGTTGGTAATATTTTGCTTGATATGTTTCCTGATTCAAAAGTCACAATATATGCACAGGAAACCAGAGATATTGTTAGTTACGTTGCCAGTGCTCAGTTTTATCCAATTTGGTTAGGAGATAATCTACCAGAGAATTATGAATTAACCCTCAAGCGATGGTTCTTGAAATCGAAGGAAGAGTTCATCAAGCGGCGTGACGATGTTAATTATGGGATAGCGACTTACCGCAATCATGAATTGTTTAAGGAAGCGGAAGAGCCACCTGCTTACTTTAGAGATGTTCTTTCCAATTTTGAAGCATTAGAAGATCACAACTTACCTGCTGGTTACAAGTACAGATTTTCTTTTGACACAATGATTATTGACACCTGGGTGTATATTCCCCAACTTACCAAGGACTTTTTGAATAGGGGGGGGCAGATTGTCCAACGAGAGTTTAAGTCTATAGCAGAAGTTATAGACTTAGATGAACCGGTTATCTTCAATTGTCTAGGTATGGGCGCTAAGCCAATATTTGGCGACGAGTATCTAAAGCCCGTTAAGGGTGTCGTCTTAAGACTAAAACCAGTTAATATTGGCGACGTTGTGGTATCAACAGGAGATTTTATAGTCGCTCAAAGAAGTCAAGATTTATATTTAGGGGCTTCCTACGACGAGAACTGGGAGACAGCCGACCCTACCCAACAAGAGGAAGAGTATTTGTTTGATAATGTGAAGGAAATCATGGAAACACCAGGTAGTATTTTTTCTATACCTCAAGGTACTCTACGCAAAGAAAATATTATTGAACGT
This sequence comes from Candidatus Saccharimonadota bacterium, assembly GCA_016178135.1. GTDB lineage: Bacteria > Patescibacteriota > Saccharimonadia > Saccharimonadales > JACOTW01 > JACOTW01. Next base: position 81,062 of record JACOTW010000003.1, read on the forward strand.
ATGGTGGGCTTTAGGCCAGTGAGGAGTATCGGGCCTAGAGTCGAAAAGGAAACCTTAGGAGATAAAACAATCATTCACAACTATGGGCACGGTGGCAACGGTATCATCTTATCCTGGGGAACTGCCCACGAAGCACTATCCTTATTGTAGTGCTACCGGTAGTAGCACAAAAGCCAACCTTAAACTCCTCAAAATCTTTTCAGCCAAAAACCCTGCGGAGCAGTTCGGCGGGTCGGGTCGGGGGCGACCCGCCGAAAATCTCATTTCTCACATTTGGTGCTAAAATGGGTTCTAGCGTGGGCGTAAAAACTCACCAGAAAAATTTTTGGGAGTTTATCTTTTAGTCACCAGGGGTAAGGATGCTCATATTGCTCCTACACCAAGCCAAGGTATAGTCCCCGCAAAACAAATTCGTGGGTTTTTGAAGCAATGATCTTTGAGCCAAAAACTGACTTTTCCGAGAGATACATATCCTTAGATACGTTGAACGAGGAAAGGCGGTTTTGGGCAAAAGAGGGTGCTTCGAAAAGTCGGGAATTTGTTTTGCGGGGGCTATATCTTTGGTTTTTGTTGTGGTCGCTTTCTTTAGTAGCTGATGCAAAGATGTTGACCGAAGTTCGACAATAGTGTAGTATTTATAGATTATGCAATCTGTTATTCAGAAAATTGAGGAAAAGTACAAAAAAGCGCAAGTTGTTGATGTGCGTTCCGGCGATACCGTAAAAGTACATCAGAAGATTCGCGAAGGCGTTAAAGAGCGTGTTCAGATATTTCAGGGTCTGGTAATCCGTACGGACCGCAAGAGTAGTCACACTAGTCGTATTACCGTACGTCGCGTAGCAAGTGGTGTTGGTGTGGAAAAATCTTTTCTGCTGCACAGCCCCTTAGTTGTTAAGGTAGAAGTAAGTAAGCGTAGCAAAGTACGCCGTAATTATCTGACCTACATGCGTCAGCGTACTGGCAAGTCGGCTCGCTTGACGGGTATGGACTTTGATAAAGAAGCGGTTAATATAATTAGAGACGAAACTACCGAAAAAATAGAAACTGAAGCCGCAACACCCATAGTTACTAATGATACAATTGCCGATAATGTAGCCAAAACCAAAGAATAATATTCCTCTGCAAGCGTTAATTAAGGTGTCTGCAAAGTGCGCAACTCGTGACTATTTGCTATTTGGCTTTACGGATTAGGAAAAAGACGCTGGGACCGAAATAAGTTTTGGCCAGCATTGGTTGCATAATACGCTCGGCTGTTAACATTACGCTACTAGGTAATACTTTTTTGAGAGCTGGACTTCGTAAATTAGAAACTGATAAAACTTTTTCTACCTTTAGGCCGGCGTGAGCAAGCTGTTTTATCACTGTTTTGGGGTTGTGGTTTACGAATGGAATATTTTCTTGTGTCTGATTTTTAGAAGAACGAATATCTACCGGTCGTTTCGGTAAGCGGCGACCTTTTAATAAGAGTTTTAAGCGATTACGACCATGTGCGTAGTTGGCAACTTCTAGAATCAAGTAACCGTCATCTGTCATGATGCGAGCCAACTCGCCAAACTCTAGTATTGGATCAGGCAAATGATGCATTACGCGAACCATAGCCACCAGATCAAAAGATTTATCGGCAAACTTCAAACTATCAGCTTGGGTAAGTACTTGATCAATTTTAGGATGATCTTTTAGATAGTCTTTTGCAATGTCCAATTGCTGTTTTGAGGGCTCGGCTAGGGTTACTTTGTCAGCATAATCCTCTAGTAGCACACTCAATCGCCCATAACCTCCACCTATATCCACGGCATTTTCAAAATGCTTACCATTTAATAATCGCTTAACGGCTATACGCTCCGAAGCATCCTCATAATCTCGGCCAATCCAATAATCTTTGTAAACAAATTGCGGAAAATTGTACTGATCGGCCCTCTTTTTGCTGTTTGTAGGTTTTTTCATACCGCGTTAGTATATAGGACATTCGCGTTTTTTCGTAGTTTTACTTTATGCTGGACCTATATGATTATTTAATAATGATGGCGAATGAATTTTTGCCACGCTTTAACAGATTATAGCCATCCAAAAATACTGGTGCTGTGCCCGGAACTATTTTGACACTGTTCAAGCTAAAGGCTTGTTGCGAATCCAGTCGTCGTGCCTCTGAAACAGAGCTTGCTAATCCGGCTTGAACGACTAAGTTATGAAATTGAAACGGCTCTTTATAGGTTATCGGCGCAAATTCTTTAATCAATAACTCAAAATCAGTTTTTTGAAGATTAAACTTAGCAGAACCAAACAGTACATTGCTGGCTCGTCTGACGGCATCGGCCTTTTCTTTACCATGAACAAGCTTAGTAACTTCATAGGCAAGCGTCTTTTGAGCCAACCGCGTGGATTGATCGCGTTCAAAGTCAGTTATGACGGTAGCAACCGCCTCTTTGTTAAGCTCCGTAAAGACTTTTAGGTAGTCTCCCACACCAGCATCATCAACATTCAGCCAGAATTGATAAAATTTATAAACGCTCGTTTTATCAGGATCAAGCCAAATAGCGCCATCCTCACTTTTACCGAACTTCTTACCTGTTGCCTTATTTATAATGAGTGGCAGGGTAATTACGTTAACCTCTGCACCTCTAGTTTTGCGTATGAGTTCTACGCCTGATAAGCAATTTCCCCACTGATCAGAGCCGCCAAGCTGCAATGTGCAACCATATTTATCATAAAGCTGCAGGTAATCCATGCCCTGTAAAATGGTGTAGCTAAACTCAGCATAGCTGATGCCGCTACCGCCTTCCCCAAGACGTTTTGCTATGTAGTCCCGTTGTACAAGCGGGGTCATGCTAAAGTGTTTGCCGATATCGCGCAAAAACTCGAGCACAGACATGTTTTTAGTCCAGTCAAGATTATTGACTAATGTAAACTCGTGGCCAGTAAAAATTCGTTTGAGTTGTTCTTCGGTTTTTGCGATGTTTTGAGCAATCGTTGTTTCGTCTTGCAAAAGACGCTCATTATCTTTTCCGCCTGGATCGCCAATCAGACTTGTTGCTCCACCAGCAAGAATAACAGCCTTATGTCCGTGTCGCATAAACACCCGATCAAGCATCATAGCCGCTAGATTACCGATTGTTTGCGAATCGGCCGATGCGTCAAAGCCATGATAAAAGGTTAGTTTCTGCTCGTCTAGAACAAAGAGATTATCCAGTGTTGTTTGCTTGATGAAGCCACGCCATTTTAGTTCTTCAGATAAAGTCATGGGAATCACATCCATAGTCAAGAGTATAACAAAATGATGACATTATAGGTACGAGTTTCGCACTTTTCCATTGATATCAGCCACGTGCAAACAGGTTTTCTTTTATTTCTCTTTCGGCCTGAAAGTTTTCGCAACCAGTTGCACCCTGTTGATAGTCTGTTATCGGTATCTACTAAAAAGTGCGACAATCCTATATAATAATGGTACTTACGAGGGAGAATTTTTATAATTGATGAATAGTACCAAGAAAAATCCATCAGGTCGTCGCGGTAACGTCGGACGAAAAAGCAAGAATACTTTTACTACCAAGAGTGGTAAAACCATAAGAATTCATCGTAATATTGGTGAACGCTTATTGGCCCGCCGGGCTACTATAGCCGACCATAAGGCATTGCGACTTGCTGGATTGCCAAAATCTAGAATAAAGCGTTTTATCTACCGCCTGCATCCTAAGCGTCTTTATAAGTATTGGTTTAGTCGAGAAGGTGCCATAATGGCTCTCAAGATTGCCGGTATTGGTTTGATTGCCGGATTCATAATGCTCATAGGACTTTTCGCCTATTTTCGCAAAGACCTGCCAAACCTTCGCGATATATCAGGAAAAAATATCGGCGGAAGCATCAGTTATTACGATCGTAGCGGTAAAACACTTTTATATGAAGATTATGATGCCGTAAAACGCATACCAGTCAAGGACGAAGAAATTTCAAAATTCATAAAAGATGCTACCGTGGCCATAGAGGACAAAGACTTCTTTCATCATGGTGGATTTGATGTTCGGGGAATTACGCGCGCCGGATTTAGCAATATTACTGGCAGTGGCAATACTCAAGGTGGTTCGACCATCACCCAACAGCTCGTGAAATTAACTCAAAACTGGACCAAGGACCGTAGTTATACTCGAAAAGCTAAGGAGTTAATTTTAGCGATTGAGCTAGAGAGAAGTTATTCCAAACAAGAAATCCTAGTAGGTTATTTAAACGCTGCTCCCTATGGCAGCATAGATTATGGCGTGGAAGCGGCATCTAGAGATTATTTCAATAAGCCCGCCAAAGATCTCACTCTGGACGAGGCCACGTTTTTGGCAGCTATACCAAAATCCCCAGGATTTTATTCGCCCTATAATACAGACTTCGTTTCGAGCGGCGGCAAAGATGCGCTTGTAGGGCGTCAACACTACATACTGGATCTCATGGAACAACAAGGTAAGATCACCAAAAAAGAGCGCGACAATGCCAAAAAAATTGATACCGTAGCGACTGTCAAGCCGCGCAAACCAAAATATGCCGGGATTAAAGCTCCGTATTTTGTCTTGACGGCCAAAGAAGAATTGCAAGATCGTCTAGGGGCCAAGAGTGTCAAGGTAGGGGGATGGAAGATTATTACTACGCTTGATCTAGACAAGCAGACTATAGCCGAGCAGCAAGTTGCCAAAGGCTTAACCCAAGTCAAGCGTCAAGGTGGCGACATAGCCACTTTTGTGGCCGAAGATGTAAAAACTGGACAAGTAGTTGCCCTGGTGGGCGGACCGGATTTTACCAACCAAGAATATGGGGAAAATAATTATGCCCGCGATTATCAATTGCCACCCGGATCAAGCTTTAAGCCATATGATTACATATCACTCATGGAGAACACTACTAACTTTGGTGCTGGTTCAGTCCTTTATGATACACAAGGAGCAGTCGATGGCTACCCTTGTACCAACAAAGCACTTCCCGAAAAAGGCGGAAATTGTATCTGGAATTATGATCGACGTTTTATTGGACCGGTAACTCTGCGCTATGCGATTGGTGGTTCACGCAATATTCCAGCCGTAAAAGCCATGGTTACGGCTGGCATTAACCCGACAATAGGTATCGCTCATAAGCTTATGACTACCTATAAAGATGGCCAACCGACAGATAGGGGCAGGTATCGATGCTATAAAGATGGCGTAGATATTAATCGGGCAACTGTGGCTGATGAACAACAGTGTTATTCTTCTTCGGCAATTGGTGATGGCGCTTATTTACGTCTTGATGAACATGTCCACGGTTATTCTACAATAGCGCGGAACGGTTTAAATATACCTCAAACCTACATCCTAAAAATTCAAGATGCGTCTGGTAAAACGATTGACGAATGGAAACCAAGCAAAGGCAATCAAGCTGTTCGTCCAGATTCTGCCTACATAGTCGGCGATATGATATCCGATCCTAACGCTAGTTACTTTCCGCCAGGCAACAAACCACAACGTTACAACACCAGTTTGGGTACATGGAAATTCGGCGTAAAAACTGGCACCACCAACGATTCTAAAGATGGTTGGATGATGGGCTTTTCAACTCAGTACGCCGCCGGTGTTTGGGTAGGCTATCACAATCGTCAGCGAGCCATGACTGGCTCTATGGAAAATATGACTCTGCCCATCTGGCAAGGCTGGATGCGAGCAGTGCATGCCAATATCAAGCCCGAGGAACGGGCTAAACCATCTGGTGTGCAAACCTTGCCAGCATTTATAATCCGCAGTCATGTGGGATTCGGATCCATTGAGCCTAGCCCCAGTACCGACCTATATCCTTCGTGGTACTCACAAAAGAAAGTAACTGGCAAAAAACAGACTATCGACATAGTTTCCGATAAACTAGCAACCGATTGTACTCCAGCACGAGCCAAAAAAGAAGTTACCGATACTGATGCCAGTAGCTTTTCTGGCGATCGTTTCGCGCAGAACACGGCAAACACCAATCAGACAGATGACATACATAAATGCGAAGATACCAAGCCATCACTTTCCAATCTAGTGCTTAATGCTGACGGCAGTATAAGCGTTACTGTATCTCAAGGAACGCATCCAATTAGTAGCGATAAATACAAGGGCACCGTTAACTTCATTGTCAACGGGCAGGTTATACAATCGTTTAACGTTACTTACGATCAACAGATTGTTACTCTGCCCGCCGGTACTGCTCCGGCCGGATCCAGTGTCTCGGCAGAAGTAATAGACAGCGTACTTTATGACGGTCAAAGCCCTAACTCCGTAACAGTAGCCGCGGCGACCGCGTCCCCTTTAGTTCTAAGCGCCACAAGAAGTGGCGCTGAAGTCACGTTCACATGGACAGGATCGTCTGTATCGGTTACGGTATATAAAGGATCAGGTACCGTGGTTTGTAATGGAACAGCTTCCGGGTGTTCCTCATTCATCGTACCGACAGGAACATCTGTTTATGCCAAAGACAGTACAGGAAAAACCTCCGACCCTATAACAGCTCCGTAGTGTAGTTTTCATAGGTCCAGTATAGTTACATCGAGAGATAAAAAACTGTTTGTAGCTGGTTTTGCTATCGCCAATCTAAAAAATCCTATAAAATACTTACAATGAATAAAAAAGTCCGGAGGCTGTATAAACAATTCCAGCCCAGCCATTATGTGTTGGATTTAATACCTGACCCCGAAAATATGGTATTTAGCGGGTCAGTTACGGTTAGTGGTCAAAAAACCGGTCGGCCCAGTCAGCGCCTAACCTTTCATCAAAACGGACTAAAGATTACCCGCGCTCATATAACAAGACATGACAAAAAAGGCGACTATGAACTGGATATTGACCGCATCAATAACCATAACAGCTTCAATGAAGTTCGTATTCATACCAAAGCAATGGCGTATCCAGGTAAATACACGGTACGGCTTGAGTTTGAGGGTAAAATCACGCGTTCGATGAACGGCATATACCCCTGTTATTTTGAGTACAAGGGCAAGAAAAAACAGCTCATAGCCACTCAATTTGAAAGTCATCATGCGCGCGAAGCTTTTCCGTGTATCGATGAGCCCGAAGCCAAAGCCACCTTTCAACTATCTTTAACGCATACAGCGAGCGAAACGGTTTTATCTAATACCCCCATAAAACAATCAAAAGTCATAAAGTTGAAAGTAAAAAGTCGAACAATCACAAAACATTCAACCACTTTTGAGACTACTCCGCGCATGTCAACCTATCTGTTAGCCTTCGTAATTGGTAGTCTGGATTTCAGAGAAAGTAAAGCCAACAATGGCGCAATTGTACGAGCTTATGCTACACCTAACAACGTTCAGTTTACCAATTTCGCGTTAGATGTCGCGGTAAAATGCCTGGATTTTTTTAATGACTACTTTGGCATTGAATATCCTTTAGAAAAATGTGATCTAATTGCCCTGCCAGATTTTGCCAGTGGCGCCATGGAAAACTGGGGTTGTATCACATTTCGCGAACAGACACTCTTGGTTGATCCAAAAAATTCAACGCTTGGCAATAAACAATATGTGGCCATGGTAATCGCCCACGAACTAGCCCACCAGTGGTTTGGCAACCTTGTAACCATGCGTTGGTGGACCGATCTTTGGCTTAATGAAGGTTTTGCCAGTTGGATTGAATATTTGGCGGTCGATCATCTTTTTCCTGAATGGAAAATGTGGATTCAATTTATTGTGGACGAACAGCAGCAGGCACTCAAACTTGATGCGCTGGAAAATACTCACCCAGTCGAAGTACCAGTTAATCATCCAGACGAAATTCGTACAATTTTTGACACTATTAGCTATAGCAAAGGAGCCAGCGTTATTCACATGCTGCATCAATTCTTGGGCCCAGAGGTTTTTCGGGATGGGCTGCGCCACTACCTGGTCACGCACGCCTATGGCAATACCGATACCGTTGACCTTTGGACGGCACTGGAAAAAGTATCCCATAAGCCAGTAAAAGAATTTATGCAAGCATGGACGTCTACTCCTGGTTTTCCACTCATTCACGCCGATTTTAAAAACAATAGCACCATGCACGTAGAGCAAGAGCGTTTCATACTAAATCCCGCTCATAGTCCAGTACCAGAAAGCTTATGGCCAGCGGCATTATTACCAGATAAACTACTTACAACCAAAGATGCAACCTACCAAATTGATGTCGCCAAACTGGACCTCCGCACAACCCCTAGTTTTCAACTTGAATCAGCTCGAGCGAAAATTGTTTTATCTGAAGGAGAGGTAGACTTAGCTACATCGACAGAAGATAAGCTGTTTGTACCCGAGACTATTCAATCTGGTAATGAGCGAGTTTTGCGTGAGCCTAGTAAGCTCAATCACGAACAAGGTGGTTTCTACAGAACTATCTATAACACATCGCACCTAGAATATCTGGGCAAACAAATTCTTAGGGGCAAACTATCACCACAAGACAGATTGGGTTTGTTAAGTGACGTTTTTGAGACCGCCAAGGCGGGTAAGTCCAGCACAGCTGTAGCGCTAAAATTCCTGACTAACTTTCAATACGAAGACAATTATGCCGTCTGGGACGTTATGGCCGGAGCTTTAGGCAATATTAGACTGATTATGGACGATTCTAATCTGCGGGAGGATATGAAGCCGTTTATTCGCAAGCTTATTTCCTTAGAACTTAAACGTGTTGGTTGGGATCGTCAGCCACACGAATCGTACTTTGATCGCATGCTAAGGCCGACTATTTTGAGTCTGGCATCGGCTGCCGATGAGGATAGTATTATCAAACGCTGCCAAAAATTATTCGCATCTATCGACTATACAGAAGATAGTACTTCCGGCCTCAAGACGACGGCTAGACAGAAAGTTGCTATTGATCCGGACTTGCGTGGAATAGTCTTTGGTACAGTTGCCAGGCTGGGCGGCAAAATTGAGTTTAATAAACTTCTAATGATATATAAAGCCTCGACGCTAAGCGAGGAACGCACAATACTTGCCGCGGCTCTAACTAGTTTCAAACAACCTGAAATTATCAAACAAGCCCTTGCTAAAATTGACTCAAACGATGTGCGCCTACAAGATGTTTCATACTGGATAGCCTATAGTTTGCTCAATCACCATGCCCGCAAAATAACTTGGCAATGGCTAAAAGACAACTGGTCATGGCTAGAGGAAAATATAGGCACCGATCTTAGCTTTTCGCGCCTGCCTATTTACGTAGCTCGAGTTTTTAGCGATGAAGCTTTTATTGATAATTATAAAGAGTTCTTCGAACAAAGACTCACACCGGTAATTGAGCGCAGTTACAAACAAGGTCTGGAAATGCTTGAATGGCAAGCCGCCTGGAAAAAACGCGACCTCAAAGAAATTAAAGCCTTTTTCGATCACTAAATATTATCTACAAAGGTAATTGTTTGATTGTCAATGGCGAGCGCTGCCATCTGGTAATCTTTTTCCCAATTATTACTGCTGACCCATAGATCAGCGGCAAAACGCATCTTTTTAAGCTTGGATTTTGTTATATATTCAAGCCCTGTACCTTGAGAATTATTTTTACGATATTTGACTTCGACGAAATAAATTATATTGTCTTTTTCGGCTACTATATCAATCTCACAAAAACGCGTTCTCCAATTTAATTCTCGGATTTTGAAATTACGTTTTTTGAGATATTCAGCGGCCGTTTTCTCGGCATCATGACCCGTCTGATAATTGGTTATCACAAAAATGCTCTTACGGGCTTATAGCTTTTTCGATGTATCCGACTCACACCGTGAGTTTTTAGAGTTATTCTGTGTAGCTCCGTACCATAACCAACATGACTTTCAAAGCCATAGAATGGGTAGAATATTGCCACCCTGGCCATGTGGGCGTCACGCTTTACTTTGGCATAAATACTGGCGGCGCTAACAACATCATAAGTACTATCCGCTCTAACAACAGCTCGTGCCGCATTGAATTCTTTTGGGCAATAATTAGTGGGGCCATCCAAGATAATTTCGTCATTAAATGACGCGCCGAGAGCGATCAGCGCCCGACTGACCCCGATCCGCATTGCTTCAGCCAGCCCAACCTTATCTATTTCTTCTGGCTGCACCCAGCCCTCACCCAATTCACATGTTTCAACTATCGACTCAATCAGGCCTTCACGGACTTTTTTTGATAAAACTTTGGAATCAGCTAAGCCAACTGGTAATACTCTCTTAGCCCTAGCGGCAACAACCAGCAAGGGGCCGGCCCAACAGCCTCTACCCACCTCGTCAATTCCTATCAAACTACCCATATATTTATTTTAACACGATTTCATACCTATTGGATTCACGCTAAATCACTCACCCCCAGACCAAATCAGCTTGAGCAAAAAGAATTTCACTGGACCTGTCGCAAAATCGTCCGTTCCCAGAGTGAATTATCTCGAGCGAAAACTGTTCTATAGTCCCCGCAAAACAAATTCGTGGGTTTTTGAAGCAATGATCTTTGAGTCAAAAACTGACTTTTCCGAGAGAGACATATCCTTAGATACGTTGAACGAGGAAAGGCAGTTTTGGGCCAAAGAGGGTGATTCGAAAAGTCGGGAATTTGTTTTGCGGGGGCTATATCTGAAGGATAGGTACATCGAGAGAAGAAAAACTGTTTGTAGCCGGATTGGAGCAATGACTAAGTGCAAAACTCGTGTAAACTAAAAATATGCAGAAAAAACGCACTGGTTCGTTAATAGCCAGTTTTGTGATTGTGGCGGTATTTTTGGGCGGTGTATGGCAGCGTCAGGTGGTTTTTGATTGGTTCAGGTTGCGTAATTACACCCCATCGGCTGAAATTATCGCATTGGGCGATCGTACCACAATGAGTAACAACACGCGCCGTTTATTTTATGTCTATCACCCGGAATTAAACGATAAAGCAACATTTAATGATCATTGCACAGGTGGCGAACAAACCATTGTTCTGGGCTGCTATATACATAATCGAGGCATATACATCTACAATGTTACCGATGTTCGGCTTAATGGTATTTTAGAAGTTACAGCAGCACACGAAACATTGCACGCCACTTACGATCGCCTAAGCAGTAGCGAACGGCAACGCATTGACGGTTTTTTGAATCAAGCTTTTGCTGGCATAAAAGATGAACGTATCCTAAAAACGATTGAATCATATCGCAAAAATGGCGCTGACATAGTTAATGAATTACATTCAATTCTAGGTACTGAAGTTCGGAATTTGTCACCAGAACTCGAAAATTATTACAAACAATATTTTAATGATCGGTCTAAAATCGTAGCTTATTCTGAACAATATGAACAGGCGTTTACTGAACGTAAAACCAAGGTAGAAGATTACGACAAGCAACTTGCTAACTTAAAACAGCAAGCTGAAGCTAATCAAAGTTCACTTAATATCCAGGTTAATGCTCTGAATACCGAAAAGCAACAACTGGATCGCTTATTGGCACAAAAGCAATACGACGCCTACAACCAGGCCGTACCTGATTACAACATAAAAATAAAAGACTACAACGCCCTAGTTAATCAAACAAAAGCACTGATTACTCAATATAATTTCTTAGTTGAGGCTCGTAACGCTTTAGCGCTGGAAGAAAACCAACTATACAAAGCAATCGACAGCCGCCCCAACACACTCCAGATTCAGTAACCCAAAATCCACAGATTGAATCAGTTCGAGCGAAAAACAGTTTTCGCTCGAGATAATTCACTCTGGGAACGGACGATTTTGCGACAGGTCCAGTCTAGTAGATGCTACACTTGGTATTATGACAAAAAGAGGGGTTCAGTTTGTTTGTAGCAGTTGCGGAGCAGTTAGTGCTTCGTGGAGCGGACGGTGTTTTAGCTGCGGGGAATGGAATACACTACAGGAGCAGTTAGATGTTACCCAAAATGCCATAACAAAAGATGGCCGTGTTTTATCAACACAGTCAGTCGGCGCCTCTATAACCAAAGATTTACCGCGTCTAAAAAGCGGGATACAAGAAGTAGACAACGTTCTGGGCGGTGGATTTGTGGCCGGTAGTGTTAATTTGATTGCCGGACAACCAGGAATTGGCAAGAGTACACTATTGTTACAGCTGGCCTACACGTTATCTGACAACCAGTCAATTTTATATGTTAGTGGCGAAGAATCAGAGCACCAGATAGGCTTGCGTGCCGAACGGCTTGGTACGAAAAGTCAAAAATTACAACTAGCAACTAGTACGGTGGCAGACGATATCGCGGCGACTATTGCTGGGGGCAAATATCAACTGGTTATTGTTGATTCAATTCAGACTGTTGCTTGTTCAGCTATTGCGTCAGCCGCTGGAACAGTTAGTCAGATCACCAATAGTACTCAACTATTGACCGCGGCGGCCAAAAAAACCAATACGGCACTGATTTTGGTCGGTCATGTTACCAAGGAAGGTGCAATTGCCGGACCGAAAGTGCTTGAGCATCTAGTTGATGTGGTTTTACAACTGGAAGGTGACAGGTACGGTGGCTTTAAGGTACTTAGAGCTATCAAAAATCGCTATGGATCTACCAATGAAGCTGGTATTTTTGAGATGACTGATAATGGCTTGCAGCCAGTTGCGAATCCATCGGCTGCTTTGTTGGCCGAACGGCAAATAACCGATGGTTCTGTGATTCTAGCTACACTTGAAGGCACTAGGCCACTTTTAGTAGAGGTGCAGGCACTGGTAAATAGGACCTCCTATGGCTATCCCAAGCGTGCCGCCAGTGGTTTTGATCTAAACAGGCTAAATCTATTGGTGGCCATGCTGGAAAAGCGCACAAAACTAAACTTAGCCGACCAAGATATTTACATCAATATAGTTGGTGGACTTCGCTTGACCGAACCGGCAGCCGATCTGGCTATTTGTATGGCTATCGCATCGGCCAGTAAAGGTATGCAACTCAAGAAAAACGCTGTTGTGTTCGGTGAGGTCGGTTTGTCTGGTGAAGTTCGCCATGTACCGCACGTTGATAAACGCGTGGCGGAGGCCAAAAAACTTGGTTTTGATGGCGCCATTGGCCCAATAATTAAAACAGGCAAAAAGCCGGCTCTGTATAGCGGGGTGCAGGATGTTCGCTCGGCGCTAAATACTTTCCTAGAAAAAGATTAACAATCATAAGTTTAGAGTAAATCCGGTAAAGCTAGCTATAACCTATGTTGAGCGAGTAGTAGACTGGACTTGTCGCAAAGCTCCCCCATCCTCAACTCGAGCTGATTTGGCTAAGAACGGGCGATTTTGCGACAGGTGCAGTAGAATTGACAATTATAGTGTTTGTCGGTAAGCTATATTATGTTCTGTCCGGCCAAAGTGGTCGGATTTTTTCGTAAGTAGGGGTCATGAATAATAAATTAAAATTGTAAATTGGAGTGAAATAACCCATGGATTTAGACTTTAAACAACTGGCTGTTGCCATAAAGGCCATCGCCGAAGAAAAGAATTTACCAGAAGAAGTTGTACAAGAAGTAGTAGAACAGGCGTTGGCTGCTGCCTATCGGCGTGATTATGGCGACCGCGAACAAGAAGTACGGGTTGGTATGAACCTTAATACCGGTGATATTGACGTTTATGTGACCAAGGAAGTGGTTGATAAGGTTCATGATCCATTAATTCAAATTAGTGCCAAAGACGCTGGCGTCATGAAAAAAACAGCCAAAGTTGGTGATTTCATTGAAGTCCATGAAAATGTTGAAGATTTTGGCCGAGTAGCTGCCCAGACCGCTAAACAAGTGATTTTGCAGCGTTTGCGTGAAGCTGAAAGAGACATAATTATGAATGAATACGAAGACAAAATCGGCACCGTTATTAATGGAATTGTTTCTAGGGTTGAGGGTAATATTGTTCGTGTAGATATTGGAAAAGCTCAAGGTATCATGCCTCGTAGCGAGCAAATTCAAGGTGAAAGATATTATCCAGGCCAGCGGCTTAAAGTTTTTCTAAAGGACGTTGAGCGTGGCTTTAGAGGACCGCAACTGGTGGTTTCTCGTGGTAATACGCAGTTTATTGAGTGGCTATTCAGGGCTGAAGTACCAGAGATGGAAAACGGCGCCGTTGAGATCAAAGATATCGCTCGCGAAGCCGGTGTGCGTAGCAAGATTGCTGTGGCCAGCACCGTACAGGGCGTTGATCCGGTCGGCACTTTTGTGGGTGGCCATGGTACTCGCGTTAACGCTGTTATGGGCGAGATTGGTGAGCAGGAAAAGATTGATATCATCGTTTGGAGCAGCAATAGTATTGAATATATTACTAATTCGCTTAGCCCAACAAAAGTCGTAGCGGTTACGTTAGATGAAAAGAATAAAAAAGCCAGAGTCGTTGTGCCCGAGGATCAATTGAGTATTGCTATTGGCAAAAGTGGCCAAAATGTTCGACTAGCTAGCAAGCTTGCTGGCTACGATATTGATATAGTCGCGGAAACTGCCGTGATAGCCGAAACGGTGATTGAGAGTAAAAAACCAACTCAAAAGCTCAAGAAAAAAGAACAACTTGAAAGCTCTTTACTGGACGCAATTGAAGAGCACGGCGTGGAGAATGAATAGATAGGCTGGCACTCTTGACCTGTGAGTGCTAAGTGGTATTATGGATTTAGCGATATTTTAAGATCATCGTTAAGGAGTAATCATAATTTATGATGCCAAATTCACCAGATTTCCAGGATTTTTTGAATCATTTCACTAATAACGCGGTTAATAGCCTAAAACATGCCGATGCCATTGCTAGAAGTTTCGGCAGTGCGTATGTGGGTACCGAGCATTTATTGCTAGGAGTTCTAGCCCAAGATAGTAGTATGGGTGCTAAAATCCTTGAAGGTGCTGGCGTAACGCTTGATCGCGCGCGACTGGTGCTTAATCTGGCGCCAAAGACATTGGTTATAAATATGGGCGCCAAAGGCTTGAGTGAAACGGCCAAACTAACACTCAAAATGGCTCAAGACGTCGCTCAGGACTTTAGTCAAGACTATACCGGCACGGAGCACATTCTTTACAGTATTTTGTCGCAAAAGAATGCTCGTGCCACACAACTATTACGCGACATGAGTGTTGACGTCGATGGATTAATTAATGAACTAGAGAATTTTTTAAACCGACAGCAATACGGAGAAGAAAACGGGCGAGTAACAGAGGGTCGTCGTTTAGATAAGCGCCCAAAGAAAACGGCTTTAGATTTTTTTGGCACCGATCTAACAAATATGGCACGTCAAGGTAAGTTGGATCCGGTCGTTGGTCGTGAATCTCAAATACGGCGAGTAATTACGATTTTAAATCGTCGAACAAAAAATAATCCGGTACTGATTGGCGAGCCTGGCGTTGGCAAAACGGCTATCGTAGAAGGTTTAGCTCAACGAATTATTGCTGAAGACGTTCCAGATAGCCTGATTGATAAACGTCTTGTTATGCTTGATTTGGCAGGTATGATTGCTGGCACGAAATATCGAGGAGAATTCGAAGAACGACTCAAAAAAGTCATGACAGAACTAGAACGCGACAATAAAACGATTATATTTATTGATGAACTGCACTTGATAGTTGGTGCCGGAGCGGCTGAAGGCGCGATGGATGCAGGCAGTATACTAAAGCCCGCGCTAGCTCGAGGCAAGATTCAGCTAATTGGTGCCACAACCACAACGGAATACACCAAACATATAGAAAAAGATGCTGCACTGGAGCGTCGATTCCAGACGATTCAGGTGCCAGAAAGTACCACGGCTGAAACCCTATCTATATTAAAAGGTTTACGCAAACATTATGAAGCGTTTCATGGCGTAAAAATAACAGACGAAGTGCTTGATGATACGGTTACGCTGGCCAAACGGTATATAAATGATCGATTTATGCCGGATAAAGCCATTGATTTGCTTGACGAAACTGCCGCGCATTTGCGTGTCGATAAAGGTAAAACACCACCAGAAATACGTGCACTTCAAAAAGAACTTAAACTTGTTAATACTCGTATTGATGAAGCGGTTGACACGGAGGACTACGAAAAAGCCGCCAAGTATAAACAGCGTGCTTCTCAAGTTAGCGAAGAGCTCAAGAAATTACAAAGCAAAGGCAAGTTAGCAAGTAATATAACGGTAACTGGCGAAGACGTAGCAGAGGTTGTTGCGCGGATGACAGGAGTACCTGTTACTAAAGTGATTCGTTCAGAAGCCAGATATTTATTGAATCTTGAAAAGACTCTTGGCAAATATGTAATTGGTCAGGATGAAGCGGTTGAAGCCGTCGCAAAGGCCGTTAGACGCAATCGTGTCGGTGTTGGTAGTAGCCAGCGGCCGATCGGTTCATTTGTCTTTTTGGGCCCGACTGGGGTTGGCAAAACAGAACTGGCTCGGGTTTTGGCCCGTGAATTTTTTGGTAGCGCAAATGCGTTGGTCAAGATTGACATGAGCGAATTTAGTGAACGTCACACATCAGCAAGATTAGTTGGTGCTCCGGCGGGTTACGTTGGCTATGACGAAGGCGGCCAATTAACTGATAAAATTCGCCGTCAACCATACAGTTTGGTGCTTTTTGATGAAATCGAAAAAGCTCATCCAGAAATTTTTAACATGCTTCTTCAGATACTAGAAGATGGCGTTCTGACCGACGCTAAAGGTCGAAAGATTGACTTCACCAATACTATAATTATTATGACTAGCAATATTGGTGCCGAAAAGCTTCAAAAAGAAGCCTCTCTAGGCTTTCAGGCTATCGAACCACGCGAGCTTAGGGATCTCGATTCATTACATCAGAAAAATAAAGACAAGGTACATGATGAACTAAGAAAAATGATGCGTCCCGAGCTGTTAAACCGTATTGATAAGACTATTGTTTTTCGGGCATTAACTAAAAAAGATGTCCTGAAAATTCTTGATCTTCAGATTGAAGAATTACGTCAGCGACTAGTCAAACATGGTCTGGGACTTGAAGTTACTGCTCGTGCCAAGCAAAATCTACTTGATCAAGGCTATGACGCTCATAACGGTGTTCGTCCGATGAGACGACTCCTCCAAGATACCATCGAGGATTATGTAGCTATGTCGCTTTTGGATAGCTCGCATGAAAAGGGTTTTGTTGTACGCGTTGGCGCAAAAGAAAACAAACTGACGTATGTATTAGCTGGCGAATAAACTGGAATTGTCGCAAAATCGCCCGTTCCCAGAGTGAATTATCTCGAGCGAAAACTGATTGGTCTTGGCTCGGTTTTTAGAAAAAGAAAAAGGGTGGTGAAACTAGGCCTTTGAGTAGCCAGGTTCCTAACGCCACTCCCAAAGTGTCAAAAACAATATCTGATAAGGAATTGTTGATAGATTCATAGCCAAAAACTATATTTACCTTGGCTAGTAATGGCGATAATACGAAGATTTCCAGCGGTTCCCATAATACTAGTAGGCTTAGGGCTATAAAGGGTGGCATGATCCAGCCAGCAACTATCCCTGAACTAAAATGAATAATACTCCAGACATCGAATAGTTTGCCGTTACGTTTTCCGTGCATATGCTTATATTACACGAGTTTCGCGCTTTTCCATTGTGCCTTGGTCACACCTGAACGGCTGCAAACCGTCTATCTCGTGTCAGGCACGAGTTTCGGACTTAGCCGTCGATGCCAGGTTGCACCAAACCGAGCGAAAATAGTTTTATCTGGCGGAGAGATATAGCCCCCGCAAAACAAATTCCCGACTTTTCGAATCACCCTCTTTGGCCCAAAACCGCCTTTCCTCGTTCAACGTATCTAAGGATATGTCTCTCTCAGAAAAGTCAGTTTTTGGCTCAAAGATCATTGCTTCAAAAACCCACGAATTTGTTTTGCGGGGACTATACCTATTATGTAGGGGTTAGCCGAAGTTGATGATACAATTTAATTAACTATGACATTATCTACTCAACCATACAAAGGGGCACGAGATTTTTATCCGGAAGACAAACGTATACAGAAGTATATGTTTGGTGTTATGCGAAATGTGGCGGAGCGATTTGGTTACGAAGAATATGACGCGCCGATATTGGAACCGTTGGAGATTTTTACCGCTAAAACCAGCGATGAAATTGTTGGAGAACAGACCTACTCATTTGAGGATCGTGGTGGACGAAAGGTTGTCATTCGACCGGAAATGACCCCTTCAGTTTCGCGTATGGTGGCCGGCAGGCGTCAGGAGCTTACTTACCCACTTAGGTGGTATTCTATTCCGAATCTATGGCGTTATGAACGCCCCCAGCGGGGAAGATTACGAGAACACTGGCAACTTAATGTTGATTTATTTGGCATAGATGGAATCGAGGCCGAACATGAAATATTGTTGGTAGCTGATGGCATTATGCAGGCTTTGGGTGCCACTAAAGATATGTATACCATCAAATTGAATAGCCGTAAGCTAATGAATGGTTTAATGCGTGATTATTTACAGCTAGATGAAGCCCAAGCCCATAAACTTAGTAGGCTAATTGATCGAATGCACAAAACAGATCACGCCGAATTTGTCGACCAAGTTGGTGCCATTTTTACGCCCAACCAACACGAAAAAGGCTTGGACAAGGCATTATTAAGCTTGTTAAAAACTTCGAATTGGGATGAGGTGTCGCTTGATGCCTCAAGCAGTGAAGCACTCAAAAAGATTAAACAATTAATAAATATGTTAGAGACTTCTGGTATTACTAATGTGGTTTTTGACCCGACTATCATGAGGGGATTTGACTACTATACCGACGTAGTTTTTGAAGTTTTTGATAATAATCCGAAGAATAATCGTTCAATGTTTGGCGGTGGTCG
Organism: Candidatus Saccharimonadota bacterium; assembly: GCA_016178135.1. Lineage (GTDB taxonomy): Bacteria > Patescibacteriota > Saccharimonadia > Saccharimonadales > JACOTW01 > JACOTW01. The sequence goes on from JACOTW010000003.1 coordinate 99,780, forward strand.
TTATGATGGACTGGTAGGCCTATTTGGCGTGAAGCCCGTTCCAACGATTGGTTTCGGTATGGGCGATGTAACATTGCAGAATTTTCTAGAGGATCACGGTTTAATACCAGAACCAAATACAGAAACAGACATTTACGCGGTGTTGATAGGTGATGTTTATGATAGAGCGCAGAACGCAATTTCTTCATTGCGTGGCCTAGGGATTAACGTAACGGTTGATAGCACGGGGCGCAAGCCGGAAAAACAAATCAGAGTTGCCTTAAAAAAACAGGTTAATTATGTGTTGTTTATAGGCGAGTCAGAGCTTAATGATGGGCGATTTACGCTTAAAAACCTTTATTCCGGCGAAGAAGCGCGTTATGATATCCAAAAGATCGCAAGTATTGTCAAAGATTATAAAAAGACCTGAATGACCGCCACGAATCACGCTTTAACCGGATCTTTGATTGGTCTGAGTGTCATCAATCCTTTTGTAGCGTTGCCCTTGGCATTTTTGTCGCATTTTGTTCTTGACGCGTTGCCCCATTTTGGCAATAAGACGCTAGAAATGAACAGCTCGGAATTTACACTGATGTTAATGGTAGATGCTTGGTTTTGTCTTCTACTTGTCTGTGTTCTGTTAATATTGCAACCTAGCGGCTGGCTAGTTGTTATAGCGTCAGCTTTTTTGGCAACATTGCCTGATTTTATGTGGTTTCCTAAATATTGGCGCGCCATAAAACATCGACCCAAACGCGCCTACAAGAATATGTTTGTACGTTTCCATGCCAATATCCAGTGGTCAGAGACACCCAAAGGAGCCTATGTCGAAATCGCCTGGGCACTAATAGTGGCGACCTTATTAATGCGTGGTTTGGGGCAAGCAATCTGAAGTATCTACACTTTTTGCATCAGTTTAGGTAATCTGTTAGACTACATCCCTATGCAGATAAAAATATCTAAAAAATCAGATACAACAATAATGATGTCGATTACAGCGGCTGGTGATGATTTGGCACCAATTAAAGATAAAGTCGTGGCGCGCTTGGCACCACAAATTAAATTGCAAGGGTTTCGGGATGGAAAAGTGCCAGCCACTCTTGCCGCAAAGAACATTGATCAAAATGTTTTGCAGCAAGAATTTCTGGACGATGCGCTTAATGAGCTTTATGCCCAGGCTTTGCGTCAAGAGAAGTTACGGCCGGTTAATCAACCCCAAGTATCGCTTAAAAAGTTTGTGCCCTTTACCGAATTAGAAATAGAGCTTGATTTAGAAGTAATTGGCGAAATCCAGCTTCCGGACTACATCAAAATCAAAAAAACTAAACCGTCAATATTGGTTACCTCTAAAGACATTGAGGCGGTAATAGATTCGTTGCGGCAACGTATGGCCCAGCGTATTCGAGTTGAGCGGGCGGCAAAAAACAGCGATGAAGTCATTATAGATTTTAAAGGCATTGATGCTGAATCAAAGATGCCAGTTAACGGAGCTGAAGGTAAGAATTATCCGTTAACACTGGGTAGTGATGCTTTTATCCCTGGATTTGAAAAAAAAATCGTTGGACTAAAAGCGTCGGAGGAAAAAATATTTACCCTAACCTTTCCAAAAGACTACGGCATCAAGGCTCTGGCCAATAAAAAGGTTAGTTTTAGCTTAACGGTACGAACCGTAAATGAACTTGCTATGCCAAAACTTGATGATGTTTTTGCCTCTAGTGCTGGTCCTTTTCAGACGCTCGAGGAGCTTAAACAGGACATCAAAAAACAGCTGACAATTGAACGGCAACAAGATGCCGACAGAACTTTTGAAAATGAATTAATACAGGAAATTGCCGATAAATCAAAAGTCACAGTTCCCGATACGTTAATAATAGAACAGGTACAGAGAGACGAAGAAGAAGAGAAGCGTAACTTGGCTTATCGGGGTCAGACATGGCAAGAGCATTTAGCTGAAGAAGGCGTTACCGAAGAGCAACATCGCGAACGCAATCGTCAGCCAGCCGAACAACGAGTGAAAGCCAGTATTGTATTATCGGAAATTGCTGAACATGAGAAGATTGACGTAACTCCCGAGGAATTAGAAATTCGTTTACAACTTCTCAAGGGTCAATACCAAGATCCTAAAATGCGTGCCGAACTAGACAAGCCAGAGGCTGTTAGAGATATTGCGGCTAGACTTCTGACGGAAAAAACTATCGCAAAACTGACAAATTACGCCAGCAAATAGTATTGGCACTCTTGACCTTGGAGTGCTATAATAATGGCTATGAGTATATTGATTCCAACGGTTATTGAACAAGAAGGCCAAATGGAGCGGGCTTATGATATTTATTCGCGCCTACTAAAAGACCGCATTATCTTTTTGGGTGATGCCGTCAACGAACATACAGCCAACTTGATCGTGGCTCAATTATTGTTTCTAGATAACGAAGATAATAAAAAAGACATATTCCTGTATATAAATAGTCCGGGTGGTAGTGTTTATGACGCTCTGGCTATCTACGACACTATGCGATATGTAAAGGCTGACATTCAGACAGTAGGTATTGGCGTGCAAGCTAGCGCGGCAGCCTTTTTGTTGAGTAGCGGAACCAAGGGCAAACGATTCATATTACCTCACTCAACAGTTATGATCCACCAACCTTCCAGTGGCACTCGCGGTAAGGTTACTGATCAGGAAATTGATCTTCGTGAATCGCTACGCGTCAAGAAACTATTAGAGGAAATTATGGCTGAAAATACCGGTCAAAAACTTGAAAAAATTCATACCGATATGGAACGAGATAAATGGTTGACCGCCGAAGAAGCCAAAAAATATGGGATTGTTGATTCGGTAATAGTTAATCCGCCAAAAAAATAAGCTTGTGTCAAGTTAACTGGACCTGTCGCAAAATCCTCCATCTCCAGACCAATTCATCTCGGCTGATAGCGGTCTGTCTTCTCTCGATGTAGCTACGGCTACCTCTCCTTCAGATAAACCACTCTCAACTCCAGCTGATTTAGCCTGGGAACGGGCGATTTTGCGACAGGTCCAGTTAAACTGCTTGTGTTTATGCGAGTTGGTTATGCTATCTTGTATTTATGAATACTATTAATGGCATGACATTTCACCGGAGTGGCGAGGTTGAGGGAATAACTGTTAATCGTATTCCATTACGGGACACTTTGCGCTTTGCGCCAGAAATTTTAAAGATTATGCATAGTGCGTATATGCGCCAATTTGTTGAGGTTGTACCCACCGAGGATGATGTACTGGACTCACGCGAAATCACTCGTTCCCAGAATGAATTATATCCAGCGAAAACAGGGTCTCGATTGTCAGCGGGAGCGGTTAATGCTCAATTTGGGCCGGACAACATTGTCAGACAAACACTTAGAATGAATGAGTCTATCAAGGACGGATCAACATATTGGATAACTCGATCAGGAAGTTATCCGAACAACAGCCACGATTACAACGGTGTTTTAAAAACCAGTCCATCGGCACCAGGGAAAATAAGTCGATTTTTTAAATCACCAAATTGTTTTGTTAATGATATGGCTACTACGGAGGAAGACACCGGCATCTGGAGTGCTATGATGTTTACTGGCTTGAGCGATTTTCGGGATGATCGCAAAGTTGTAACACGAGCTCAAGCAGGCAATGATGTTGAGAATTCCTGGTTGAAGGAAGTTGGTTTTGAAGATAAAGGGAAGGTTGGGTATCTTGAAATTGGTGGTGAACAAGTTGGTCAATATAACTACGAAGCTGGTTCAGTAAGTATCGTGAGAGTAGCCTTGCTCCAAATGGAGCCCTGGCTAGCCGACGGCCTTCCGCACCCTAGATACATCACACCCTGACTGGTTTTATTAAATAGCTCTTGTGGAATATAATATATTTACTGGACCCGTCGCAAAGCTCCCCCATCCCCAGACCAATTCATCTCGGCTGGTAGCGGTCTGTCTTCTCTCGATGTAGCTAAGGCTACCTCTCCTTCAGCCAAACCACTCCCAACTCCAGCTGATTTGCCCTGGGAACGGGCGATTTTGCGACAGGTCCAGTTTATACTTGACGGCACTAAATAAACTGTATATCCTGTATAGTTAAGAAGTAGTGTACGATCAGTCGTTGTTTCTATTTTTTTAAAAATAGAATAACAGAAGATGTGACGTAGGGATCTTCGTGCGACAACAATACAATATAATCTTAAAATCAGGCGGGAGTATTGCTAGCTTATGGCCAAAAGTGTTGGATTAAAGATTTCAAATACAAAAAGAATTTTTTATACAAAAACCGATGATGCACTTGATTTGCCAAATTTGGTTGATCATCAAAATCGTTCGTTTCAATGGTTTGTCGAAGAGGGTTTAGGCGAGTTGCTCGCCGAAGTTAGTCCAATTGACGATTACACCGGTACGAAATTGTCATTAAGTTTTAAGGGGTATCGGTTCGAGGCGCCAAAACTTACGGAAAATGAAGCCCGAGAAAACAATGTTTCTTACGACGCCCCTCTAAAAGCTACCGTCGAACTAATCAACAAAGTAACAGGAGAAATTAAAGAGCAGGAAATTTACCTGGGTGACTATCCTTGGATGACGGAACGAGGTACATTCGTTATTAATGGTGCCGAGCGGGTTGTTGTCTCGCAGCTTATTCGTTCAGCTGGCGTGTTTTTTACAGCCGACTCGCATGGTGCAACCAATCTTTATGGTGCGAAGATTATCCCTGGTCGTGGTGCATGGCTAGAATTTGAGACGGCCGCTTCAGGCGCTATTTTTGTGAAAATTGACCGTAAACGCAAGATTCCAGTTACTACACTCCTACGCGCACTAAGTATGACTGAAGCTCAAATGAAAGAAGTGTTTAGTCATGTTGATCAGGGTAAATTGAATTATTTGGACGCCACTATGGCCAAAGATCCAGCAAGGGGCTCTAACGACGCACTTATAGAGGTCTATCGTCGTCTACGGCCTGGCGATTTGGCAACCGTAGATAATGCTCGCAGCTTACTAGAGAACATGTTTTATAATTTCAAGCGATTTGATTTTAGTCGCGTTGGTCGCTACAAGATCAATAAACGACTCAATATAAATATACCTAATGTTGCCGAAAATCGTATTATGAGGCTTGAGGATTTGACGGCAATCATTGCGGAAATTATACGACTCAATAATACCCAAGAGCCAGCCGATGATATTGATTCATTGGCAAGCCGTCGCGTAAAACTTGTTGGCGAGCTTGTGCAGCGTCAGTTTCGCATTGGTTTATTGCGCATGGAACGCAATACCAAAGACCGTATGTCGATGAGTGAAATAGAAACAGTTACGCCGGCGCAACTGATCAATGCCCGACCAGTGGTGGCTGCAGTACGCGAATTTTTTGCGAGTTCACAGCTATCGCAGTTCATGGATCAAATTAATCCGTTGTCAGAGTTGGCACACAAGCGTCGTTTGAGCTCTATGGGGCCAGGTGGTTTGAGTCGCGAACGAGCCGGTTTTGAAGTTCGCGATGCCCACGCTACTCATTATGGACGTATTTGTGCGGTAGAGACGCCGGAAGGTGCCAATATTGGGCTTGTACTAAATATGGCTTCGTATGCTCGTATTAACGATTATGGTTTTATAGAAACACCCTATAGAAAAGTGGTAAACGCTATAACGGCCAAAGATGCGGTTGGTGAAACCGCCGCCGTTAATCTGGAAGATGAAGAAGGTAAAGTTATTGTTAAGGCCGGTACCAAAATTACGACCGAACAAAGCAAAAAGCTAGCTGCCGTCAAGGGCAGGATTACCTGGCCAATAAAAGCAAGAGTTACTGCTGAAGTGGTTTATCTTGACGCAGCCGAGGAGGAGGTTTCAGTTATCGCTAGTGCAGGCGAAGAAATTGACGAAAATGGTTTTTTTGTCAATGAGCGCGTTAGTGCTAGAAGTTACTTGAAATCTGGTGAAGTTGATGCCGATGAAGTTACTCATATGGATGCGTCGCGCAAGCAAATTATTGGTTCAAGTGCCGGACTCATTCCCTTCATAGAAAAGAACTATGTGTATCGTTCGTTGATGGGAAGTAATCAGCAACGACAAGCCGTTCCGTTAGTTAGTCCGCGGTCTCCTGTTGTGGGTACTGGACTGGAAGCTATAGCGGCTCGTAATACCGGTCAGCTTATTGTTGCTGAAGCTGATGGCGAAGTAATAAAGGCCGCTGGATCAGAAGTAGTAGTTAGATACAAAGATGGGTCTATAACCTACCGCCCGCAGCATTTTATTCGTAGCAACGAGGGAACTTCGATTAACCAAAAGGTTGTCGTGAATACCGGGGATAAAGTCAAAGCCGGTGATCCTATTATTGAAGGTATGTCTGTAGCTGGTGGCGAATTAGCACTTGGTAAAGATCTGCTGGTGGCATTTATGCCCTGGAAGGGCTATAACTTTGAAGATGCGATTGTGATATCTCGCAAACTGGTTGAAGACGATACGCTAACAAGCATACACATCGTAGACTTTATGGTTGAAGTTCGTGAAACGAAACTTGGGCCTGAAATCGTAACCCGAGATATTCCAAATGTTTCTGAAGATGCTCTGCGTCATCTTGATGAAGATGGTATTGTTCGTATTGGTGCCGAGGTTCATCCTGGCGATATTTTGGTTGGTAAAATTACACCCAAGGGCGAACAAGAACTTTCTTCTGAAGAAAGACTACTACGTGCTATCTTTGGAGAAAAAGCTAAAGAAGTGCGCGATACCTCGCAACGCATGAGTAATGGTAAACATGGTAAGGTGGTCGGCGTAAAAGTGTTTAGTAGGGCTAATGGTCACGAACTAAAGGCCGGCGTAATCATGCAAATACAAGTTTTTGTTGCTCAAATGCGTAAGATTGCTGTTGGTGACAAGCTTGGTGGTCGCCACGGTAACAAAGGTGTTATTGCCCGTATTCTGCCGATAGAAGACATGCCCTTTACTGAAGATGGAACACCTGTAGATATTATTTTAAACCCACTTGGCGTGCCCTCTCGCATGAATGTTGGGCAGCTGTTTGAGGCTCATTTAGGTATGGCGGCTCACGTATTAGGTATTAAGGTTGCCAGTCCGTCATTTGACGGCGTGCCGATGACCAAGATATGCGAACTATTAAAAGAAGCTGGTCTGCCAGAGGATGGAAAACAGCAATTATTTGACGGGGGTAGTGGTGAAGCATTCAAAGAACGCACTACGGTTGGTTCTATGTATATAATTAAGCTAAATCACATGATTGCTGATAAGATTCACGCGCGCTCAACTGGTCCTTATACTATGGTAACGCAGCAACCACTAGGTGGTAAGGCCCAAAATGGTGGCCAGCGCTTTGGCGAAATGGAAGTTTGGGCTCTAGAGGCTTACGGTGCCAGCAATACTTTGCAGGAAATGTTAACCATTAAGTCTGATGATGTTTACGGACGTTCAAAGGCCTACGAGGCGATCATTAAGGGTACTGAAATTGTTGGACCAAAAGTTCCTGAAAGCTTCAATGTGCTCGTGAAAGAGCTACAGGGTCTTGGGCTAAAAGTTGATCTCATGCACTCGGAGACGATTATTGATGCCGAGGCTATTTTGGCCGAAAACATCAAGGAAGAAGCCAAACACATGTCTAAGGTTCAGATACCGACACCATCACCGTCGGATATTGATGTGACTGATGATGCTACGGTTGACGAATTTGTTGTCATGGAACTGGAAGATGTTATTTCGTCAACGGTAACCGTAGCGGATGAGCCAGTAGTAGCTGACGACGATGATAGTCTTGTTATGGTAGATAGTGAAGATGATGAAAAAGGAGCCAAATAATGAAACATCATTCATACGGAACTGATATTACCGATTTTGATGCCGTACGTTTGGCAGTTGCCAGTCCGGAAGACATCTTGGAATGGTCTTACGGTGAAGTTATAAAACCCGAAACCATTAATTATCGTACCCAGAAACCTGAACGCGATGGTCTATTCTGTGAACGTATTTTTGGGCCAGTAAAAGACATAAATCCGCATGATGCTAAATACAAGGGAGTTCGTTCCCGTGAGGCTGCCGTTGACAAGAATGGTGAAATTGTTACGAAATCTATTGTTCGTCGCGAGCGCATGGGTCATATTAATCTGGCGGCTCCAGTTGCTCATATTTGGTTCCTGCGTGGTACTCCGTCGGCCATTGGCTTACTACTGGGAATGACTGTAAAAAATCTGGAAAGGATTGCTTACTTTGCCAGTTACGTAATAAAAACCGTCAATATCGATAAACGCGACAAGATGTTAGCCGATAAAGAAGCTGAATTTGCCGCTGCGAAGGAAGCTATCAAGGCTCGCTATGAAAAAGAAGCCAAGGCGGAAGATGCCAATGTTAAAGCTTTAGCCGAAATGCAGACAAAAGAGCTAGATGAACTATCAAACGAATTTGATCTGGTCAAAATACAGTTAGAGGGACTAGAGAAGTTTCGCCTTATTAATGAGACCGACTACCGTGCTTTGCCGGATGAGTTGCAGGATCTTATTGAGATAGGTATGGGTGGTGCAGCTTTGAAAGATTTGCTTAACGACATTGATCTTAGTCAGCTCATTGAAGAACTGATAAAAGAGGCCGATGAAACTAAGGGTCAGCGCAAAAAGAAGGTGATGAAGCGTTTGCGTCTACTGGAGAGTATGCATCGCGCAGGCATTAAGCCAACCAGTATGTGCCTAACGGTGTTACCTGTAATTCCTCCGGATCTTCGTCCGATGGTACAGCTGACAGGCGGCCGCTTTGCTACCAGCGACTTAAATGATTTATACAGACGGGTTATAAATCGCAATAACCGCTTAAAGAAGTTGATTGAACTGAACGCACCGGAAGTTATCCGGCGTAACGAACAACGCATGCTTCAAGAAGCTGTAGATGCTTTGGTTGATAACAATAACGCCCGGAGTGGCAGGGCTGTAGCTGCTACTGGTCAGCGCCGTCGCCTTAAATCTCTATCTGATATGCTAAAAGGCAAACAGGGGCGGTTTCGTCAAAACTTGCTCGGAAAACGTGTTGACTACTCTGGTAGATCAGTGATCGTTGCTGGGCCGGAGCTAAAGATTTTCCAGTGTGGCTTACCTAAAATGATGGCCCTAGAGCTCTTTAAGCCATTTGTGATTGGTAATTTGATTACTGGCGAACTAGCTCACAATATTCGTTCTGCCACTCGTATGATTGAAGCTGGTGAAACAGCTGTTTGGGACGCACTGGATGAGGTTATTAAGAATAAATATGTTCTTCTAAACCGTGCTCCGTCTTTGCACCGCCTTTCAATCCAGGCTTTTCAGCCAATTCTGATTGAAGGTAAAGCTATACAATTACATCCGCTTGTTTGTAAAGGTTTCAATGCTGACTTTGATGGTGACCAGATGGCGGTACATTTGCCATTATCGGATGCCGCACAAGCTGAAGCTAAAGACATAATGTCCAGTAGTATGAACTTGCTAAAACCAGCCGATGGTTCACTGATCCTTAATATTGAACAAGATATCGTATTAGGTTGTTACTATCTGACCTACGATAGGCCAGGTCAAGGTAAAAATCTACATATTTACTCTAGTCTTGAAGAGGCTCTCATGGCTTACGATAACGGGATTATCAAATTACAAAGTCTTGTTCGTTTACCTTTCCGAGGCGAAACGCACGAAACTTTGCTAGGTCGTGTATTGTTCAATGAAGTTTTTCCAGAAGATTTTCCGTTCCAAGATGAGCCGATGACCAAGAAGCGACTATCAGCCGTTCTTGCTCTAGCCTACCAAAAATACGGTCAAGCCAAAACGGCTGAAATTGCTGATGACTTAAAGGATTTGGGCTTTGAGTATGCAACCAGTTCAGGCTTGTCTATGGGCATGACTGATTTTGCTGAAATCAAGGGCCTGGATAAGATCATGCAGGCTGGTGAAAAGCGTGCTGCTGATATTAGTGATCAATATGACAAAGGCTTCATTACCGACGAAGAACGTTACCGGCTAACTATCGACACATGGATGAACGCCGATGCTGAAGTACAGAAGACTCTTAAAAAACAATTTTTAAATGAAGATAGTGCGATGTCTATTGCCGCTGTTTCTGGTGCTCGCGGTAATGTCGGACAGGTAAAAAATACCGTTGGTCTTCTAGGTGTCGTGACTGATGCTACGGGTAAGGCTATCGAACTACCCATTCGCTCCGGCTACAAACAAGGTTTGACGCCACTTGAGTACTTCACGGCTACTCGTGGAGCACGTAAGGGTATGATTGACACCGCTCTTAAGACGGCTGATTCTGGCTATCTAACGCGTCGTTTAGTTGATGTATCTCAAGATGTGTTTACTCTTGATGAAAAGGCAAATGACCCTGGATTTTCTATCTTTCGTGATGACGCAAAAGAAATCGGTGTGTCCTATGCTTCTCGTTTGACTGGCCGGTTTGCTGCCGACAATATTGCTAAATATGTCAAAAAGAATGAACTCATCACTGGCGACATCGCTCAAGCTATTGATGCTGACGCCAGCCTAGACGGCGTTAAGATTATGAGTGTCCTTAGTACAACTAGCGTTCGAGGTGTTTCACGTAAATCGTATGGTATTGATCCGGCCACTGGCGAATTGGTCGCCGAGCACCACCCGGTAGGTGTTATTGCGGCTCAAAGTATTGGCGAGCCTGGTACCCAGTTGACATTGCGTACTTTCCATGGCGGTGGTTCAGCCGCAGCTGATGATATAACCCAAGGATTGCCACGTGTAGAAGAGATTTTCGAAGTTCGAACACCAAAAGGACAAGCATATTTGGCGGAGATTGCCGGTACAGTTAGTGCGCGGGAAGAAGGCGATCATTATATTGTTCAAATTACCACTGACTCTGATGAAAAAGTTAAGCTTGAACTTGGCGAATGTAAAGTTCAGGTTGCCGATGACAGTGATGTATCCGTAGGCGATGTAGTAGCTACCGATGAGGATGGTGCTAATCCGCTAATTGCGCCGATTGCTGGACGAGTACACATTACCAATAAGGCTATACTGATTACGTCAACCAAACAAAGTGTAGCGCGCTACGAAATCCCTGGCTTTAAACAGCTAGTTGTCAAAGACGGAGATAGGGTTATTGCTGGACAACGCCTAACTAACGGCTCAATCAATTTGCACGAACTGATGCGCTTGAGGGGAGTAGAAACTACCCAACGTTACATAATGAACGAAATTTTAAAGATATTTGCTTCTCAAGGACAAAATATTGCTGACAAGCATCTTGAGATTATTGTGCGTCAAATGTTTAGTCGTGTGCAAATCGATGACGCTGGAGATAGTGAATTTGTGACGGGTGATGTGATAAGCAAGCAGATTGTTATTGAGGCGAACGAGCAACTTATAGCTACCAAGAAAGCGCCGGCTAAGTTTAGTCAACTATTACTTGGTATCACTAAAGCTAGTCTTTCTACTGATTCCTTCTTGAGTGCCGCTTCTTTCCAGGACACCACCCGTGTGCTTATTGCTGCCGCCACAAGCGGTAAGGTTGATAAATTGTATGGATTGAAAGAAAACGTTATACTGGGTCGTCGTATTCCAGTTGGAACTGGTCTCCAGGCTAATCGCCGAACGACTGGCGTTGCGAAAGAAGAGTAAAACTGTTAGAATAGCAGAATAGTAAATTAAGTAATCTGAGCCGAACGTGCCTGGCATCCGTTTGCTGCAGTAGATTACATATTTAATAAGGAGTCTAATGCCAACTATCAATCAACTTGTTCGTAAATCTCGTAAAGACGTGGTGACTAAATCTAAGTCGCCGGCTCTACAACGTGTAGTCAATAATCTTAAAACCAAAGTTTACGAAAAGCCAGCGCCATTTAAGCGTGGTGTTTGCATCAAAGTTACAACCAAAACGCCAAAAAAACCAAACTCGGCTCTGCGTAAAGTAGCGCGCGTAAGACTTGGTAATGGTCAAGAAGTTTGGGCATATATTGGCGGCGAGGGGCATAATCTTCAGGAGCACGCTGTTGTGCTTGTTCGCGGTGGTCGAGTCAAGGATCTTCCTGGCGTACGTTACCATATTGTTCGTGGCTCATTGGACCTTCAGGGCGTAGCTAATCGCAAGCAAGGTCGCAGTAAGTATGGGACCAAAAAGGAGTCCAAATAATGATTGAATTCCGCAATTCTCAATATTCCGCGACTGGAGGAGTTTTGGATGCCTAGAAAAGTTACTAAATCGCTTGTTCGCGATATCAAACCCGATCGTTTATACAACAGCGTTATGGTTCAAAGATTAATCAATCGTGTTATGTTGAACGGTAAAAAACAATTAGCCGAGCGGCTGGTTTATGGCGGTATGCAAAAAGCGGCTGACAAGCTGAAAGTCCAAAACCCTTTAGAAGTTTTCGATCAAGCAATGCGTAATATTCAGCCACATATGGAAACTCGCTCACGTCGTGTTGGTGGTGCTAATTATCAGATTCCGTTTGAGGTTAAGGGTCAGCGTCAGAATCATCTAACTATGATGTGGTTTGTGGCCGCTGCTCGTGGGCGCAAGGGTATGAGTATGGAAGATCGTTTAGCACTTGAATTACATGATGCTTACAATAATGCCGGTTCAGCAGTTAAGAAAAAAGAAGACACCCACAAGATGGCAGATGCCAACCGTGCCTTCGCTCACTTTGCAAGGTACTAATCATGAGTATCCGACAAGATGCGCGCGAGTTTGTTACGAATACGATTGAAGATATAATTGGTGGTGATGTCCCAGCAGGAGAGGCAAATAAAAATAATACGCTAAATACGAACCCTGATCATTTTCAACTCCACGAAACCATCACGCTTCCTGGGCCAAATCAGCTGGCTAAAACCTCCTCTAAAGAAGAAGCTTTTATCTCATCTGAAGATAGACATGCTAGTTTACGTAATATCAGTATATGGGCTAGGCTTAAGTTAGCGTATCTGTTGAGGCTTGAAGAGCTTCTCACTCCCGAGCGTAAACTTCCGGCATTATTTGATGAAAGAAATAACTTGACAGGAATTGATCATAATGGCAGATAAAAAAACTGAAATGAAGAACATCCGAAATCTAGGTATCATTGCACATATTGATGCCGGTAAAACCACCACCACGGAAGGTATTCTGTATCGGACTGGCTTGAGTCATAAAATTGGTGCTGTACATGACGGTGAAACCACGACTGACTGGATGGCTCAAGAACGTGAACGAGGTATTACGATCGTAGCTGCCTCTGTTACTTGTTTTTGGAAGGGTAACCAAATTAATATCATAGATACGCCAGGGCACATTGACTTTACCGTTGAGGTAGAGCGTTCACTCCGTGTTCTTGATGGTGCATGTGTAGTGTTCGACGGCAAGATGGGGGTAGAAAGTCAGTCTGAAACTGTTTGGCGACAAGCCGATAAGTATGAAGTACCGCGCATCTGTTTTATTAACAAGATCAACCAAACTGGCGGCGATTTCTACAAATCACTGGAATCTATTCATAATCGTTTGAGTAAACGTGCTTTTCCGGTACATTTACCAATCGGTTTTGAGCAATCTATCAATGGCTTAGTTGATTTGGTCGAAATGAAAGCCTACACCTACAAGGAGTTTGCTGACAAACAATTAGTAGAAGCTGAAATACCGGCTGATATGATGGATCAGGTCAAAAAATACAGAAGCTTATTAATAGAAAATGCCGTTGCCGAAGACGAAATCATACTAGAAAGATATTTTGAAGTCGGTGAAGAGGGTTTAAGCGTTGATGAAATCAAGCAAGCTATTCGTACTGCTGTTCTGTCGGGCAAATTCTTTGCTGTAACTGGTGGCGATGGTCGGGGTGTTGTAGTTGAAAAAGTTCTGGACATGGTCAATGATTATCTGCCAAGCCCATTGGATCGTGGCTCTACGTGGGGTACTCATCCAAAAAATGGCGATAAAGTTGAACGTCAGCCAAATGAAGATCAGCCGTTCGCTGCACTGGCTTTTAAAATAACAACAGATCCGTTTGTGGGTAAATTAGCATATTTTCGCGTATATTCAGGAAAAATAGAAGCAGGCAGCTACATACTGAATAGTTCAACTGGTGAAAGAGAACGCGTTGGTCGTATCGTACGGCTCCAAGCCGATAAGCGTGCTGATGTTAGTGAGATTGGTGCTGGCGATATTGCCGCAATAGTAGGGCTCAAGGGAACGACCACTGGACATACTTTGTGTGATCAGGGTAACCCAATCGTTCTGGAAAGTATTACGTTTCCTGAACCCCCAGTATCTATTGCTATTGAGCCAAAAACAAAAGCCGACCAAGAAAAGATGGGAATTGCGCTACAAAGGTTGGCAGAAGAAGACCCCACATTCCGTATTCGAGTTGATGATGAAACCGGACAAACCATCATTAGTGGGATGGGTGAACTGCATTTGGAAATTCTAGTTGATAGAATGAAGCGAGAGTTCAATGTCGAGGCGAATATTGGTCAGCCACAGGTTGCTTATCGTGAAACAATTCGCAAAGACGGCGTAGAAGTTCAGGGTAAGTTCATCCGCCAATCTGGCGGCCGTGGTCAATATGGTGATGTGTGGTTGCGTTTATCCCAGAATGAGGCTGGCAAAGGCTTTGAATTCATCAATGCCATTAAAGGTGGCATAGTCCCAAGCGAATACATCAAACCCGTAGAAGAAGGCATTAAAGAGGCCATGAGTAACGGAGTAATGGCCGGTTATCCAGTAGTGGACATTAAGGCTGAATTATATGACGGTAGTTACCATGATGTTGATTCCTCTGAAATGGCCTTCAAGATCGCTGGTTCTATGGCTTTGCAGGAAGGTGTGAAAAAGGCCAGCCCTGTAATTCTCGAACCGATAATGAAAGTGGTCGTAGTTACGCCAGAAAGCTTCATGGGCGACGTTATCGGTGATTTGAACTCCAAGCGGGGCCGTATTGAATCAATGGAAGATTTACCTGGCGGTATTAAGGAGATAATGGCCTTTGTACCACTAGGAGAAATGTTTGGTTACACTACTAACTTGCGCAGTACAACTCAAGGTCGTGCCAGCTCGAGTATGGAGCTAGACCATTATGCCGATGTACCAAATAATGTTGCCGAAGCTATCATCGCCAAAGCTGGCAAATAAAACCGCTACGTAACTCAACAGGACTTACGCAAAG
>JACOTW010000008.1 GCA_016178135.1 Candidatus Saccharimonadota bacterium
TATGCTCGTGGCTCAAACAGGCAGAAGATATTTATTGAAGCTGCAGATTATAAATATTTCTTAGCATTATTTGAACGCTATCTGTCTGCAAAGCAGGCCAGGGGCAAAACTGGCGAACCCTACCCTCATTATTTTGAGCATTCTGTTAGGGGACAGTCCCTTAGCTTTCCTGACAACTACAATATTCGCAAATTCCTCATCTGTTAGGGGACAGTCCCTTAGCTTATCAAGCCACCTATCTGGCTCAAACCAGGATCAATTCTGGAATTATTTAGTTCAAGCGATGAATATATTGAGTTTGTAGCCAATTATGAGGAGCTACGAGACATGATTACGGAATTAAAATACCAATTGGCTGACAGATAGCTTCACTGAACCTGGACAGTCAGCGAAACTAACAATCATCTTCCTCTGTTAGAGGAACGTCCTCCAAATTCCCTCAGCTTCTCAGCTTCTCAGCTTCTATGCTCATCTGTTAGGGGACAGTCCCTTAGCTTCTATGCTGCCACCTTACGTGATCCCCGCGAAGCGGGGGCGGCCCTTAACCCACCTTCGATGAGCGAGCGGCGCTTATCCGCCAGTGAGGGCTAGACGCTCGTGCCTGCGGCGTCCCGCCACACAGTGCCATCTGACCAAACGGGCTTCGATAGAGTCGTGTCGTAGATTTGATGACCAACCCCAGCGGTAACTGCCGATGGACGTGACGCTGTGGGCACCCCAAGATTCTTTATCTGCCCATCACCTCGAATCCCGGCAACGGTGGCAGTGTCACCGGAGTCCCGAATATTGAGTGCATACCCAGTGGCAGACGCCTGTGGGCGCCAAGTGAATCCATTGGAATTCGTTAAGTTGGCACGAGCAAAGAAACCATATCCTCCGGATGGCACATCTAGTCGCAAATTTCCACCAATCAACGGCAGCCGAGCAGACGTTTGAGTAACCGTGTTTGTTTGTTGCGTACCGACGATCGTGCAATTGTCTAGGGCTGCCGTCGAAGCAGCCTCAAAGTCCTTGGCAATACGACGAGATCCCGAGGAACCGAAAGAGTGCAAGCCAACAACGGTTAGGGCCGGTGCAGCTTGGTCGACTTTTACAGCGACGATTGTGTTGTCAACCCCGTAGATCGAGTTGCAGTAAACGGTCCCGCCGATGATCCGAGTGTTGAACTGTCGAAGACGGAAGCCGTACGTTTGCGGGGTATCCGCAAAACACTCGTGCCATTCGTTGCCGTTGCCGTTGTCATCAAATGCGGTCCCCAACCACCCGGTCGAACTGAATGCCCACGCATGAACATCAAGGACCTTTGTGTTGCCCGAATCAAGCAGAACACCAGTTTCTGATCCAATCACGATGACGTGAGCAACGTGGCTATCGCTACAGAACGACGTCAAGTGGATTCCTACAGAACCCGCTGGGACAGTACCCTCAACAGCACCTTGTCCTCCTCGTCGGACCATGCAGTTGGCGACAGTCGCCCCGTAGGAAGACCCGGACGCTCCGGTATCACCCAGGCGGATGCCCTTGAGGAGTGGCTTGCGAATGATCACGTTCAAGATGGTAGGGTCGTAGAGAAACCGCCCGTCAACACCAATACTGGCGAGGTCGTTACAGTCAATCGTCCCGCCGAGCATCTGCCATGACTGAATCGGCGTCGTGAGTGAAGTCTGGATCACCGCAGCCATGGAGGCGATAGCCTTGATCGTGGCTCCGTAGAGCGAGAGCGACCCTACTGGCACAATGGGAACAGACGTGGCGTAGGTCTTGCCGGGGTACAGTGCCCATTGTCCTCCCGCAGCAATGGCCGAGTTGATTGCGGGGCCATCGTCTGCGATTCCGTCACCCACCAACCCTGGAACAAATCTCGCAGAGGCAACTAGCGGCGCATATGTGGCAGGGAGCTCCGCTAGCGCCCCTTCGACATCGGTGGCGGTATAGTTGCCTGCCGTGTCGAGGATGCTGATCGCTGACGCGTCATGTGCGCCTACGGTGTCAGTGGTATGAGCGGTTAGGTCAGTTGTAGAGGCAGCACCTAGATTGGTGCGGGCTGTAGCGGCATCAGTAGCTCCGGTACCACCCTTGGCTAGGGAGACTGTTTTCTGGGTACCATCAGCGTTATGCTCAACGGAGAGATAGTCATTGAGGATGTTTCCCCAAGTACCATTATCTGAACCAGGGATGGGAAGTCGTGCCATGGGCTAGGTATTCCTTTTTATGCTTATCCTTTATATGTGAGTTTACCCCCCCCCGAGGGTTTTGGTCAAGATTCTATGAGGGATTATGGGAAAAGAGTACTGTATTATACAGGTTCATCCTTATAAAGTGTTTTAAAATACCAGTTATTCATTTGAATCTTAGGAATCTTGGGGTCTCACCCTTAACAGATGGGTGTATTGCAGATTTTTAATTCGTCAGTTTGTTCCAAGGGTTCCCCTTGGAACACGAATCACAAAATTCTTCCCTGTTAAGGGTGAGACCCTTTTAATTTTTTCAAGGATGGCCTGAGCTTTACGGATGACCCAGGCAACCGGCTCGAACCGTCAAGCGACACCTACATCTGCGACCCCGCAGCACTTAAGGTGGGCTCCGGCTGGATTATGGTCTACAAAACAGGGCATAAGTAAAAAGAGTCGCATCGCGCGACTCTTTAACAGTTTTCTTAATAACATATAAACATGAGGGATTCGGGTCTCAAGTTCTGCTGGCGTGTTCTGGCTGAGCGTGTGGGTCTGATACGATTTCAAGGAGTTAATACGACAAAATGAGACGGTACAAAAAGCGTGTCCCATTTTTTCGTGAGATTACAGATAAAAATGGAACAAATGGTACAGCAACGCCTTTAAAAGGATTGTCTTAAGAGGACAGTTAACTTAATACCAATGCCTCAATGAGATCTTGCGCTTGAGCGACAACTGTCTTAGGGGCTTTTTCCGCGAAAGATACTTTTCTGGCTTGCCAATCAAGGTTCTTGACTTGATCAGCAATAACCACGCCATCAATTTTCTTGGCTTGAATCCGAACTTCAAATGGATAGTCTTTGACTTTGGACGTGATCGGACAAGCCACCATTAAGCCACTTCTGGCGTTATATATCTTTGGCGACAATACAAGCGCTGGTCTCACACCGGATTGTTCATGTCCTCTCGTTGGCGAAAAGTCGATCCAGACAATATCTCCTTTGTCTGGCACATAAGCTACCATATTTCTTTACCAACCGGTGGTCCCCAATCTACTTCGGGGTGAATATTCTCCGGAGTAACTCCTTCCAATAGTTTCTCAAGACCTATTTTTTTAGCTTTAGTAGCTTTTGGTTTTAGAGTCACACTCTTACCATTACTGGTTAGTTGGAGCTGGCTATCGCTTGATAGCCCCAAATCCTGGATAACAGCTTGAGGTATACGAATAGCCAAGCTATTCCCCCATTTTTTAACTTTAGTCGTGGTTTTCATAGAATAATCCTCTAGATACAAGTATATACAATAGTGTATACAAAGTAAAGGATTACGTATTACTCGACTTCGCCGAGTGCTATACGGCTAAAGCGACGGACTACAATATTTTCGCCCAGTTTGGCATTGTGCTCATTGACAAAATCGCCGACTGTTTGATTAGGATTCTTCACGAATGGTTGGTCTAGCAAACAACGTTCGGAAAAGTGTTTTTTCAGCATACCTTCGACAATATTGCCGATCATCTGCTCTGGCTTGCCTTCACTTTTGGCTTTTTCGGTAAATTCAGCGGCGGCTTTTTCTTTGACCTCTGCTGGCACATCGTCAACACTGACATATTCTGGGCTGCTGGCGGCAATGTGCATAGCGATGTCCTTTACCAAATCTACAAAAATTTCATTACGAGCCACAAAGTCGGTTTCGCAGTTGACTTCTACCAGCACACCGATACGGCCATCATGGTTGTAGTTACCAACCAATCCGGCTCGGGCTTCACGTTCACCACGTTTTTCAGCTTTGGTTAGGCCTTTTTTGCGCATAGCGGCCAGAGCCGTGTCAAAATCACCATTTGATTCAATTAAAGCCACTTTGGCATCAGTAATACCAACACCAGTCAACTCGCGCAATCTTTTAATTTCTTCAACTGAAACATTTGCCATATTCGTTTCTCCTTTAATTTATGATCGCCAGTTTCTGTTATTTACTGGACTTACTTTCTGTTACTTGCTTTTCGACAACTTTTTCTGTTGTTTTGCTATCAGCTTTTGTCTGTGCACTATCAGCTTTCTTTTGATACTTATCTTTTCCGGCAGTAATTGCCTGCTCAACGTAATCCATTATCAATTTGATAATTTTCACCGCGTCATCGTTGCAGGGCACAGGGTAATCTATAGGGGTTGGATCGGCATTGGTATCAACTAAAGCAACTATTGGCAAGTTAAGTTTTCGAGCCTCCAAAACTGCATTAGTATCATGAGTAATGTCCACTATAAACACAGCTCCCGGTCTAGGCACAAGATTTTTAATGCCGCCGTATTGTTCGTTCATAACTGCAATTTCTTCTTGGAACCGCTGTACTTCAAGCTTATTATATTTGCTTGCTAACTGTCCGTTTTCCAGTCGAGTTTCTAAATCTTTCAAATATTTAATACGGGCACCGATGGTATTGCGATTAGTTAGCATACCTCCCAGCCAACGATTTACCACAAAAGGCATACCTGTACGTTCGGCAGTTTCTTTGACAATATCTTTAGCTTGTCGCTTGGTGCTTACTAGTAAAATTTGTTTACCTTCTGCTGCTGTTTCTTCCAAAAAATCCAGAGCAGTTTCTAGGCGTTCAACTGTTTTCGTAAGATCAATAATATGACTACCGCCACGTTTGCTGTGAATAAACGGCGCCATCTTCGGGTGCCAACGACTGGTTTTATGACCAAAATGCGCCCCAGATTCTAATAGTTTTTTAATATCCACTTGTGTAGATGCCATGATTTTATCCTTTTATCCTTTTATCCTTTATCTTCATTTAGGTACCCCGACTTCCCTGCACGGTTCAAATCAAGGAGGATTTATTCCTAAATTGTTTCAATTTATGATAATCAAAGCTTAACAGATTGACATATATTATGCAACTGGCTATAATAGCACGAGCTATGAAAAAAGATTTACATCCTGATACCTACCGACCAGTGGTTTTTCAAGACCTCAATAATAATACGACTTTTTTAACTAAGTCTACGGTCGCTACTAATGACACTATCAAGCTTAATGACGTTGAATATCCTTTGGTAAAGGTTCATATTTCCAGCACCTCCCATCCGTTCTTCACCGGTCAGGAAAAACTAGTAGACATAGAGGGTCGTGTAGATAAGTTTAAAGCCCGACAAGAAGCCGCCAAAGTTCGCGCAGAAGCCATGAAAAAAGCCGCAGGCAAAACCCGTATTAAATCACCCAGATTAGACGAATCTCAAAAAATCGGCAGCCTCAAACCCGGCAAACATTAAACTGGACGAGCAAAACTCGTGCCTATTTGTAACCAGTTTGGGGCAAGCTAGGGTGATGGAAAAATGCAAAATGCATGTATATCACGAGTTTCGCACTTTTCCATCGCCCCAGATGACACCTGACAGGCTACAGCCGCTCACTCTTCACTCAACATAACAATAGTTATGCCTCCCTCGGATTGAACAACTGTAACCAGCCAGCTACCACCTGGCATCAATGGCTAAGTGCGAAACTCGTGTATATTAGAAGCTAACCATGCAAGACATAGAACAGGCATATCGGGACGAACTAGCAAATCTACGGGTCAAACTGCAAGATCCAGCTATTTTCAGCACATCACAATATCCCAAGCTTGCTCGTCGCCAAAGTCATCTAGAAGAGGTTGTTCATTTACTTGATGAACGCAAAAAAATTCAAAGAGAAATTGCAGAAACCAAGGAGTTGTCTAGAGGTTCTGACACCGAAATCACTCAAATGGCCGAGGAAGAACTATTGCATCTTGAAACATTGACGGATGGTATAGAATTCCAATTATCTGAAGTACTCACACCCAAGGACCCAAATGATGAAAAAGACGTAATCATGGAAATCCGAGCTGCTGCGGGTGGCGATGAAGCCAGCTTATTCAGTGGTGAATTATATCGCATGTACATACGCTGGGCCGAGATTCATAATTATAAAACCGAGCTTGTGAGTGAAAGCCCTTCGGAGGCTGGTGGCTTCAAGGAAGTAATCTTTACCATCCGCGGAGATAATGCTTATCGCATGCTCAAATTTGAAGCTGGTGTCCACCGAGTTCAGCGCGTACCAGTAACAGAAAGCCAAGGCCGTATTCATACCAGTACCGTGACTGTAGCTGTTATGCCTGAAGCCGAAGAAACAGATATAGAAATTAATCCAAATGATTTACGCATAGATGTTTTCCGTTCCGGCGGTCATGGCGGACAATCAGTAAATACTACAGATTCAGCAGTTCGTATTACTCACCTTCCTTCAGGACTTGTGGTTGCCAATCAGGACGAAAAATCCCAGATCAAGAATAAAGCCAAGGCTATGAGCGTATTGCGTTCCAGGCTTTTGCAGTTAAAAATTAACGAAGAACAAAAACAGCTTTCAGAAGCCCGCAAAAAGCTAATCGGATCTGGAGATCGCAGTGAGAAAATCCGTACCTACAATTTCCCCCAAGACCGTATAACTGATCACCGCATTGGCTACTCCCGCAGCAACATCCCAGCCGCCCTCGCCGGTAACATAGACGACCTAATAGAAAAACTCTCGCAATACGAACGAGAGCTAATCGGCCAAGAATAATCCATACGAAACATGATTAAGCTAGACTTACGCAAAATCGTCCGTTCCCAGAATGAGGTATCTCGATTCGACTGGCTGAAATATGCCGAAAAAAAACTTTCATCCGCCGGCATAACCACGGCACGGCTAGACTGCCTAGTGATACTGGAAGACACCCTGAACAAAAATCGTACCCATATACTCGCCTACCAAGAATCTTATATAAGTCCTGTAGTACTTAATATACTCAACCGCAAAATTAGACGTCGGTCCACCCATGAACCACTTGCCTACATACGAGGCAAGTGTGAGTTCTATGGACGTGAGTTTCTGATAAATAAACACGTGCTTGTACCACGTCCAGAATCTGAAACAATGATTGATCTATTAAAATCGTTGAAAATAAAACAACCTTTTGTCTTAGCAGATGTAGGATCTGGATCCGGTTGTCTTGGTATTACAGCAAAGCTGGAATTTCCCAATATAACAGTGGATATGCTTGAGCTTAATGACAACGCTTACAAAGTGTGCAAAAAAAATAAACAACACTTGGGAGTTGATAATTCAGTAATTGAGTCTGATTTGCTAGAATCAACAACTAGTCAGTATGATGTAATTCTAGCCAACCTACCCTATGTGCCTGATGGTTACCAAATCAACCAAGCAGCAGCCATGGAGCCTCCTATAGCAATATTTGGGGGGCTGGACGGGCTTGATTTGTACCGTAAATTATTCCGGCAACTGTCTAGCCAAAAGCATCTAAAATATGTGTTCACTGAATCTTTTCCTTTTCAACATCAAGCGCTAATAGATATAGCAGATAGTAGTGGCTATAGGCTTTTGAAATCTGATGCTTTTATTCAGGTATTCACTGTGTAGGGCTAGCTTCTAGTTTGACTTTAACTTTTTGTTCCTTATTGTCTCGAACAATTGTTAGGTTCAGATCATCGCCGACAGCGTGCTT
Source organism: Candidatus Saccharimonadota bacterium (assembly GCA_016178135.1). Lineage (GTDB taxonomy): Bacteria > Patescibacteriota > Saccharimonadia > Saccharimonadales > JACOTW01 > JACOTW01. The sequence continues at coordinate 7,702 of JACOTW010000008.1, forward strand.
ACCAACAAGCGACGTAAGACTATTATTTTCATCGATAGCAATATCATCTATTTTTATGATGATATCTTTTTCTTTCAAATTAGCCTTTTCGGCTGGACTACCTGGAATAATAGAGGGCTGACCGTTAGATGCAACAATGTAAGCGCCTCTTTTAACATTAAGGTTCAGTTGATAGGCATAGTCGTCAGTCAGTGATACATATCGCACACCTAGATATGGACGCAGTAATTTTCCTTTTTCTAGAACTATTTTAATAAGTCCTTGAACATCGTTAATTGGAATAGCGAAACCTATATTCTCTCCGCTTCCTGCTACGGCTGTATTTATGCCAATTACTTGCCCGTTTATATTGACTAAGGGACCTCCGGAGTTACCTTCATTAATCGCGGCATCGGTTTGAAATAAGTTTTGCAGAGTTTCGCTGGTCGTTCCACTTTGGTCACCCGCCTCCAAATTACGTCCATAACCTGAAATAATGCCGGAAGTAACTGTATTTTGAAAGCGTCCTAAAGCATTGCCGATAGCTATAACCTTATCGCCAACCTCTATTTTACTGGAATCGCCAATCTTGGCTGGTTTTAATTCTTTACCTTTACGGTCTTGAATTTTAAGAAAAGCAACGTCCAGCGAATCATTTTCATTAGTACGCCCCACCAGTTCTACTCCAGTAAACTCCGTACCATCAGACAAGGTAACGCTGATATCTTGCGTACCCGCGGATACCACATGTCGATTTGTCAAAATATAGCCGTCTTTACTAATAATAATTCCGGTGCCAGCACTTCTCTGTTCCACTGGCCTTGAAAAGCCCAAAAAATCATTCGTTGATGATGTCGTCACGTTGATAGAAACTACACTAGGTCCAACTTGCTTGGCTATATCGCTAATAATTTCACTTTCTTTTAGTACGACTTGTTGGCTTGCAGTTGCTTCATTATTACCATTTTTTTCGCGTCTTTCACCACCCAGCCAACCGCCCAGGAAACCCATAGAACCACTTAATATAATCAAGAATGCCGCACCAAGCAATCTAACGCGATCTGGCGTATTCCAGTCTTTACTAGACTTACGCAAAATCGTCCGTTCCCGGGGTGAATCAGCTCGAGTTGATAGTGGTTTGACTGAAGGAGAGGTAGCCTTATCTACATCGAAAGAAGGCAGACCGCTACCGCTTGAGATTAGTTGGTCTGGGGATGGGGGAGCTTTGCGTAAGTCCAGTTTAGATAGCCCTAGTTTAAACCTATTCATAATGTTCCCCCCTTAAAATTTTTGCTAATGTCATTACTATAATGCCTTATCTCCCCAATCAGAAAAAACTAACACCACCATAACTATTGCTATCATTATAAATATAAACTGACGCCTCAATAAAACTGATAAACGATCTGATTCTTCTAAGTAATATAGTCCGGACAGCCCAAAACCAAGAACGGTCAACAATAAGGCAGGTTGCGCTAAAACACCATAAAATAATAACCAGTGGCCGAGCAACCACACAAGAGCAGCGGCAAAATAACCCCAGAAGTAAGCAAACAACCGTGCCAAAGGTTCGTCAAAGCTCGTAAAAAAATGTCTAGCGGTAAAGTAACAGATCAACCAACTAGTCAAAACCAGCACATATAGCGGCGAACCACCCCATGTAAGAAATAATGCTATAAGCCCGCAAAATTGCGCAATCATAGCTTGAGTAGATACCATTAACACCTTTGAGCCGGGTTTAATAAAAAACAACCATATAGTGTAAGCTGCCGCCCAAACAAGTTGCCATGAAGCAGTTTCACTGTGCGACATAAATATAAGAAGCGATATACCCACCATAATATCTACGGCATTTGCCCGTACGTTCGCTGGCCAATGACGTGGCCGCACAGCAAACATCCTCCATTTACTCAAAAAAATCAGCGCCAAGCCTAGTTGAGCAAAGTCAATCCTTACTAGAATAAAAATAAGAATTGGCAACAATAGTGTCAATAGAAGGTGGAAAACATGTGCGAAACCACTACGTGGTTTTAATTTAGAAGTTATTTGCCTCATTCTGTCCTAGTATTATAACAAAATCTGCGGTTCCTGGTGCAATATTAATATCTGGCAGTTTGGAAACGGCTTTTACTCCCAAACGTTTTTCTAGATAATTCTTGGTGTACTTTTTAATACCGCCCCTCAAGTCAACCAGTATAGTTTTTTGATAATTTTTGGTAGGTGCGTCGGCCACGGCTGATATATTATAGCCATACGATTTTAGAAAATCCGCCTTCTTGGAGGCCAATCCAACAGTCTCTGTACCATTCAAAACCATTACCTTGGCATCTTCATTAGCAATATAGCCGTCTTTGAGCGCGTTACGCACATAGTTTTGAATTTCAGAAAAATCCATCAACCCCGCTCGTGGCCTTACTATTGAAATGCCGTTTATATTATCAGTTGTTACAAAATTGTTTGGAGGATCAGCCAAGCCTAAAGAGGCGATATTGCCGATGTCTTTACCCAAATCGTAAAGCCGTAGCATCTCATTGACCTTCATATTAACAGATATGCGATCGCCAAAATCATCTATTAGTTTTGATATTTTTATGGGATTAGAGAAAGTGCCGAGTGAAAATATTTTGTTCTTTAGGGCAAGAATTAACAAACGCTGTCTTTCGGTTCTATCAAAATCGCCACGTGGACTAGCATGACGCGAGCGCGCATAGAATGTTGCTCGACGTCCATCGAAATGTTGCTGACCTTGCTTTACGTCTAACGTATAAGTCTTGTTACCAATATCATCCCACAATACTTCGTGTACAGTACTTGCAGCATCAACATTTACATCTACTCCACCCACGGTATTAATGGCCTGCTCAAAGCCACGGGCATCAACTAGAGCGTGATAATTCATGGTTATACCAAAATCTTTTTCGACTTCTTTATCTAAAGCGCTAAGACCAAATTCCACCGCATCTTTTTCGTTCATTTTCTTTGCCAAGGCAGAATATTTATTGTTGGCGTAGACTGAATTTATCTTCATGTAACCGTAGCCAGCTGGCTTAACCCACAAATCCCTCGGGATACTAAGCAAGGCGGCGGTTTTTTGAATCGGATCAATGCTGGCTATAAGAATGGTGTCAGACAAGTCCGGACCCTCGTGGCCATCGCCACCAATCCCTAGCAACAAAACATTAACACGACCGTCGCCTTCGCCTTTTAGCCTCGTAGGATCAACATTTTCTTCTAGACCAATAGCTCCGCCCCCACCCCTAAAAACCTTATGAAGTTTCCAGTAGCCTTTGGCAAATAAAAACCCGCCCAACAAAAGTGTTAAAACTATTAAGGCGAGTGAGCTTCTTTTGATTATCTTCTTCCAGTTGCGGTGTTTTTTTGGCTTGGCGACTGGTGGTAAGTTGTCCATATTACTACGACTATTATTGCCGTAAAGTTGACGGTTTGGTGATAACGGTTTGGTATCTTGTGCTATTTGACTGGCGGCATGAAAACCATCACGCTTGTGAAAATCTCCTAACATAGCGTTCTGATTTGGCTGCAAAGTCTGATTACGCCCCGTGTCAGTAGCACCATGCTGTTTATTACTACCCACGAACCCATCGGTAGTCTTGAAGCGATGATTTTTTGCTTTGTTATGTCTAAAATTATCCATAGTAGAATACCTAAGTATAACGTTTACGTTTATTATCGCAAATCGTCCCGTGTACGTGCAGTTTCAGGAAAATGTGTGTTTGCGTGTTATAGTTATAATCTGAAATGCAACAATTTCCCACTATACTGGACTTACGCAAAATCGCCCGTTCCCAGGCTAAATCAGCTCGAGTTGGGAGTGGTTTGACTGAAGGAGAGGTAGCCTTAGCTACATCGAGAGAAGAAAAACCGTTTGTCTTCGACTCTGAGGTGAGCCCTCAGGCTCAGACTCGAAGAGTAGCCGATAGAATTCAAGCTGGGGATGGAGGAGTTTTGGGTAGTTCGAGTATATCACAAGATCCAATAAGCAACCCTGAATCAGAGCCTGAACTACCAGAAATAACAACATCCGAAAGAGAAGGTTGGGGCGGATTTTTTTCTATTATCGCAATTTTTGCTTCCGCATTTCTGATAGCACTATTTTTCATAATGTTTGTCTTTCAATCCTATGAAGTAGATGGACCGAGTATGGAAACAACACTTCAGAATAAAGATAGATTGGTCGTAGTAAAAGTTGCCCGTACTTGGGCGCGTCTTACCGGGCACTCTTATATACCAAATCGTGGAGATATAATTATATTTATAATGAGAGGCCTGCCCGAGCTAAACAGCAACAAAGATAGACAACTAATTAAGCGTGTTATTGGCCTGCCCGGGGATAGAGTGGTTGTAAACAACAACAAGATCACCGTATATAATGGTAGCCACCCTGAAGGATACAATCCTGACACCAACGCCCCATGGAACACTGGCGACATAAATACTTCTGGCAACATTGATATAGTAGTTCCGGCCAATCAATTATTTGTCTGTGGCGATAATAGAGAAAATTCCCTTGATTCACGATATTTTGGCACTATATCTGCGAACGATGTTGTGGGCAAATTATCGCTAAGAATCCTGCCCATCAATAAGGCGGGTACTTTTTAGCCATACTGACACGATTAAAAAGTGCGAAACTCGTGTCAGATAATCCGTCAAGCCCCAAGATTATCTATTAGCCTGCTAAGCTCTTGGTCGTTCTTAAAATGAATCTCGAGTCGCCCGCCACGAGCTGTACGACGCAAAGATACTGGATAACCAAGCTTCTTGGTTAGATTTTTTGTTTCAGGAGTTTGACTAGTAGTTTTTGCTTTTGCTTTTGCTATCGTATCTGCCCCTTGCTTGTGGGCTGTTACGAATTGTTCGGCCTGACGCACAGACCAACCTTGTCCTTCGATGAGTTCAAGTAGGCGGTGCTGGCGTTCGGGATTATTCTTTAGAGCCAAGATTGATCTAGCGTGTCCTTCCGTTATACGTTTCGCTTCCAAAGCTTTTCGGGCAGCTTCAGGTAGCTGCAACAACCTAACAATATTATTAACTGTTGTCGTTGCCTTACCCAATCTCTCGGCGATATCGCTGTAACCTATGTTGAATTGCTGATGCAACCGCTCAATAGATACAGCTTGCTCTATCGGAGATAAATCTACGCGCTGAACATTCTCGATAAGCGCGATCTCTAACCTTTCCAACTCTTTACTGGATCGTATGATGACTGGAAGTTGCTTAAGACCGGCCTTTTTAGCTGCTCGCCATCGCCGTTCGCCTGCAATGATATGATAAACACCATCTTTACTTGGCGTAACTATCAATGGTTGCAAGATACCATACCGAGCAATCGAAGCCGCTAATTCATTAAGCGCCGTTTCATCAAATTGTCGTCGTGGCTGATCAATCGTTGGCTGAATTTCCGATACGGACACGTTTTGGATGCGCTCTTTTTTATCAAGCAAAACTGTACTATCAAAATCTTTTGGTATAAGAGCGTCGAGGCCTTTTCCCAAACCTATTCTAGACATATAGCCGTTTCTCCACTTCTTTTGCTAGCTGTTTATATGCTCGCGCCCCTTTTGACCACCTGTCATATTCGGCAATCGACTTGCCGTGACTAGGCGCTTCCGCCAAACGTACATTACGAGGAATCATAGTCTTGAACATTTTATCACCAAAATGCTTAGTAAGTTCATCATAAACCTGTTCCGATAATCCTGTGCGCGTGTCGTACATTGTTGCAAGCACTCCAAGTATTTCTAGATTTGGATTCAGGCCTTGTCGTACTTGCTGCATAACACTTAGTAGCTGGCTAAGACCCTCGAGAGCATAATATTCAACTTGTACAGGAATCAATAATAGATTTGCGGCTGTTAGGGCGTTGATAGTTAAAAGTCCTAGAGCTGGCGGACAATCAATAAAGACATAGTCATAGTTAATAGCCACAATCGCCTGCTTGAGTCGTGATTCTCTATCTTGCTGATGGACAAGACCTATTTCGGCAGTAGCTAATCCAGCATTGGCTGGTAATATGAACAAATTGGGTACGTTGGTTGCCTGAACTGCTTTATCTAGAGTTATTTGACCAAAAAGTACTTCATGGCTTGTTTGTTCTTGAGATTGTTTATCTAACCCGAGACCGCTAGTAGCATTACCTTGCGGATCAAAATCTATAAGTAGTACGCTTTTCCCTGCTTTAGCTAAATAAGCCGCAACATTAACAGCCGTGGTAGTTTTTCCGACTCCACCTTTTTGATTTAGTACAGCGATTATATGTGACATGTAACTATGTATTATAGGACTTTCGTACTTTTTCACCAATTCCAGAGTAATCCTGCTTGGATGAAAATTGTTGAGCTTCTGGAGGAGTAGCCAATAGAATCCAAGCCATGGATAGCTAGTACTATCCAGCTAGTATTATAAGGCTTCCTAACTCTTACGGAGACACGCATATCGAAAGAGGAAAAACTGTTTGTAGATGTTTGGGGCAACCAAGGCGCAATAAAAAAATACGAAATATAGTCCCCGCAAAACAAATTCGTGGGTTTTTGAAGCAATGATCTTTGAGCCAAAAACTGACTTTTCCGAGAGAGACATATCCTTAGATACGTTGAACGAGGAAAGGCGGTTTTGGGCCAAAGAGGGTGATTCGAAAATATCTAAACAAAAGTTTATGTGATTTTTGTAATCTTTAGTATTGTGTGATGTTGTCGGTGCCCGCGAACAGTATGTACACGCTTTTTGGCCTTGTAGCGAATTGATGTAACTTTATCGCCCTGAAGGTCTTGTGCGATGATCTCTGCTGTTACTTTAGAATCCTTGACCTCCGGCGTGCCAACGATTGTCTTATCTCCATCAATAACTAACATAGGGGTGAAGCTCAACGTTTTGCTTTCTTGTTTCAGAAGCTCTACCTCTAGCGTTTCCCCTTCTGTAACCAAATATTGTTTACCGCCAGTGGCGATTACGGCTTTTTTCATTGTCTTTAATCTTTCCAGTTTTATTACTATATAGGACTTTTGCACTTTTTCATTGATAACAGGGTACAGATGATTGGTACAAAAACTATTTGGATTCTTGAGGGGTACCCATGTACACCGAGGGAATACAGATAGTTTGCGGTAAGTCAGCTGTGGTCTGTTGTGATGAAAAAGTGCAAAAGTCCTATGCTACAACAGATAGTACCAGAAAGTACCGCCCCTGTAAACCGTACTTGCAATAAAACCCTTCATCTCCAGAGTAAATCAGCCGATTTATGCAACAATTTCAGCCGTCGTCTAGTGTTTTGTCAGATTCAAAGTAATCTGGACATCTAATCCTTCAATTTTGACGTTGCTACTATAAGCATCGGCTAAAACCTTACCAAATACTACGGCCAGAGTTTCGGACATTACTAAGTCCTTGTAGGCATCGATAGCCCGTTGGATCTCTGGACTTTTGGTTTCTACTAATAGCATCAGCCTATCATCAACCTGAAGATTAGCATCTTTACGAGCTTTTTGAATATGCCTGACTAGTTCACGCATAATACCTTCCTCTCGAAGCTCATCTGTAATCTTCGTAATAACCTTGATCTCTTTGCCCCAAGAAACTTTTTTCACATTCAATTCCTCGGCCACAATTTCTCTAAAATCTTCCGCAAGCCTAGGCATTACCACCTCTGCTAGTGGCTGCCTTACTTTGACCTTAGCTTCCGCGCGTTGCGCTAAGCCTACGGTGATAGCTTCTCGAGCTTGTTGCATATTGTTAATCAGATCTTCGTCAACTTTTCCGGCAATAGGCCAATCGCTCAAGTGTACTGAATTGGGTAAATCCGTTCCCTTTACCAGTTGTCGCCAAATATGATCACTCAAAAATGGCGAAAAAGGAGCCAACAACTGACAGAGACGCACTAATGTAAAGTAAAGCGTCTCGTAGGCTTGTTGTTTGTCATCATCATCCTCACTCTTCCAGAAACGCCTACGCGAACGACGAACAAACCAATTAGAAACATCGTCCAGCAAGTCCGACAATGGTTTTGTTGCCTTATCAAGCCGATAGCTGTCCATTAACGTTGTTATTTCCTCAACAGCTTGATTTACTCTTGAAATAACCCATTTATCAAGAATATTAGTACTCTCTGGTTCAGTGAAAGTAGCCTTAGGCTCCCATTTATCCACATCAGCATAAAGTTTATAGAAACTATATACATTGTTTAGGGTCATGAAAACTTTACGCTGAACATCGCGTAAATAATCCACGCTGAATCGAACATCTTCACCATTCACAATCGGACTGGATGCCATAAAAAACCGAAGCGTATCGACACCAAACTGATCAAATACATTATCCATTGGGGCATAGTTTTTTTTGCGCTTGCTTAACTTTTCGCCATCGGCAGCCACCACCCAACCACTACAAATAACATTTCTAAAGGCTGGCTTATCGAACAGCGCTGTCGCCAAAACATGCAGAGTATAAAACCAGCCTCTGGTCTGGTCTATGGCTTCGGCGATGAAATCCGCTGGATAACGACTATCCCAATCATCTGAATTTTCAAATGGATAATGATCCTGTGCGTACGGCATTGAGCCAGACTCAAACCAACAATCAAAAACTTCTGGAATACGACGAGCGATTTTACCTGATTGTGTTTTAATCTCTACATCATCTATAAAAGGCCGGTGTAAATCCGTAACCTTAGAGGGATCCACAGCTTTTTCTTTGAGCTCTTTGACACTACCGATTACCACAATCTCTCCATCATCAGTAACCCAGATAGGTAAAGGAGCACCCCAAAAGCGGTTACGGCTAATGGCCCAATCTCTGGCACCTTGTAGCCATTTCCCAAAACGACCGTCTCTTATATGATCAGGCACCCAGTTAATCTGTCGATTATTTTCCACCAATTCATCATTTAAGTCTCTTACTTTAACTAACCATGAATCTGTAGCGTAATAAAGTAATGGAGTATCACATCGCCAACAAAAAGGATAAGTATGTGTAAAAGTTTCAGCAGCATAGACATTGTTTTGCTTTGTAAGGTGTTCGATTATTTTCTCATCTGCCTTTTTAAAGAATAAACCCTCGATAGCTTCTGGTAGACCAGCAGTCTTGGTGATTTTGCCAAATTCATCAACCGTCATAAGTACTGGTATGTTGTTATTTTTACCAAAATTCAGGTCGTCTTCGCCAAAAGCGGGAGCAACATGCAATACCCCTGAACCATCTTCTATACTGACAAAATCCGCACCCCATACCTTATACAAATTATTATGATCTTTGTAGGTTTTTATATTATTAAGTTTAAATAGCGGCTCATAGCTAAGTCCGATCAGTTCTTTGCCCGTAACTTCTTTCACGATATGGTATGTTTTCAGGTCAAGAACTTCAAGACGATCTTGGGCAAGAATAAGCGTTTCCGGCTTCCCTTCGTCATCTTTTACCTCAACAAAAACATATTTAGCATCGGGCTTGACCACTATGGCAGCATTACCTGGCAAACTCCATGGAGTCGTGGTCCAGCCAAGCAAATAGGCATCTTCCCCTGTAAGTTTGAATTTCACGAACAAACTAGGATCAGATACATTATCTTGGTAGCCTTGATTTAATTCAAAGTTGCTTAGTGGCGTGGCGCAACGTGGACAATACGGGGCGGAGCGAAAATCTTTATATATCAGACCCTTGTCGTAAATAGTTCTAAAAACCCACCAAACACTTTCTATATAACTCTCGTCAAGTGTTGCGTATGATTGACCATAATCCGCCCATCGACCGACACGATGAAACATTTTTTCCCAGACATCTTTGTATTTAAATACCGAATCTCGGCATTCGGCGTTAAACTTATCTATACCATAAGCTATGATGTCTTGCTTACCCCTGAAGTCGTGTTCTTTTTCTATGGCATATTCTACTGGTAAGCCGTGAGTATCCCAGCCTACGCGACGCGGTACATAATAACCACGCATTGTTTTGTATCTGGTTATAGAATCTTTGATAGTTGTTTGTGCTAAATGACCATAATGCGGTACGCCATTGGCAAAAGGCGGCCCATCGTAAAAACTAAATAACTTGCCCGTTTTACGGTTTTCCAGACTTTTTTCAAATGTCTTTTCTGTCTCCCATGTAGCCAGGATCTGTTCTTCTATTTCGGCCAAAAAATGTTTACCAGAACTCATCAGTTAAAATATCCGACTACTTCATCCATCAAGGGCAGACTATCCCCTTCCCAGTGTTTCATGAGTTGATCATCATCCCGCAGAACAAGAAGTGCTGGATACCGCACAATGTCGTACAGCTTTGCCATGACAGCGCCCTTTTTAGTTTCCAGGCTAATCAGTTCAATGGTCTTGCCTTTTGTGCGCTCAAAATCATGGGTATACTCCTCTACCATTCTGGAGAACTCTGATTCTGGATGATATAAAATAATTACTTTCATTTTTCCTCCCGCGCTAAAGTTTTGGCAACGCAACACCGGTCTTTTTACTGACATCCACCGCCCAACGAGCCAGAGTATCAGGGTCGCCTACTATACTGGACTTACGCAAAATCCCTCGTTCCCAGGACGAATCAGCTCGAGCGAAAACAGTTTTGTCTGAAGGAGAGGTACCCGAAGGTACATCGAGAGAGGAAAAACTGTTTGTAGCCGAGGTTAGTCGGTCTGGGGATGGGGGAGCTTGCGACAGGTCCAGTATAGCCGCGATATCGTCCAAACCTGTCATCTTTTCAGTCATATATAAATTGTAGCATAGCCTGCGGTAACACTTCGACTGGACCTGTCGCAAAATCGCCCATTCCCAGGGCAAATCAACTCGAGTTGAGAGTGGTTTGACTGAAGAAGATGTAGCTTTAGAGCTAATTAATTAGCTCTAAAGCTACATCGAGAGAAGGCAGACCGCTATCAGCCGAGATGAATTGGTCTGGGGATGGGGGAGCTTTGCGACAGGTCCAGTATAGCCATCCCAATCCAAAATGATCAAATTTTGAGTGATGGATGACGAGTTCAAAAACTACTTTTTTGTTTGGCTAAACCAGTATTTCAACATAGCAGGATGAGCCATCTTGATTCCCTGATAATCTTTGAGTTTTAGCAAACCTTTATCGGCTGTGATAATAATTTCAGCTTTGGCTTCGAGCGCACACTCTAGAATCTTATGATCATCTACATCGGACAAGACATTTTGGATTTTCTGTTTTGGCAAGACAAGTGTGGCGTATTTCAGGATCATTTCCACGAATTCAGATGATTCAGATACAGAATAGCCGAATTTAAGCTCAAGTTTGGATCGAACTTCAATAATTATCTCCGGCGAGATAAATAACTGGTACGGTCCATTTGGTTGCGACCTCTTAAGCTGAACCCGAGCATAGCTACCACTTTTGGTTGCAGCCAGATAAACATTAGTGTCGAAGACGATCTTTATAGGTTTCATCACTACTCAAATAATCGTATAGTTGCGCCTCATCTACAATTCCCAACTCTGCTAAAACAACATCAGTCTTATCCGTAAAATACTGGAGTTGTTGGTTAAACCCATAACTTAGCACCATATCACGAAATAGGTCGCTCTTTGACTTGCGGGCACTCTTAGCCCACGAAGTTATGTCCCGCTTAATACTTTCTTCGGTAGAAAAACTAATAGTACTCATACCAATATCATACTATGCTCGCAGGGTAATCGTCAACAATTTTTCAATAATGGGTATGACCAGTAGAACCATGGGTAAACTGGACCTGTGGCAAAACTCCTGTTACTGCTCGGCGTGATAGGTATAGGTATAGGTTGTGGCTGTGGCTGGATTGGTGGCCGTTTTGATGTCCAGTGTAGTCGTTGAGGAGTTGTAATAATACTGTAGACCCGCACCAGTCGCATCTGCCGGACTAAGGGTAACTCTTGGTGCCGTACCATAAGCACTAGCAAATGTAACCGTTGCCAACGTGCCAGCCGTACAAGTACCTGTAGCAGTGGTAATTGTAACCGTGCCAGAAATATCATTGCCGGTTATAGTCACCGTTGGAGAAGTAAGCGTACAAGTAGCGGCAGCGCCAGCTGCAACCGTAGTTGATCCGCTGGTATTGCCGGTTATTATGTGGCCGTTGATGGTTATATTGCCGTTAATAGTTGCCGCCTTAACTGTTAGAGCCCCAGTTATGTCTAGAGTTGCTAGGTCGGCACTTGTGGCGTCTTGGAATTTGAAGAAATTACCAGTTGGCGCGGTATCAGTATTACGTTTGGCATAAAATACGTTACCACCGTTGGCTATTTGGCGAATGTCCAGGTTACCGCTTAGGCTACTTAGAGTAGTGGTACCTATACCGACGTTGCCACGCAAGGCGGTGGTGGTTATGCTACTGTTGCCTAGAACTGCGGTGTTGGAGCCTAGACCTATGGCGTTGTAGCCTATTACTATTTCGTTGGTATCGCCACTGGCTAGGGCTTTGGTTTCGTTACCTAGGTATACGCTGGAGCCGCTGGTTTGGTTGGCGGTTGTGCCGTCGGCTATGTAGCGTCCGGCATTCACGCCCATTGCGGTATTGTTGGAGCCGGTGGTGTTGAAGTAGAGGGCGGCCTGACCTAGAGCAGAGTTGTTGGTGCCGGTGGTGTTGGAGTTGAGGGCGACGTAGCCGAGGGCAGTGTGATTAATGCCAGTAGTGTTACTTTGGAGAGAGCTCACCCCATTGGCAGTGTTGTTGTAGCCAGTGGTGTTGGAGTTGAGGGCGTTAACGCCGAGGGCAGTGTTGTAGTAACCGGTATTAACCCTAAGAGCGTTGTAACCTACAGCCGTAGTAGCGTTGTCTGCTACCAAGGTTCTGACTGTACCGTTGAACAATAGTCCGCCGGTAGTATTGACTCTGGATTCGCTGACGCCTAATGAACCATCGGCTATGTTGTCGGTGTAGGTTGTGGTGGTGTTGTCGTTTATGGTGGTAACTAGTTTCATTAGGAAAGTACTACCCCCAGCCGTTGTACGGTATATCTTCCTGGCGGTTACGGATGTGTCTGATGAGGTGGGGATGGCGGATAGGTTGACTTGTTGGCTGGCGGGGTTGACTACGGCTGATGCTGCGCCGGTTTCTGTTTCACCTAGGGCGGTTACGTAGCTGACTCGGTATTGGTAGGCACCGTTTAGGTTACCGGCTGTGGCGTTGACGGCTACGGTTGGAGCGGTTGGAGTAGCTACTTGATCAAACCGCAAATTACCATTGGTTACTTGAAGCTTCTGGGCTGGAGCGGTTGTACCTATGCCCACATTGCCACGCAAGGCGGTGGTGGTTATGCTACTGTTGCCTAGAACTGCGGTGTTGGAGCCTAGACCTATGGCGTTGTAGCCTATGACTATTTCGTTGGTACCACCGTTGGCCAGGGCTTTGGTGCTGGCTCCAAGATATAGGCTATTACCACTGGTCTGATTAGCAGTGATATCATCGGCTATGTAGCGGCCGGCAACTATACCAATAGCGGTGTTATTAGATCCGGTGGTGTTGGATAACAAAGCGCCGTAGCCCATAGCCGTATTGTTGCCACCAGAAGTGTTGAATTGCAAAACAAAAGCACCATTAGCGGTATTGTTCCCACCTATGGTGTTATTGTATAAAGCCTGTATACCCTGAGCGGTGCTACCATTACCGGTGGTGTTGGAGTAGAGGGCATTAACGCCAAGAGCGGAGTTGTAGTAGCCAGTATTAACCCTCAAAGCATTGTAACCAATAGCCGTAGTGGCTAGGTCTGTTACTAGGGTTCTGGCTGTACCGTTGAATACGATTCCACCAGTAGTATTGACTCTGGATTCGTTGACGCCTAGGGAACCATCGGCTATGTTGTCGGTGTAGGTTGTGGTGGTGTTGTCATTGATGGTGGTAACTAGTTTCATCTGGAAAGCACTACCCCCAGCTGTAGTACGGTATATCTTCCTGGCGGTTACGGATGTGTCTGATGAGGTGGGGATGGCGGATAGGTCTAC
>JACOTW010000009.1 GCA_016178135.1 Candidatus Saccharimonadota bacterium
CTTTTCGAATCACCCTCTTTGGCCCAAAACCGCCTTTCCTCGTTCAACGTATCTAAGGATATGTCTCTCTCGGAAAAGTCAGTTTTTGACTCAAAGATCATTGCTTCAAAAACCCACGAATTTGTTTTGCGGGGACTATAAGTGAATTTCATCACATAACTGGCATATTTTCTTTACCGAGTACATCAAGAGTGTTATATTCAAGATGTAAATTAGGAACATAGTATGACTATAGACCACGACCCTACATTTATATCAAGCCCCGATATTATTATTGATGACGAGGCTTCTAGTGATCAACGTGTCGCACTGCAAATGTTTTTAGATGTTGCCAACCTAGCAGACCCAGATGAGATTAGGGCAGGCTTAGAATTACATGACAAAAATCCTGAACTCACTCAAGCAGTAATCGATGTTTTGCGCTATTTACGAGACCACCCAAATGGCGAGCGGGTTATCCAGGCATGGGCCGCTGTCGTTGGCTCTGGAGCTGATAAGGTATCGTTTTTTGATGAAGCTAGCGAAGACGCACTGGCCAGTGATCCTGACCATCAGAACTTGATTGACAATTTTCGACGTAGGCTTAGAGATGCAGACAGAGATGCCGTGCGCCGCAATCGATTTGGTCACTTTGCAACTCGTTTTGCGGCAAGTTCGGCAAGTTCTAACTCAAGTAGCAAAACCACTGCTGCCTAGGTTTTATGCAAATTCAGGTAAAACGATTTTCACGCGGCTTGGAGCAACCAAGATATAGCCCCCGCAAAACAAATTCGGGGGTTTTGGAGCCAATGATCTTCGAGTCAAAAATTGGCTTTTCTGAGGGAAGCATATCATTAGATAAGGTGAGTGAGGAAAGACAGCTTTTGACCGGAGAGGGCGGTTCAAAAAGCCGTGAATTTGTTTTGCGGGGGCTATAGCAATTGATATATCGTGATTTACTGGAAACGAGGGATTTTGCGACAGGTCCAGTATACTGGGTAGCATGGCTTTTGAGGATTTTAAGACTAAGGACTCCGTGGTAATTGTTTATACAGGGGAGGGCAAGGGCAAGACTAGCGCCGCCCTGGGACTTATGGTCCGAGCGCTTGGCAGTCGTAAAAAAGTCGCATTTATTCAATTTATCAAATACTGGGGCGTGGGCGAACATATTTTTATCCGCGACATTATGCCGATATTTGAAGATCAACTATTCTTTTTTAAGGGCGGAAAGGGATTTTATAAGGCCGGTGAATTAAGCGAGCATCATGTTACCGATGAACAGCACAAGCAAGCCGCCAATGACACCTACGAAGTAGCCCTGAAACACGCTATGAGCGGCCAATACGATCTGGTGATTTGCGATGAAATCAATAACGCCGTAAACGACAATTTGATTACCGAAAAACAACTGGAAATACTCTTAAAAAAACGATCCGAACAAACCAGCCTGTGCTTAACGGGCCGTAATTTTCCCGACAAACTACTCAAGTACGTCGATATCGCTACCAATATGACCAAGCTTAAACACCATTTTGATGATCAATTTCTGGCTAATAAAGGAATAGATTTTTAGAATGTTCTCTGCTGCTTTTGCTACCATCACCCAACATTTATATATTCCCACCTGGCATTGGGCCGTTCTGATTGGCTGGTTCACATTGCTCATATCGGTCGATCTGTTATTACATCGCCGTGACCACAGCCCAACAATACATGAAGCTATCATCCAAAGCCTAGTATGGATTGGACTGGGCATTGGTTTGGGTTTGGTTTTTTGGCCTTTATATGGGGCGTCAGCCAGTACTCAATATTTTAGCGGTTATCTGATTGAAAAATCATTGTCCATAGATAACGTATTCGCATGGTCCGTATTGCTAACATATTTTAAAATCCCCAAACAATACCAGCACAGAGTTTTGTTTTGGGGAGTATTTGGCGCACTTATTCTACGAGCGATCTTTATTTTTGCCGGCGTGGCAGCTATTGAACGTTTTGAGCCAAGCTTGCTCATTTTTGGCGGTTTATTGCTATACAGTGGCTACCAGTTACTAATTCATAATAACGATCATGAGTTTGATCCGGAGACAAGCAAAACCTGGGGCCTTATTAGCCGATTCATACCATACGCCCACAAATTTGATGGACACAATCTATTCACGCGCGTAAACGGCAAAAGAATAGCTACAATATTATTTATGGCGCTACTGGCTATCGAGCTTACCGATGTAATTTTTGCGATTGACAGCGTACCAGCCATCCTAGCCGTTTCCCGCGATCCATTTATTGTTTTCTCGAGCAACGCGGCAGCAATTCTTGGACTCCGGGCCTTGTATTTTGTTTTTGATCACATCAAAGAACGTTTCTGGCTACTAAACAAAGGCCTGGGTATTATCTTGATTGGCGTGGGCATCAAAATGATCATCAGCCCAAGTAAAATTTTTGGTTATAAGTGGCTGGCTATTGAGATTCCCACTGGTATAAGCTTGCTGATTATAGCCGCCTTCCTGACCACTACCATAACACTTTCCTGGTTATTGACCCCTCCCGCGCATCAATCAAATTCTTAACTCGTGTATTATAAATCTGTGAACAAATCACGACCTATTTTATATCTTTTACTTGGCTATCCTGGCGCCGGAAAAACTACTACTGCCAAGATTATCAGTCAACTTAGTGGCGCTGAACATCTGTCATCTGATAGCACACGATTAGATTTATTTAAAAATCCTACTTTTAATCAAGAGGAGCATCGTAAGTTATACAAAAAACTTGATGAACTGGCTGAACGATTTTTACGAGAAGGCAAAAACGTTATCTATGACGCAAACCTGAATCGCTATCAACATCGTCAAGAAAAATATGACATTTGCCGTAAAACCGGCGCTCAACCAGTTTTACTATGGGTGCGTACACCTCGCCAACTAGCCAAGCAACGAGCTACCCATGTCAACCGACAGCCTCTCTGGCCAGATAACGAGACTTCGGAAGCAATGTTTGAACGAATCGCCAACGTAATTGAAGAACCTCATGTCAACGAACCGTATATCCAAATTGA
Source organism: Candidatus Saccharimonadota bacterium (assembly GCA_016178135.1). Lineage (GTDB taxonomy): Bacteria > Patescibacteriota > Saccharimonadia > Saccharimonadales > JACOTW01 > JACOTW01. The sequence goes on from JACOTW010000009.1 coordinate 3,035, forward strand.
TGGCACAAAAGTCTCGCCAGAATATATCTCAAAACAACTCGATCTAATATGAAAAGGAGAACGCGAAAGAAACTTCTTGGCCTAGTTATAGGCCTACTCCTTGTGTTGACCGGTTTTTTTGCCGATCAACATCCAGAACTAACATCGAAACTACCCAATAATTCCATGTCAGGAAATTACCGTGTTACTCAATTTTATGATGGCGACACGATAGCCATTGATATGAACGGCATAAAAGAAAAAGTCCGCTTCATAGGTGTTGATACGCCCGAAACTCACGACCCGCGCAAGGTCGTGCAATGCTTTGGGCGAGCAGCATCCCAATACACCAAAGATTTAATTGGCAATAATCTAGTACGACTGGAATCCGACCCCTTGAGCACTAACCGCGATCGCTACAACCGATTACTGCGTTATGTTTATTTGCCCGACGGTCGATTAGTCCAAGCGCAAATCATCAAAAACGGCTACGGTTTTGCCTACGTCAGCTTTCCGTTTACCAAAAGCGAAGAGTTTACGAACTACCAGCGCGAAGCCAGAGAAGGGAACAAGGGCCTATGGAAAGACTGCGCACCAGCCAAAAACCAATACGGTGGCTTCACCTCCAACAATGAATGACAATTATTCATTGATTGGTGAGTATCCAAAAAAACGTGATATGTGCTCGATTAGCGGACCACCGATGGAAATGGCGTACAAAAACACCGCGCCAATCCAACCTATAATCCATGTCCAGCGATCATGTCGTCGCAATGTCTTAGGCCACCACATCAAGTTACTCCATAGCTGATCACGCTGCGAGCGAACACGTCGCATTTTTACACCTACCTTTAAGCCAGATCTATAAGTAATCTTGTAGCCTGCTTTATATGCATGAATAGCCAGATCCAAATCCTCGTGAACTCCGTTATCATGACATAGACTATGCCGAATATCACTCCACATGGTTTTAGGTATAGCCATGTTCGAGCCAAAAAGTATGTAATGACCCAATATGAAACGATTGAATCTAAAGGCTATTTGGGCTTGACACCACCCCTGAAACCTGGCTAGGCGCATATTGTAAAAGTAGCAGCCACCCGTTAACGCTTCATCATTATGACTGTTTTCAGCGTAAAAATGCTTGACATAATATGTCCAGTCGGGTGGCAAAATACTGTCAGCATCAATCCGCCCGATTATATCCGATGTAACCGCGTCAAAACCTCGATTTCTCGCGAATACCACGCCTTGTTTCGGCTCTTTCAACAGCGTTACGAAACCGTAGCCCTTGGCAATCTCAACAGTTTTGTCCACAGAGTTATTGTCTATCACGATTACTTCATCTGGCTGCTCAATTTGTGCGGCAATAGAATCCAAACAGGCTTTCAGATGGTGTTCTTCGTTGTAAACTGGTATAACTATAGATAGCGTAAGCGAATTCTTTTTTATCATTTTTAACTCATTGATATAGTACCAGACGATGTCTAGAAGAAATAAGCAAAAAACAAATGCAAAAACTACGCCCGTATTCAGCTCTGCGCATTTAGTGTTCCAAAAATGGTTGTCCAAAAACATTTGGAACAAAATTATCACTATTCTATGCCTACTAGTCATGTTTAGTATTGGTAGCATGTACGGTATAGCACAGTGGTATATGTATAGACATGCCGACGAACCGTTGCGGTTAGGAGCGAGTTTCGTGCCAGACTATGCCGTCAATCTTGGCGTAGATCCGGTCACAACCATGGATGCCCTAATCAATGACTTAGGAGTTAAACGACTAAGGCTGGTGAGCTACTGGGAAAATGGCGAAGCCGTACAAGGAACTTATGATTTTTCGTTTCTGGATTGGCAATTTAAAAAAGCGGAGAACGCTGGGGTAAAGGTGTCCTTAGCTATTGGGCTTAGGCAGCCACGTTGGCCAGAGTGCCACATGCCAACTTGGGCAACTAAAATGCCTAAAAGTGACTGGGAGCCAAGGCTCAAAAATTACATTTACGAGGTAGTTAATCGCTACAAAGACAGTCCTGCCCTTGATAGTTATCAATTAGAAAATGAATACTTCCTTAAGGCATTCGGCATATGTCCTGACTTTAGCCGTGACCGTTTGGTCGACGAATATAACTTGGTCAAAAAGGCCGATCCTAATCATACCCTGATTGTTAGCATGAGCAATAATGCCATCGGCACACCTATTGGCAATCCAACACCTGACATGTGGGCCATATCCGTCTATAAAAGAGTCTGGGATAGAACAATTACCAAACGCTACTTCGAATATCCATTACCCGCCTGGTATTACGGCTTTAGGGCGGGGTGGACAGAAATAACTCGTGGTCATGATTCGTTTATTCACGAACTCCAAGCGGAGGCCTGGACTCCCGACGGTTATGATATTCGAACAGCCCCCGTATCCGAACTCTACAAATCATTAAATCCCGAGCGTCTGACTAATCGTTTTGAATACGGCCGAGCTACCGGAATGCATACCATTGACCTATGGGGAGTGGAGTGGTGGTATCAGATGAAAGTAGTTCGTGGCCAGCCAGAACTCTGGAACACCGCCAAAAAAGAATTCGCCAAAAGCCCTGATCTTCTATAAATTATATCATATTTGTCAATATGTGTCTATGTACATAGGGGTAGTTTTACGGTAAAATAGCCATTATGGTTAAAAAGAAAGCTAAGATTACCGGTCATATCATCAACCGACGCGCCCGACACGATTACGCGGTGGGTGATGAGTTTTTATTGGGTATTGTACTTACCGGAGCCGAAACAAAATCATTACGCCGTGGACATGGTCATTTGCGCGGTGCATACATAACCGTAAAAGATGGGGAGCCATGGCTTTTTAACGCTACCATTAACGGAGATACTGGAATACCTATTTCTGAATCAGATCAAACACGTAGCCGCAAACTACTTGCAAAAAAACGCGAAATTCAACAATTAGTTTCAGCCAAACAACAGGGAACGACTATCGTTCCGCTAGAAATACTCACCAGAGGGCGCTACATTAAGGTACGCATCGCAATTGCTCGGGGCAAGAAGAACTATGACAAAAGACAAACGCTAAAAGCCCGCGACCAGGCTCGCGATATTAGGGCTAACCCCTCGCTTCTATAGCCATTACCCCAGAACTCATACCTGATTGTGCTATACTGGGCTTACACGAAATTACTCGTTTCTAGCACGAGTTTCGCACTTTTCCATAGCCCCAGACGACACCTGACAGGCTACAGCCGCTCACTCCTCGCTCAACATAACAATAGTTATGTCTCCCTCGGATTGAACAACTGTAACCAGCCAGCTGCCACCTGGCATCAATGGCTAAGTGCGAAATTCGTGCCTAGGTTAAAATATTTTTTCTGAATAATATGTGTCAATACATCTGGGGAATAAAAACTGTTTGTAGCCGAGGTTATTCGATCAAAAATGAGGGATATTCGTGCAAGTCCGGTATATTATTAGTATTGGGGTTCTATAATGTCTAAACTTCGTGTAGCAATGATTGCACCACCGTGGTTGCCAGTTCCTCCAGACGGCTATGGGGGCATAGAAAACGTACTGGACGCACTAATCCCTGAACTAATCAAGCTCGGCGTAGAGGTTGAACTTTTTACAACTGGTAATTCGACCATAAAAGCCAGTAAAAAACACTGGATATACAAATTCGGACAATATGAACATATTCATAAACCTCAATATGAAGCATTGCCAATTTCTATCGCTCACTTACAATTTGCCATAAATTACATCGAAGAAGACGGTAATTTTGATATTATTCATGATCATAATGGCTTTATCGGCCCGTTACTTTTTTATAATGCCTCTGAAAAACTGCCACCAGTAGTACATACATTGCATGGTCCGCCCTTTTCAATGCTGGGACGCTCCGAGCTAGGCGTACCAGACAATTCGTTAATGTGGAGGCAGTTCAAGCAACCACGCAATTTATATATGGTGCCGATTTCTAAAGCACTCGGCAAGAGTTCGCCACCAAACCTAAAACATAGAATGTTGCCAGCAATACATAATGCCCTGGCAGTACAACAATTCCCATTCCAAACTAGAAAAGATAACTACTTCGTTACTCTGGCGCGTTTTCACCCCGAAAAAGGTCAACACATCGCCGTAAAAGCCTGTCTGGAATTGGGTCAAAAACTCAAAATGGTTGGTGGGGTAAATGATATAACCAATCCAAGAGCCCTAATACTAGAGCTGGCCAATCCTTTAAGCAAATACCGTAGCGATGTATGTTTTCGCTATTTCAGCGATAGTATATTTCCTTATTTAAAAGTTGGTCAAATTGAACATATGGGGGAGCTAAAGGGTGTTCGTAAGCTTAACCTCATTAAAAAATCCAAGGGACTATTATTTCCGATTCAATGGGATGAGCCGTTCGGCATGGCGGCAATAGAAGCTTTAGCCTGCGGTACTCCAGTGATAGCTATGGCACATGGTGCCTTACCAGAAATTATTGAACATGGCGTTAATGGCTTTTTAGCTACCAACGAAAAAGAGTTCAAGCACTACATGACTAAGATTGACGAAATCGATCCTGCGGCCTGCCGAACATCTGTCGAGCAAAAATTTTCGGCAGACACGATGGCCACGCGTTATCTGGAAAGCTACAAAAGCATACTGCATACTGACTTTTCGTAAAAGTACGAAACACTCGTGTATAGTTATAGTTAATATGAATCCTTTGGCTACCGAATGGCTACAAAAAACATTGGCCGAAAAACGGCAAGCTATAGAACAATTATTGGCAGGTAATCCGTCATTGGATTACATTAATCTAGTAACCACAAATTCAATAGGCGTAGTTGCCAGCCTTGGAAAAAATTTCAGCTATGCCATATTTGCCAGAGATTCTATAAGAGTTGCCAAAGACTTGATTGAAACGCACCGCGAATTGGCTCATGACATCATTTTGATTTTGGCTCATCTCCAAGGGACAAAATTCGACAATATCAGCGAGGAAGAACCAGGCAAAATACATCATGAACATCGCAGTCTGATATTTGATGGACAAAGAATATCAAAAACTTCGGAGGAGATTTTACGATCCCTACAGCTTAAGTGGGGAGGTAAGGGAACAGACACCATGACTTACTATGGCAGTTTCGATGCCACACCACTTTTTGTTAGACTAGTCCATAGCTATACGACTCATTATGGCAACGATATTTTACAGGAATCGTTTAAGAATAAGGACGGCAATACTCGAACCGTGACCGATTCGCTTAGAGCGGCAATAGATTGGGTCAGTAATAAGTTGGAAAGCTCCGAGTGGGGACTGCTAGAATATAGGCGCCTCAATCCCATGGGAATAGCCAACCAGGTCTGGAAAGATTCGCAAACCGCTTATCTGCATGCTGACGGCTCCATGGCAAATTACGATAATGGCATAGCAGCCATTGAACTACAGGGCTATGCCTACGATACCCTGATGGACGCGCTTAAATTATTTAAGGGCGACCGAGATACCTATAGATGGCAGGAACAAGCCAGAGTTATTTTACGATACACAATACAGCACTTCTGGATGGAAGATTATAATTATTTCGCTCAAGGGCTGGATCGTGATTCCGCTGGTAACATGCGTCAAATTAAATCACTTACCTCAAACCCAGGATTGCTATTAAGAAGTGGCCTACTTAGAGATATTGAACCAGATATAAAGCAAAAAGCCGTAAAAGGTATTGTTAACATGATCACCGGACCTGATTTTTTAACGGACGGAGGAATCCGCTGTCGTGCTCTAAGTCATAAGAAATACCCAGGCTTTCCAGATTATCATGGGTCGTTCACTACTTGGCCTAAAGAAACCTATGAAATAGCCAAAGGGCTCCATGCCCACGGCTTTATTGAAGAGGCTCGTAATTTAGATAACAGAGTCTTAGAATCCGTCAAAAAAAGCGGTGATTTTTATGAATTTTATTATGTTAACGACGATGCTTCGATTTGGTACAACAGTCACGAGGCTATAGATTTAATTATTAAGGCCTTCGGTAGTCCTGCTAATATGCCCGTTCCAGAAGTGGGGCAAGCCTGGACAATCTCTGCCGTCTTAGCAATCTTGCACCACCGATCTTGACAGACACCTATGCTCAACTTATGCAAAATCGTCCGCCCCCAGAGTGAATTATCTCGAGCAAAAACTGTTTTATCCGAAGAAGAGGTACCCGGGAGGTACATCGAGAGAGGAAAAACTGTTTGCAACCGAGATTAGTCGGTCTGGGAACAGGCGATTTTGCGACAGGTCCAGTTTAGTATTGCTTGACAGACCTTGCTTCGTTTATACTTCTCTATAATATATAGAACTTTCGCACTTTTTAGTAGATAATAGGATATGCTGAATCTGTCGCAAAATTGCTCGTTCCCAGAGTGAATCAGTCCGAGCAAAAGCAGTTTTGCCTGAAAGAGAGTTAGCTACATCGAAAGGGGCATGAAAGTTTGTGGCCAGTCAGCTGTGATCTGTTACTGCGAAAAGGCATGAAAGTCCTATATAGAAAAGTATAAAATGTGGGATAATGCCAGATTTTTTCTTTTAATTCATATTCCGGAGTAGCTCAATGGTGGAGCAAGAAGCTGTTAACTTCGAGGTTGCCGGTTCGAGTCCGGCCTCCGGAGCCAGACCAAGAGTCGGGTCTTTAGGCCCGGCTTTTTGTTTGGATTTCAGATGCTGAAATTCGAACCGGAGGTTCGGCGGAGCGAAGTCACGCGCAAAAGCTTGCTTTGAGCATGACTGAGTGAAGAAGTGTTTTTGGCAAACCCAAAAATGTGCACTGTCCGGCCTCCGGAGCCAAGATTGATTTTTAGAGTCAGCACTAAGTGCCAAGAAGGGCTGTAACAGATTGAGTTGCAGCCTTTTTTGATTGATTTTACAGTTCGCAAGTAATGTTCGTAGAATCTTGTTCTTTTGAGTTGTTTGCGAACTTTCAAAGACACTTTTAGCATTTTGAGCTAATTTTAACAGACATTCAGCAGTAACAACAAATGATTTGTCGTTATTCGTGTATTCAACCAGCCTATTCTCTAGTTCTTCTTTGTCATTCTTGTATTTAGTAACATATTTATCATAGTCGTTCGTAGTAATACGACTCTCAAGGCGGTCATCGTACAACATATCTATTTTTTTGTTCAGTTTGCTGATTTTGGTACGTGTTTTAGCAACAGCTGTTTGGTAGTAAAGCTGAATGTCATCATGCTTTTGCTACTGCATAGTCGTTAGCTTGTGGTGGTTTGTTTGTGGCTTCCATAGTGTTGTTAGATATTATAAGATATTAGTAGATGAGCGAAAAGTACGAACTACCCGAATACTTGACTCTAAAAGAAGTCACAAGCCTATTAAAGGTTCACGAGAACACACTCAGAAATTGGGATCGAGAAGGAAGACTTAAAGCAATTCGCATTGGTGGTCGCAACATCAGACGTTGGAAGAAGGATGATGTTCTAAAGTTCTTGGAAGAGAGCAGTAAATAAGATGGCGAACAAAAGTCTAGGTGCAGCAAAGAACGCAAAGAACGATGAATTCTATACTCAGTTTTCTGATATTCAAGAAGAGATTGAAGCTTACTTAGAGTTTGATCCTGATGCTTTTAGGGGTAAGGTGGTCTACTCTAATTGTGATGACCCATTTGAGAGCAACTTCTTTCGCTACTTTGCACTGAATTTTAATCGACTAGGACTAAAGCAACTTATTACGACAAGCTACAAGCCTTCGCCGATTGCTAACAGTCAGTTAGGACTATTCGGCGATGATAAGACTATAAAGCCCGAAAAAGGCAGGCCGAAAGTAACAGCAAACAAGTTCATTATCAACGAAGTGCATGATATGGATGGCGATGGTGCTTTTAATATTTCAGACATTGCTGAACAGTTAAAGGCCAACAAAAATAACGAATGGACGCCACTCAAGGGCGACGGTGACTTCCGTAGTGATGAATGTATTGAGTTACTTAAGCAGTCCGACATTGTAGTAACAAATCCTCCTTTTAGTCTCTTTGTTGAGTTCATTCAGCAACTAGTCGAGCACAATAAGAAATTCATAGTCATAGGGAATATGAATGCCATTACTTATAAGGATATATTTCCTTTAATAAAATCTGACAAGCTCTGGCTCGGTAATGGATTTCATGCAGGAAATGCCTACTTCTCTACGCCTAATGCAAGAGAAGACTTCGCAAGTGGTGTTTATGATGAAAAAACGGGACTTGTTAAATTCAGGAATGTTCACTGGTTCACGAATATGGATCACGGAAGACGCCACAGGTCGTTAAGCTTGATGACTATGGAGGATAACAAAAAGTTCAATAAAAAATTAACACGCAAACAAGCATACGATACTTATGACAACTATGATGCGATAGAAGTACCTTTCACGGATGCTATACCTAGCGACTACAAGGGTATCATGGGAGTTCCAATATCATTTTTAGATAAATATAACCCCGACCAATTTGAGATACTTGGTATGTGCGAAAATGAAGACTTATACAATTTAAAAACAAAAAAGTACTCTAACCAAGAAAAGAAAGATGCTTATTTTGCCAAGTTTGGAAAATCTGGTCAATATGACTTAAACGCTAGTGGCGTTGTTCTGAGAGACGGTCTTTATGAGAAGGTTTACCAACGAGTACTTATCAAACATAGAAAGGTAACAAAATGATTACGACACTAAAGACCGACATAACAATTAGAGAAATCGTTGAAGGGTTTGAATACAACGAACTTGAGGGCAAGGGTTTATTTGGTCTTTCAGGTAAATTAACCATTCAGCCGGAGTATCAAAGAAATTATATATATGCTGATGGTAGAAAAGATGTTGCAGTAATTGACAGTATCCTTAAGGGATACCCGATTGGTGTTCTCTACTTCAATAAGATTGACGATGATAAGTATGAAGTACTTGATGGACAACAACGAATCACAAGTATCGGACGTTTCGTGAAAGGCAAGTTCGCAGCTAAAGACACCAATGACCACGAGCAATACTACAGTGGCATGTCTGAAGAACAACGCAAGTTGATACTAGATAAAGAACTACTCATTTATATCTGTGAAGGCGAAGAACAAGAGATGATGAAATGGTTTGAAACCATCAACATTGCAGGTGTGCCGCTAAAAATACAAGAAATTCGAAACGCTGTTTATCACGGACAATACATAACGAAAGCAAAAGAAGTATTCAGTAACAGCCAGGATGCAAATGTTCAAAAGTGGAGTACGTACGTTGCAGGAGATGTTAAGAGGCAGGACTTTCTCGAAACAGCTCTAGACTGGGTAAGTGACGGGCAAATAGATGCTTATATGAGCAAGCATCGAACTGATGACAATATCGAAGAACTAAAAAACCACTTCGACAAAGTTATTGATTGGGTCTCTAATACTTTCACGAATGTGCACAGTGAAATGCGAGGACTCGAATGGAATCGCTTATATAAAGAATACGGCTCTAATCCTTATGATCCAAAAGAGGTTGCAGTTAAGGTTAAGGAACTTTATACAAGCTATGAAGTGCGTAGGAAGAAAGGTATTTTTGAATATATTCTTGGTGGTATGGAAGACCCTTCCTTGCTTGAGATACGTATATTTGAACCTTCTACAATTAAGACAGCTTATAGCCAACAAACAGCGAAAGCCGAAGAAAAGGGAGTGTCGAATTGCCCTGTATGTGCTTCAGGAAGCAACAATAATAAAGACCGAACTTATAAGTTGTCGGAGATGGATGCAGACCATGTAACTGCATGGAGTAATGGCGGGGCAACCGACATAAGCAACTGTGAAATGCTCTGCATTACGCATAATCGTGCAAAGGGGAATCGTTAGTATGAAGCTAGGAAAAATTGAAGATGTAGCATTGCGAAATATCTGGATTAACGAGGCTCGTGACTTCACGCCTTGGCTTGCTGTACAAGAAAATCTTGATTACTTAGGCGAGATTTTAGGTCTTAATCTTGTAGAGGCAGAACAAGAAGTATCAGTTGGTAGTTTTAGTGCAGATATTCATTGCAAAATAGAAAATGATAATCGAACTGTAATAATTGAGAATCAGATTGAAAGCTCTAACCATGACCATCTTGGCAAGACCATTGTGTATGCTAGTGGCGTAGACGCTTCCGTTATTGTTTGGATCGTGAAAAACGCACGTCCTGAGCATGTAAGTGCAGTTGAGTGGCTTAATGACCATACAGATAGCGACATAGGCTTTTTTCTAGTAGAAATACATGCCATAAAAATAGGAAACAGTGACCCTGCACCACAGTTTAAGATAATAGCTCAACCAAATGAGTATATGAAATCCGTTAAGACGGGAAGCGATAAAGAACTTACACGAAGCCAACTAGGAAGATATGAGTTTTGGACTCAATTGAACACTTATATCGAAGAAAGCGGAGTGAAGCTTGCGGCACGAAAGCCAAATTATGACCACTGGTATGATTTTAAGCTTGGTTCATCGAAGTACCATATGACGGTGAATCTATTAGACGGTGAGAATAAAATACGTGTAGCACTCTGGATAAGCAACGATAAGGAAATATTTGATGGGCTTTATGCAAACAAAGAAGCCATTGAGTCAGCCTACGGAACAAATCTTGAATGGGACCGCAAGGACTTACAAAAGGCTTCGTGGGTTGCTGACTACATAACAGGCTTCTCCTATGATGACCAGACAAATTGGCTTGAATTACAAAAAAGTATTATTAACAAAGTGCTTGATTTCCAAAAGGCATTAAAACCTTACTTGGGGAAAGTCCAAACCTTAAAGGGGCAACCTTATGTCGGTTAAAATCACTTACTTTGTACACGGAACAACGTCAGATAACGAAGAAAATAAATCATCGGGCTGGAACGACGTTAAATTATCAGATTTAGGCGTTCAGCAGTCGAAAGACCTTGCTGTACTAACGGCAGATAAGACATTTGATGCCGTATTTACATCCGACCTTAGCCGAGCAATAAACTCGGCTGATTTAACTTGGGGCGATAAATACCCTAGGTTTGCTGATAAAAGGTTACGTGAATGCAACTATGGTGATTTGAATGGCAAAGAATCAGAAATCGTTGAGCCAATGCAAGAAAAATCAATTACGACACCAATGCCTAATGGTGAAAGTTATGAAGACGTTAAAGCTAGGATTGCAGATTTCCTTGATTCAATTAAGAGTAAATACGATGGTAAGCATATAGCAATCGTAGCTCACAAAGCACCACAGCTTGCTCTAGACGTCCTGCTAAAAGGTATGTCTTGGGAAGAAGCATTCGCAAACGACTGGCGTGAGCAGAAGGCTTGGAAGCCAGGATGGGAGTATGAAGCAAAATGAGTAAAGATTTTATCAAAGATATTCTTCCCGAAGACTACAGAACAAGAGGTAGCTATACGCCAGCAAAGAAAATAGATTTAGGCGACCATTACCTTATCTTTGTGTCTGGCATACAAGCACCGAAAAATGACGACCATAGCGTAGTCACTGATGACGTTGAGGAACAAACCAAGCTGGTATTTGAAGATATTAACAAGATACTGGGTCAAGCAGATGCAAGTATTGATGATGTTGTGAAAGCAGTTATCTACATTACTGATATGAATGACTTTGACAAAATCTCAGCCATTAGAGGCGAGTATTTCAAGAACGCTATGCCTGTGAGTACATTGATAGAAGCAAACAGAATGACCAGAGATGGTGCAAAAATTGAAATTGAAGTAACGGCGGTTGTTAAAAAATGATATACGACATACCAGGTGCGGGTCAACTTGAAATCAAAACCATCATCCTAGACTTGAATGGCACACTTTCTGTTGCAGGAACTGTTCCTGATGGCGTCAAACAACGGCTTGAACAGCTAAAAAGTAAGGGGTTCAAAGTTTTATTCTTTACAGGTAATACCAGAAACGATGCCGATGATTTAGCGACGGACTTGGGCATTGAATGGAAGTTGGCAAAGAATGCCGAGAATGCCGAGGATAAGCGTGATTTGGCTTTGGAACTTGAGCCTGAAACCTGTGCCTCAGTTGGAAATGGGCTAATTGACCTTGAGCTTATGAAAGCCGTAAAGTTGCGGATTGTTACATTGCAAGCCGAGGGTGTGCATATTCAAACAATGCTCAATTCTGATATTGTCGTTCCAACGATAAACGACGCTCTTGACTTGTTCCTTGACGAACAAAGGCTCGTAGCGACCTTGAGGAAATAATCGTGAGAGTAGTTACTTCTGGTTCAGCTTATGTTGACATAGACGCTTACGCTGGTGCTATTGCGTATGCTGAGTTATTACAGGTTCAAGGCAACGAAGCTGCTGCAGTTAGTACAGCCCCATTGAATGAAAGCATTAGCGATACAGTTCGCTCCTGGCAAGCACCTCTGAAGACCGACTTCAGCAGCTCAGATAGCGACACTTATACGCTGATTGATGTTTCCGACCCAGACTACTTTGACAAAGTCGTTGACCCAGACAAAGTGGATGAGGTTATTGACCATCATCCTGGCTTTGAACAGTATTGGCAAAAACGTATAGGCGATAAGGCTGATATTGAGTTTATCGGTGCTGCTTGCACATTGGTATACGAACGCTGGAAAACGGCAGGTTTGCTGGGAAAAATGAGTGTAGTCAGTGCAAGACTTCTTGTCTGCGGTATTCTTGATAACACGCTCAATTTTGGAGCAAAAGTAACTACCGAGCGTGATACTGACGCTTATGATGCACTGCTAGCTCAAGCTGATTTGCCTGATGATTGGACGGCTCAATACTTTACCGAATGTCAGGAAGCCATCTTGAGTGATGCCGTTGCGGCTATACAGAACGACACCAAAACCTTAACGTTCAAATCGTTTGCAGAGCCAATCTGTTTTGGACAGCTTGTTGTATGGGACAGCAACCAGGTGCTTGCCCAACACAGTGATGTGCTGCGAGAAGCACTTGTGGCAGTAAAACCAGAGTGGTTTATGAACTTAATTAGTGTCGGCGAGAAAAAAAGCTACTTTGTTACTGACAATCCAAACGTCCAGGATTGGCTTACCAAATTACTGGGCGTTCATTTTGATGGCTCGGTAGCGGTTGCTGACCGCTTATGGCTTAGAAAAGAAGTTATAAAGCAGGATATTACGAATGGCTGAACGTGAGCAATCGCTAGAAGTTGCCAAACAACATCAAGCAGCTGAATTGCAAGCACTGCTTGACGGCTATAAAGATGAGCGGGTTGTAGTTCTTGGTGGTACTTGCACTGGTAAAAGCACACTGATTGGACACCTGGCTGATGCAAAAGATATGGACAAGTTGGTCTTTCCACTACTTACAAAAGACGAAGCTGATTATGTTTGCCAAACGCCGTGGACGCCTGAGATTGGCGAGGCGATGACCCGACTAACCAAGGAACGTATCAAGGTGCAGCCTGGCGAACCCGTGTTCGGCACTGTCGTGTTAGATGCTGACCGCATTGTACATCTGAAAATCAGCGATGATTTGCTACGTGAACGAACTGCTGCACGAGGCGTATCATTTGAGGATGCCAAGAATATGCAACAACATATTGAAGCCGAGATGACCGCAACAGGCTTGCCAATTACAGAGTTTGAAGTAGGTTAGTCGTGTACATTGCTTACTTTGACGAAACTGGCGATGACGGCTATCCAAAACGTGAAACTGAGTTGTTCGTTCTAACGTCAGGATATGCTCATCACGCCAACTGGCAGACGAACTACAAGAAGACATTAGACTTTAGAAAATACCTTCATCAAACCTATAAGTTTCCAATCAAGCTGGAAATGCACACCAAGTATTTCCTGCTCAATAAAAATCCTTATCGTCAGTTTGGATGGGATGAGAAAACACGCTTAAAAATCATCCAAGAATATGCTGATTTTATAGCGTCATTGGATTTTGAGTTTATAAACGTTGCAATCAATAAGCTAAAGATAACCAAAACTAACCAGACGATGTACAAACCTATCCTTGATGCGGCACTCAAGTTCAATGTTCAACGAATTGAAAATACTATAAAGGCGTCGCAGCCAGGTACGAAGTTTCTGATTATAAGTGATGAGGGGTCGCATTGGAACGATGCGTAAAACAACTCGCAGAATACAGAAAATCAACTTTATACCCTCAAAGATTGATGGAAAAAGCTATCGGCAAGAAATTGACCTGCTCATTGAAGACCCGCTACCAAAAAACTCAAATCAATCGTACTTTATACAGTTTTGTGACTATATTTCATTTTTTGCGTATCTCAGGCTCATCAAGAAGTTAGGTGCAGGTAAATGGCATAACCGTTTATCCTGGCTAAAAGAAAGTGACGTAGAGGATATTCTAAACAGAATACAGCCAGTGTTGAACCAAAAAGCGAACAGTGGTAATTACGAATATGGCTTTGTAATTTACCCAAAATAGAAACACCTCCTACGTGCCATTCGGCATTTCAGAGGTTCAAAAGTATTGTACAACTTGCATCAGCATAAGCACAATCGTTTATCCACAGGCTGCAAAAAGTACCCCTGGAAAAAGGCTTGGTAAATCTGCTCCCACAAATTAGGGATATACACGGCGGAGTGCTGTTTGACAGAAACTAGGGCGACTACCCCCTAGGTCAAACTGTCAAAATCAAACGGTTCAAACTCTGGTAATTCAAGTTCAGGGAAAGGTTCAAGCTCAAACATTACAGCCTCAAAATCTAAACTTACAAACTCTAAGTGCAAATCAGGAAACTCTAACGGTTCAAGGTTGGGAAGGTCTATCATACTGTAACCAGTAGTTCCTTTATGGTGTTTACCTTATACTCATCATAGTCCGCACTAGCAGTTCGCAACGTGTCCGCTACTGTGAGCCAGACCAAGCAGAGAAAAGCGCAGACCTAGTCCCTAGACCTGAAATAACTTCTCTCCTTAGTCAGTCAAGAAAGAGTTGTACTTACAACAAGGTACAAATGTTGGAACCGTCAGAAATGGCGGTTCTTTCATTTACCCCTGTAATCTAGTTCGAACCCAGCCTCTCTCGTCCTGAAGGAGCAATCTCTCTAAAAACTACCCCGTTTCCTAGACCTGCCACGCTTAGTTTACGTGAAAAAGTGCATATTCTTGATATTTTTCACGTATAGTTTGTGCTATAATACCCTTATGATTAATCAAATTACCAAAGACCGCATAGCCGTTCTGTCTGAACAGTATAAAAAACTTGTCAAGAGCAAACCTGGGGCAGTTCGTAAGATTGCTATCGCTGAAATACCAGAGATGGTGTATAACAGCAACGCTATAGAGAACTCCACCCTAACTCTTAAAGATACCGAAGACATACTGCTCAGAGACTCGATAAAAAGAGACCACGATATTCGTGAGATATATGAAGCTAAGAACCTAGCCAAAATTACTGAAAATTTGCTCGATGGACTCGACAATCCGACTACAGTAAATTTAATCTTGGATCTCCACAAAATACTACTTAGTGGCATTAAAGACGATTGGGCTGGCAGATTCCGCAGCGGCAAGGAGTGGGTACGCGTAGGAGCCCATATCGGTGCTAATCCTGATTTCGTAGAGCAATTAGTCGAGGAGCTTGTTGATGAGTATGGCAAACAAAATAATCGTTATTTTCTTGATAAGATCGCTTGGTTTCATGCAGAGTTTGAAACCATTCATCCATTCAATGATGGTAACGGACGATTGGGACGTGCGTTAATAAATCAGCAGTTAATGGAGTTGGGATTTCCGCCTGTAATCATCCAGAACAAGAGTAAGCACACAAGCTATTACCCGGCTTTTGATTCGTACCGAGTCACTGGTAAATTTGATGACTTCACAGAAATCCTCGCAAGTTTACTAATTGAGTCGCTATATAAACGCATTACTCTGCTGTCGGCTCCAAAAATAATACCAGTCTCTGCTTGGGCAAAGGCAAACAGCGTGGCGGGCAATGTTGCTATAAATAAAGCAATCCGCGGTACTATCCCAGCCTTTCGTATGCGCGAAAAATGGATGATTGCCGCAGACTTCAAGGAACACTAAAACTTGGCAAATAACAGAGATAAGCTAAAGTAGGGGGAGCCGTAAATCTGGTGGTAGCTATTTGTGGTTCGAATTCAGTCACTGGACAGTCCCTTGAATTCTGCTAGTTGATACCTCGTTGAAGGGCTTCAAGTCAGTGCACTATTACAATTCTCGGAGTTTCCTCTCTGAAGTAACGGCTTAGGAAAACCGGCCAGATTTTGGTCTTAAGCCTAATTTCCTAATTAGGATAAGTAACCTTAAGTGTGTGGGTTCGTGCGCTTGAGAAACGGGTTTTAACTTCTATGGTGTAGTTGCCAGCTTTGGATGCCTTAAAGGTGCCGGATAGTGGTACGTTGGTGTTTAGTTGTTGAGCTATGACTTTATTGCTAGAGTCGTAAACTTTTACGTCGTATCTGCCGTTACCTTCTTTGGTGGACAGAGAGTATTTGATTGTGCCAGCTTTGGGTATTTGTATGGTTTGTTTTTTGGAACCGTTTTTACTTAGGGTGGCAGTGTAGGTTTTGGTGGTCGTTGTTGGAGCTGGTGGAGGGCTTGATACTGATTTGGTAGTAGCTGAAACTGTGGTTGATGTGCTACTGACATTTCCAGCATCATCCTTAGCTTTAACATAGTAGTTGTATGCGGTGCTTGCTGACAGTCCTGTGTCTGTGAAGCCGAGTGGTGGGGGCGGTGGTGTCTGTAGTGGATGGTGGGGGAGTGGGGGGCGGGGGAGTGGATGAACTATCGCCAAATAGAGATTTGAATTTGGCTGATGCGTTAGGGAATTGTGTGTTCATTAGACGATGAGCACCGTCTTTAGCATCATACTCAAAGTACATATGATAGGCCAATGATCCTGGACCGGTAGCCGGCAATGCATTCATCCATTCATACATTTTTTGAATGTAATACGGGTTATCGCCACCACCGTAGGTTTGGCCGCCTGATGGTACAGTTATGCCCCATTCTGGAAATGAAACCGGTTTTTTCATTCTTTTAGCAAAATCTAAATGCCAGTTGAGCCCGTAGACACGTTCCTTTTGAGCTTTCCAACGTGCTTCTCCGGTTGTACCAGCAGCCCCCGTATCGTAAGCATCCAGACCTATAATATCGACATACTCATTACCTGGGTAAGCGTTTTCAGGGTTAGTTTGATTGTCCACGCCCGCCAATGAACACCAATCGAATTGAAAATTTGATCCAGATACAGACCTAAGGGTGTTTACGATTTGACGCCAATAAGCGGCATAGTTTTTATCCTGCCCATTACCGCCAGCGGCCGACCAAGGATAAAACTTGCCATTAAACTCATGCCCAAGTCTTAGAATCGCATCACCACAGCCTTTATTTACCATGGTCTGGGCAAAGCTTTTCCAGTGAGCGTTATAATCACCTTTGGCACCGGCTGCCAGGGTCGTTGTGTCGTTAGGCAACATGGCCGCCGAATATACTACGGTGTATTTTGTCGATGACCAGCTATTACACCACCAGCCAGGATTATCGATATTATTCCATGGGTCAGTCGAATCTGATGGGCTACGTCCCAAGAAATCCAGTGCATAATTAACGGGGTGTCCAATCCATGATTCATATTTTGCCACCTCGGCTGAACCATCGGAACCCCTATAAACACCCATCCGACTACTAGTAACAGGGCTAGCAGCCTGTGTGCGAAACAGAAAATATGCACCTATTGAGGCAAACAACAAAACAAATACTAATAAACTAGTCCTTTGGGATACGCTCCGTCTACTTAGTAGACTCAACAGACCAGATCGCTGGTTGTTTTTCTTGGTTCGTCGCTTGGCTGTTGTGTTTTTTGTTGTCTTATACGGAGTTTTGGCTTTCATTGTTTTTGTTTTCCTAACTTTAGTTGTTGATTGTTTCATTAGATTGATTGTTACCATTAGCTTTTTAGTATTAAGTATATTCTACACCATCGTGTCAACTATAGCCCCCGCAAAACAAATTCCCGACTTTTCGAATCACCCTCTTTGGCCCAAAACCGCCTTTCCTCGTTCAACGTATCTAAGGATATGTCTCTCTCGGAAAAGTCAGTTTTTGGCTCAAAGATCATTGCTTCAAAAACCCACGA
>JACOTW010000012.1 GCA_016178135.1 Candidatus Saccharimonadota bacterium
CTCAAAGATCATTGCTTCAAAAACCCACGAATTTGTTTTGCGGGGGCTATAAAACTGTTTTCGCTCGGTTTGGTGCAACCTGGCATCGACGGCTAAGTCCGAAACTCGTGTATTATTGGCAAATGTTACAAAAAAGTATTATGCTTAATTTATAAATAAATAGAACTTTCGCACTTTTACATTGATAACAGAGTACATATGATTGGATTCTTGAGGGGTACCCATAGGTACACCGATAGAATACAGACAGTTTGTAGTCAGCTGTGGTCTGCTATCGATGAAAAAGTGCGAAAGTCCTAAATAAGGAGGGTTATAGTATGTTTGGACGAGACAAACTTGCACAAATTGTAGGCGAGTTTCTTGGTACTGCCGTACTGGCAAGTGCTATCTATTCAGTAATCGGGAGGGTTAGTTTTCCCCTTTATGCTGGCTTGGCTGCCGGTATAACGGCTGGGTTGATGGTTCTAATTATAGGTAAGACTTCCGGTGCGCACATTAATCCGGCAGTAACGGTGGGTCTTTGGACATTACGCAAGATTGAAACCGTACAGGCTATAGTTTTCGTTGCGGCACAGATGTTGGGTGGCGTTATGGCCTGGAGATTAAACGAATATCTTACCAATAGTACCTTGACCAGTATCGCCGGTAAGGCATTTGATTGGCGAGTATTTATCGCTGAAGCCGTTGGTACGTTTGTCTTCGCTTTTGGTGTGGCAGCCGCTCTATCGCACAAATATGAAGGCGGTGTGTTAGCTACCGCTATTGGCGGTTCACTGCTACTCGGTACCGTAGTGGCATCGTACGCCAGTAATGGTTTTCTAAACCCGGCCGTAGCCCTTGGCTTGCGTTCCTGGAGCTGGACATATGCTTTGGCACCATTTGTAGGATCAATCGTGGGCATGAATCTGTACATGTTAATTTTTGCAGAAGTACCGATATCTACTAAAAAAAGTACCAAAAAACGTTAAATTAACGGATGTTGGCAAAATCGATGGTCTTTGCCTGGCGGAAAATCCATTGCTCGTATACCGTCGGCAATTCGCTGTAATTTTAGATAAGTTCCATCAATGCCACGTTGAGTTTTTTTAACACTGCCCGACACGCCGCGGTCTATAAAATCCAAGGTTACGAATTTGGGCAGTTCACCATGTGATATTTGCCAAGCTAGGGCGTATATCGCCAATTGTTGACTGCTACTTGCTCGTAGTTTGGCTTTTTGAATCGTGTCTACACTACTCATAGTTTTATAGTCCACGATCTCGATTCCACCACTTTCAGACGGTAAAATCGCATCGAATCGGCCAGTAATTGATAGGTTTATGTCTTTAACGGTAAAACTAAACGGTTTTTCTACGGCAATCGGAATACGTTGTTCTTTAGTAGCTTGGGCATATAGTCTCTTTAGAGTAGAGTGAGCCTGCGTAAGCGATCTTTCGCGATGGCGTAATGAAGCGTAGCCAGCTTTTGGCCACTGTGTTTCAAGCTGATTGATTAACTCGGTAAGCGATGGCAGTTTACCGGCAATTAAGCCAAGATTTATTTCCTCGACCAATCCGTGCATTATAGATCCGTAGCGTAGTGCTGGACTAGGCTCTTTAGGGATATTCAAAATGTAACAATAATAGAAGTCTAAGGGACAATCCAAATATTTTTGAGCCTGACTAACACTTAAATGTACATGACCGTTATTGAGTATATTGTTGGGAACACGCAAGGATTGTAGGGGCTTATTACCGTGTAAATCTATTGCGTGAAAGGCGGCCTTGTTGGCAGTGGCAGGGCTTGAAAAATCTTGCAAGTCTAATGCCTCGGTCAAAAATCTGGACGGTTTACGTATAGTTGAAGAAGAATGGTGTTCCGAATACGTCAAGATTAACTCGTTTCTGGCACGAGTCATGGCAACATACATAAGTCGGCGTTCTTCAGCCATATGAGTATTGGCTTCACTTTCTTGACTTGTGTCCTTACTGGATTTACTGGACTTACGCAAAGCTCCCCCATCCCCAGACCAATTCATCTCGGCTGGTAGCGGTCTGTATTCTCTCGATGTAGCTATGGCTACCTCTCCTTCAGTCAAACTACTATCTGCTCGAGCTGATTTGCCCTGGGAACGGGCGATTTTGCGTAAGTCCAGTTTAGCTTGGTGATGAGGAGCTTCGCGCGAATCCAATAGCTTTTCTGGTAGGATAATGCCCCGAAGATTCTCTCGTAGAGGAAATGATTCTTCAGAGCAGTCGGCAACATAGACTATCGGCCATTCTAGTCCCTTAGCTTTGTGTATGGTGAGGATGTTAACGAATTGATTTGCTAGATCCATAGTGTTATCTTCACCCCCTTCCCCTGCGGCCTGGAGTGCCGGTAATGTTTCTATGAACTGAATAGCACTGGGTACTAGAGCAATCTGCTCAAACTCTTTCATGACCGCAAAAAACTGTCCCAATCTGCTGGCAACTATAGCTGAAGAAGCATCTTCTTCACTGATTTTGTAGAGGCGATCTTTATAGCCACTGTCATCTAATATTGCATAAGCCAATTGTCCAACGGTTGTGATGCCAATTTTTTCGTGCCAGATTTTTATCAATTCTATAGCACTTCTGGCTTCAGCCAATTCAGGTTCTTCGGAGTTGGTAATATTATCAAGTAAAGATTCGTGCTGGTTTTTTGTTACTGCGTTTAGGCCACTTAATGTTGAGGCGGGTATTGAGAATAGCGGCCCCAAGAGGGTGTGATATAGACTGGTGTTGTTGTGCGGATCAACAACTGTCTTAATTGACTCTAGTAACATGCGTACAGACGGATCTTTATATAGTTCATAGCGTTGACCAGTAACGGCGTGTTCAATATCAAGATAATCCAAATGTTCATGTAAAAGCTGAATGGTAGTATTGCGACGGGCCATTATGGCAATTGATCCAGGTGAAGCTCCGGCATTTAGCCGTCGCTTGACGTCGTTGGCTATCCAAGTAAGTTCTTCGTCCAGGGTAGTGAATTTGTATGCGCGTGGTGGTTCACCTGACCTATCACTCACCAGTTGTTTATCTATGTTGAGGCGCACCTCAAGTCGATGTGGATTATTGTGCTGGATAAGCCGATAGGCGCTTGCCAGTATTTCTTTGGTTGAGCGATAGTTTTGTGTTAGGGCTATTTCTTTAGCTGCAGGATAACGGTCTTTAAATTCCAAGATGTTGGCGAGTGTAGCTCCCCTCCAACCGTAGATACTTTGGTCATCATCACCAACCACGAACAAATTTTTTCGCGGAGCGGCAATTAGATCAACCAGCACTGATTGCATAGTGTTTGTGTCTTGAAACTCATCTACCATGACGTAGTCATAACTGTCTTGAACTTCTTTTAATACATTTGATCGTTTTCTTAATAGCTCAATGAGTAAATAGATTTGGTCATCATAATCAATTACATTGGCTTCACGACAAAGTCGAATGTATGCTTCGTAAGCTTTAGCCAATTCTTGGTACTTGATCTTATTAAGTTTTTCCTCTGGTTGGCTAGTTGGCATATTTTCGACGTATTGATTATGGGTTTCGGGAGTTATTATCTGCTGCTTGAGTTGTGAAAAATAAGCAGCAAGATCACTGATTAAGCTATCTGGTCTGGCAAGTGGCGCAAAATATTCTAAACCTAATGCATCTACTCTTTCTCCTAAAAATACAATCTGCGCGCTCTGTCCTAAAACTATGAAATTACGCCCCAAACCAATATCTGCTGCATAACGCCTAAGCAAACTCTCGCCGTAGGCGTTAAAAGTCATTATTGGTAGCTCAAGTTCATATAATCCGCGTGAAGCGTTAACGCGGTCTAGCATTTCAGTGGCGGCTTTTTCAGTAAAAGTTAATGCCAATAATCGTTTTGTCGGTACGCCTTTTTCGATGAGTCGATTAATTCGTTCTACTATAACACTGGTTTTTCCGGTACCGGCACCAGCTACTACCAATATTGGACCTTTTTCGGCAGTAATTGCTGCTCTTTGAGCATCATTAAATCTCTCGTATGCTGCAATAGAGTTATCCACAGGCTTCATTATACCATCAGGCTCTATGGTTTTTTTTCGGACGAACTAATATAATTAACAGGGTTGCTAAAACAAAAAATAGTACGGAGTAAAATCCTACTTCTCCGTATAATTCAATTTTGTAACCTTCGTTGAAGTTTAAGACAAAGTAACTGATGGCTGTTGTGGTATAGGCGGCGACCGACAAAAGGGTTGTAGCTAAAATTGCTGCGCGGCTATATAAAGCGGCCGAAACCAATATTGGTACAGCGTATAACATAACCGCTCGGCTGGCCATCCCTCGCTGGGTATAGACATTGAATGAGGCGGCTCCTATATCGACAAAAATAAGTGCAAAGACTAAAGCCTTATAAGCACCAGTGCTATTGATTTTATTTTTGGCGAGATACCAAACGACCGTGGATGTCAGGAATAAAATCGCTGTTACAATCCAGCGATTTAGCACGGCGTTAGGAGCTATTAATTTCCAGGCATCATAAATAATTGTCTGGGCAGCAAAAAGAAAAACATATAAAAAGTGAACACGCGCGAGCCTGACTGTGCTTGAGCGTAACCAGCTTTGTTTTTCTTTTTTTGCTAGTGCCATGCATATCACTTTAACACGAATTTCGCACTTTTCCATCGCCTCAATAATGGTAATGAGAAGCAAAAAGCCGCGTTCTATAAAGGCTCTAGGCTCAAACTCCAGCTCTACGAATCAGGGTAATGATGTCTAATTTAGGGGCACTGGATAGACCCCATATGACAACAAACTACACTTCTCAAGGCTAGACTGGACTTACGCAAAGCTCCCCCATCCCCAGATCAATTCATCTTGGCTGGTAGCGATCTGTCTTCTCTCGATGTAGCTATGGCTACCTCTCCTTTAGCCAAACCACTCCCAACTCGAGCTGATTTAGCCTGGGAACGGGCGATTTTGCGTAAGTCCAGTAGACCTTGTACTCCTTCGCCGGGGTTGTTTAACCCAAGATATTGATAGACCGAGCTAGTACGAGGGCAAGAGTAAAAACTGATACCAAAGCCTGTATTCCCATGAGTAGTTTGGCTTGGTGGGTAATGGGTTTAGTGTCCGCGGGCGCAAAGTTAATGCCGTTGGTTGTGGAAAGATATAAATAATCAATAAATCCGGGCTGCCAATTGGCAAAGTCATCACTCATATCTTGCTGAGTAAATTGAAAGTCTTTGTCGTGTTTAGACCACTTACTGCCAGTTAGGCCAGGGCTGTCGATTTCCCAATACCAAAGTGCGAAAACGATGATGTTTGTTAGGAATATGGCTACTGCCGCGACCAACAGTTCGCGGCCGGACAAACCCTGGCCGTTTGTAATTAGCAAACGTGCAACCAGAAAAAACGAAGTAATATTGGCCACCGAAATAAGTGCAAGTAATCCGGTCGAGAGCACGCGGTAAAGGGATTTTGCCTGAACATGGCGTTTCCTGGCGGTAAAACCGATAATAATAGCCAAAGTAATTTCAGTAACAACGATTAGATTGTGTGGTCCGTAGGTCAGCTCTTTGTTGATAGCCCAGACAACGACCTGTAGGACTATAGCAACTGCTAGGGCCGATTGTGCGGCCCAAAGCTCATGGCTTGTTATAGGGTGAACCTTCATTACATCTAATTATACGACGATAATACGTGTCAGGCTAGAAAAAAGTATGGCTGGGACGGTAGGATTCGAACCTACGAATGCCAGTACCAAAAACTGGTGCCTTACCACTTGGCCACGTCCCATGAATTGCTAACTACTATATTTTAACGTCTACTGACGATTTTTGGTACTGATAGCCAGTACCATATTAATGACTTTGTTGTCGAAAGCAACAACTGGCGGTGCCTTGTCACAATCCTACTGCCAGTAAACTGGCAATCGGTTGCGACCCCGCCTCAACATGGTGACATTCGTCAGCCAGGTTTCCGGCCTTGCAAAGTGCCACTGGCACTTTTCACACTTGGCTACTCCCTATTAATACTAGAACTAGTACATTTTACATTCTGTTGCTGTTTAGAGCAATCTGACCCGTAGCCATTAATATACATTTAGGGCGTCCATCTATGATTGGGTTTGATTCTCCTCTGTTGGTTGTGCCTGGAATATAGCGGTGCCATTCGCCTAGTAAATTAGTTTCATTATCTTCACATACTTTTATAAGGCTTAATGCTACTGCCTCATAGACATGTCCGGCACTTTGTTCTATCTCTATCTCAGGATAAAGCAAACTAATCACCTCACCCCAATCACGGGAATACGCTGTTAAGGCTATTTTTGACATATGACCGTATGTTTTTCCGTTGAGCCTATGACGCACAAAATTAAATAATACTTCTGTATCTAATGGGGACGGGTTTGTAGGTACAATAATTGGAGGTAGTAAAAAGTCTGATCTCTCGTTGATCGGTATACCTTGATAGCCCAAAGTTTCGGGGTCGGGCGACGCCACTTCACGTGTGTTCATGTTTGCATTTCCATAGCTTTTTATAAGATGCCTATTATTCCACTATGCTCCGTTTCTAAAATGTGTCAAGTATTTATATGGTTCATGACGTAAATTGCTTTAGAATGTCATGTTTGTCTCATTTAACTGATAACGAACATAAGGCGCAATGGTTCTAGGCCGGTATGTCCAGCCAGGATTATTACAATACGTCTCGTGCTATTTTAAAAATATAAACTCACCTGATTTAATATTGGCTTATCGACAGGGCTAAACCGCAAATATGTTACCAACTATTATGCCGATCATGGTTGCCAAGCCACCTATTATGAAGATTTCTAAAGCACTTTTGATTGGTGGGACATCAACAACCTTGCCCTTCACATAACCTAGTGCTAACAAGCATATCAAGGCTGCAATTATAGCAACGTTTCTTGAATAGCTAATCGGGAAGAAGATAATGGCCAGTAATGGTACTAAGCCAGCAAGAAAATACGCCCAAAACATAATAATGCCACTTACTACGGGAACTCTAAAAGACTCACTTTTATCAAGTTGATGAGCAGATTTAGAACTAAGATACTGACCTGAACCCATAGAAAGAGCTTCAACTAAAATAGTTACTACGCCAGCCAAGATAACCACCTGTTTATTGCGCGTGCCGGTGCTGATACCTACAATGACACCAGTTGTTGAGACCAAGGCATCATTAAACCCAAACATAGCACTCTGTAGATATTCTTTTTGTATACTGGATTTTCTCAAGATTTAACCCCTAAATAACATTGTACTCCAGCAGACCTCTTTCACAACCCTCCAGGGGCACAACAAACCACAATGTTATTCCGACACACATTTCGCACTTTTCCATTGCCCCAGTTCACTCCTAACTGGCTACAAACTATTGATCTGCCCTCCATGTAGCTACAGCTACCTCTCCATCAGTTCAACAGTTTTCGCTCAGCTATAGCCATTCCAAAACAAAATGACCAAATTTTGAGTGATGGATGATGAGTCTAAAAACTAGCTTTCTTTGACTAAAGCATATCCGTAGATATGCTGCAGACAAAAAAGTAGTTTTTAGATCATCAGGCGCAGACAAAAATGGTCATTTTGTTTTGGGATGGCTATAGGCGCAAACTGGCATCAACGGCTAAGTGCGAAATGCGTGTCCGAGTTAAGGTATCTAAAGCTTGCAAATGGCTAGGGTACATTTGATTTTAACGGATTTTGAAGGACCAGCCGCACGATTACCGTCCCTGTCAACTGCAAAAACCCGATAGTTAAAGTTACTAGTTTTGTTTATATTGTCTGTGTAATATTGATCATCTGGCGAGTTGACGTATAGCTTAACGGCTGGCTTATTATCTGTACTGCGCCATACCTCGTATCCCTTGATCTGGTTATCATCCGTAGCGAATGGCCAAGATACATAGATCTTACACTTAGACTTAGCCGAACAATTATTTTTCCACCAGTTTGTATCAAAACCACTTTTCATGCTCGCGTTACTTGGCCAAACCGGAGCATTACCACTAACGGTTTGCGTAGTCGTAACCGTAACTACGACACCACTGGATGTTGTATCTAGTCCTTTATCATCAGTAGCTTTGGCTTTAAATGTATAGGTGCCTGCCGGATAGTTACTGATACTAAATGAATAGGGGGACGATGTATCGGTGCCGATTTTAGTATTGGCTGAATAGAATTCAACCTTGCTAATTGTACCATCTTGATCATTCGCACCGGCAGTTAGCGTGAAGTAAGCCGGAGCTACAATTGTTGCCGCTGGATTTTTTAGGGTTACTGTGGGGGCTATATTATTTGGTGGTGGCGGTGCCGACTTGGCTAATACCGTAATCGATAATGACGTACTGGCTTTATTGTTATTAGAAGATGAAGAGTTATCAGTGGCAACTGCACGTAGGCTATGAGTGCCCGGAGCTAAGCCACTAACCGTCGTACTGTAAGGAGCTGTGTTGTTGACCGATATACTGGTGTCGCCGTTAAAAAACTCTACTTGCTTGATGGCTCCATCGGTGTCATTGGCATTCGCTGATAATGTAATGGAGCTTCCGGCAGCAAACTCTTGACCGTTGACGGGGCTTGATATGCTGATAGTTGGTGGTAAATTAGTGGTCGAGCCTTTATTATCGCCACTGGTTCGGCACGGTGTACGTGGTCCGTTGAGGTCCAAATTCATTAAATAAGCGTCATAGTTTTTGATGGATGCATCTTTACAGCTGGCACTCGTAGGCCAACTACTGGCACCACCTTTATATTCAATTACAAAGACTGCCTTATTAGCGTTGACAAAAGGCTTGTAAGTATCACATTCATTATATTCATAACATTGCTCTACAATCGCAAAGTCATGGGCGCTTATTACAGATTTGCCGTTAGGCAGGTTTTTATTGACTAAATCGCCACTATTTTTTAAGGCTACTGATAGATTAAAGCTATGTCCGGTATTGGTAAGAAACTGTAGATAATCTAAAGTGGTTGTTTCGTTGAGTGGTATATTGCTGGCATTTGTATAGGCATCAACGTTATCTGGTTCTATGCCATCGCAACCCAAGCTACTCATGGTTTGGATGCGGTTATACATTATGGATCGTACATTGGCTGAACGTGTGTCAACAATAAGTTCGCCCTCCCATCCGGGAAGTTGTCCGAATGTATCACCGGGAAGAAATTGGCTATGATCTGGTCGCCAATCTTCATCCGTTCCGGCCGAAAAGTAACAAATAACAGTTATGCCCTTGGCCTTAATACTAGCAATTTGGGTAGCATTTGAGTTGAGGTAATCAAAATCATAAACTTTTGGTCCGGATTCGGCGTCCATGACTTTTTCGTTTGGTGCGCCTTGCAATAACCACGCGAAACGACTATTTGGTTCCACTGGCTTTAAGGTCGATGCGGCAGAAATGCTAAGTGTTAGATAGGTGCCTATTACCCCAAAAACTATTAAGGCAAGCCACCTTTTACTGATTTTGCTTATGAATTTATTGGATGACGACCGTAGTTGTTTGGTGGTATTAGATTTTTTTTGCTTAGCAATTTTTGTAGTTTTTTTCATAACCGTCCTATTCGTATTATAAATAACATGAGTTCAAAATCCAGTATACTATAAATTATGCGCATTATAGAGCCGCTTATGCTTGAGTCTATCAAAAAAAAGCATCGGCCAAGGCGATTTGTAAGAATTTTTCTGCTTATTCTAGTGGCATTACTTATAGGTTACGGAGCTATTGCTTATACCAATCCCCTGCCACCTATATCGCCAGTAATGACCGCTAAGCTTGATTTAGTCAATGAACCAGTGCCTATACCTTGGTCCGCCCAAGGACAGGCCGCTATCGGCGCACAAGGTTATGGGGTACTTTCCGAGACCCCACACCAAAAAGCCCTGCCCATGGCTAGCGTGGCCAAGGTCTTTACTGCTTATATGATATTGAAAAAGCGACCATTGGAGCGTGGCGCAATCGGACCTGGGATCACTATTACTAATGCTGATATTGACATATATAACCATTACATAACACTTGGCGGATCCGTTTTACCGGTTTTTGTTGGCCAACAGTTTTCCCAATACCAGGCCTTACAAGCACTTTTATTACCTTCGGCAAACAATATCGCTGATCTATTGGGGAACTGGGCTTATGGGTCTGTTTATGATTATAGTGTGGCCGCAAATGCGGAGTTAAAAGTTCTAGGTCTTCGTGATACGCATATCGCTGATGCTAGTGGTTTCTCTTCGGAGACAGTTAGTACGCCGCACGATTTAGTTTTGCTTGGCGCCATTGTTTTGGCTAATCCCGTTATCGCTCAAATTGTCGATTTGCCACGTATTCAATTACCCGCGGTAGGTACAGTAGCTAATACCAACAAGCTCGTTGAGAATCCGGAAATTATAGGAATAAAAACAGGTCATACTAACGAATCTGGCGGTTGTTTTTTGTTTGCCGCCCGCCACAAAGTTGTGCCTGGAGAATTTGTTACGGTTATTGGCGCTATTATGGCTGCGCCGGATATTATCACTGCTCTTGACGGTGCTATGCCCTTACTCGAGGCGACTTATAGGGGGTTTGCAGAGGTTACGCTCATAAAAAGCGGTCAAAAGATTGGTGAATACAGAATTCCCTGGGGTGGCAGGGTTAATGTGGTGGCTCAAGCAGACGTTCGTGAGGTCCTATGGAAAGGTACTAAGCCAACGATAACCAGTGGCCTTGAGTCAATAGACGGACCACGCAAAATCAATGATGAAGTTGGTCGTCTGTCCATTGATGGTGGGCCGCTCAAGGTGAGCATTCCGGTAGTCCTTGACCAAGCAGTTATTTCGCCGTCTATAAAGTGGCGAGCCACAAGGATTTTTTAATGTGCTAATGCTTGCCCTTTCAGGTGTGCTTGCCCTAGAATCTATCCTGTAGATGATAAAGACGAAAAAAATACAACTTGATGATTTCATTGTGCCGATTAATATCAATGGGCTGCATGGTAGAATGCTTCGTTTACCGTCGCCTAAAGCTAGAAAACGTGAAATCCTGCTAATTTACGGCCAGCATTCCAATTTGGAACGTTACTTTGGCTTAGCTGAACTTTTTAATGATTTTGGCGGTGTTACGATGCCAGATTTACCTGGTTTTGGTGGCATGGGTAGTTTTTATAAGATTGGCGAAAAACCAACACTGGATAATTTGGCAGATTACATGGCGACTTTTATAAAATTACGCTATCGTGGTCGACGCTTGAGTATTGCTGCTATATCATTTGGTTTTGCGGTGGTTACGCGTATGTTGCAAAAATATCCCGACATAGCCAAAAAAATCGATTTAGTTATCAGTATTTCTGGTTATGTTAGACATGATGAATTTAATCTTGGTAGATCAAGGTATTTTTTGTTGAGATTTGGGTCGTGGCTACTTTCGTCACGTTTATTATCTGTATTTTTTCGCAATATAGCCCTACATCCCTATGTTATTAGGGGTTATTATAAAAGATTTGCCGAGCTACCTCCTAAATTGTCGGCATCTGACCAGCAAAAAATAATTGACTTTGAGGTTTATCTTTGGCGTTGCAACGATCTAAGAACACATATGTACACAACAAATGCTAGGTTGCGATTGGATAATTGTACAGGTTCAGTAAAAATACCGGTATGGTATGTGCATGCCGATATGGATGTTTCTCTGGACAGCGCTGTCGTGGAACAACACATGCAAGTAGTTTTCTCGGATTTTCACGCTGTGAGTGTTAAGCGCGAGGCCGGGAAATTTTATATTTTTGGAGATAAAAAAACCGCACGGAAACTTATTTCTCCCCAACTTCGCCATGTTTTGCGCCAAATCTAAGACCTCTTTTGTTCCAGGCCGATTAACTGGACCTGTCGCGAAACTCGTGTCCGCGTAAAGCCAGCTAGTACTCGGGTACTCATTGCAAAAATGTTATAAAAACGTAATAATGATTGCATGTCTTTCTGGCTTCGTTCAAAAAACAAAGAACCTGGAGTAGTTGAGGTTACCCTATCGAACCGAACAATTATAAGGGTATTTTTGTTGGCCATTATGTTTATCATTTTTTGGTCGGCTTTTCAGGAGGCCAGTCATGCCCTGTTGCTTATTTTTACTGCTTTTTTCTTGGCACTGGCGTTAAATGCTCCCGTCCACTGGCTAGCCGAGCGTCTGCCTGGTAAGCGTCGAGGTAATCGAACTACAGCAACCGCTCTGTCGTTTTTTGTAGTATTGGCATTGCTTATTGGATTCATAGCTAGTATTTTGCCTCCGCTGGTACGTCAGACTAGCAGTTTTATAGATGTTGCACCAACTCTAGTTGATGACGTTAGAGACGAAAATACTAGTCTCGGGCGGTTTGTTCGCCACTACAAGCTTGAAGATCAGGTTGAAAAATTCTCCAGTCAATTATCAGATAGGCTTGATAATTTATCTGGTACGGCAGTTTCTACATTTAACCGTGTTACCAGTAGTATTTTTTCAACTTTAACTATTTTAGTTTTGACTTTTATGATGTTGATCGAGGGGCCAGCTTGGATGGCTCTATTGAAACGTTTAGTACCAGATGAAAACATGGTTCGAGTGGACAATCTCGGCAACGAGATGTATCGAGTCGTTAAGGGATATGTTAACGGACAAGTTTTGCTGGCCGCTATTGCTTCAGTAATGATCTTGGTACCATTACTAATTCTAAATGTTAGCTATCCGGTAGCTCTGATGGTTATTGTTTTTGTTTGCGGTCTTATTCCTTTGGTTGGCCATACGATTGGCGCGTTGATTGTCAGTAGCGTAGCGCTGTTTCATTCAGTTCCGGCGGCAATCATTATATTAGCCTACTATATTCTCTATCAACAGATAGAAAACTATATAATTCAGCCCAAGGTTCAGTCTAATTCAACTAATATGTCGCCACTGCTGGTATTTTCTTCGGTTATAGTTGGCGTTAGTTTTGGTGGTTTGTTTGGTGGCCTGGTGGCTATACCGATAGCTGGATGTGTTCGTATTATCGTCTTGGATTATCTCAACTCGCACAAGCTACTTAGCAAAGCCGAAGTCAACGAATCTATTAAGACAGTTGATTAAATTCTGAACCAAACTTGCCCTTGTTTTGTGTCGCGCACGCCGATACCTTCTCCTGCAAGCCTATCACGAAGTTGGTCTGATTTTACCCAGTTTTTGTTGTCCCTTGCCTTTTGTCTTTCACTGAGGGTTAGCTTTTGGGCATCTGATATATTGCTACGATTAGTTAAGTCTAGACCCAGAATCTGGTCAATATAGTCCAATAAGTTCTTAAAATAACTTAGCTGATCTTCTTCAATTGTGAAGTGCAACATATCAGCCGTTAAGTCGCTGACTTGTTTTAGTACCTCCGGCAGATTTATGTCATCTTCGATAGCTTTCTTGATGCTCTCAAGGTGTTTGAGAAAATCTCCTTCAACCAGACCCGACTCGCCTTTGGTTCGCGTCTGGAATACTAAGTCTGCCATTGCTCGGATATCTTTTATACGGTTTTGGGCGGCCTCGAGGTTTGTCCAGGTGAAATTGCTTTGGCTACGATAGTGGGATTGTAGAACCATCAGGCGGAAGGCTAGCGGGTCAAGATCATTGTCCTGTATATCTTGGAGGGTGAAAAAATTATTTAGTGATTTACTCATTTTTCTGCCATCAACCAGTAGATGCTCGTTATGGATAAATATATTCGCGAGCGTTGGGTTGGCTTTACCTGCGGTGCTTTGAGCAATCTCGTTTTCGTGATGTGGAAAAATCAAATCTACGCCTCCGGTGTGAATATCAAAAGGTTGTCCAAGCGTGTTAGCACTCATAGCCGAACACTCGATGTGCCAGCCCGGTCGGCCATCAAGTTTCTTGCCGTCCAGTGTAAAATCCCAGATTGGTTCGTCCGCTTTTCCGATTTTCCATAGCGCGAAATCATGTGGCGAATCTTTATCGTATTCATCATTTTGAATACGTGCCGAGGAAGTATTACTGTCCGTGATATCCAGTAGCTGGCCATACTTTTTGCCACTGTCTCGATATTCTTTAATCGAAAAATACACGCCATCGTCGGCTATGTACGCGAAGCCATCGTCATGAAGTTTTGTGATCAGGGCTTTCATATCTTCAATGCGATCGGTAGCATTTATAAACTTAATGGACTCTACATCACAGCCGACGCTCCGCATATCATCCAGAAATAGTTTAGAATATTCGGTGGTTAGTTTCTTTAGCGCTTGTTTGGGGTCGAGATTGGGGTATTTTTCTTTACTTCGCTTGATAGTTTTATCGTCTACATCAGTAAAGTTCATGACATGATCGATCTCGTAGCCACTGGCTCGCAAGGTTCGACTCAGTGTATCGGCATAGATAAAGCTAGCCAAATTACCAATGTGTATATGATCATAAACTGTCGGGCCACAAGAATAAATCGACACCTTTTTATTATTCAGTGGCGTAAAATCTTCAATCTCTCGTATAAGTGTGTTATATAATCTCATGACTTGTCTGTAATTTTATCAAGTAATTCTGTGGCGATGGTTAGGCATTCGGTTTTGACTGCTTGCGCTGTGCGACTGTCCGTGACCTTGAAGCCACTGGCGTAAACGTGCCCACCACCGCCAAAATGAGATGCCAAATCGGCCGCGATGCTGGCACCGGCATTACATCGGATTGAACCGGTAATTTTGCCGTCATTATAAACTTTCAAGACTATCGCTACTTTTACGCCTTCGGTTTGTAGCATGTCTGTTTGAATAAGTGGGGCTGGATTGTATAGCGGACTGTATTTCATTAGTTCATCATGCCCAATACTGACTAATGCGATTCTGTCATCGCTCAATAATTCAGTTCTGTCTATCAGGGTAGCTTTGTATTTAAAAATCGTTTTGGGCATCTTGGCCTGTGCGCGACGAGCTTCCTCGAGTTTTATTCTGTTAACTCCGCCCTCTATGAGGTCGGCCATAATTCTATAGGTATTTGGCGTTGTGCCTTCGCTGGAAAGCCCCAGGGAATCTGATAGGATTGAACTAGTGATATGGGTTTTTGCCTGGAGGTTGAGCGGCCAGTTTAGCTCATCGGCCAGTTTATAAATCACTTCGCCGGTTGCTACGGCATCATGATCATTTATGACAAGTGTAGCGTAGGTTATGTCGCACTCCACATCAGTGTGATGATCGAGTACGATTACTGGCTTGGAAGCTACGATGCTTTTGTAGCTACTGTTGTCGAGTTTCTCCAGAAGGATTGCAGCACTAGTGTCTACTATGATGCTTAAGTCGATTTTGTTCGGAATCTCCTTACTGACTCTGTCCCAGCCGTCCAAATGACGCAAGTATTCTGGAATATTTACACCACAATACAGAAATGTTTGCTTGCCTGCGTCCCCCAGTATTTCCTCAAGTGCCAGGGCACTTCCCAGACTATCCCCATCCGGGTTATCCGCCTGGATTATTGCAATCCGCTCTGATTCATCAACCAACTTCTTAATACCCTGGTATAGCCCCCGCAAAACAAATTCGGGGGTTTTGGAGCCGATGATCTTCGAGTCAAAAACTGGCTTTTCTGAGGGAAGCATATCATTAGATAAGGTGAGTGAGGAAAGACAGCTTTTGACCGGAGAGGGCGGTTCAAAAAGCAGTGAATTTGTTTTGCGGGGGCTATAATTATTCATAACAACGTTCTTCCTTCCAGTGCTCGTCCAAGGGTAATCTGATCAGCATATTCCAGGTCTACGCCAACAGACAGACCGCGTGCCAAGCGAGTGATCTTTACTTTTTGATGGCCCATTTGTTGTTGAATATATAATGCGGTTGATTCGCCCTCAACACTTGCGTTAGTGGCCAAAATAATTTCCTTGACCTTATCTTCCCTAACGCGTTTAACTAGTTCAGTTATATGTAATTGCTCTGGACCAATACCGTCAATTGGCGACACTAGACCACCCAAAACATGGTAGGTTCCTCTAAAATGGCCGGTTTTTTCAATAGCGGCAACATCAAAAGATTCAGCAACTACTGCAACGATTTTTTTGTCTCTGCTTGGATCGGTGTAAAGTGGCGACAACGTTTGACCCTTTTCTACTAAAGCAAAAGTTTTTTGGCAACGCTCAATGCCGCTATGTAAGCTACTTAATTTTTGTGCTATACGTTCGGCGACACTAGGTTCGGCCTTCAGTAAATAGTAGGCATAACGTTCAGCAGTGCGTGGACCTACGCCAGGTAGATCGCCCAATGCTTCGATCACTTCAACTAGTGCCTTGGGTAAAACTTGCATAAAATCTATAGGCCAAGATCACCGAGCATGCCCATAAAAGGTTGCATTTTCTCGGCAGCAATTTTCTGGCTTTGCTGAAGCGCTTCCTTAACGGCATCTTCGACCCACCGTTCTAGTTGATGGATATCATTAAGATCAACAGCGGCAGGATCAATAGATATTTTTTTGACTTTCTGTTCGCCGGTAATCTCAATTTTGACGGCTCCGTCACCTTCTTCTACTTCAATGGTCATTTTTTGTAATTCTTTTTGTAGTTTTTTGACTTTTAATAACATTTTAGCTTGATCAAATCGATTCATAAATTATCTCCAATTAAAGTCCTATATATTGTAGCAGAATTAATAGGACTTCAGCACCTTTCTGCGTCTACTCACTATATTGTGGATAATCGGGATCTTGGAATAGCTGTGAAATATAGCCCCCGCAAAACAAATTCGGGGGTTTTGGAGCCGATGATCTTCGAGTCAAAAACTGGCTTTTCCGAGGGAAGCATATCATTAGATAAGGTGAGTGAGGAAAGACAGCTTTTGGCCGGAGAGGGCGGTTCAAAAAGTCGTGAATTTGTTTTGCGGGGGCTATAAGCCTATTGACGAATGAAGGCTGCTTTAGTTTCAGGCGCGTTTGGCCAAGCTATAAAATACTGGCTTATATGATAAAAACTAGTCAGAGCTACCGTGATAACAATAAGACCAGTGCCAATCGTATGGGCTAGTGGGTTACGAGGAAAGACTGTAAGCCATTGTTGCAATAATAGGGCTAGGCCAGCCGCACCTATAATGTAAATGAATGGCATTAAAATCAATAGTTTTACTGGGCCGCCAATTGATACCAGTATAAAACCAATAATTGATACCGCAGCGAGTAGCCTGGTACGGTCCAGCTTGACACTAAACCAATAAGCGTAGAGACCAACCGCAAACATCGTGATATTGAACACATCAAGTAATGGTATGGTTCCAAGCCAATGAGCTGGATCTTTGGGGCCACGCCAAAGCAGTTGCCTAGGTATGGCTAACGCGTTATCGAATACTTGTTTGATAGTTGGCCAATGGTCTGGCAATCCTAGTAGTGGTCTTAAGATTTCGGGCTTTAACCACACGGCTCGTAAAAGTGGAACAACGAGTAGTAATACAGCTATAGTCCAGAGTACGCTAAGCCATAAGGGCATTTGGTTGAGCGTGGTAAATATTCGTTTTCGTTGCCAAAATAGCCCAGGCAACACAAACCAGATTAAACCCGGTATGTACAGTAATAGTGTACCTATAATAGCTAGCCCAAAAAGTGTTATACTTGGCCACTTACCCTTCTTTAACCATATACCAAATAGCACCAAACTTAGTAAGGCAGTGTAAAGAATGTCTGGAGTTCCTAATCTTGCCGCGTGTAGAAGCCAGCTGGATGAGGCGAACAAAGCAGTTGCCATGAAGGCGATTCTTGTGGTATGCCAT
This sequence comes from Candidatus Saccharimonadota bacterium, assembly GCA_016178135.1. GTDB lineage: Bacteria > Patescibacteriota > Saccharimonadia > Saccharimonadales > JACOTW01 > JACOTW01. Next base: position 17,694 of record JACOTW010000012.1, read on the forward strand.
GATCGAATAATCAAGTAAAACAACCAAACAGCTAGCAATCCAAAAAGTGCACTCACGCTTCTTAGGACAAAGATACTATGACTACCAAATATCTGAATAACGGCGGTTAGTGCCGCATGTGGCAAGTTTAGGGGTTTGTTCGCTACTAGATTAAGGTTTGCGTTGTTGGCGGCATAGGATAGTTCGGATTGATGTGGTCCAATCGTCAATGAGCCAAGCTTAAACCAGAATAGGCCAACTATAAATAGTGTAGAAATGCCTATGATAAGAGCTGGTTGCCAATTATCGGCTATTATTTGACGAAGCTTATTCATGAATTTCTTAAGTAGTATACATCGAAAAAGGAAAAACTGTTTGCAACCGGCTTGGGACAAGCTGGTATCAACGGCTAACTGGACCTGTCGCAAAACTCCTCCATCCCCAGATCGAATTCTATCGGCTACAAACAGTTTTTCTTCTCTCGATGTAGCTACGGCTACCTCTCCTTCAGACAAAACAGTTTTCGCTCAAGATAATTCACTCTGGGAACGGACGATTTTGCGACAGATCCAGTTAAGTTCAGTAAAAAGACTACGTTTCGAACGGTTCAGTGTGTTTGCTGTCTAAGCTACGGAATCGTTGTTTTTCTCTGTCAAAATATAATTCTATACCGCCGGTAGGACCATTACGATGTTTTTTAATAAAGATATCAGCGATGTTTTTACGATCTGTTTCAGGATTATAATATTCTTCGCGGTAAATAAAAGCTACGACGTCAGCATCTTGTTCTATGGAGCCCGATTCTCGTAGATCGGCTAGTTGTGGGATCTGTGGGCTGCGACTTTCTACCGAACGACTTAACTGACTTAGGGCAAGTACAGGCACGTTTAATTCGCGGGCTACACCTTTAAGCCCACGCGAAATTTCTGAAATTTCCTGTACGCGATTGCTGTCGCCACCGTATCTCGCTCCACCACTCATAAGTTGCAAGTAGTCTACTACGATTAGTCCGAGCGGTCTGGTATGAGCTTCTCGTCTAGCTTTGGTGCGCAAATCACTAATGGTTATGCCGGGCGTATCATCAATAAATATCTGGGCCTCTGAAAGTGTGCCCATGGCTTGGCCGATTTTTTCAAAGTCCGAATCGGTAAGATTTCCGGTACGTAGTGCCCAGGCATCAACGCCTGATTCCATGGCTAGTAAACGGTCGACGAGCTGTTCCTTGCTCATTTCCAAAGAAAAAATCAACACCGGTAATTCGGCTTTCGTGGCGATATTATGCGCCAAATTGAGGGATAATGCTGTTTTACCCATAGAAGGTCGAGCGGCAAGTATAATTAAGTCTGATGCTTGGAAACCGGCTAATTTTTCATCTAGATCTTTATAGCCAGTAGGAACGCCGCGAATTTTTCCCTTATCTTTATGTAGTTCATCCAATCTATCAAAACTTTCGGTAAGAATTGTTTCAAGACTGACGATGTCTTGTTTGATATGTTTTTGGCTAACATCAAAAAGTCGGCTCTCGGCTTCTTCTACTAACTCTTGGAGGCTTCTGGCTTCATCGTAACCTAATCCACTGATATCTTGCGAGGCCTTGATGAGTCGGCGGCGAAGGGCTTTTTGAGAGACGATTTGTGCGTACTGTTCAACGTGTGTTGCGGTTGGTACAAAATTAGTAAGCTCACTAAGGTATGAAGCTCCGCCGACAAGATCCAAAAAACCAGCACTTTTTAGCTGATCCGCAAGAGTTAAGACATCTATGGGGCTGTGTTTTTCGTATAGACTAACGACTGCTTCGTAGATTCGTCCATGACGTTCTTCGTAGAAATCGTCGGCAGTTAGACTATCGGCAACTTTAACGATAGCGTCGCTATCAATCAATATAGCGCCAAGCAGACTGGCTTCCGCCTCTATATTTTGTGGGGGGATTCGAACTCCTTCGGATTCCATGTATCTACTCTAGCACTTCAGCGCCACCGAAGATATTGCTTATGGTTCCCAGTGCTGTTGACGGCGCTTTGATCACTGGTTTATCAATGGCGGACTGTACATCCATGTTCTTAACAACAATACAATTTATGGAAATTTTTTTACCAGTTTGTTCATACAAAATGGATTCGATTGTCGCTTTATTTTTGGATTCGTTAAGTTGTTTTTGATGAAATGGAAAGCCGAAGCTAAGGGTCAATACGTCATCATTTAATTCTGCGGAAGCCATACGCGCAAGGCTATATAGTGTGTTGTGTTTGTTTTTTATAGCTACTAACGCGGCCGGCCATATATTAGATTCATGCAAAGTCTTCTCGTTCCCAGACTGGCCAACCTCGGCTGATTCGATATTTTTGTCAGATAAGATTTTTTGCGGTTCTTGTTTTTGGATGGTAGTAGTCTGCTGGGAGGTGGTTTTTTTGGTGTGGTTCTTTGGAGTTTTCTTGTGCGATACGGGTAACGTGGCTGGTGGTGCTAAGCTCGATTTATGCGAAATCTCCGCATCCCCAGACCAACTAATCTCAAGCGGTAGCGGTCTGCCTTCTTTCGATGTAACTAAGGCGGCTACCTCTCCTTCAGTCAAACCACTATCTGCTCGAGCTGATTTAGCCTGGGAACGGGCGATTTTGCGTAAGTCCAGTGAATGATCTTCTGATTCACTTTTGGCTAGCCCAGTAGAATGCGAGGTTTTGCGTAGGTCTAGGGACTGCTTTGTTTTGGTATTCTCCAGGGCTGCTCCGATAAGCGTGATTTCCAGCGCCGAGGCTGGATCGTGAGCAGTTGGTACGGTCAGTAACTTTTCCAAGATTGAGGTAAATGCAGATGGCTCAAAAGACCATTCGCCATCCAGTAGATCATGGCGTAATTGTGCACTTAGTTGTTTGGCTATTTGACCAGGGTGAAAGCCTTGCTCGGATAGTTCGTCAAGCAGTTTAACTACTTCTTTTGCTGCACCTTCACTAACGACCTTTTTAAGTTGTGTTATAACTGCATTGGGAGCAATTCCCAAAACTTCAATAACGTTATTCTCGCTAATATTTTTACCACTACTTGCTATTTGGTCGAGTAGGCTTATGCTATCACGGAATGATCCATCCCCGTGTTTAGCTATAAGCTCAAGAGCACCGTCGTCTATGTCAATATTTTCTGATTTGGCAATTGTGCGCAGATGTTGCGCGACTTTATGGGTTTCTATCGGTTTAAAAGTAAAACGCTGAGTTCTGCTGATTATGGTTTCCGGCAATTTGTGGGCTTCTGTGGTTGCCAAAATAAAAATAGCGTGCGCTGGTGGCTCCTCAAGCGTTTTTAAGAGAGCGTTGAAAGCTTCTCGGGTCAGCATATGTACTTCATCAATAATGTAAACTTTGTATTTCGTGCTGGTCGGGGTATTGTGTACTCGTTCACGAATTTCTCTAATTTCATCAATTCTTCGGTTGCTCGCGGCATCAATCTCAATAATATCGAGATGCGATCTATCATCATCGTAAGGCAAATTATTAACTTCATGCGCTAAAATTCTGGCAATACTGGTTTTACCAGTGCCACGTGGTCCAGTAAATAAATAGGCGTGACTTATAGAGTTATTTTTTATGGCATTCTTGAGGGTCGTGGTGATGTGTTCCTGTCCCACTATTTCAGATAATTTCTTAGGTCGGTATTTCCGATACAATGCTTTCCCCATTACATAGCATTATACGCTTTTAGTGCTAGGCGAGGTGTTGTTTTATTGCTTACGCCGAGTTGGCTGTTTGCCAATAGGCTCGTGTAGCCTTTAGGCCCTGGAATATGCCAGAAATAGCAATTACACTACCGGCGATTTTTATGGTTTTACCGGCTATCGGATACTTTTTTCAATATTGAGGCCGATGACATTTAGACCCAATCCAAGTTGTTGTTTCAAGATGCCTCTCTTGCCATTGATGTCAGGATGTACTTTGGGCGTTTTGTTGCTAACTCTGTCGTAGGCAGTGATTATCGCATTAGCCGTATTTTGCATCCCTATACCTACCATTATTGGTTTGGGGGCAAGTCCGCCGCCCCAAATCTTTAGTAAATAGTACCCAAGCTTAATTTTATCGCCAACAGCATCAATCACCTCACCTTTATCACTAGTAGTTCCGGTTTTTCTAGCTATTGTTCCGTCCACGCCATCAATACCAAATGCAACTGCCGCTTGAGCAATACCTATGGGATCGTCTAATTTCTCCGCCGCGCCCAAAGCTAAAACAAAGGCACCTAGGTCGAGTATATTGGCCGGTGTTAGCCAGTGGTTAGTTGCTTCCGCGACTCGTTGAAAAACATTTTGTTGATCAGTATCTGATGCTGACATTGCTAAAGAATATAATCCATCGAATTTTCATGTTTCGGGGGCTTAATATTTAGAGGGCGGCTTCTAGGGCGGCCCACTCGGCTTGAGAATCGTCTTCTGGAACATTGACGCTAACTTGATCGCCAGGCTTGGCTTTGAAATAAGTTACACTTGCCAAAAGAATTCGGAATAATTTACCACCAACATCAACGTAGTAGTGGCCATTGTCGAGCTTTAAAAGCCCTACGACTTGCTTGCGGGCTATGGGACCGATTTGTTTATACAGAAACGAGCCATCCTCGGCTACGGTTAATTTTAGGATGTCGCCTTGGACAAGTTTGGATTTGCTGGCGTAATTGGCTGGTACGGGGTAGGTTTTGCCATCAGAACCAACCATAGTTTGACCATCAAAAACACCTTCAATAACCTTACCGAGCGGTTCATCTTTTATAGATGCCGTTACTGTCTCATCATCACCAATCAAGCTCAATAGTAGTTCTTTTGCGGCGGCAAGACTTGTCTCGGCTTCTTGAATAAGTGCCCGCAATCTTTTAGTTTGTTTGTCTGATACGTCTAACATTATTTCTGTCTCTCTATAAGTATTTGTATAGCTACACCTATGACCTACCGTAACACGAAGATAGTGTCAAGTCAAAGATGCCACAAAAAACTGTGGATAAATGACGAGTATGTAGCCAAGACAACCACCTCAACAGAGCTATGTTTCACTTATCCATATGGATGTTGACAATTCAAACCGAAAGTAGTATCATATATTCAAAATCTCATAAGATTAGGAAAGTAAGGAGTTATATCAGCTATGGACGCTAAAAATGCATTTGAGGCTATAGAAGCAATTCGCGCTACTGTTCCTGTAGAAGATCAAGCTGGCCTAGACGCAGAGTACGCTACTCGTTTTAAAGTAATTGGTGAGGCTGTCGGTACGGTAGCTGTAGCTGAGACTGCTCCGGCTCCAGAAACCCAGCTAGAAAAGAAACTTCCAGACTTCTTAAATCCGGATATTAAACTTGGCGCTAAGGATCAACTAACCTTGATGCGGGAATTCTGGAACGACCTTGGTTATGTTGTGCCCGACCTAAGCTCTGAACAAGAAACTCGACTTGAGGCAACTGTTGATTCAAGTTTGGGTAGCCGTGTAGTTCCTACCCCGTTGCTTGACTTGACTGGCCGAATGCATGTAGCAGCGTCTGCTTCTGAATTATTCAAAAAGAATAGTTTCCATCCTGATTGCGAAGCACTACGGGCACCTGGTACAAGCTATACCTACGGCAAACTAATGGCTAATCCCGAAAGCACCGTTAAAGTAGGTCGCAAGGAGTACGGCTTACGTTACAAGACGCCAGATGGTGAAATCGTTTCTCGCGCTAGTTACATAGAATCTCTAGTGTCTGCCGGCCAAGCTGTCGTGGCGGAAGATGGAACAGTGTGGACATTCCCGGTCATGGATGTTCGTATGCGTGCTCCTAGAACTCGAAATTATGCCGCTAAACTACTCGAACGCATCAGTGCGGTTAGTACTCCCGAATCTCTCATTACTATGCAGTTACTGCACCAAGCGAACGGTACACCTAATTCAGAATGGGAAGTAGATTTTGCCAACGAAGCCGTGTATGAATTAGACAAGAACGGTAAACTAGTTGCTCTGGTGAGCGTCACGAGCGTGGACTGGGATCCGGACAGTCGGCAGTTGTACTTGGACGACTGGGACGCGGGCAGTCGGAATGACAACTTTGGCGTTCGCGCCGAGGAGAGTGGGCTCTAAGGCTTTGGCCTTTTTGTCTTCCTTCTTCTTTTCTTTTGAACTTTGGTACAATCTAATTATCGGTGAATAGTAACCCGCTGTGTGCGGACTACCGTGTCATTGTTTTTAGTCAAAAAGCCAAGCGCAGCGAGTGTTTTTATAACCCACTGGACGGCTGACCAGGAGCAGGTTTACATTTTCTTTTAATTCAAGAAGTTGATTTTCTGTAGCCATAGTCACTCCATATTAATCTAGTTTAATAGTAACGCCATGAGCAAATTAAAACCGCTCGGTGGTGCCGAGCGGTTTTAATGATTCTGCCTTGATTTAGGCGAGTTCTACTGTTGCACCCGCTTCTTCTAGGGTTTTCTTGGCGGCTTCGGCATCTTCTTTTTTGGCTTTATCAAGCACGTTCTTTGGGGCACCATCAACTATTGCTTTGGATTCGCCTAGTCCTAGTCCGGTGATGTCCTTGACGGCCTTGATGACGGCGACTTTTTGGGCGCCTGCATCCTTGAGCACTACATCGTACTCGGCTTTAACATCCTCTGCTGGAGTAGCATCTGCTACGGCTGGTCCAGCTACGGCTGCCACAGCGGCGGCTGGCTCGATACCAAACTCATCTTTTAGAATTGTTTTGAGCTCATTGACTTGTAGGACTGTTAGCCCTACTAATTGTTCTGCGAATTTTTTTAGATCTGTTGCCATTTTATTATCCTTTCGGGGTTATATATAAATTATTGAATGATTAGATACTAGCTTTTTGCGCTAATGCGTCTAATATGCCGTGCAAATTGCCCTGGAGTCCGTTGATGATTTCATTGGTTGGCGATGCCAGCGTAGCTAGAACTTGAGCGATAAGCTCGTTTTTGCCAGGTAGGGTTGCCAGAGCCGTAACCTCATCGGAGGATAAAAACTTACCTTCACTAGAGATCGCACCTACAAACTTTAAGGTTGGTTGCGTTTTGGCAAATGATGCCAAGGTTTGAGCTGGTGCTACCTCATCCTGGTCATTAAAGGCGTATATAAGCATTCCGTTCAAGGCGTCAGTCGCAACATTTTTTAGATGTTCGGTGCTTTTGATTGCCTGAATAACCAAGCGATTTTTGACGACCTTGAGTGTTGTGCTGTTATCGCGACCTGAACGACGTAGTTCTTGCATTGCCTTAACTGGCGTACCTTGGTAGGTAGCAATTACTGTCATCTTAGAATTAACCAGTAAACCAGCAATATCTTCAACAACTTGATTTTTTTTATCTTTTGTTAGAGCCATTAGATCTCCTTTGGAGTAATTTCTAATTGATAGTTATTGTTGACATGATTCGCTTCGACCATCACGAACCTTCAGTACCAAAAAGCCTCTGCATTACCAGAGGCTAAAACATGCTCACAAACAAAAATGTCGGCTTGCACCTCGGCGACAAATCAAGCCACTAATGGCAGTCGCTGTCTTTGGTAACACGGTAATTCTATCTGTTAAAAAGCTTTTTGTCAATCAAAAAAACCATCGTGGCGGGAAAGTGGGCTAAAAAAATTGCAAATTGTGCATTTATATATTATATTTGTCAATTGGAATTGAGGTAGAATATGCATTTTTCAGAAGCAAATTTTTCACGAGTAAATATGGACGGGGAGACTCTAGGTGGATTGGTGGAGAGTGTTTTGAGCGCCGCCACTAGTACCGATAGTCCTAATATTGAAATAAATCCAGAAGACGTGCGTGTTTTGACTGGTATGCTGATCGGGAGTCCTCCTATTGACGGAAATGAAGAAATCAGGCGTTTTGATGTCGTGCAGGCTGGTTATCGTCAGAACAATAATATACCCGTCGATGGGCATGTGAAAAGGCTTTACGACATCTGGCGTTCTCTAAAAAGAAATATCAATGAAACTTAACTGACTTTGGATAGTTTGAATTGAGTGTAGCGCTCGGCGGCTAGACGAGCCAACTCTGGATCTTCAGAGGTGTTTACAAATTTCATGGCTTCGGCGAGTAATGGGTGAACCTCGGCGAGTTTTTCGTGCATTTCAAGTATCAATTTTCTATAACCGGAATGTCCCTGGGGACTGGTACGGAGCTCGTGCAAGTGAAATGCTTCTCTGGCGTTGTATGTAACCTTCCAGCGCATTTTGTGGCCGAGTAGCGTGGCATATTGAGCTTCCAGCGCAAAACCGGTGGCTTGAAGTTGACTGTAAAGTTTTAGGCTAAGCTCAAAACATGCCTCGAACTGTTCTGCTAATCCGGCATCTTCTATGATGCGAGGAGTTTCATACCCATAACGTGGTGTGAGAAATTGCCACTGTAGGTCATCTACCATACGATGTCGTTGCAAATCACGAAAAATACCATAATCACAGATTAAATCCCAGCTATAATGTGCTTTTTCCAGGGCTCTACCTGGCCTATGACGTCGGTTAAGCCGTTCGCCCACATAAGCTTCAAAAGCTTCTTCTTTGCGTTTTATGGACCATTTTTCCACTTCATTTTTAATGTCTTTTAAAGATAGATTACTGTGCTCGTAGAGCATGTCTGGAATAAGGTTAAGCTCATTTTTGGGCCAGAAGCTGGTTAGTTGAACGGCTTCGTTTTCGCCGGCATGATTATCCGGTAGATATTTTTTAGTAACTTCTCTGACTTTGGCGTAGGTATTGGCTCGATAGGCTATCAAGGCGCCACCCCTATCAGGCTTATCGGCACGCTCCAAAAAAGTCGGTATAACCTTACGACCATGATCGAGGAGTTTCTGGCCCGTTACTTGAGCTTCAGGAAGCTCATCACTTAAAAGGTGCATTATAAGACTTTCCAAGGCTTGACCGGAAGCATAGATGCCTACCGTGGACTTTGTGGCTACGGGTAAAACAGGGCGAACGGCATCACAGGCTTGAGCTCTAATTGCGCTTTTCCAGGCCCCATCGCGTTCTTGTTCTGGTACTGAAGAGTGTTCCTGAAGATGGGCAGTCAATTTGCCTGCCATTTCGGAATAAAGGTCAAATATTTGATCCATAGTGGCGTTGTACGAGGCAGTTGTTTTTTGATCCAGGTTTTGAGGCGTGTAGTATTTGTATTGCCCATGTTCGTCTTTTTGATCAAAATATATGTATCGTGTTGATTGTTCTAGGTAAGATGCCAGCCTACCCCACTCTAATTTTTTGGTCAGTAAATTAGATGCACCTTCAATCACAACGTGCTGACCGACCAGTTGCTGGACAGAATCATCGCCAAAGGCGGTTATGACGCGCTGGAGCAATTTTTCGTCTTTACCCAGAGCACCTGCGAATTCATCCAAAATAGTAATTCGCATATCATCGCCACGTCGACTTAGTCGAGCCATCGCCGCGGCTATCGTAATGGGGCTTAATGTGTCGTTGAAAGCGTATACATTATCAGAAGTGCTAGTAACCGCGTCAGCCAAGAATGCTTCGCCGGCGGTGGTAATTTTGTAGCCGGTATTTGTCTTTTCAACGTACGGATTATCGATTTTTAGGGATAGATTAGTGGTTTTTAGTGCTGCGTCTGCGGTTTGCTTTTTTGGTTTTGGAGGCAACAAGGGTTCTATAGTTTTCCAAAGCATGTCCTGTACGGTGGCAATGCTCATTAGCTTTTCGCTGCGTACACAGTCAATACGCAGAAAATCTTTAGGGAATAATTGGCATAAATCATCATAAACTTCGACGGCTAATTCTAGATGATTGAGGTCTGCTTCGTGAATATCTCGTTTGTTGGTCGTATAGCTACGTTCTGCTTTTTTGTCGACTAACTGCTGGGCGATTTTTGCTGGCACGCGCAGGACTATCGATTTATCAGGTCTGGGTATGCCAAGCATTTCAAACTCAAGATTATCCAGCCAGATAAAATATCCGCGTCGCTCTTCAGCATGCCGAAATTTCGTTCCCTGATGTGCCATATTGGAACCAGTAAATCGGTTAACTAGAACAACCTTACCTTCAGTCAGTGCCTGCTTGATAGCTGGAGCCGCCTGATAGCGATCCATCGCGTAAAAAAGCGATCCGGTATAAGGTCCCACTTCTTCGGCGCTACCATACTTGCCGTTCAGGTATTCCTTTACAAAAAAACTCGACGGTTGTTCGTATTGGGGAAAATCAAAAGTAGCAACGTCGTAGCCCTCTTTTTGCAAATGATCGGCCAATAGCTGAAACTGGGTACCCTTACCGGATCCGTCAGTTCCTTCAATAACCAGCATTAGGCCGTTACGAGAAGACTCGGTTTTCATAGTGCTTTTAAACCTTTTATCGTCCCCGGTAGAGCACGCTTGTCTTTATAGGCTCGCGGCAATAGCATTTCTGGCTGCCAGTTTTTTATAATTTCTTTGAGATTGGTTCCTGTTTGATACTTGCCACTAAAGCCATTGTGGCGGCCTTCTCCGTAACTGCCATCAACAGGTCCGGTTTCCAGAAAAACAGCTTGTGCTATACGTTCACCGACCGGTAAAAGCACGGTTTCGTGTTCGTTCAAATTATAAATTTCCAACGTTAAGCGATTAATGTAGCCTGGTTCAACCCAGCCGGCATCAAAACAAACAGCTATACCATTTCTGCCCCAGCTGGATCGGGATTTGACCTCGTAAGCTCCGGGTGGTTTAATCCCAAAAAATTCATGGGTGTGGGCCAAAATTCGTTCGCCTGGACGCAGTGGAATTATAGGATGATTCGGAGGTATATTCTCTAATAATTCTACGCCATTATCGGTACACCAATCCTGATGCGGTATAGCTTGGTGAACTTCACCGAAATACCGATCCACATCATTTTCATCAAATGGATTGTAGACGTAACCCCTCTTGGCTTGCCCTGTGCGGTAATAGTAGTAGCCTAGCGTGACATCAAGGCTTGCGTGGGAAATATGCTTAGGATTGAATGGCGTGCAAACAATATGACCTTCCTCTATGGCCTGACGAATTTGAATATTGCTGTAAACTCCCATGTCGTATATTGTACGGAATGTTTTGATATTTGCACAACCTTATGTGGAAATATTACAACTATTCTACTGGACCTGTCGCAAAACTCCCCCATCCCCAGACCAATTCATCTCGGCTGGTAGCGGTCTGTCTTCTCTCGATGTAGCTATGGCTACCTCTCCTTCAGTCAAACCACTCCCACCTCGAACTGATTTGCCCTGGGAACGGGCGATTTTGCGACAGGTCCAGTCTAGAAGTCAATTTTCCTGAACCCAGAGTTTGATGACTATATACCGGCTGTAGATACTGGAATACTTGGACCCATAGAGGTAGTAACGTACAGGCTTTTTAGGTAGATGCCTTTTAGGCCAGTAGGTTTGGCGGACTTAATGCTAGCCATCACTGTTTCGGCATTTTGAGCTAATTTTTCTTTGCCAAAACTTACTTTTCCAATACCAAGATGAATTATGCCAGTGCCATCAACGCGATATTCAACGCGTCCAGCCTTGGCCTCTTTCACTGCCTTTGCTACGTCGGTGGTTACAGTACCACTTTTAGGGTTTGGCATCAGACCTTTAGGCCCAAGAATACGCGCGTATTTACCCAACTTGGCCATTACTTTAGGTGTGGCGATTAATACGTCAAAATCCATAGTTCCTTTATCTAGCTGTTGAAGGAATTCTTCACTACCAGCAATGTCGGCACCAGCCTTCTTGGCGGCTGTTACATCGTTTGCCTCACCAAATACGGCGATGCGGATATTTTTACCCGTACCAGCAGGCAAAGTAACGGTTCCGCGAATATTTTGATCTGCTTGCTTAGGATCAACACCTAGTCGTATGTGTAATTCGACAGTGGCATCGAATTTAGCAGGATTGGTTATGGTAGCTAATTCAAGAGCTTCCGGCAGTTCATATAATTTATCTTCGATAATTTGATCATGTAGCTTTCTATAATTTTTGCTACGGCGTTCTAGGCGTGTGCGGGGTTTCTTTTGTGCTGGTTTTATTGTTGCTTTTGCCTCAACTGTTTTACGCTCTTCTTTCTCTTGCTTGGCTACCGTTTCTTGGATGGCTTTAATACTTCTTTTGCCTGATTTCGCGAGTGGCTTATCGGTCGTAGCGGAGGGCTTACTGGACTGACTCAAAGCTCCTTCATCTCTACTGGACTTAATAACCTCGGGTGCCACTTCTTTGATTGTGGTTGATGTCTTTTTCTTGACGGCGGTTGTTGGTAGCTTACTTTTTACTTTTTTTTCGGTCATGTGCTTTATCCTTTCGTGGTTCAAGCCTTGATCGTTTATAGATCAAGTCCCACAAAATTAAATTATTATTCTATTTCTACGCCCATACTTCGGGCAGTACCGGCAACTTGCTTGATGATTGATTCGATATTATCGGTATTCATGTCGCGGGCTTTTGTTTCGGCAATTGCACGCAGATCGTTTTGGTTAAGTTTTTTGCTAATTTTTTCGCTGTTGGGTTTTCCTGAACCTTTTTGAATACCTAAAGCCTTGCGGATCAGGTCGTCAGTTGGTGTGCCAACAAAGCGCCAATTCATAGTACGGTCTTCGTAAATGATTATATGAACCGTCAGGTCTTGACCCATCTGTTCCTTGGTAGCTTCATTAAATGGATTGATAAAATCCATCATATTTACGCCGTATTGTCCCAGCGTACTACCAACTGGCGGAGCCGCACTGGCTTGCCCGCCCTTAATTTTTATTTTCAAATTTGCTTTGATTGCTTTAGCCACTTTTTAACTCCGTTTATAGTATTAAATAGAACGCGTAACGCTAAAGATTAATAGGCTGAAGCAACACCATGGACTGCTTTAAGCGTGCTACGTACTACCGCGACCATAGGCCACTTATGTGTAACGCATAGATTGTACTATATATCACCTCTGTTGTACAGTCCTTCTTTGTGAAGTTTTGATCGTAAGTTACTTAGTCCCTTATTAAGAGTCTTACGGACTTCAGCGATATTGATCCCTAGTTTATCTGCTATTTCTTGTTGTTTCATTTTTTCTGTGCCGTCAAGTCCATAGAATAATTTGAATATTGTCATGGAGTTTTCTCCTAAGTCTGCTATTAGTTTGAGTACTATAGCGGTACTTTCGTCTTGAAGTACTCGTTCTTCAGGTCCGATGTTATTATCTGGCAAAGTGTCGCCAAACTCTACAGTGGCACCAGACTCACCAATAGAGTAATTCAGACTCATTGGCATACTGATTAGTTTTAGTCTGCGCATATCTGGTGTTAAATTGTTAGGACCATCGCTATATCGGATGGCTTGTCGTAACTCTTCCGATACTCCATCCGGTAGCCTGATTATGGATGCGGTGCTATATATATCTCTAACGATTGATTGACGAATCCAAGCGATGGCATAAGTGGAAAATTTGAAACCCTTTTCCCATCTGAATTTATCGACAGCGTGTTCTAGACCAAGGTTGCCGGCCTGGATTAAGTCCAGTAATTCCTTGCCTGGTGGCGTATGGTTATTGTAGGTTCTTGCTATTTTTATAACCAGTCGTAGATTTGACAATATGAACACCTCTTTGGCCCGAGCTCCGGTATCTATAATATCCTTGGTGCTGACTGAATGTTCCGTTGATGTTGTTTGTAGTCGTGCCTGGGTAATTCGGCCATATTCTATGAGCTGAGCTAGTGCTATCTCCTCGTCTTTTTCCAATAAAGGGTATTGACCTACTTCATTTAGGTATAATTGAGTGGTGTCACTGATGTCACCTGTCGGGCTCCTTTTGACTGGTTGGCGACGGTCATAAATGTCTAAAAGCACGGCCTGATTGTCGATATAGTTAAGTTCCTCGGCGTTGGCTACCATTAAATTGGCTAGGGCAGCCACGACAAAATGGGCTTCTGCCGTATCGAGCATTTCCGGGCGTGTTTCTGGTCGAGACTCCGCGACTACCATAGAGATACTATACCAGGATTTTGACGCTTACAAAAATATCATAAACTAAACAAGACTTATGCGAGAGTTTATACCCGTTTAACCTGCAAGCTGTCCAGTTCTACTGGAGTTTCGCGGCCGAACATGTTGACCAAGACCTTTAGCTTACCTTTTGTTGCATCAACTTCACTTATAGTACCGTCAAAACTTTTAAACGGTCCATCTGTAATACTCACAACCTCGCCAATATTAAAATCGATCTTGTGTTTGGGTTCTTCGCGACCCATACGCTTCATAATCTTATCCATTTCATCAGTGCTAATTGGCGTTGGTTCTGATCCAGAGCCAACAAAACCAGTTACTGATGGCGTATTGCGCACAATGTACCAAGCGTCTTCACTCATTTTCATTTGAACCATTACATATCCTTGGAAAATGCGCTTTTCTACAACTTTGCGTTTACCATTTTTAACTTCTATCATTTTTTCTTTTGGCACTAGAATTTGAAAAATTTTGTCTTTCATGTCCAGCGAATCAGTGCGCTGGCGAATAGATTCGGCGACCTTTTCTTCGTAGCCACTATATGTGTGAATGGCATACCATTGTTTTGCTATGTCGTAGCGATTTGTCATTAAAAAACTCCTTTTATCGGATTTATGCAAAAATCTATCATTACCAGATTGAATAACTTCGACCGCAAACAGTTTTTTTGCTTTAGATACATTTCCTTCAGATAAAACTGTTTTCGCTCGAGCTGATTAGATATGGAAAAGAGGTTGTAGCTCATTTTAATAGAATACCCCTAAATACTTTATCTAATCCGTAATCTGTAACGGCAACCGCTAAACCAAACACGATTGCAAAAATGAATACGGCAAAAGTTAGTCTGATAGTTTCCCTGCGTGTTGGCCAGGTAACCTGTATTAACTCTTTCCAGCTATTACGGAGATAGCCTAGTAGTAAAATACTTGACAATATCCGACCAATTGCTCGCGCTGGACGTGTCTTAAAAGGACGCAATAAAAATCTTAAGGGGCGTAGAATAGTAATCAAACCGATCCAGATAGTCCCAAAAGGCCTAATTGCTATCTTGGCAATTTTTGGCGCACGTCGGGATTTAAGAGGCTTATTGGCATCTTTTTTGGTTCGCTCACGAACAGTTTCAGGCTTGCGAACGCGACGTTTCTTTGTTGCCCCATTAGTCACTTTTTATACTCCCAAATTAAAACGCCTATCATATAGACAGGCGCGAACATGTCAATAGTAGCACAACTTATAATATCTGCCAACAACAACGGCTTATTATTGAAGATTAGGAACTACGATTGTGAATGTTGACCCTTTGTTTAGCTCGCTTTCCATGGATATTTCAGCATGTAACAACATGGCAAGCTTAGCGGTTATATAAAGTCCAAGTCCCGTGCCATTATTCTGTCTTGTGCGATAGTCTTCGCTCCGAAAAAATTTATCAAAAATTCTCTCCTGATCTGATTTACCAATACCAATGCCAGTGTCTATTACGAAAAATTCGACGCCATCCATGTTAGGTTTTGCGCCAATCGTGATACTGCCCTTTTCAGTATATTTAATAGCGTTTGTTATGAAATTCTGTAAAATTTCATGTAAATATAACGGGCTGGATTGTAGGGCTTCCAGTGTTGGATCGATGTCGGTTTGAATACTAAGCCCCTTGCTGGCTGTTTCTGCTGCGTAATTTTGTGCCAAATCTAATAAAAAGTTATGCACATTGATCATTTCAATATCAACCGTTAATTTGCCACGTTCCGCGCGTGATAGTGTTGCGAGATCATTGATCATGCTACTTAAGAAATTTATCTGGTCATGGGCTTGAGCCAGTGCTTTATTGATTCTTTCGGGTGCATCGGTCTTAGATGCAACGAGCCTGGCATTGCTAATATTACCTTCGGCAATAGCTATCGGCGTGCGCAACTCATGACTTATTACACTTATAAACTCATCACGTTCTTCTTCTAATGATTTTTCATGGGTGATGTCGCGTAGCAATAGTACGTAGCCCTTAGTACCAAGTTTACCGAAACCAAGCTTGACAGGGGCGATACTAGTGTAAAGATTAACTGTACTTTCATCAGGATACTTGAGTCGCCATTCTCTTGATGCTTCGCTTGTCTTTATTCTTAAGATACGCGACTGTAGATCAACGGGTTGATTATTCTTGTCAATGACACTTAGGACATTTCTAAGGTATTTACCGGTCATTGAGCTGTTTACGTCCAGAATATTTAAAGCGGCTCCGTTATAAAGAACAATCTTAGCGTTTTCATCAATAGCAATGACGCCATCGGCCATACTGTTTATCAATGAAATGAGACGTTCTCTTTCTAGATTGGCATTGTTAGCTTGGATCTTATGGGTTTCTGCTGGCATATATTTAATTGTACACGAGTTTCGTATGAGCAAAATGAGGTTGTTTAGATCGTATAACGCGTCGTGCGTCAGCTACGTTTGGCAAGTATAGAGCAAGTTCTGACCAAAATGGTTCACCGTGGCGCATGACTTTGGTATGAACAAGTTCATGGAGCAAAACGTAATCAATTAATTCCCAGGGAAGCTGCATTAAAAAACAATTAAGAGTGATCTCTTTTTGCTGATTACAGCTTCCCCAGCGGCTAGCCAGCCGTTTTATTTGAACGTTGCGATACGAAAATCCATGCCTAGAAGCGTGTTCCGCGAGGCGACTGGGGAGTAACTTTTGGGCCTCGACTGTTAGAGCTTTGATCGCAACGCGTTCGGCGGCTTTTTGAACTTTTTGGCTTTCTATAGCAATTGACCTAGGGTAAATAACTCTTGCCTCATTGCCGACCAGCCTGGTTGTTATCCGTTGGCCAGCAACGGATGGTATAAAAATAAGGCTGTGAGCTTTACCGATTCGCATATTAGAGCTTAAAAGAGTACTACTGTTTGTCTGGTGTTTTAGTATCCAGTCTTGTTTGGATCGAGCAAATTCAATACCGGCCTTATACGGCAACCATTTAGGCATTGTTACCCTGATGCCACCGACAGCACTCAAGCTAATACGCAGATTACTACTCCCTCGTCGTTTGTACAGTTTAATAATGCCGATCTCTGGCAAATCAAATTCTTTTACTGACATGTTTTTATTATACTGGGCCTGTCGCAAAATCCCTCGTTCCCAGGACGAATCAGCTCGAGCGAAAACAGTTTTGTCTGAAGGAGAGGTACCCAGGAGGTATAGTCCCCGCAAAACAAATTCGTGGGTTTTTGAAGCAATGATCTTTGAGCCAAAAACTGACTTTTCCGAGAGAGACATATCCTTAGATACGTTGAACGAGGAAAGGCGGTTTTGGGCCAAAGAGGGTGATTCGAAATTTTGCGACAGGCCCAGTATAGGACCTTCGTACTTTGTCGCCAATTCCAGAGTAATCCTGCAGCCCTCTAGGATTGGTCTGGGGTGATGAAAAAGTAGGAAAAACCTATCTTATTACTATGTTGCGGCGTGAGTTGTTGACTCGACCAGCCATTGGGTTGGGGATAAGATTGACCAGACCAGGCTTGGCACGTCCGATGTTTGCGGTTGCAGTATCAATTAGACCTAGATCGTATAATTTTTTCATTATGGCTGATCGTTGCGTTGTGAAATTATGTTTGCCACTGACAACAATACATTCCTCTGTAGCATTAGGGTTCTGCATGGCGTTGGCTATTTGCTCAAAACTGGTGCGATCGAGGGGCATAGCGTAGCGGTCATCTATTTTTCGGCGATCTCGTTTTGCTACGCGCGTAAAGGCACTTTCTAGGTCAATTTGCAACCAAACCAACAGGGGGTGAGCTTTTGTCTTGCGGGCCATGTCTCGTAGTAATCGTCTTTGACTGAAACGCAGAGCGTTGACATCAAACACGACGCTAATTCCAGCATTTAAAAATTCTTCTGTCATGTATTCCATTAGATGGGTTACTATATTGTTTTCTTGGCGATCAAGACGAGGCTTTTCGAATAATTCATTACGAATCCTGTCGCCGTTTACGTGTGCGGCGTTAATCTCATCACAAAGTTGACGCGCAAAGTAGGATTTACCCGACCCCGGATAACCGTAAAGCAATATCAGGGCTGGACGTGTGAGACTTAATTTACTCATTCCTATTAAATTATAACAATTAGACAAAATTTGCAAAGTTTTGTTTCGGGTGATTATAGACTGGACCTGTCGCAAAATCCCTCGTTCCCAGGGCGAATCAGCTCGAGCGAAAACAGTTTTATCCGAAGGAGAGGTACCAGGGAGGTACATCGAGAGAGGAAAAACTGTTTGCAGCCGAGATTAGTCGGTCTGGGGATGAGGGATTTTGCGACAGGTCCAGTAGAATACAACCGAACCGCGTCTATTTACGAAATCTACTTATATAATCTAAGGCGACGAAGCGTGTCATAGCTACTACCCCTTTTGCAAAATCAGTAATTGATTCCCTCATGCTTGTTACTGCAAACGGTATATCTTCGTCAGGCGATGGTTCTTCTTTGTAATCATAGTAATCATAAAAGTCATTCGAATCACGAATATTTTCTCCAGCATCAGCGATATAACTTTCTTGTATAGCCCAAGCTTTTTGGTCAAGGTGGTCCGCCGTTATGTCTAATAACACATCCACCGGACTTAGTACCGAGCCAATAAACGTTGCGCAGGCAAAACGTAGATTGGTATTTAGATCACTTCGGTGGTCGCTCCTATCTAGGCGTGTGATAGAACACGTAATTGTCGGGACTATTTGAGGTAAAAAATTTGCTAACTTAAGATACCGACCATGTTTGTAAAAATCTCCTAAGGTACTGGCTAATTCCAAATCAACAAACGTAGTGAAACCGTCATTCTTACCGGAGTATTCTGCTGAAGAACCATGGGTCATAAGCCTATTATAACACATTATGCAGTGAATCGGTTTTGTTCAGATTAAACCACGACCTGTGAGCAGTTATAGCCCCCGCAAAACAAATTCGTGGGTTTTTGAAGCAATGATCTTTGAGTCAAAAACTGACTTTTCCGAGAGAGACATATCCTTAGATACGTTGAACGAGGAAAGGCGGTTTTGGGCCAAAGAGGGTGATTCGAAAAGAGCTTATTATCTAACACAGTTTGACGCGCTGGAAGCTCTAGACAACGGTGTTGGTAATTGTTTTTCGAAAGCTATGGTTGCATGTGGAATAATAGTATTAAAATATGCGGTTGAGCCGTCAATAGTTTATAAAAAGTCGATACATGGCTCTAAAGATACTGCGATTGATAAGCCTACGGACTCAAAAACAGGCAAAAAAATCGCGCATGTGGTTGTAGCCGTACCCGGTTCAAATCCAACTACAGATAAATCTATTCCGGGCTTGAATTTTGGAGTAGCAGTTTCCCAAGGAGTTAAATTTACCCAAACAGATGCAGGTGAAATACTACAGGATTATAATGAACCCGGAGAATTTGTACGTGTTAATGAAACGGGCACAGTGATTGCTACTGAAATTGCTACTGAACGGGGTATGTTTGGTGATAGGTGGCGGGATATTGCTCCAGATTATTTACAAGCTTTGGACAGACCTGACCTGGACATAGATCTCTTAATTGGTAAGCTCAAAGAATCATACCCAGATGATCAAGTTGCGGCATAGAAATATTTGAAACGGGTCATTATTAGCCAGAAATAAGCAAGTAATTTAGCCACATTTGTGGTAATTTAATCCAATTTTGGCAGGGGTGGAGGGATTCGAACCCGCGGCCTTTGGTTTTGGAGACCAACGCTCTAACCAACTGAGCTACACCCCTGTATGAATCCTTACGAACAGAGTAATCATACCGAAATTACGCTATTTTGTCATCAGCTATTTTGTGTGTATCTAGTGTTTACGCGGTTTTACTTCGTTGCGACCTAATGATTTTTTGGTTTCGACGTATAAGACATGTTTGCGCAGTACGGGATCATATTTGCGAAGAGATAATTTATCTGGCGTATTCATGGTATTTTTGGTCGTGTAATAATGTCGGCCTCCACTAGCTTCGGATACCATACCTATGATTTTTCGTTTGTCGCCTTTTTTTGCCATAACTCAAAAAGTTTAACAGATTAGAATAGAATATGCAATATCTATTGGTCTTACGTAAAATCTCTTGTCTCCAGGGTGAATCGGCTCGAGCGAAAACGGTTTTATCCGAAGGAGACGTACCCGAGCACATCGATAGTCGATAGAACTGTTTGTAGTCGAGATTAGTCGGTATAGGAATAAGGGAGTTCTAGCTAAGTTCAGGTTTGGAGCCGTTGACGAGAGTTGAACTCGTGACCCCCTCCTTACCATGGAGGTGCTCTACCACTGAGCTACAACGGCAAATTTAACCTGATAATAGTAGCAAATTTACTTCGTTTTTGCTACACTTTAGAACTGTTACGAGTGCCACCTTAGCTCAGTGGCTAGAGCAACACTTTTGTAAAGTGAAGGTCGTCGGTTCGAATCCGACAGGTGGCTCCAGTTTTAAACGCAGGGTTAGTGAAGCGGTCAAACACGGCAGACTGTAAATCTGCTGGCTTATGCCTTCGTAGGTTCGAATCCTACACCCTGCACCAAAGCCCTTATGCTGGCCTTGTCTATAAACTTGAGTTATACTAAAATTACATAAAGGAGTAAAACATGGCTCGCATCAATGAAGTACTACCAATAGTTGTCGACCCAAATCATGAACGATTTGGACATATAGGTGAAATGGTTTTCTCAGGTGCTTCTGGTGACGGGACCTGCATCATTAAGTTTGAAGATGGAGAAGAAGCTCATCTTAATGATGGTTGGCTAACAGGTGTACCGCAGTTTGTAGCACCATTACGAACTGAAGAAGCTGGAGTTCGTCGACTTAAAGACGCATTACCAGAGATGCAAAAAGCTCTTAGAGAGCTAGCCGACAAAGTAACTGAGCCGAGAAAGCAACCCCCAGCCGAGGAGACACTTACTACACGTGCAGGTTTCGTTGCCCTAATTAATAAAGTGCTTTTTGAGACAACAACCAAATAATCCAGGGAGTTTTTTGTTATACTCAGTGTATGGAGAAACCTAAACTACTGCTCATAAAAACTGGCGGAACGATCGATGGTTGCGTACCTGAATATATATAGAGATTGAGCAAATTGCTAATCTTTTCAATGATTCAGTTAACTTCAGCAAACACATTACTCAAAGCTTTAAAGCTGCCGTTCAGTTTTCAGAATTCGAAGTCTGCAAGAAGGATAGTCGTAGTATAACTGATAGCGACCGAAGAATTATAAGTGAGGTCATTGGGCGTGAATTTCAGCAAGGCACTAAGAAGTTTCTGATTACACACGGTACATTTACAATGTCTGAGACAGGTGAATTTCTCATAAACAATCTGCCTAAGGATGTTCTGGCTAGTTCCACCATCATATTAACTGGCGCAATGTATCCATGGAACGTTTATGGGTCTGACGCCCCAATGAACTTGGGAGCGTCTATATCCCAATTAATTTCCGAGCATGTCAGTGGTGTTTGGATCTGTATGCACGGAAAGTTATTTGACCCACGAAAAGTTAATAAAGATGCTGAAAAGCGTATATTTGAGTAGATCGAGCAAGCGCAAAAAGTAAAGTTCTGACCTCAGACATGACCCTGCACCAAAGCATAAGCACTATAGACTGTGCTTATTTTTTTGGCTACAATGTTGCACATGAATAAAAAACAACATGGTTTCAGTATCGTTGAATTGTTAATTATATTAGTCGTACTGGGAGCCATAGGGCTTGTAGGGTGGAAGGTTTTCTATAGTTCCAGTAGCAATAACATTAACTCTAACACTGGCTCGCAGTCACAGGCTGCAAAAACAGGATCGGGAGAGGAGTCACAAGGCTCGATCTGGCAACAAACTGCCACAGGTTGGGAAGCGATCAAAAAAGCACCAGATTGTCCAACTCAGCCAATGCTTAAAGCTCCAGCAGACATTAGTAAAGTCACGGCGATCTTGTATCCAGGACAAACAAGAGGTGGTAACTACAAGCCACACGGTGGTTTTCGTTTCGATACTGCCAATGACAATATGGTTACAGTAACGGCTCCACTGGAAGGCTACATCGTGAAGGGCACACGTTATATTGCTGATGGAGAGAATGAAGTCCAGTATGGTTTTGATATTATGAACAATTGTGGAATTATGTATCGCGTTGGTCACCTGCGTGAATTACCTGGTAATTTACAGAAAATAGCTGATACATTTCCTGCCCCGAGTTCAAGTTCTATGAACACGAACGTAAACCCCGCAGTATTCATAAAACAGGGCGAAGTGTTAGCTACCAAAGTAGGAATAATTTCGGCTCATAATACATTTTTTGACTGGGGTGTCTACGACTACCGCAAAGCAAATGAGGCCAGTAAGTCGGCAGCTTATCAATCGGCACACGCTGAGGACAAAGAGCTGGCATGGCATGCAGTATGTTGGTTACAAGATGGCTGGTTACCGAACACAGACCAGACCAAACTGGTCGCCTTACCTGCAGGCGACCCAACAAGTGGCAAAAAAAGTGACTACTGTAAGCAGTAAAAAGTTCGGACCTCAGCAATGATGCTGCACCAAGGCATAAGCAATGTAATATAAAGGACATCATGGACACAATTATCGTAATTCTGCTTGGTATCATTGTTCTTCAGCTTGGCTTGATTAGAATACGAATCGACAAAGTTAACGATCATTCACGCAAAAAGTAAAGTTCTGGTTTTTACCATAATACTCCGTCTAGTCATAAGTATTTCACAATGTTACGATTGGTGTCATGAAGTTAATAAAATATGTGTGGCTTGGCAGCATATTAGCTGGAATACTGTTATTTATCGATGATATAGCTGGGACCGATGTAGAAAATGGCGAAGGGTTGGTCGTAGCCAACAAAGGACTCCTAACAGGTATATACAGCTGGAGATTATTGGCATTAACAGGGATGGTTTTTTTAATAACTTCTTTATTGTTAGTTCTTAGGATGAGACGCAAATAGTTCTATCGGCGTCGATCACGCTGTACCAAAACATAAGTACTATCAATCTTTATGTTATTGTTAAGATATGAAAAAATTTATTAGTTTTGCCGTCATTATAATCATATTTATTGCAGTTGGAGTTTACATATGGCAAAGAGATAAAAAAGACCCGCGAACTCAAGACGAAGCCACCAAACAGGCACAAGAATACAAGCCAGAAGGAACATGCACTCAAGCGTTGGTTTCAGCAGTCCATAAGGCAACAGGTGCAAAATATACATTTAATAGTGGCTGTCTTGCGCCCGGCTGGGAGCCAGAACGATAAGGAATAAATTTCTGGGTTCTAGAGGACTGTCCTCTAACAGATAGTAAGGAGTTGGTTTCAGAAGGCCGTCCTCTAGATTCTGACCTCACCCAAGATGCGGCACCATTTGACAGTATGTAATTCTAGCTGCAATATGAATGGATGATTAGACATCTACGCTGTGAACCTGTTCTGGACTCGGAACTTGAAGATTGTTTTAATAATGTAGAAAGCTTAGTCGCAGCAAAAATAGCTGCAGAGCAAATATCAGGCACAAACCAGCGTGTGGATTTGGCTGCAGTCCGGATTATTGAAATTTTCAATAGAGCTGCCGATGAAGGTACGTGCTCCGCTCGTTTAATACTCAACTCCGAAGGTATTTTCGGGCCAGCCTGCCCACTTAGTATAGATGCATGCCCGTATCAAGCAGCTACTGAGAGTTAGAAAAATCAATGTCATGCAGTAGGGTTTCCAATTACGAATAACCAAATAATTGTACTGAACGGTGCAGCCAATTGGCAAAAAGTGCCGTATGCACCATACGAACAAGTGCCTGAGCGTGTCTGGAGGTTTGATGGAACTACAGATGTGCATGCAGTTACAGGTAAGGGATACACATCACGTAACCGTTTATTGGTATACGCGGATGGTGAAGATACTAAGTTCACCCAAATTTTTGAAGACGAGTACGACCCGGCTCCAGAGACATCGCAGATATAGCCCCCGCAAAACAAATTCCCTCACACGGCTTTTATATAGAGTAGTTATCGACCTCGACCAAGACCCTGCACAATGCAACTCAAAGCTAACCTAGATGCTATAATCGCACTATGGAATTACTAGGATATATTGGCACAGTACTTACTATTACCGCCTTTTTGCCTCAAACTCTACAAACGATTAAAACTCGTCAAACGAGAGATATATCCCTACTGACATATATTATTCTTGTGATTAGTGCTTTGGTATGGACGATATATGGTATCGGGACACATGCCGCCCCCATTGCTATTACAAATAGCGTGGTCTTCTTGTCGAGCTCAGTGATTCTATTTCTCAAAATAATCGAAAAATAGCCCAAGTTTCAGTAATAAACATGCACCATAACCGTATGTGTAATGGATAAATGACGTCAATCTGTTCTTTTTTTGCTAAGATGAATTTATGATTGCAATACCACAGGAACTAATTAAGGAAATTTCTGATCGTAATAATTCTGGCGTTCTCCTAGTGGCCGTCGATGAGGTGCGGAGGTGCGGGGAAAAGTACGGCTGCAACAGAACTAGCTTCTAAGCTAGAGGGTAGTCAGATAGTACATATTGACGACTTCTATAAACCAAAGGAACAGAGGATGGAAATAACCGACCAAACTCCAGTTCACATTAATTTTGAGTTTGAACGGTTAAAACAAGAAGTGCTTGAACCTTTGGGGCGTTTGACCGTAGCTAAACCATACTTCTGCCGGGGAACAGCTCAAAGCTCAACCGAATGGTATTGTTGTTGTTGAGGGCCTCGGGACATTGGGAACGGAGCTTAGAGACTATTTCGACTACAAGATTTGGGTCGACTCTCCCGAAGCCATAAGGCGACAACGAGGCATTGGGCGTGATACTGTGGAATGGACAAGAGTTTGGGACGAAGAATACCTGCCCCAAGATGCTCGTTATGTCAATGAACAGGCACCCCAGAATGTAGCTGACTGGATACTGAGAAATGAGTAATATTGATACTGCAGCATCCTGGGGATAGGCAGCTTTGGCCAAGTCCAGCTAAAGTCTAGATAATAACTCGCTTGGGGCGTAGAACTCGGCGTGGCTTGGCTGAGCTAGAGACATGTTTCTTGATGCGTTCTTTTATTTGATCAGCTTCGGCCTGCATACCGGCAACTTCATAAGCGTGAGCTAATAATCCGTAGCTTTCCTGATTCGGCTCAAGTTTAACGGCTCGCTCTAGTTCGTCAAGCATGAGTTTGAAGTTACCCAGTTTTTCTTGAACTTTTGCATAGGCAATATGTCTTGCGGCCAGCTCTTCTTCGAGCTTTAGTGCCTCCTCAAAAGCGGTGGCTGCTTTTTGGTAGTTTTCTGTTTCATAATATATTAGTCCTAGATTGTGCAGACTTGAGGCCGTGGGCTCAATACTCGAAGCGATTTCAAAACAATCAATAGCGTCTTTGTATTCTCGTTGCTTAGCATACAGAATACCTAAACGGTTGTAGGCGGCAGCGTTTTTTTCATCAATCTTAAGAATTGTCAGCAAAGCTTTTTCGGCCCTCAAAAATCTGTTTTCACGCATACCCTGGTGAGCAATGTCCCAAAGCTTGCCTAGTTTATCGCTTATTTTACGCGATAGAACTGAAAGTTCTTCATCGCGAATGCGCGTATTGCGATAAACTAAAATTCCAAATCCTACCACCAAAGCAAGTTCATACATGATTCCGTAATTATACTACAGACTGACCATAAGTGAACTTAATAATAGCTTAATATTGGGTTTGTGTTTAAGCGATGTTTCGGCTTTAAAAAGTTCTTGCATTCGCAAATGCCAGCGTTTGCTCAAAGTCAAGTCGCCTTTTTCGATAGATTGAATCAGCGCCGCTCGGCTAACTTGTTTTAGTGCGTAGAAAAGCGAGGTAAGTTCTTCTTTTTTACCAACAAGACTATCGACTTCTATCAGTCGCTGATACGTGGTTGATCCCAGGAGCTTTTTAGCCAGATTCACATGTTGGTTCAATATGTTTTCTGTGTTTTGAGTCAAGAGGCTGTGCATTAGTCCAATCTGCCCACTACTTACGTGGTATGCTCGAACGATTTCTTGATTGGTAATTCCCTGCTTGCTAAAAAAATCAATAAGCTCTGTTTTTGATGGAGCGAGTAAACGGGCGTGCTGTACCCTTGAATATATCGTACTACGCAAACCACGTTCGCCATTTTCGGTTAGGATGATTCTTGTATCAAGTGGCGGCTCTTCTAGTATTTTTAAAAGAGCATTTTGAGCTTCTATGGTCATACTTTCTGAATTTTCTATTACAATAACCCGACGAATCGTTGCTTTGCCCGATGTTTTAAGTTGAAGAAAATGCCGCAAATCTCGTACAGCATCGATGCCAAGTGAATTTTCACCCCCCCGTAAACGCATGAATCCTGGATTGATAATAAGCTTGTCGAGCTTGACATCAAGTAATCTACCGGCAAGATTTAATGCTACGAATTTTTTGCCCGCGCCATTTGGACCACTGATGAGCAGGGCGTGTGCTTGGCTTTTAATGAATTGCTCAAGTTGTGCGGAAACTGTTTTATTTATTAATAAGTCCATCACGAATCCAGTAAATTAAAAAATTCTTCGGGTACTGGCACCTGAAATGTCATGTGCTTACCATTTTTCAGTGTAAGCTCTAGTTTTTCGGCGTGAAGGTATAGCCGATCAGCGGACTGGCCGTCGTATATCGTATCCCCTACAATAGGATAGCCTAGCTTTTTTAAGTGCACGCGTAGTTGATGGGTGTGCTCAGTGCGCGGTTTTAGTTCAACTAAATCATAATTTTTTCCTGATTTAACAACATTGTATTCCGTTTGTGCCGTTTTGCCATTTATGCCAGTTCTAAATGTCTGTGGATGCTTAGGATTCCGCTCTATAGGCATATCAATAATCGCATGCGCAGGTATAATATGGCCAAAAACCACTGCTTTATAAGTTTTATATACCTTACGTGTAGAGAATTGCTTTTGAAGCCAGCTAAGCGAAGTATTGTTTTTGGCGCAAATAATAACCCCAGAGGTCGCCCTATCCAGACGATGAACAATCCCCTCTCGAGTTTGCATGGAAGATTTCTGCGAGTCCGATAAACTGGACTTACCCAAAGCTCCCTCATCCCCAGACCGACTAACCTCGGCTACAAACAGTTTTTCCTCTCTCGATGTACCTTCAGGTACCTCTCCTTCAGACAAAACTGTTTTCGCTCGAGCTGATTCGCCCTGGGAACGAGGGATTTTGCGTAAGTCCAGTAAACTAGTATTTTGTTGTCTAGCATGTTTATTCAAGTGATCGAATAGCCAAGTTGCGATGGTTGCTTCGGGATTGAACGCTCCTTTGCTGTGCGTCAACAACCCAGCTGGTTTATTTATAACAACACAGTCGTCATCTTCGTACAAAACCGGCAATTCTATTCTGGGTATATCTTCAGTTGTATTTGGATCAAAATCAATGTTAATTTGATCTTCTAACCTTAGTTTATATCCGGTTTTTTTGATCTCGTCTCCTACAGTTATAAACCCTCGGTTGCATAATTTTTGAACATGCGCCCTACTGATTTGAGGTAATTTGTTATGTACAAAAACATCAAGCCTCTCTCCTGCAGAGGTTTTAGGCACCGTTACTTGTATCATGCTACGTACGCAATCCTACGGCTTTTTGAACTTTAGCGAGTATTGTTTCAGCAATTTTACACATAGCGGTCTCGCTCATTGCCAACTTTTGCTCCAATGCTTTAGTATCAACCATTTCTAATTTTGTCTGAAAATCCTCTAAAAATTGCCCCGTTAATATCGCGACGGCTTCTTTGAGTGGACCGTATTGCTTGGAACCGATAAATTCATGCTTTCTTCCGCCGAATAGCTCTAAAATATCCAATAAATTACTTATACCTGGCTGGGTAGTATAGTCATATTTGATCTCGCCTAGACTATCAGTAGTTGCGGATTGAATTTTTTTGTGAGCTTGTTCCGGCGTATCATTTAAGAATATAACTCCCTTGCCCGATGCATCTGATTTACTCATTTTTTTAGCGGGATCAAGTAAATCGCGTATACGTAGACCTTGGTCTTTGCCGAAAAATTCATGCTGCTCTTTAGCTGATTTCGGTACGATAAATAATTCACCAAACTTACTATTCAT
The DNA here is from genome assembly GCA_016178135.1 of Candidatus Saccharimonadota bacterium. GTDB lineage: Bacteria > Patescibacteriota > Saccharimonadia > Saccharimonadales > JACOTW01 > JACOTW01. The sequence continues at coordinate 45,760 of JACOTW010000012.1, forward strand.
TCTTTCGGCAATATCACGTGTAAATTCCAGGTGTTGTTTTTGGTCATCTCCAACCGGTACGTATATAGCCCCATACAAAAGTATATCCGCAGCCATAAGTACAGGATAATCGAATAGCCCCATACTTACATGATTTTGTTGAAACGCATTCTTTGGATTAGCAGAAAAGGAATCTTGTCGAGCTGATTCACCCTGAGAACGAGGGATTTTGCGTAAGTCCAGTTTATCCTTAAACTGGGTCATGCGAGACATCTCTCCAAATCCAGTAAAACTATTCAGAATTATAGTAAGCTCACTATGTGCCGGCACATAACTTTGACGATAAATGTGTATATTTGGGTTGTCCAGCGGCAAACCAGCGGCTGCAAATACCCGCAGGTTATTCATAATGCCAGCCTGAAGTTGGCTGTGATCAATCGGTGTAGTAAAACTATGTAAGTCCGGAACGAACAAATTGATTTGATAATCATCGGCATGCCGTCGAGCCATATCAATTATAGGCAAAAGCGCCCCCAGATAGTTGCCTATATGTAGGTCATTATTAGCCCTAAGTCCGGTCAAAATCACTGGCTTATTCATTGGTAATAGTATACACGAGTTACGGCGACAGCTAAAAACGATTGATTGTATATAGGACTTACGCACTTTGTTACCAATGCCAGAGTGTAGCTGGGTGAGCGAAAACGGTTCAGGTTCTGGAGGGGTAGCCATAGCTACACCGAGAGAACATGGGCCGTTTGTAGCCACATAGGTTAAGTCTGGTGTGGTAAGAAAGTGCGTAAGTCCTATATAATTTTAACGCTTAGTGAACTGGCGTTGCTTGCGGGCACCTTTGAGGCCAAACTTCTTGCGTTCTTTTTCGCGTGGATTACGACTTAGTTGATCAGCACGACGCAGGGTACTACGAAGGTCTTCGTTCATAAGAGCCAGGGCCTTAGCAATACCTAGACGGATGGCGTCAACTTGTCCGCTTGAACCGCCACCGGAAACCTTGGCGCTTACATTGAATTTATTCTCTATTTCAAGAACAGTGAATGGACGTTGAAGTGCGTTGAGTAAATACTTACTATTTTCCAGGTAGTTTTCCGCTGGTTTACCATTAATGACGATATCGCCCTTACCGGAAGTTAAACGCACACGTGCAGTGGCGCTTTTGCGACGCCCGAGTGCGTAGAAATAATTTTGCTTAGATGTAGTAGCCATTACTTACCTTTCTTAACTGAATATTTTTCAGGCTTTTGGGCTTGATGATTATGTTCGCTACCGGCGTAAATTTTTAGTCGTGCCAAACGTTCGTCGCGCAATTTATTGACTGGAAGCATTCCACGAATAGCCCTATATACTGGAAATGTCGGATCTTTGGCGAGTTTTTCGGTCAAAGTCGCGGTTTTTAGTCCGCCAGGATAGTGGCTGTGGTGGTAATATTTTTTGTCCTCAAGTTTGTTGCCAGTCACTACTATTTTTTCGGCATTAATAATCACTACGAAGTCGCCACAGTCAATATGCTTGGTGAACATCGGCTTATTTTTACCAGTTAGCAAGGTTGCTACTACTGAAGCCATACGACCAAGAGGCATTTCGGAGGCATCAATAACATACCACTTTCTTGCAACCTCAGACGGTTTGGCGCTATAAGTTTTCATCATTTATTCCTTCTCCTCGGTCTTTGTTGGCTGTTTTTTGGTAGCAGCAGGTTTACTGGTATTGGCTTTTTTAACAGTGGTAGCTTTTGCTACAGGCGCTTCTTTTAGATCATCAACAAAACTAATTCTGGCCATTTGACTGTTATCGCCACGACGTAAAACAGTTCGCTCTATTCGCAGATGGCCACTTGTTCGACCTTTTAGCTTTGGAGCAATGTCGTCAACCAGCTTATGGGCCATTTCAACTGTCTGTAGATCGGCAATTATCTGTCGCCGATTATGAAGATCACCTTTTTTTGCTTTAGTGATCAGGTGTTCAACATAAGGGGCTACCTCCTTAGCTTTTGGCAAAGTAGTTTCAATCGATTCATATTTAATGAGTGACTCTGCCAGACTCTTGATGAGTGCTGTTCGTTGATCGCGTTCTCTGTGAAACTTCCGACCTTTATATCCATGCCTATGCATAGTCAACCTCCGGCTGTAATAATTCGGAATTCGTATAACGTATACTGGACTTGTACAGAGTCGCTTGCTCCCATACCAAAGGAGAGATATCTGAGTTTACTGTTTTACGTTCTACGCTACACGCACTGTTCATTATAGTTCCAGTTCTGCCATTTTCTCTTTAGCTTCATCTAGGGCTTTGCTACCGAAACCTTTAAGTTCGCGCAACTCGCTATCACTAAGTGAAAAAAGATCCTTTAGTGTATGAATATCGTTATTAATAAGCGCATTTGTAGTACGCGCTGACAAATTTAGATCTTCTATGGGTGTCATTAATTCCGCAGTATCATCGTTGTCAAATTCTATATGTTGGTCTTCTTTTTCTTTGGCATGTGGGGACGAGACTTCAATGCGAGTTTGACCGGCCAAGGCAGTGTATTGATTGACTAATATAGCCGATGCTTCTTCGAAAGCGTCGCTTGGGCTTATAGAACCGTCAGTGTCGATTGTTATAAGCAATTTGTCTAGGTCGGTCATCTGCCCTACGCGAGTATTCTCTATTTTGTAACGAACACGCAGAACGGGACTAAAGATAGCATCAAGTGCTATCATATCCGTATTTTTACGGCTAGAACCTTCTTCTATTGTCCGGTAACCTCTGCCAGTTTCTACTACTAAGTCCATGGTCAGATTTGATTTATCATCATCTATTGTGGCAATTAGATGTTCTGGATTTACGACTTCAACATCAGCATTTTTCTGGATATCTTTAGCTGTAACCTTACCCTTGCCATTCTTAACAATTCGCAAGGTTTGAGGTTCATCGCTAAAGATACGAAAACGAACACTCTTAAGATTAAGCATGATATCTACGATGTCTTCTTTTACACCTGGTAAGGTAGTAAATTCGTGCGAAGCACCTTCAACCTTGAAGGCAGTAATTGCTGCTCCGGCTATCGAAGATAGTAATACGCGCCGTAAACTATTACCAAGAGTCATTCCGTAGCCCGTGTGTAGGGGTTCGATGACAAACGTTGCGCTAGAAGGACCATGCTCATCAACGCTGACTAGTCCTGGGGTATGAATTATTTTTGACATTGTTCTTTTCTCGCCTCCCTTAGCGTGAGTAATATTCCACGATTAGTTGTTCATTAATATCCGGCTCGGCCTCTTCGCGGGTTGGCACGCCGGTTACATTGATCTCAAACTTCTTACGATTGACCTTTAGCCAGTTCGGCAACTCTGACGGAGCCGGACTAACATCATCAATTTTCTTGAAGTACTCGGTTGTTTTACTACGACCGCGAAGTACTAAAACATCACCGGTCTGTAATCTAATAGAAGGTATGTCAACACGACGACCATTTAACATGAAGTGTCCGTGCGTAACCAGTTGTCTGGCAGCACGACGGCTAGGAGCAAGGCCAGCACGATACACGGCATTATCGGCGCGTTGTTCCAGGTATTGTAACAGTAATTGGCCTGATTGACCTTTTGTGCGGGACGCTTCTTTCATAAGTCTACTGAATTGCCGCTCAAGTAAACCATAGAGTCTTTTGACTTTTTGCTTTTCTCGAAGCTGTAATGAATACTGGCTAGCCTTGTTACGCATATTATAGCCACCAGCCTGTTGTCCGGGTAAGGCTGTTCGTTTTGCTAGTGCTTTATGTGCCTTGGGATGCAGTGCATAGCCTTCTCGCCGACTCATTTTTACAATGCTTTGAGTATCTCTAGCCATTACAAATCTCCAGTTTCAACAATCTTGTACTAATCAAATTTTCTGTCTTATAGGTTCTATACATACTTAGATCCTCCGCGCTTTCTTAGGACGAACGCCACCATGCGGTATGCCAGTTACGTCCTTGATGGCTTCAACCTGAATATCTAAGCCTTGAAGTGCCCGTACAGCCGATTCGCGTCCCAGCCCAATCCCTTTAATGTATACGTCAACCTTGCTCATTCCGTGTATTTGTTTAACGGCTTGTCCGGCCTTTTCAGCTGCGATTTGGGCAGCATAGGCGGTACCCTTCTTTGATCCGCGAAAGCCACAGCCGCCAGCACTTGCCGTAGTCAAAACACCACCTTTAGTATCAGTAAAACTCACTATGGTGTTATTGAAAGTAGCAAGTATATGCACCTGACCAATTGGAACTGGCCGCTTGGCCTTCTTTTTTTTGGATACTGTAGTTGATTCTGCCATATTATTGATACCTTACGTCTTTGATGCTGATTTAGGTTGTGAACCACCAATAGCGGTTTTTTTACCGCGCTTAGTGCGAGCATTTGTACGAGTACGTTGTCCACGCACCGGTAAACTAGCTTTATGTCTGATTCCTCGGTAGCTATTAATGTCTTTGAGGCGCTTAATATTCGTGCTGACAATGCGTTGTAACTCACCCTCGACGGTATACTTTTCATTAATTAAATCTTGGATGCGGGAAATTTCATTGTCAGTAAGATTTTTAACACGTACTGTTGGCTCAATTTTAGCTGAAGTTAGGATATCCGCACTGGATTTTGGCCCAATACCATACACATAAGTCAAGGCTACATGGACTTGCTTGCCGTCTGGAATAACTACGCCTGAAATTCTAGCCACGAGATACCTCTTTTCGAGAGCTTAAACTGGATTTACGCAAAACCGCTCGTTTCCAAAGTGATTCAGACCGACCCAAAACAGTTTTACCTGAAGGTACATCAAAAGAATAAAAACCGTTTGTAGCCGAACTGAATCGGCCTGGGGATGAGGGAGTTTTGGGTAAGTTCAGCATACGACTAAATCCGACCGCTGTATTAGCTGCATTATATGTTCCATGCATAAAATATTAGCCCTGCCTTTGCTTATGCTTAGGTTTGAGCTTGTTAATAACATACAAACGTCCCTTACGACGAACAATTTTGTCGTCGGGACTGATTTTTTTAATACTTGCACGCACCTTCATGCGGATCATGCTCCTTCCAGCGATGACACACTGCTTACTTTATGATTTGCGATAGGTTATCCGACCCTTCGTAAGATCGTAAGGTGTCAACTCAACCGTTACGCTATCGCCGGGTACGAGGCGAATATAATGTTTTCGCATCTTTCCCGCGACATGGGCTATGATTTGATGGCCATTCTCGAGCTCCACACGGAACTGTGTTCCGGGCAGAGCTTCGATAATAATTCCGGTTAGTTCGATAACTTCCTTGTTTTTGACCATACAAATATAACGTCATTCGAGTGTATCAGATTACACTACAGATTGCAAAGGTTTTTTTGGTGAATCATATTTATTTCTTTTTTGGTGAGCGTTTTTTGAACCCTAAACGTGCTAGTACGCGCCGTCCTTTAGGTGTCTTTAGGTCTTCAGTCTCATAGAAGTAGTCAGGCTGTTCGTACTGGTCATATGTGACCATGAGAGCTCGTGATTCCAGAGATCGTAACGTCTCGAGAGCTACGGCCACCAAAATCAGTATACTGGTACCGCTAAGCGCAATATTTGAACTCAAAAATACTTGTCCTATGATCGGCAATAAGGCCAATATACCTAAGCTAAAAGCACCGAATAAAGTTAGTCGGTTTACTACTTTGCTTAGATATTTTTCAGTTTGCGTGCCAGAACGAATATCGGCGATGAAGCCACCTTGTTTTTGAAGATTTTCGGCGATTTCCTTAGAATTAAAAGCAATACTTGTATAGAAAAATGTAAATGCAAAGATCAGCAGGAAATATACAACCGGATAAACATAGGGCTCGAAACCGCCCTTGGCAAATGTCTGCGCCGATGGGTTCTGGAACCATAATATCAGCTTTTCGCCGACATTTTGGAGATGGGCGCTGTTATTGCCTCGTAGTAATTGACCGACAAAACTGGGAACGCTCAAAAACGCCACAGCAAATATAATAGGTATCACGCCAGCCGTAATAAGTTTAACGGGTAGGACAGTCGTAACGCCGCCATAAGTACGATTACCTTGTACGCGTTTGGCATAATTGATAGTTATTCTTCGGGAGGCTTCATTAAGCATAACCACCATAACGGTTACGGCAACCGTAACTACCGCAATAATAATTGTATAGACAAGTGCAGTTTTATTAATCGGTAGTTCCCTACCTAGGACATTGAGTTTGGACCCTTGATTTATTACTGAATTTGCTAATTCAGTAATAGTTTTTGGCAAACTACTTACAATACCAACGGTAATAACCAGCGATATTCCATTGCCAATACCCTGTTCGGTTATTAGCTCGCCAAGCCACATGAGCAACATTGAGCCTCCAGTCAACGCGGTAATCATCAGCGCCCACTGCGCCAATGAAGTATTGGCCGTAATATCTCCGATACCACCTATTTGAGCTGCCGATTGACGAACAAGATAAATAGCGCCAACTGATTGAACAATAGCTAGAGGAAAGGCCATCAAGCGAGTGTATTGATTAATCTTTTTACGACCGAATTCGCCTTCTTTGTTGAGCGCTTCAAGCTGGGGTATCGCCTTGGTAAGCAACTGCATAATAATAGAGGCATTAATGTAAGGTCCTAAACCGATAAGCATAATCGAGAAATTAGCCAAAGCTCCACCCGATAGAACATCAATAAAACTTAGTAGTTGGGGTGTTTTCGTCGATGTAAAAAGATTTTCTAGAACTTGTTTGAGGGTTTCAGGGCTACTAAGTGGAATAGGTATATGGGCCAAGATTCGAAAAACTAAAAGCATTCCAACGACAGCTAAAATACGCTTGCGCATATCACTGTTGCCGAGTGCTTTCCAGATAATCTTCCAGCTCATTTTCAACTACCCCCTGATATTTATACCTAACAATAGGCCTGTTTATACAAACTTAAGCCTTTTCAGTGGCTTTTTCTCGTCCGATACGAGGTACAGCCTGAAAATTACCACCAGCTTTCTGAATTGCAATTACAGCATTTTTGCTTGCCGCTTGCAATTTAACATCAGTTTTTTTTGTCACGTTACCCTTAACGACTAGCTTAACCTTAACATACGGACTAGATACTAAGCCTGCTTTTGTAAGGGTAAAATTATCTACTTGGGATCCGATGTTATTGATCTGTCCGGTATATACAACTTCAGCTTTTGGGCGAATACTACGAAATCCTCGAAGTTTTGGCAGACGTTGCATAAGAGGATTTTGTCCACCCTCAAATCCAGGTCTAGTACCGCTACCGCGAGCATTTTGACCTTTCGTACCACGTCCAGCTGTTTTACCCTGTCCGGCAGCAATACCGCGACCAACTCTTTTGGCTGAACGATTAGAAGTGGTTTTTAATTCGTGATACTTCATTTTAAGACCTCTGATTTAGCTGACGATTTTTTTGTAGATTTAGCGCTGACAGCCGCTGCTGGCCTGCTGACTTTTTGCCTAGTAACCCAATTTTTTGCCGGCTCAATACTCTTTAATGCTTCAACTGTTGCGTAAGCAGTGTTGATTTTGTTAGTTGAACCGAACGATTTACTAAGGGCATTACCGATACCAGCAACCTCCAAAACGGTGCGCACTACACCGCCAGCGATTAAACCCGTACCGGGACTCGCTGGTTTAACTAAGATGTGGGCGCCACTAACCTTGGCTTCAGCCTCATGCGGAACAGTACCCTTATATACGTTGATGGTGGTTATATTTTTCTTGGCAATTTCTACTGCCTTTGTTACGGCCGAAGTAACATCGGCACCTTTGGCGGTACCTATACCAACTCGATTTTTGTGGTCACCAATAACTACTAGTGCACGGAAACGGAAACGACGGCCACCCTTGACGACGCGTGCCACGCGATCAATATGAACTACGCGTTCATCAAGTTGTTTTTCTTCTGGCTCTATTCTTGGCCGGCTTCGCTGATGATCTGCCATATTAAAACTCCAATCCTGCTTCACGCGCTGCGTTAGCCAGAGCCTTTACGCGTCCATGATATAGTTTGCTACCCCTATCAAAGACAACTTTATTAATCTTAGCAGTTGCTGCCTTTTTGGCAATAGCGCTACCGATTGCCGTAGCTTTTTCTGTCATACTTCCGTTAATTTTACTACCAATAGTCGTACTATAAGCCAACGTTACATGCTTTGTGTCATCAATAATTTGGGCCGTAATGTGTCGATTACTGACAAAAACACTCAATCGTGGTCGTTCAGTAGTACCAGAAACTACGGCACGGACACGATGTTTACGACGCGTAATGTTATTTAATTTTTGGGTAATTCTATTCATAATTATTTATCCTTACCTGACTTACCACTCTTACGAATTATTCGTTCGCCAACATATTTTATGCCTTTACCTTTATAAGGTTCAGGTTTTTTTAATGCTCGGATTTCGGCAGCAACTTGTCCTACCTGTTGCTTATTTATACCAGTTATAGTAATGATGTTCTGCTCTACCAAAGCCCCAACATCATCAGGAATCTTGTATATAACATCGTGAGAAAAACCAAGATTAAGCTTAAGGTTAGTGCCTGCCGGAGCTACACGATAACCAACTCCGTTTAGTTCAAGCTGCTTAGAAAAACCAGATGAAACACCGACCACCATATTATCAACAAGCGAACGCATCAACCCATGTTTGGATCGTGTAACCGGTTCGTCATTGGCGCGTGTTACAAGGAGTTGATCACCATCCTGTTTGACTGTAATGTCAGGCATAGTAAATTGTACCAAACTACCCTTGGGGCCTGTAACTGTAATATTTTCTGGATCAACAGTAACTGTCACGCCGGTCGGTAGGGTGATCGGCTGTTTTCCTATACGACTCATAACAAGAAACCTCCGATTGCGGTAGTAATTTGTAGATATAAACTGGACTTACGCAAAATCGCCCGTTCCCAGGCTAAATCAGCTCGAGTTGGGAGTGGTTTGACTGAAGGAGAGGTAGCCATAGCTACATCGAGAGAAGACAAACCGCTATCAGCCGAGATGAATTGGTCTGGGGATGGGGGAGCTTTGCGTAAGTCGAGTAAAGTATTATCACAAGCCTCCATAAGACCTGTCCTAACCATTCTATATTCTACGTTATATGTTGCTTTACTCATCTTTTAGTATACCTTGCATATTAATTCACCACCAATACTCTGTTTTTTAGCTTGATCGCCAGTCATGAGTCCTTTGGATGTTGAAACAATTACCATGCCACGTCCGCGTTTAACGACCGGAATTTCAGTAGCACCAACGTAATGCCTGCGACCAGGGCTACTTAATCGAGCAATCTCAGTAATTTTAGAATTGGTGTCAGCTGAATTGATTACAATACGTAGCGTTTTGCCAACAACGGCATCTTCAACGAACACGCCATTAATAAAACCATTATCTTTCAATAAGCGAGCTACCGCTTCCTTTAACTTGGAGTGGGGTAATTGTATTTCGTTTTTGCGAACGGCAATCGCGTTACGGATACGTGACAACATATCAGCTATAGGATCAGTCATGGGCAACCTCCATTTGCGGCACCATAGGATCACTGCTATTACACATTATACCAATAATCCGTAAACAGTCATCGACGGTTGTTATCTTTAAAATTTCAAGATTTATATACATATCTTCTCCTTACCAGCTCGCCTTTGTTACACCAGGTATTTCGCCCTTACTGGCGTGCTCGCGAAATGCCAAACGACTCAAGCCAAATTGACGCATATATCCACGAGGACGTCCGCTTTCTATGCAACGATTCTTCTGTCTAGTAGGTGACGAATTGCGTGGCAAGTAGTACAAGCCTTCGCGATCACCCATAGATTTAAATTCAGCACGTTTGACCGCGTATTTATCAATCATTTTGGCGCGTTTTAGGTCGCGCGCGATACTGGATTTCTTAGCCACGAGAAGCCTCTTTTCGGAAGCCTAAAAACTCTTCGGAACCTTGGGCGGTCAGTTGTAGCAATACGAGGTTCGTACAATGCATAACGACTGACTTCAATAAGGTCGTATCATTCGTTGCGTGTTCTATGCTATATGTTCTACGCATTATTTCTTCTCCTTTTCAAATAATTTACTCTGGTTTTTTTCAAAAGGCATACCAAGTTTCTCTAGCAACGCTCTACTATGAGACGGTTCAACGGCGTTAATGACGATTATGATCTGTAGGCCGTGAGATGTTGTGGTTTCCTCAAAAGTTAATTCTGGAAAAACTGATTGATCAACAATGCCGATACTATAATTACCTTGCGCGTCAAAAGCCTTGGCGCTTACACCGTGAAAATCGCGCAGTCGCGGTAATACTAGACTAATGAAACGATCAAGAAACTCGTACATACGATCTCCGCGCAATGTTACTTTGAGACCGATTTTATTGCCTTCACGCAACTTAAAACCGGCGATAGAGTTCTTGGCGATTGTTCCAATGGGCTGAAGGCCAGTTATCTTACGTAAAGTATTTTCGGCGGTCTCCATCATCTTCTTGTCGTCCTTGGTGCGTCCCAAACCAACATTCAGGACAACCTTCTCAATACTAGGTACTTGATGACGGTTCTTTAGTTTTAGTTCTTTATGTAGCTCTGCGACAAGTTGCTGATTGTACAGCGACTTTAAGCGTACAGTTGTAATGCTGGGATTTTTAGTTGCAACCATTACTTTATACTCCTGGATTGTTGGCATGTGTTAGTGAGTTTCATGTGGTAGTTCATTTTTCTGACCTCTTTTCAGAAACTTTTGGTAAATGAATTTCCTTACCGCTCTTCTTGAAGATTCGTGTTTTATTGCCGTCTTTGTCGATCTTGTAGCCAATACGATCAGGTTGATTATTTGCTGGATCGGCAATTCCTACCTTACTTACCCAAATAGGTTTGGTAATTTCGACAATCGCGCCCTGCGGATTTGAACGATTGGGCTTAACGTGCTTCTTGACAATATTAATGCCCTCCACAGTTACCTTATTAAGGCTAGGATGAGTAGCTGTGATTTTACCGCTCTTACCTTTATATTTACCGGAGCGAACAATAACTAAGTCATCTTTTTTGAGGCGAATTTTATATACGGATTTATTCATTACAGAACCTCCGGTGCTAAGCTAATAATTTTACTATAGCCTAGGTCGCGAAGCTCGCGGGGAACAGGGCCAAAGATACGAGTTGCTTTTGGAAGCTTATCATCGCCAATAATCACCGCTGCATTATCATCGAAACGAATAGTTGAGCCATCTTTACGACGTATGGTGTCGCGAGTACGCACAACAACTGCCCTTACAACAGACTTTTTCTTCACGTTACCGCTAGGATTTGCTTGCTTAACCGTGGCAGTGATTATGTCGCCAACGCGAGCATAGCGTCGTCGTGTCCCACCGAGCACACGAATACACAAAATCTCCTTAGCACCGCTATTATCACAAATAGTTAGCCTGGATTCTTGTTGTATCATAGCAATATTCCTTTCATAGTAAGTCGTGAGTCTGGTAATTGGTTCATTTCTTGGCCTTTTTTGCCGGTTCCGGCATTAGGGTATTATTGGATTCTGGCTCTTCGTGACGAATCAAAGCTGGTTCAATTATTTCGGTCAATACGAAGCGTTTTCGAGCACTTAGCGGACGAGTTTCTTCTATGGAAACCTTGTCACCTATTTTGGCTTCATTAACTTCGTCATGAACCATAAACTTACGATTAACCGTATATCGTTTGCGGTAAAGCGGATGCGTCTTGCTTCTTTGCACAGTAACTACGATGGTTTTATTGGGCTTGTCAGACGAAACAATACCTACGAATGTTTTAGCCATTACACGTTCTCCTTTGTGAACTGCTCACCGAGCACAGTCAGTATACGAGCAAGGTCTTTGCGTTTTTCACGCAACACCTTAACGTTCTGTACTTCGCCCATATGCAGTCGTCTTTTAAGTTCAGCTATCTCTTCGCGGAGCTTAGTACTCTCTATAGTAAGCTCTGTGGTTGGAAATTTACGTATTTCTGCGATTTTCATAAATTCACTCCATTCACGATAACGTGTCCACGTATCATATAATCGACAGTCGCAAAATATTTCCTGACCGTCATACATTCAGCGGTACGCATCTTAGGCATCTTCCTTTACTAAAAATTTGGTTTTAACCGGTAGTTTGTGGGCCGCTAATCGCATGGCTTCCCGTGCGACATCTTCACTTACTCCTTGCATCTCAAATAAGACCGTACCGGGTTTCACTTTCGCTACAAAAAACTCTGGATTACCTTTACCGCTACCCATCTTAACATCTTGGGGTTTGCGGGAAACTGGAGTATGCGGGAAGATTCGAATCCAGATTTTACCGCCACGTTTTACGTAGCGAGTCATAGCCTGACGGGCAGATTCTATTTGTCTAGAAGTAATTCTTTCACCACCCTGTGATTGGAGCGCATACGAACCAAAAGCAATTTCATTGCCAGTAGTCGCAACACCACGTATTTTACCTTTGCGTACCTTGCGGTATTTGGTTCGTTTGGGCATCAACATCTTAAGCAACCTCGCCTTTATAAATCCAGACCTTAACGCCAATCAATCCAGCGCCAGGATATTTTGCTGTTGCACTATAAAAATCAATATCAGCCCGAACTGTATGTAACGGAACACTTCCCTGAACTTCTTTTTCGCGGCGCGACATCTCCGCGCCATTTAATCGACCAGCGATTTCGATACGTACACCCTTTGCGCCGGCGCGCATAGTAGCAGCTGCTCCGGCTTTCATGGCTCGACGAAAAGAAATACGGCGTTCAATTTGATGGGCAATGTTTTCGGCAACTAATTTGGCATAAAGCTCTGGCTTTTTAAGTTCCTCAATGTTCACGCGAACTGGTACAGCGTAAATCTTTTCAAAGGCTACTTTTAGTTCCTGTGCGCCACTTCCGCCTCGACCAATAACCACGCCAGCCTTCGCTGTGCTGATAGTTATAGATACCAAGTTAGGGGATCGTTCAATATCAACCTTATTAATAGCTGCACGGCTGCCAAGCTTATTCTGTATTAGGCGTCGTACGGCAAGGTCTTGCGTCAAAAATTGAGCATAATTACGCTTATTGGCAAACCACTTACTACGCCAGTCTTTGTTAAGCTGTAGTCGCATTGAGATTGGATTTACTTTTTGTCCCATTATACGATTCCCCTAGAATTATTGAATAGACTTGACTTACGCAAAATCGCTCGTTCCCAAGGCGAATTAGCTCGAGCGAAAATAGTTTTGTCTGAAGATACATCGAGATATGAAAAACTGTTTGCAAGCGAGGTTATTCGGTCTTCGGATAGGACAACTTTGTATGAGTCCAGTAGAGGCCTATGGGATAGCCCCCAGCGAATTACCAGATACGAAGACCTGTTATCTATTACCTGTAATCTGTAATCTGATAATTTCATTATTTTGTCTCCTTGGCGACAATAGGTTTTTTGGGTGTGCGCATTTCGCCGTCAACAATTACGCGAATATGAGCGCTACGACGCTGAAACGGCAGGGCGCGGCCTTGGGCTGCTGGACGAAAACGCTTCAAACTTGGACCAGGTGTAACTTCTATAGAAACAATTTGTAATGTTTCGATCTTAAAATTATGATTATGATCAGCGTTTGCCCGAACACTTTCAATAACCTTTTTTACTGGCAAAGCGGCACGGCGCGGAGTATGTTCAAGAATCGTTATCGCATCAGCTACACTACGGCCACGAACAAGTGAAGCTACAATTCCAAGCTTACGCGGACTCATACGAACACCTTTAGCAACAGCCTTAACTGGCATATTACTTACCGCCCTTTGCTAATTTACCACCATGTTTGCGGAATTTACGGGTAGGGCTAAACTCGCCTAACTTATGACCAACCATATTTTCAGTTACAAATACGGGTACATGAACTTTGCCATTATGTACAGCTATAGTTCGTCCGACAAATTCTGGTGAAATAGTTGAAGCACGCGCCCAAGTCTTGATTATGGTGCGGTCTTCACTGCCCAGTGCACTTACCTTTTTGGCAAGTTTTGGATCTATAAATGGTCCTTTTTTTAGCGATCGCGACATAATTTATTACTTCCTTCTAGCCGCATGACGACTGCGGACAATAAAGTTATTATTTTTCTTCTTAGAACGAGTCTTGTAACCCAGGGTCTTTTGCCCCCAGGGAGTTCGTGGGTCCTTACCGGTACCATGACGACCGCCATCACCACCACCATGCGGGTGATCAGCGGCGTTCATAACCACTCCTCGGACTGTTGGTCGAATGCCCTTATTGCGCGACCGGCCAGCTTTACCTATCTTGATGTTCTGGTGCTGTTCATTGCCAATACTCCCAATACTTGCGGTACATTCAACATTAATCATTCGAACTTCACCGCTTGGCAGTTTAATTTGAGCGTAGGCACCTTCTCTAGCAACTAATTGAGCTCTATTTCCAGCACTTCTAGCAAGCTGGGCTCCTTTTCCTGGAGTAAGCTCAATGGCGTGTATCACACTTCCGACTGGAATACTTTTCAATGGTAAACGATTGCCATTTTCAATAGCTGCATCTTCACCCGTATTAACTATTTGACCGATTTTCATACCGCTGGCAGCAATAATATAATGATACTGGCCACTCTGCTCTTTAATGCGAGCAATACGAGCAGAACGGTTCGGATCATATTCAATCTGCTCAATAGTGGCAGTTATATTTGCGGGTAAATTAAAATTAACAAGACGATAAAATTGCCGAACACCACCGCCTTTATGTCTAGTAGTAATACGGCCCTGATTATTACGACCGCTGGTTTTTTTCTTTACGACTAGAAGCGATTTGAGTGGTTTTTTGGTTGTAATGTCACTCATATCTTGCGTAGTCATACCGCGACGACCGGGAGTGGTTGGATTATAGGTTTTGATACTCATGCTTTTTCCCTTTTGACGGTAGCTTTTACTGTGGCTTTTTCGGCTTTCTTGTCGGCTTCTTCTTCAGCAGCAAAGATAGGAATATGGTCACCATTCTTTATGGTAACGTAGGCTTTTTTAAAATCGGATTGCTTACCCCTGGAAACACGACCACCCTTGCGAACACTACGAGTTGCCTTGCCTTTAATATTTATGATATTTACCGAGGTAACGGTTACATTAAATTGAGTAGCTACAGCACCAGCAATAGTTTGCTTGTTTGCATCTTTTGGAGTGACAAACACGTAGACATTACCTAGCTGACTTTGCTTATAGGCCTTTTCACTTACTCGCGGGCGCAGAGGCATAAGTTTATCGTTCATGATTCACCCCTAGCCATTCATGCACTATATCAAGTGACTTCTGGCTCATTATAATCGAGTCGGCGTTCATAACGTCGTACACATTTAAATACTTAGCTTGAATTGCTTTTAAGTCAGGAATATTACTGGTTGCACGCTCTACTAAATTGTCTTTGACGCTTACCACCAGCAATATTTTGCCTTTTGCCTCAATCTTATCAATCAATTTGAGGGTTGATTTGACTTTACCATCCTTGCAATCAAATGTTTCAATAATCTTTATGGCATCAGAATCAGCTTTAAGACTTAGGGCTTGACGAATAGCTCGACGCTTAGCGTTGACATGCAATTTATGCGTATAGTTTTCGTTGCCAGTTGGACCAAAGGCCACGCCACCACCACGCCAAATAGGATTACGGCTAGATCCAAAACGTGCTCTTCCGGTACCTTTTTGCTTCCATGGCTTTTTACCACCACCACTAACTTCGCCACGGCTTTTTGTCTGGGCAGCATTTTCTCTACCATTCGACAAGTAAGCGACGTAAGCTTGTTTTAGCAATTCATGGTTCTCTGGCACAATGCCAAAAACTGTCTTATCAAGCTTGGCGGATATTGTTGCCTTGTTGCCAGTTTTAGTATAAGTCGAGATAGCCATTACAGACCTCTTTCGGTCGTATTTACGTTTATACTCTGTATTCTGTATCCTGATAAACTCATGATTCTTGTCCTCTAATCATGACAATACCTTTGCGAGGACCAGGTACGGCCCCTGATATACCAATTATGCCCAATACTGGATCAACAATAGCCACTTTGAGATTTTTGACTGTTACTTGTTCATGCCCCATCTGACCGGCCATCTTCTTCCCTTTAAATATATGTTGCGGATACATTGAGCCGATAGAACCAGGACGCCTATACGAACGGCCGCCATGAGTCTTGCGACCTCGATGAAAATTATGACGCTTTATGGTGCCGGCCCAGCCCTTACCCTTACTTGTGCCGGTGGCCTGTACGATATCCCCGATATTAAAAATGTCGGCTGATATGACCTCGCCGACTTTGATTTCTTCTTGAGTTTCTGTAATACGAAATTCACGCACTACCTTGGGTTGTACTTTTGCAATCTTAAAATGACCGGCTAGTGCTTTACCAATTTTCTTGACCTCACCGTAGCCCATCTGTACGGCACTATAACCATCGATTTCATTTGTTTTGATTTGCGTTATTGTGCAAGGACTAGTGGAAAGCAAAGTAACAGCCTGTACAGTACCATCGTCATCGATAGTACTAGTCATGCCAACTTTTCTTGTAATTAGTGCTTTCATAGTAAATCTTTGCTTATTATTTCCTGCTTATGAATCATGATCATGACACAAAAATACCTGGCACCTAGTGGTTTCTACCTCTGTTGTTTGGTAGACCTGCTAAATCACCAAGACCAGGAAACATTTATATACCAATAAAGAGTAGCAGATTACTACGACTCCTGTCAATGTGTTGTGTATTTTACGTGGTTATTAGAAATTAATATATATCCCGAATGGCATCCAGAAGCCTACTAACATCGCAATAAGAAGCACGGCAAATTCTATTTTGCGATCAATCTGAAAATGTTCATGACCGGCAAAAACAAGACCTGCCAACATGCCCACCGGAAGAGGAACCTGTATATCAGCTCCCCTGGTAACCTTGAGCCATAACGACCCAAGAATCAGATAAAAGACAAGTTTTAAAAAGAAGACACTGTCCAGCTCTTTATTGGTCGCTTGAGTTGCTTTCTTAATCTGTATCTTCCGTTGAGCTTTGGTTTTTGATTTAGGCATAAGCGCTATTATATAGAAGTTATTTGATTATGCCACGTGTTTTGACAACGTCAAAAATCTTGTGAAATTGTGAATGCATTGGCGTTGGTATTGTATCGGCATTGAACCAGCCAATTTCAGATATCTTATGTGGCTCTTTATTGATAACAGTAGATGGGTCAATACGCACTGAGTGTAGCAAGTATACCCAGTGGGTATTGTTGCCGTTGTGCTCCCTATGTGCATCACCTGCAGTTATAAACTCAATCTCTAAGGGGTCAGTCCCCAGTTCTTCCAGAACTTCACGTCTTACAGCATCCTCCAGCAATTCTCCCATTTCTACTGCTCCTCCGCCGATATCCCATCGGCCTTGTTCATCACGCGCTTTTGGACCGCGTTTTTGTAGCAACAGGTTGCCCTGGCCGTCATGCACAACAAAACACACAGTCACACCAATATGATCTATACCTCTGCGGTGGTCTGTTTCCTCATCTGCAACTTTTACCTTCCTAGTCATGGCTACATCTTGATTTCGGCATCACAGCCAGCTGGAAGAGATAGATTCATGAGCGAATCAATTGTCTTTGGAGTAGGTTCCAGAACATCAATCAGACGTTTATGTACGCGCATCTCGAATTGTTCACGACCTTTTTTGTAGACATGTGGGCTTTTAACAACCGTATAAAGGCTGCGTTGAGTTGGTAGCGGAATCGGTCCGGAAATAACGGCTCCGGTTCGCAGAGCGGTATCGACGATTTGCTTCGCAGCCTGATCAATAACCTTATGGTCATAGGCCTTTAGACGAATACGAATACGTTGCTTAACTTCCTTGACGGGTGCGTTTTTTTTGGCTTCAGCCATAATCAATCTCCTGGTTGTGATGTAATATCTCTACAAACTTATTGAGAAGTATTGTAGCGACTTTTAGTCATCACGATTAGTTTATGGCTTTATTTTACACCATTCTTAGAACTAAGAGAAGCTATTTATTGATCTTTGTTACTACACCAGCACCGACTGTGCGACCGCCTTCGCGGATAGCAAAGCGTAGACCTTGCTCCATGGCAATCGGTTGTAGCAACTTAACTTTAAAAGTTACAGTGTCGCCCGGCATAACCATTTCTTTGCCTTCTGGTAGCTCAACTTCACCAGTAACGTCGGTTGTGCGGAAGTAAAACTGTGGTTTGTAGCCTTTGAAGAATGGCGTATGACGACCACCTTCTTCTTTGGTTAAGATATAAACTTCAGCATCAAATTCAGTATGCGGAGTAATTGTACCTGGCTTAGACAAAACTTGCCCGCGTTCAATATCATCGCGTTCAATACCACGAAGTAAGATACCGGCATTGTCGCCAGCCTGACCTTGGTCAAGGCTCTTTTTGAACATTTCAATACCCGTTACGACGGATTTTTGAGTAGCACGAACACCTACAATTTCAACCTCATCATTAACCTTAACTACGCCTTGCTCAATACGTCCAGTCGCAACAGTACCACGACCCTTGATAGAGAATACATCTTCTATGGCCATCATGAACGGCTTGTCGAGATCTCTTTTTGGTTCTTCAACGTAATCATCCATAGCTTTTACGAGCTCCATGATTGCGTCCTCATTGGCTGCATCGCCTTCAAGGGCCTTTGTAGCGGAGCCCTTGATGATTGGAGCGTCTTCGTCAAAGTCATTCTTGGCAAGAAGTTCACGAATATCCATTTCGACTAGCTCAACTAACTCTGGGTCAGCAAGATCCATTTTATTCATGAAAACAAGTATCTTGGGTACACCCACTTGCTTAGCAAGCAATACGTGTTCACGGGTTTGAGGCATAGGGCCGTCAGCTGCTGACACCACCAAAATAGCGCCATCGATCTGAGCGGCACCGGTAATCATGTTCTTGATATAATCGGCGTGACCAGGCATGTCAACATGCGCGTAGTGACGTTTTTCTGACTCATATTCCTGATGCGAAGTAGCGATAGTAATGCCACGAGCTTTTTCTTCTGGGGCGTTATCGATTTCATCATATTTGATTGCCTTATTTACGTCGCTTGGAAGTTTTTTTGCAAGCACGGCCGTTATAGCCGCCGTTAATGTGGTCTTGCCGTGGTCAACATGCCCCATAGTACCAACGTTTACATGCGGCTTGCTGCGATCAAAATTTGCCATAATTATACTCCTATTACTTCACTGATTAATTAAATTAATTTGGCGCAATTACAAAATAATAGCCAATGTGATTTACAGAAGCCATTGTACCGAATAACCTGTTTCTTGTAAAGTTTATCATGTTTTTCACCAAATATCCGCTTTCCGTGACTATCTGGAAATCTGGAGGACGTTACTTTGTAGGAGTTAAACTGGACCTGTCGCAAAATCGCCCGTTCCCAGGACAAATCAGCTCAAGCAGATAGTGGTTTGGCTGAAGGAGAGGTAGCCATAGCTACATCGAGAGAAGACAGACCGCTACCAGCCGAGATGAATTGGTCTGGGGATGGGGGAGCTTT
>JACOTW010000002.1 GCA_016178135.1 Candidatus Saccharimonadota bacterium
TTTTATTCTGTTTTTTGTTTTCGGTTCGTACCGATAGGTACGACCAAAAGCCAAGAAAACAGAATAAAAATCATGACAGCTGCTAAAGATTCGCTATCAACGGATAGATGTTAATTAGCTCTAAGGCTACCTCTCCTTCAGACAAAACAGTTTTCGCTCGAGATAATTCGTCCTGGGAATGAGGGATTTTGCGTAAGTCCAGTATAGCCTGGGAACGGGCGATTTTGCGACAGGTCCAGTATAGGTGTTAAATCATGTTGGTTTGGGTTTGGGTTTCCAGGCCGGTTACGTAGCGGTAGGACTCTATAGCCATTCCTAGTAAACCAACGTGCTTGGCAACTGGATGGGTTTCGCCCAATAACTTTTCCACATAGAATAACGGATTTTTAACATTCGCTTCACATTTCGGTTTTTTACGTATATTATTCCCGTATATGCTTACGGCAAAACAAAAGCGTGTTCTAGACTTCGTAAAAAAACATAACGACACACATGGTCATACCCCCACGCTTAGGATTATTGCAGATGAGATGGGGATCAGTTCTATATCTACTGCTCATCAGCATATTAGAGCACTTGTTCAGAAAAAATATCTGTTGCAAGACGAAAATTACGGAGGTCTAGAGATTCCTGTAGAAAAGAAAATACTCCAAAATATACCGGTGCTTGGCTATATAGCTGGTGGCTCCCCAATAACGGTAATTGAAGATTCCCAGCCTCAACATATTTTTGTCAGCGATATTCCTAATCATGGTGATTTCTATGCACTAATCGTTAAGGGCGATAGTATGATTGACGATGGAATTTATGATGGCGACACGGTAGTTATTAAAAAACAAAATTCTGCGGAAAACGGTCAAACGGTTGTGGCGATTGTCGATGACGAAAATGCAACATTGAAAAAGCTATATCGGGTAAAAGGTGGGTATGAGTTAAGGCCAGCAAATCAAAACGTGCTTCCGCTTTTTAGGGAAGAAGTAGAAGTTCGAGGTGTTGTGTGGGAAATACGAAGGAATTATGCAAAACCTGTAACATCACAAAAAACAAACAACTTAAGGACTTTAGATCTTTTTGCTGGCATAGGTGGAATAAGAAAGGGTTTTGAAAAAGCAGGCTTTGAAACGGTTTTTGCTAATGATTTTGAGAAAGCGTGTCAAAAAACATATGACCTTAACTTCAAGGATTCCAAGTTGGTTGTGGAAGATATAACAAAAATTGTTGTCGAAGATTTGCCTGAGTTTGATTTTATTTTAGGTGGTTTCCCTTGCCAAGCATTTTCCATAGCTGGACATAGGCATGGTTTTAATGATCAGAAAGGGCGTGGTAATCTGTTTTTTGATATTGCAAGAATGATCGAAGAGCGAATGCCGACAGGATTTTTATTAGAAAATGTCAAAAATCTTAGGTCTCACGATGGGGGAAAAACGTTTGAAATTATAAAGAATACACTCGAAAATTTAGGCTATAAAACGAAAACAAAAGTACTGAATAGTATGGAATATGGTAATGTCCCGCAAAACAGGGAACGAATCTATATTGTGGGCTTCAAGGATCATTCTAAGACTGTAGCTTTTGAGTTTCCTGACAAAGTGCCCTTGACCAAAAAGGTAACAGATTTCCTTGAATCTGATGTTGACGATAAATATTATTACAATGGTAAGCCTTTGTTCGAAAAACTTAAAGATACCGTGAACGAAAAGGGGCAAGTTTACCAGTGGCGTCGTCAATACGTACGCAAAAATAAGAAAGGTGTTTGCCCTACTCTTACAGCAAATATGGGTATGGGTGGCCACAATGTTCCTATTATTTTTGACGGAAAAGGTATTCGAAAGTTAACACCTAGAGAATGTATACGTCTCCAGGGTTTCCCAGATAGTTATAAGTTACCAACTGATCTCCCCGATTCGGCCCTATACAAGCAGGTAGGCAATTCAGTTTCTATCCCTGTTATTGAACGTATAGCAATCCAGATGAAGTCTGTTTTGTAGTCCTAAATTATGTTGTTTTCTTCTTTAAATTTTTCGTAAGAACCTGTTTTCTTAAAGTTCAAAGAATAGTTATTATTTTCTTTGGACAGCTCCACACTATCAATTCCTAATGTATCAAGCATGTGTTTTGTAACAATTTGACCTTCCGGTAACTTTAGTACTCCATCGATTAGCCATTCTCCCAAATCAGTATTAGGATTACTCATGATAGCCTTTCCGCCATCCTGAACAACTGAACAAGAAATCGTTTTGCCAGAAGGAAGAGTTAATACAAAAGACTTACTTCGTTCTGGCAGAAAATCTGGAAATACAGTATGCAACCAAGATGGGACAGGAATATACACTTCTTTTTTGCTTCTTGGACGACCATCAGCATTCCATTGATTCAGCCCGCTTCGTTCTGGGACTTCCCCGTCTCTTGTCGAATATAGCGGTAAAATGATGGATTCTGCTCTATATAAATCTGAATTAAATAAGCCTGAAATCTTTGGAATTAGTAGTGAAAGCGGATCATTCAGTATGTCTATCTTAAACGAATACAAAGGGGTTTTCTCGTAAAATCGTTTATAAAGAGTGCTCTTGGATTTTACAAATTTATATTCGCCAGTCTGGTCATTGAAAATAATTGTTTTTTCATTTACATCTATAACTTTAGCCTTACTTAAATCGATCTCGTGCATAGGTTCTTCAATAACAGAAAACAAATAATGATCCCTGACCACTGAATGGTATTTTGTTTGATTTAGTTGAAAGGCATCTATTGCGAATTTGATTCTAGAATTACGAAGATTGGCGAGTGCGATCATAAAACTATCTTTCTCCTCTTGAGCAAGTAGTTTGTCTAGAGTAGGTTTTTGAGCATTGAATTCGGCTATTTTTTGATAAGAAGAACCTTTATTATGACCGACAAAAGTTTTCAAGCCGTATCCAACCCTATCTTTTACGGCATCGATTGCAATGTCGGAACGACCAACATTTTGTGCGCCAAAAGCATCTACAAATATGTTCTCGGCTAGCCTGTAATAGAGATATGGTTGAGTATTATTCGAAAACAGTTTACTAATTGAACCGACCGCTGTTAAGTATCTTACATATTTTTTGGTTTCTGCGGTGTCCATAATTATAACGAGATTACCACTTCTTAATACATATTGGAATGTTAGTTTTTTATATATTTACTGGACTTACGCAAAATCGCCCATCTCCAGACCGACTAACCTCGGCTACAAACAGTTTTTCCTCTCTCGATGTAGCTAAGGCTACCTCTCCTTCAGATAAAACTGTTTTCGCTCGAGCTGATTCGCCCTGGGAACGAGGGATTTTGCGTAAGTCCAGTAGAAACACGTTTCATGCAGGAGACTTAGACAAGAGGGATTTGGTGGATGTCTAGATGTCTATAAGTTTCTTATCGCGCAGGGTCGCATCAATTTTGGGGCGGTCGAAACCAATTATTATTGTTCCGTCTATGTCGACGACTGGTATACCCATCTGACCGGATTTTTGGACTGATTCGCGAGCCGCAACAGGGTCTTTTTCGATATCTTTATCAGTGTAGGGAATCTTCTTGCTGTCAAAATATTGCTTGGTGGCATGGCAAAACGCGCACCACGGAGCGCTATATATAGTGACGGGTGCATCAGCCATAACTATATTTTATCACAAAACCTGCAATGTTCTCGGCCGATCTGGGTATTCATGTTAAACTATCAGATGTGAGAAAATCTAATATATTATTGGTGTTTATTGGATTTTGTATTGGTGTTATAGGTTTGATGACGGCGCGATTCATTGCCTATAAAAGCGATAACGTACACTATCATGCTAATTTTGCCTTATATGTAGATGGTACAATCGATAAATTTAATGGTCCTGGATATTATGAAGAAGTTCAGGCTTGCACCAGTGAAAATGCGGATAATCCAAGAATCAGAACACATCTGCATGATGAAAATCCTAGCCTTGTACATGTCCACGCGCATACGGTAACCTGGGGTCAGTTTTTTACCAACCTTGGTTATTCTGTCGGAGATTCGGTTATTCAGACTGGCAATGGCGTATTCGCAGATGACCATAACGACAATAAACTGACTTTTTGGTTGAATGGCAAAAAAGTGGATTCAATCGCCGGGCGTGTCATAAAAAGCGAAGATGTTTTGCTTATAAATTATGGTAAAGATGATGACATAACACTTCAAAAGCGTTATGATGCGGTGCCACGAGATGCCCGTGAGGCAAACACTAAATACGATCCAGCAGGTTGTAGCGGTGATGAAAATTTAACATTTTGGAATCGGCTAAAACGTTCCAGTTGGTTTGAGTAGGATTTTTCGTTTCTCTAATACGAGAGGCGTGTTATAATTACGTTAGATGAATAAAGCCGCCGCCAAGAGAGGCATGACGACGACTGTTGCTAAAAATGAAGTACAGGAGTTAATTAACGCCCAAGTTGCCCGTAGTATGTTTGTTAGTGCAACAGCTAATATGGGGTTTCGTTTGGCGGTGACCGTGATTATTCCGATCGTTGTTGGTGTCAAAGCGGATGCATATTTACACAGCTCGCCATCATGGACGCTGACAGGTTTGTTTCTAGCCGCTGGCATGGGCAGTCTAGCCGTTTGGAATACGATAAAAGACATCAATAAACAGACCGAAGACAAGCAAAAGCAGCAAAAAAGGAGTAAAAAAAGTGTTTAGAGGGTTTGCAATTGAACCGGTAATTCACATTAAGCCATCACTGTTATTTACTTTTCATGGCATTGAGGTTACTAACTCTATGCTTTACGGCACAATTAGCTCCTTGCTTATTTTGGTTGTCATCATAACTTTTGCGCGTCGCATAACACTGCGTCCAAAAGGCGGATTTACTCAAATTATTGAATTTGGTACGGATTTTATTACGGATTTATTGAAAAGTGCATTTGGCAGCGAGGAAAAGGCCGTCAAATACGCACCGTATTTTGTTTCTATCTTTTTCTTTTTACTTTTTAGCAACTGGCTGGGTTTGCTGCCTGGCGTGGGCGAAGCCTTTACTCTAAATGACAGTCCATTGGCCAGACCATTTACCGCCGATTTAAATGGTACTTTGGCGGCTGCTTTGATTACATGGATAATGGTTCAGTATTTTGCTATCAAGGAATCCGGGGCCGCCAGCCACCTGCGTCATTATTTCAGTGGCAGTCTTAAAAATCCTATAACCTTACTGTTGGGCATATTTGAAATGTTTAGCGACCTTACTCGTATCGCTAGTTTGGCGCTTAGGCTTTTTCTGAATGTTGCTATAGGTGAAATTATTATTGCTGTTTTTTCAGCGCTTGGCGGTGTGGCCGCACCTATTACCGCCCTGCCCTTCACTATTTTGGAGTTGTTAGTTGGAGCACTTCAGGCTTATATTTTTGTCATGTTGTCTATCATGTATCTTGCTGTGGCCGTACAGCACGGAGGTCATGATGAACATGAAGCTAAAGTTAGTAATTAAAGATTAAAGGAGATAATACATGTTAAGTTTATTTGCGGAAACACTCAATACCACAGTTCTAGCCAAAGGCATAATGATGGGTTTTGGTATGTTAGGCCCAGCCCTTGGTATTGGCTTGATCGGTAGTGCGTTCATGAATGCCGTTGGACGCAACCCAGAGGCATCGAAATACCTAGGTCAGATTCTGGTTATTATTGCCATAGTCGAGCTTATGGCATTACTAGTCTTTGCCTCGTTGTTTATTATTTAATTATAAGGAAGGAAAATACTGCATGATGCAAATGTTTTTTGCTGTCGAAGAGACTGTCGGCGAATCACCTTTGGCGCAACTTGGCGTCAGTTTGAAAGATTTTCTATTCCAGCTCATTACCTTTGTTTTGGTTTTTTTGATACTAAAGAAGTTTGCTTTTAATCCGATTACTAAAATGTTAGCTAAGCGTCGCCAAGTAATTGATGATGGCGTACGCATGGGTTTGCGTATGGAACAAGAAAAGGCTGCGCTAGATGATAAGGTGAATCAAGTTATGCGCGAGGCGCGCCACGAGGCGGACGGTATAATTGCTACTGCCCATAAAGAAGCGCGGGAAATTGCCCGTGAAGCGGAAAAAACTGGTCAGCGTAAGATTGACATGATGCTGGCCGATGCCAAGACGCGAATTACCGAAGAAAGCGAACAAGCTAAGCGTCATCTAGAAAAAGAAATCGTAAGCATGGTGGCGGACGCTACTGAAGCAATCGTGGAAGAAAAAATTGATGTCGCCAAAGATTCGAAGCTTATAGATAAGGCACTGAAAGGACGCAAGTAGTGAAAGCTTCACGGCACAGTCTGGCGGAAGCTATTGCCGAACGTACCCTTAAACTGGATGCCCGTGATTCTGGTAAGTTGGCACAGGAAATTGCTGCTTATTTGATTGCAGAACATAGAACCGTTGAGTTGGAGTCAATTTTGCGCGATATTATGCAATATCGTAGTGATCGAGGTGTATTAGAAGCAGAAATGGTAACTGCGTATGATGTAGAGGATCTTGTACTACAAGATGTCAAACAGCTGCTCCGTGCATCTTATCCTGACGTAAAAGCCGTTCATGTCGGTAAGCGGCTTGATCGTTCAGTGATTGGCGGTCTACGGATTGACATGGCTAATCAGCAACTGGATATGACGGTAAAGGCCAAATTGACTACTTTCAAACACTTAACCGCTGGAGAGAACAGCTGATGAAAGACATTTCAATACAAGAACTATCAAACGATATTCGTACGGCTATCACTGAACTGAAAAGACGTCCGGAAATTGAGGACGTTGGTATCGTAACTCGAGTTGGTGATGGTATAGTTTGGATTTACGGCTTAATACATTGTGGCTATAGTGAAATGATCAATATTACAACCACTGATGGCAGTACACTCACTGCCTTTGCCTTTAATCTAGGCGAGGATGAAATTGGAGCCGTATTGCTCGGTGATGACACGCTTGTTAAGGCGGGTGCTAGCGCTAAGCTGACTGGGAAAATTCTGGAAGTTCCAGTCGGACCTGAACTTATCGGGAGAGTGGTTGATCCTTTGGGCCGTCCTCTTGATGGCAAGGGAGCTATTAAAGCTTCACGGACTAGCCGAGTAGAACGTACCGCACCAGGTGTATTAGATCGCAAAAGCGTACACGAACCGCTAATGACCGGGTTGACCGCTATTGACGCCATGGTGCCAATTGGTCGTGGTCAGCGCGAGCTCTTAATTGGCGATCGTCAGACGGGTAAAACCGCAGTCGCTATTGATACTATGATCAACCAGCATCGTCAAAACACGGGCGTTATCAATATCTATGTAGCGGTCGGACAAAAACTAAGCAAAGTTGCTCGTTTGATTGAGCGCTTGAAGCGCGAAGGAGTTATGGATCAAACAATTGTTGTTGCTACTTCTGCTGCTGACCCCGCTTCTCTGCAATACTTAGCCCCATACGCCGGTTGCGCTATGGGTGAATATTTCCGAGACAACAAACAGCACGCCTTAATTATTTATGATGATCTTACTAAGCACGCTGCAGCTTATCGCCAAATGTCTCTACTATTGCGTCGTCCGCCTGGCCGAGAGGCTTATCCGGGGGATGTATTTTATTTGCATTCCCGACTTTTAGAGCGTGCGGCGAAGCTTAACGATGAATTTGGTGCCGGCAGTCTCACGGCTTTACCGATTATTGAAACTCAAGCCGGCGATATTAGTGCTTACATTCCAACCAACGTTATCAGTATTACCGATGGCCAGATTTTTATGGAAACAAATTTGTTCTATCAAGGTATTCGCCCAGCTATATCGGTTGGTTTGTCGGTATCACGAGTTGGTAGTTCGGCCCAGACCAAAGCAGTTAAATCGGTTGCTCAATCTTTACGCATTGATTTAGCTCAATTTCGTGAACTTGCCGCCTTCAGCCAATTTTCAACTGATCTTGATACTGATACGCGGCAACGTATTGAGCGCGGTCAACGCTTAACGGAATTACTCAAACAGTCACAATATAGTCCGTATTCTATCTGGCAAATGTATGCTACTTTGCTTGCTGCCACTAACGGCTGTTTTGATAAAGTAGCACTAGATAAAGTTAAAACTGCCGAAGCGAATTTGCTACGCGAGCTTAAACACGAATATGCCAAGGATATGGAAAATATTAACACCGGCCTTGAACCTGATCAAAAAATTCAAAAGAAGATCATAGATATCGCCAACAAAATCGCCCTATCCTACAGACCAGAAGAAAAGATAGAAAGTAGCAAGTAGATGGTATATATAGCCCCCACAAAACAAATTCACGGCTTTTTGAACCGCCCTCTTCGGCCAAAAGCTGTCTTTCCTCATTCACCTTATCTAATGATATGCTTCCCTCGGAAAAGCCAGTTTTTGACTCGAAGATCATCGGCTCCAAAACCCCCGAATTTGTTTTGCGGGGGCTATAGCATGAAGAATTTCCTAACTACAAACTACGAACTACAAACTACTGCGAAGGGAGTTTGCGTTGGCTAATACCATCACACTTAAGCGTAGGATTGGCTCGGTGCGTAATACACGGCAAATTACCAAGGCTATGGAGTTAGTGGCGGCTAGTAAGATGCGTAAAGCACAAGAATATGCTTTGGCTGGAAGAACTTATCGCCAGTTTGCCTATTCTTTGTTAACGCGTTTGAGTGCAATTACGGAAGTTGGCGAGCATCCACTTTTTGTATCGCGCCCCGTAAAAAACCGTCTATACATTGTTGTAACCAGTAATGGAACATTGGCGGGAGCCTACAATGCCAATATTATTCGATTGCTAACGCGCAGGGTCTTAGCCGATCAAAAAGCCGGTATCAAAACTAAAGCTATTGCTGTCGGTAAACAGGGTGCCAAATTCGCGCGGCGGGTAGAGGGTATCGATCTTATTGCTGCCTATACGGAAATACCCGATCACCCAGAAGCTAACGATATCCGTTCGATTTTAAATACGGCTATTGAGCTGTTCCGAGATGTTTTAATTGATGATGTCAGTATTCTGTATACTCAATTTAAATCCAATCTGGTGCAAGAAGCTACTTCCCTGTCCTTGTTACCTGCTCGCTTTGAAAATACCGAAGAAGAAAACTCTCTAAATAATACGACTTTCGAGCCATCAATAGATGTGGTCTTAGACAATGTGGCAGAGCGATTACTGGAAGTTCAAGTGTGGCAAGCATTACTGGAAAGTTTGGCTAGTGAGCATTCTATGCGGATGATGGCTATGAAAAATGCTACTGATAACGCATCAGATATCATTGATGATTTGACCCTGGCATTTAACACTGCTCGCCAGGCGGCAATTACCCAGGAATTAGCAGAGATAACCGGTGGAGCGGAGGCCATGAAATGAGCATACCCGCATCAGAGCAACTTTCTGGAGCACCAGGGACTTTTCCGAATCAAGAGGTTATAGATGATATAGTTGATGTCGCCGTAGAGTTAGTGATTGATAATCCCGACGCTAGATTAATGACCCGCGATATGCAATTACGAACTGCTGCTCGATTAGTTGCAGATGCACTGTCCGCATACATTGCGGTTGATTTACTGGACTTACCCAAAGCTCCCCCATCCCCAGACCAACTAATCTCAAGCGGTAGCGGTCTGCCTTCTTTCGATGTAGCTAAGGCTACCTCTCCTTCAGTCAAACCACCCTCAACTCGAGCTGATTTGCCCTGGGAACGGGCGATTTTGCGTAAGTCCAGTTTATATGATGAAAATAACGGAGGTAAAAAATGAGCGTGGTAGCAACTAAAACTAATAAATCCGGTACAATATCCCAGATCGTAGGAGTAGTGGTGGATATTGATTTTTCTTTGGGACATCTGCCGGCAATTTATAATGCTCTGGAGGTTAAGCTGGAAGATCGTACGCTGGTGCTTGAGGTTGCACAGCATTTGAGTGAATCATCCGTTCGAGCGATTGCACTTGGTACAACTGATGGCTTGGAGCGCGGTACTGATGTTATCGACACGGGAGGTGCTATCAATGTTCCGGTGGGCGAGGATACTTTAGGTCGAATGTTTAACGTTATTGGCGAACCAATTGACGGCAAGGGCGATGAATTTTCGTCCAGATCTTCTATACATCGTCAGCCGCCGGCGTTGATTGATCAGTCTGGTAATGTTGAGATTCTAGAAACCGGTATTAAGGTTATTGACTTGATAGCACCGATTACTAAGGGGGGCAAAGTTGGCTTGTTTGGTGGTGCTGGTGTTGGCAAGACGGTACTAATTCAGGAACTAATCAATAATATTGCCAAATTTCACAGTGGCTACTCGGTGTTTGCCGGTGTTGGCGAACGTACCCGTGAAGGTAATGACCTATACAATGAAATGTCTGAATCGGGGGTACTGAAAAACACTTCCCTAGTTTTTGGTCAGATGAATGAGCCACCTGGTGCGCGTTTGCGAGTGGGTCTTTCTGGTCTAACTATTGCTGAAGGATTCCGCGACAAGGGCTCCGATGTTTTGTTATTTATTGATAATATTTTTCGTTTTACTCAAGCTGGTGCCGAAGTATCAGCTCTTTTGGGCCGTTTACCTTCAGCTGTAGGTTATCAGCCTAATCTGGCACAGGAAATGGGTGCTTTACAGGAAAGAATTACTTCTACGCGTACAGGCTCCATCACCTCGGTTCAGGCTGTGTATGTTCCGGCGGATGATTTAACTGACCCCGCTCCGGCTACTACTTTTGCTCATCTTGATTCGACGATCGTACTTAATCGTGCCTTAACTGAACTGGGTTTGTATCCGGCGGTTGATCCTCTAGACTCTAGTAGTACGATTTTAGATCCGGAAATCGTTGGCGAAGATCATTACGAGGTAGCTCGCGAGGTACAGCGCGTACTACAGCGCTATAAAGATCTTCAGGACATTATTGCCATTTTGGGTATGGAAGAATTATCTGATGAAGACAAACAAACCGTTGCCCGTGCTCGTCGCATTCAACGCTTTTTAACTCAACCATTTTCTGTCGCGGAAGTTTATACTGGACATGTCGGTAAATATGTTTCTTTGAACGATACGATTGCCGGTTTTCGTGAGATTCTGGATGGCAAACATGACGAACGCGCCGAGTCTGATTTCTATATGATCGGTGACATAAGCGAATTACGTAAAAGTAACAATCAGGAAGCGGGAAGGAATGGCAAGAAGTAAACTGGACCCCCGCAAAGCTCTTTTACTGGACTTACGCAAAGCTCCCCCATCCCCAGGCCAACTAATCTCGGCTGGTAACGGTCTGTCTTCTCT
Organism: Candidatus Saccharimonadota bacterium; assembly: GCA_016178135.1. GTDB lineage: Bacteria > Patescibacteriota > Saccharimonadia > Saccharimonadales > JACOTW01 > JACOTW01. Next base: position 11,238 of record JACOTW010000002.1, read on the forward strand.
CGATGTAGTTATGGCTACCTCTCCTTCAGCCAAGCCACTATCAACTCGAGCTGATTTGCCTTGGGAACGGGCGATTTTGCGTAAGTCCAGTAGAGCTGGAGGTTTAAATTGATTCGTTTTGAGCTCGTTAGTTTGGGTGGTGTTAAGTTTAGTGACGATGTCTACGAGATTCTGCTACCAACTCTTGATGGACAGATTGGTGTCCTTCCTGATCATATGCCACTCATCAGTGCCGCTACCCATGGTGTAGTCAGTGTTCGACATAACGCTAATGATCGTGATGACATGATGGATCATTTTGCTATTAGTGGTGGCGTAGTCGAGGTTGTCAATAATACTTTGCGCGTATTGGTTGATGAAGCAGATCATGCTGACGAAATCAGCGAAGCGGAAGCCCAAAAAGCTTTCGAGTTAGCCCATAAGATGAAGGCTGAAGCTAAAGATCAGGTTTCCCTAGAACATGCCCAGAGTTTAGTCGATCGGAGCGCGGTGCGTCTGCAGGTTGCCGGTCTCAAACGCCGTCATCGTCGCTAGATTTTATGTAATAAACGAGTTTCGAACTTTTCCATCGCCCCAGTTCATCCCGCATATGCGGGACTGCAAACAGTTTTTCTGTCCTCGATGTAGCCACAGCTACCTCTCCGCCAGATATAGCCCCCGCAAAACAAATTCCCGACTTTTCGAATCACCCTCTTTGGCTCAAAACCGCCTTTCCTCGTTCAACGTATCTAAGGATATGTCTCTCTCGGAAAAGTCAGTTTTTGGCTCAAAGATCATTGCTTCAAAAACCCACGAATTTGTTTTGCGGGGGCTATTCTCATGAGCTAACGAATACTATTTGGGAAAGACTTTAGATGAGCTAAGTCGTTCTTACTTGCTCTATTAAATGTTACATATTAAATGTAAAATACTCTTGATGCTTGACGATCTTAAATATATTCATGAACGAGATGCCCAAGATGCACTTGGCTTGGCAGAAAAACAATGGCAGCAACTTGAATACAATTTTGCTATCAACATGCCTGCCCAAAAACCAGACAATATTGTTTTTGCCGGCATGGGTGGCTCTGCTCTAGCGGCACTTATGAGCACTTCCTGGCCCGGTCATGACCTGCCTTTTGAAATTTGCCGTAACTATGACATACCAAAATATGTGGATGATAAAACTTTGTTCATAGCGTCAAGTTATTCGGGTAATACTGAAGAAACACTGTCTGCTTTGATGGTGGCCGAAGCCAAGGGTGCTAGGATTGCTATAATCACATCTGGCGGAAAATTGGCAGATATTGCCAAAGCAAAGAACTACCCGATGGCTACTTTGCCAGCAGGTATTCAGCCGCGATACGCGGTTTTTTATAATTTCAGGGCTCTGGCCACGATTTTGGAGCAAATTGGCACAGTAAATAGTGCGCTAGAGGAGTTATCACAAGCCTCTGGTTTTCTAAAAGATATAACATCTGCCTGGCGCCCGGACGTTTCAACCAAGGATAATTACGCTAAACAATTAGCACTTGAAATCGTCGGCAAATCTCCAGTGGTTTATAGCGGGCCACTTTTATTCCCGGCTGCCTATAAATGGAAAATTAACTTTAATGAAAATGCCAAGAACATTGCTTGGTGTAACCAATATCCTGAATTTAACCACAATGAATTTTTGGGTTGGACTAGTAGTCCCGCCGAAAAACCCTATGTAGTTATTGATCTTAGAAGTTCTTTGGAAAATTTGCGCGTACAAAAACGTTTTGAAATTACTGAACGATTATTATCCGGCAAGCGTCCGGCACCCCAAATTGTAAAAGCCATGGGAACGAGTATTTTAGAACATCTTTTGTGGACAATCACATTGGGTGATTTTGTAAGCCTTTACCTGGCACTATTGAACGGTTTGAATCCAACACCAGTAGATTTGATAGAAAAACTAAAACTTGCCATGGATGAGTAAGTCCAGCAAAGATATTACCAGGCTTGGAACGATATTATCTGTTTGGGCTCATCCAGACGACGAGACTTTGAGTTGTGCCGGCATCATGATGGCCGCTATTGCTAATGATCAAAAAGTTATTTGCGTTACGGCAACAAGAGGTGAAGCTGGGGTTAGAGATGAATCGCGTTGGCCAGCAACAAACTTGGGCAAAATTCGTTCTAAAGAATTGGCGGCAGCACTCAAGATCATGGGCGTTACTGATCATCATTGGTTGGATTATCCTGATGGAGGTTGCGACACGGCACAGGAGGAAAAAGCTGCTCAAAAAATCGCTCATTTAATCGAATACCATAATCCAGATACAATTTTAACGTTTGGACCGGAGGGTTTGACCGGTCATTCAGATCACTGCACCGTTTCACGCTGGGTGGATCTGGCAGTACGATTAGTTGCTAATTCAAAAATTGGCGTATATCACGCTACAGAACTACGAGAAAGTTTTGAAGCAGGTCAGGAGATTTCTACAAAACATAACTTCTTCTTTAATATAGACAGGCCGCCAATTGTTGAAGCAGGAGAATGCGATATATTATTTAGACTACCAAAAGAGCTACTGGCAAAGAAGTACATGGCACTTCAGGCAATGCCATCACAGTATGAAGACATATTAAAGGAATCTGAAAAAGATACCATGTACGGCATGATAGGAGCCGAAGCTTTTGTCAGGCACGTTAAATCGGTTGACTCTTTAATTTAAGCCAATAGCCAATATAAGAAAAAAACAGATGTAGAGCAAAGTAGACGATAAAAACATAAATCACAAGCCCTATAGTTATATCAATCACAAATGCCACCGCTAATAATCCACCTATAATATAGTCTATTTGGTCAAACGGATACCAGCTTTTACCTGAATCAATTCCACGCCAACGCTTGAAAAAACTTTCCAGCGCGTCTCCGGCTAGAGCGCCAAAGCCCATAAGTGGCGCGATTAGCAACTCTGGCTGGCTAAGACCAAACTTCCAGGTAATGTGTTCAAACACCAAAGCCCTTAGAAGCCAACCAGTTATCAGTGCACTGAAAATCCCAAAAACTAGACCACGCCAGGTTTTGTTATCGCCAAGAATGCGTTTACCATGAAAACTAAAGCCAAAGTCCATTGGTGTACGCCACTTTTTTAGCAAGGGAATTTGAGTCGACAAAATAGGCATCATATTTGCCGCACCCGCTGGCAAGAAGAACCAGAAAGCTATCAACAAATTATCGATCATGTTTTAAGCAACCTTTTTCTAAGATGATGATATTTAGGGTAAAGAAGTGAGCGTAAATTGGGACGATTAGTAACGAGCGTACCAGACATAAACAGATCAAGTAAGGTATCATGGGTTGGTATTTGCTTGACCACGGTATAGGTTTTACCAAGCCCCTGATAGCCATGAGCATCGCTACTGGCCGCACCAATAATATGATTTATGCGTGCCCAAGTAATTGCCTGCGTGCCACGATTTTGTAAAAATGCTCGTCCGTTACAGGTTTCAATAATGTCGACTTGATCAAGTATTTTTTCAATAGCTACCGGCATCAAACCTTTTCGGATAGTTTCGAAAGGATGGGGTATGTAGACAATTCCGCCTTGTTTTTTGATTTGTTTGACTGTTTCTAGGGGTGATAAATTTGGCTCGACTAAATTATCCAGATAGAGCCCAATTATTTCACCGTCGGTGGTCATGATTTCTTCACCAATAATTATACGATTACCTAATTTTTTGTGCAGCTCAACGGCAAAATCTATGCGGTTATGATCTGTTACGGCTATCACGTCCAGTAATCCTGTGGCTAGGGCGTGGGCGTATTGCTCGACTTTTATGCCACCATCAGGCGAGGCGGATGAATGCGTGTGTAGATCAATCTTGTACATTTTTTAGCTTCTTGGTTATATGCATGAATCGCTGCAAGACTGTTATCGATCCAAACACAACTATTATGTACAGAATTGTTGGTAATTTACCAGATACCAAGCCAATTATGATCAGTACTATTCTGGTATCAAAACCAAGCAGACCGCTTCTAAAAGTCTTATTAACTTTGTGATCTTTACTGGATTCACCCAAAGCGATTTTGCGTGAATCCAGTTTATGGTGGCTAAAGTTAGCTAATACAGCCTCTCCCCAGGCATTCAAATAACTGGTGAGTATAGAAATACCCAGAGCCACGATCAAAATAACTATAGTTGTTTTGCTAGCTCCGGAATCTATCAGAAATATAGCCATACCACAGTACAGCATAATTTCTTTTATGCGATCAGTTGCCGAATCCAAAAACATACCAAGAGCCGAAGTTTTATTTTGCGACCTAGCAAGTTCGCCATCCAACGTGTCAAATAACCCAAAAATTGCTAAAAATAGCGCCGCCCACAACGGATGCCGCATGGCAATCAACCAAGCAATCGGAATATGCATCAATAATCCAAAAATCGTAACAGCATTTGGTGAAAGCCTGTTTTTGGTAATTCTACTAAGCACGACAGCAACACGTTGCATATATTGACGAACAAGATTCCTGATAATATCTAATAGCTTCACTGGTTAACATTATACAAGATTAACTCGTCTCTGTTATTATAATCTAAGATGAAACAAGAACTTGAATATGTGGTTTCTAAGGTTTGTATGGAATTGTTCAATGTTGATGTATCTGTGGAATTGACTCGACCAGATGAACAATTTGGTGATTATGCGACGAGCGTTGCTTTACAGCTCGGCCAGCAATTGAATAAAAATCCGCGCGAAATTGCTGAAAAAATAGCTAGCAAATTAAAACATAAAAAAATTGCTGGCACAGAAGTTGCAGGTCCGGGTTTTATCAATATTAAAATTCAAAGCAACTTGCTTGCAATGTGGTTATTTGAAGAGACAAAGTTAAGAGTATTCGGTAGAAGCGATTTAGGTCAGGGAAGGAAAGTTGTTTGCGAGTTCCCAAGTCCCAATATGGCTAAACCAGTTAGTGTTGGGCATCTCCGAGCTGCCGTTCAGGGGTGGACTATATATAAATTAATGACGCATCTTGGCTATGAAGTTGTTACTGACAATCATATCGGTGATTATGGCACACCATTTGGGAAGTGGGTTGTTGGTTTTTTGTACTTTAGCTCTGATGAGAAACTCGCCAAAGATGGTATATATGAACTCGCTCGTATTTATATAGAAATAACTGCCGCACTTAAGACAGAAAAAGAACAGGGTGATGATAAGCTTGCCGGAGAGGTTCAGGGGTGGCTTAAGAAGCTGGAAGCAAAGGACGTAGACGCGGTTGAGTATAGCAATCGTTTCAATAAAATATCGCTCGATCATTTACATAAAGTTATGGGGCGTCTGCGAATTTCTACTGACCATGAGCTTGGGGAAGCATTCTACGTACCGCGTGGTCAGGCATTAACTGATGAATTACTCAAAAAAGGTATAGCAAAAGAAAGCGATGGCGCCTTGGTTGTGCCACTTGATGATGCAGGAATTGATACTCCAATTATGCTAAGAAAAGCCAACGGGACAGCATTATATGCGACGACCGACCTAGCAACTATCGAATATCGGCAACAGCAATGGAACCCGGAAAAAGTTTTTATCCATACTGGTCAAGAGCAAACTTTTTACTTCCGTCAGCTAAAGGCACTTGCTAAAAAAGTTGGGTACAAAGATGTCATTGAGCACCTCTGGCATGGTCTGATTGACCAAAAGGACGAAGACGGTACACGTCAAAAAATGAGTTCTAGAAAAGGCGTGGTTTTGCTTGAAGAGCTACTTGACGTTGCCGAGAAAAAAGCTCGTAAACAGATGAAAGACGGTAACGAGGAAGATATCAAAGCCGTTGCGTTGGGTGCCATTAAGTTTGCTGATTTTACTGCTGATCGCAAGAAAGGCATGCTATTTGATTGGGAAAGTATGTTCAGTGTTCAGGGCTTTTCAGGACCGGCAGTGCAATATGCGGTAGTGCGTATAAAAAGTGTTCTCGCAAAAGCTACCGATTCAAAACCTAATGATATTTCAGATTACGATTGGCAGGCCGAACATGCACTTCTTTTGCTTGCGACTGATTTCCCCCAGCTCTTGGTAGAACTTGGTAAAAACTACGAAATGCATAAATTAGCCACCTACTTATATGGTCTAGCTCGGGAACTTAATCGATATTACGAAGAGACTCAAATTCTGATCACCAAAGAACCAATCCGTGGGTATCGGCTCTGGTTCATAACGGTTATAAGAGACATATTAGTTGATGGCTTGGATATATTAGGTATTCCAACTCCGGAGCGAATGTAATGATTATTGTCTTTGATTTTGATGGCACCCTGGCTAATACTCGTGAATTAACTTTGTCTATTTATAACGAAATAGCATCGGAACATGGCTTCAAGCGAATAACCACCAAGGATTATATTAGGCTCCGAAAACAAAGTTACTTATCGGTGTTAAGGTGGACGGGGATACATCTATGGCAAATTCCCAAACTTATAAGTGAAGGTCATAAACTTTTTGCCAAACGTGGTTCGGAAATTAGGCTTTTCCCAGGTTGCCAAGAAGTTTTATATGCTTTGAATGCGGCTGGACATGACTTGTACGTGCTTAGTTCGAACACACCAAGAACTATCAAAAAAGTTACCCGCGCACAGGGGCTGGAATTTATTCATGTTTTGCCGTCGGCTAATTTGTTTAGCAAGGCCGCCAAACTTAAAAATTTAAAGAAAAAATACCCCAACGAAAACATGGTGATGATAGGCGACGAGCTTCGCGATATCCAAGCTGCCAAACGTGCCGGAATAAAGGTTTTCGCTGTTACCTGGGGTTTTCAACCTAAAGAAATGTTAAAATCCGCTAATCCTGATATTCTGATATCCAAGCCGTCCGAAATATTAGCGGCAGTTGAAAAACTATCTAATTCACTAACGTAAGGATGCGGAAAGAGAGAAATACATGCCAACCAATAAAACTAAATCCAAAGGTAAGATAATTACTAAAAGAGAGGTTGTAGTAAGCCTGCCGGTAGTTCATTCACCAAAATGGCTGGAAGGCTTTGTTGCTTTCATTCGTGAGCAGGGGGTGGTTGGACTGGCTGTTGGTTTAGTACTCGGCGTGGCCGCCAAAAGTGTTGTAGATTCACTCGTGAATAATATTTTTAATCCAATCGTCGGACTGATTGGTGGTGGCGGGGAGTTGGGTAATCGTTATGTGTGCCTAAAAGAGGTTGCTGGTCAGTGTACTAACAAACTGGGCTACGGATCGGTTGTTAATAGTATTGTTAGTTTTTTGGTGGTGGCCGCAATGGTTTACTTTTTGATTAAGGGACTTAAACTAGACAAGATCGACAAAAAGAAAACTTAAATAATTAATTTAAATTTGTCTAGAATAGCTATAGCCCCCGCAAAACAAATTCGTGGGTTTTTGAAGCAATGATCTTTGAGCCAAAAACTGACTTTTCCGAGAGAGACATATCCTTAGATACGTTGAACGAGGAAAGGCGGTTTTGGGCCAAAGAGGGTGACTCGAAAAGTCGGGAATTTGTTTTGCGGGGACTATATAACTGTAACCCAAAAAACTCCTCAAGTGTTTCAAGGTTGTTTCTATATATTTCGCGTGATAGCTCTGTTCCGACATAACGGAGATGCCATGGTTCATAAGAATAACCAGTAATTTGCTGCTTATTTTTGGTATAACGGATGATAAAACCGTATTCGTAGGCATTGGCTGTCAGCCATTTGCCTTCCGGTAGGTCCCCAAAACATGATTCTAATTGACATTTCCTATCCGAACGACCAAGGTCAACCGCTAGACCAGTTTGATGTTCGCTGTGTCCAGGTTGCGCACTATAAGTATCGGCCTTAATCTGACCATCTTGCTTAACATAGCCATTATATACTGAAGATTGAGTCGTGTAGCTACGATATCCGCTGACCAACATGAGCGAATATCCTGATTGTTTGGCTCCTACAACAAGCTTGGAAAGTGCGTCGTTCATAACGTTGCTGATATGCATGTTTTCGCTGTTGGTAACTTCGCTTAGTAGTATGTTTGGAGTAACAAGATTGGTTGGTATGTAGGTTCTAGGTAGTGGACGTTGTTTGTTGACGACTACCCAAGGGCTTGCCGGATCAGTCGTAGAATATTTTGCTTTATCAATAACAGGAACGGCTGATTGAACTTCTGGGTTATTGGCTTTTACTATGGTTTGGGTAGGTGACTTAGGGGCATTGTCGTGTAGCACTAACCAGTAAAAGCTGATTCCAAATAATAAGATTGCCAGAACGATAATGACTAGTTTTTTATTCAGGAAAAAATTTCTTCTAAGCATTTACAATAATCATACTACGGATTTTATCTCTGCACGATTGATATATAGGACTTACGTACTTTCTCACCACACCAGACTTAACCTGTGTGGTTACAAACGGCCCATGTTCTCTCGGTGTAGCTATGGCTACCCCTCCAGAACCTGAACCGTTTTCGCTCACCCAGCTACACTCTGGCATTGGTAAGAAAGTGCGTAAGTCCTATATACTGAACCGATCGCAAAATCCCTCATCCCCATAATGAATCAGCTCGAGCAAAAGCGGTTTTCTATGAAGAAGATGTATCCAGTAGAGAGGAAAAACTGTTTGTGGCCACGGTTAGTCGGTCTGGGGATGAGGGATTTTGCGATCGGTCCAGTATACTAACGGGTAATGGACAAAAATCTAATTCCCAGTAAATTGCTCTGGGTTGACCTGGAAATGACCGGTCTTGATCCCACCAAGGATCTATTGCTGGAAGTAGCGGCTGAAATAACTGACTTTAATTTCAAAACTCTTGGCTCTTACGAGGCTCATATCAAGCAGCCTCGCGATAAGGTAGTGGCGCGCATGCAAGCTAATGTTTGGTGGCGTGATTATCCAGAAAACCGAGATACTTTTTTGGCTAAGTTAGACGAATCAAAATCGTTAGTAGAGGTTGAAAACGAATTAATAGGGTTAGTAAAAGAGCACTTTGGCGACGAGCCGGCAGTTTTGGCGGGTAATTCTATTCATAATGACCGAAACTTTTTAAAACATTGGATGCCAAGTCTGGATTTGAAATTGCACTACCGAATGCTGGATGTTAGCGCCTGGAAAATATTGATGCAAGGTAAATACGGTGTGATCTTTGAAAAGAATTCTACTCATCGCGCTTTCGATGACATCCAGGCCTCCATAGCCGAGCTACAATATTATCTAGAATTCTTCGGACACGTACAGGGTATTGACAAATAGTATATATGTTGTAACATACTATATTATGGAAGATATAGGTTCTCCTGAAAAATATAATAGAGTAGTGTTGACGCCGTATGAGACGTATATATTATGTGAAGCTTTAGAATATTCACCGAATTTTTATTTAGAATACCCAGACTACGAGTCTTATTTAGAGCAATTGCAAGAACTAGTCGAGTGCGGTAATAGTATAGATGTAAATTTTAGTGGTGATGTGTCTGATGAGACAATAGGTTTTTTTGCATTAGCTCTAGAAAAATACCAATCAGCAGTGCAGGATTGTTACGATGAATCTATCGAATACCCTATTACTTTTCGAAAATGGTTACAGAGATTCGTTGAAAGGCGAACTATGACTAGAAGGTTGCCAGTTGTTAAAGGCTTGAAAGAATTGTTTATACGGGAACAAACAAAGCTTATGCTGGAAAGCATAGATCAACAAAATACCTAATGAAGCATAAAATAGTTGAAAAATATGTGCTAAGTATGCCAAATGCTGGACTGGATTATCCGTTTGGTGAAGGCGTAGCGGTTTATAAAGTCAAAGATAAAATGTTTGCCTTGATTGATGAAAATAAAATTCCTGTAAGAATTAGCTTAAAGTGCAATCCAGAGCTGGCAATAATCTTGCGCGATAAATACGAAACGGTACTGGCGGGCTATCATTTGAACAAAAAACACTGGAATACTATAATTTTAACAGGGCAACTGCCATGGGAAGAGGTTCAGGGGCTTATACGCCATAGTTACGACTTGGTATCATAGGATTTTCGCACTTTTGCGTTGATTATAGCTGATCTGTTGCTGGCGGGAACAGAATCTTGGCTTGACTGTAGGCCTCGCTAATTGACTGTCTGGCTTTTTTGTTTGACGTTGTGTTAAGGGCTTTTTTGAGTGTCTTTTGATAATTAGCAATACCGGATTGAAGGGTTTTAAGGAATACGACATCAAATTGATTATTCTGATCAGCAGCCGTCAGTATTTTGTCGGTTTCGGCATTTTTACTAGCTGCTAGCTCTTTGGCATTAAGGCTATAGCCTTGATTTTTGATCATTTTCAGGAAAGGTTGCTGTTCGGCCATTAAGGTCATTTTGGTAGTTATTGCCAGATTGAGTGCATCGCTACCACGAGCTTTTGTCAGGGCGATATCCGATATACGAATAAGCTCGGATTGTTGCTTGGCGGCTTTAACCAGATCATCAGTATTGCCACCACTCCCGCCAAAAATAAAAGAAAAAACAGTTATCAGTATGATGACAAGCAATATGCCACCGACGCCCACCATTAAAATACGTTGTTTTTTAGAGTTGCCAATACCTGGAAGCAGGCCTTTTTTTGGTAATTTCTGTGGGTTTGTAATGAAGTCGTATTGGTTTGGGGGCATAAGCATTATAATAAAGGTTCTACTGCACTTACGCAAAATCCCCTCATCCCCAGGCCGAATTCTATCGGCTACAAACTGTTTTCGCTCGAGCTGATTCGCTCTGAGAACGAGGGGTTTTGCGATAGGTCCAGTATAATAGTCAAGTATGGATGCTGTTGAGGAGATTAAGTCGCGTCTAAGTATTGAGGACGTTGTTGGTGAATATGTACAGTTAAAACGGGCTGGGCGTAATTTTAAGGGCTTAAGTCCTTTTTCGAACGAAAAGACTGCTAGTTTTATGGTGAGTCCAGAAAAGCAAATCTGGCATGATTTTTCGTCTGCCAAAGGCGGAAATATGTTTAGTTTTGTGATGGAAATGGAAGGGCTAGACTTCAAGGAAACGCTGGAGTTGTTAGCCCGCAAAGCGGGTGTGGATCTAAGCCAGTATCAAAACAATCGGACGAGCAGTAATATAAAAGTAAAAGAACGTTTGTATGAAGCGTTGGAACTTGCCGCTAAATTTTATCAAATACACTTTAGTAAAAATAAAACAGCTCTTGACTATGTGCTTAAAAAACGAGCTTTTAGTAAAGACACGGCTTTATTATTCAGGCTTGGTTATGCTCCGGCGGACGGTAGTGCATTAACGGACTTTTTAAAGAAAAAAGGTTTTAGCGATAAAGAACTTCAGCAAGCTGGTCTTGCGGTTCGAGGTTATGATGCTATTCGTGATATGTTTCGAGGGCGATTGATGATTCCACTCCAAGATCCTCAAGGACGAATTATAGGTTTTACTGCTCGTATTTTGAATGATGAGCCAAACGCTCCTAAATATATCAATACACCCCAAACGCTGCTGTATGATAAAGGACGCCACGTCTACGGTCTGCATTTGGCCAAAGAAGCTATCCGGACTCATAAATACAGTGTTGTGGTGGAGGGTAATTTGGATGTTATTGCCAGCCATCAAGCTAAAGTAACTCAAGTTGTAGCAACGGCTGGAACGGCCGTAACACAGATGCATTTAAAGGCACTTAGTCGTTTTTCTAGTGATATTAGGCTGGCATTTGACCAGGATTCGGCAGGTCAAGCCGCGGCCGAAAGGGCTATCCCTATTGCTAGTAAGGTTGGCGCGTCCTTAAGTATTATTGATATTCCATCTGGTAAGGATCCAGATGAGCTTATCAAAAAAGATCCGAAACTATGGGAGGCTGCCATTGACAAGCGACAATATGCCCTTGATTGGTTGATTGATCGTTATGTGGGTCAGCTTGATCTGAAAAGTGCCACCGGTAAACGGCAATTCAGCGACATTTTAATAGATGTCGTGAAACAACTGGATGATAGTGTCGAACAAGACCATTATTTACGGCGCATCGCAGGTACAATAGATGTTAGCATTGAGGTTATTCGTAGTAAATTCAAGCAGAACAAAACTGCTCCCAGAATGCTAAAAAGACATAAGGTAATCCCGAAAAGTGTCGATGAACGCCAGCTGGAGGCTATCAAGGCGCAGAACCAGATATTATCCATAGTATTGAAATATCCTAACCTTAGATCATATTTGGAGCGGCTTAATGCCGATATGCTGATAGAAGATGATGCCAAGAGTCTTTTTGTATTTCTACAGAAACATCCCGAATTTGCCGGAAACCCAATTACCGTCAAGCAGTTGGAGCCGATAGCTGATTATGTTAAAATGTTAATATTACAATATGAGGCATTCTATCAGGGCGTCGAGGCGGCGGAACTTTCTTACGAAACCGCTCACTTGCAGCAACGACTGATTGAATTGTATGTAAAGAGCAAAAAACTGATATTGAGCGAAGAATTACGCGATACTAATGAAGTTCGCACCCAAACATTATTAAAAGAAGTAAAAGAACTAGATCAATTACTTAAACGCGCAGGAGACAGCCATGCCCAGCAATAAGAAAGTAAAACCGACCCAAAACACAGTTGACCCAGCTTTAGAAATAGCTAAAAAAGAGTTGATAGAAAAGGCCAAGAAAGATGGTCGGATTGACCAGCATGATATTTTTGCTGTCATACCAGACCTACCTGCCAATAGCGATATCCTAGATGCTATTTATGTCGAACTGGCTGATGCCGATATAGAATTAGTAAGCACCAACGAACCTCCTGCTAAAGAACTTGGCGACGCATGGGTAGCCGAAGAGAGCGAGGAAGAAATTGTCCTTAATGATCAAGTCTATTTAGACGATATTGCTGATGATTCGGTACGTTTGTATTTGCGTGAAATTGGTAAAATTCCGTTGTTGACCGCTGAAGAAGAACTGGCTTTGGCTAAGCGTGTCGTAGCCGGAGATAAAAAAGCTAAAGCCCAGATGGCCGAAGCCAATATGCGTTTGGTAGTTTCTATTGCCAAGCGGTATGTGGGTCGCGGGCTTGATTTGCTTGATCTTGTTCAGGAAGGTAACACGGGTCTTTTACGTGCAGTTGAAAAGTTCGATCCAGATAAGGGCTTTAAATTTTCAACCTATGCGACTTGGTGGATTCGTCAGGCTATTACTCGTGCGATCGCTGACCAAGCTCGAACTATTCGTATTCCTGTACACATGGTAGAGACGATTAATAAATTGTTACGCACTCAACGTCGTTTGACCCAAGAGCTTAATCGTGAGCCATCCAATGAAGAAATTGCTGAAGCTATGGAAATTGAAGTTGAAAAAGTCGAACACATAATGAAGATCAAGCAAGATATTTCCAGTCTGGATGCTAGCGTTCGTGATGATGAAGAAGATTCAGTACTCGGCGACTTTATAGAAGATGAGGATACTGTTTCACCAGAAGAATCAGCCACCGGACAATTATTAAAAGAACATGTTAATGACATGCTTGGGGCGTTAACTGAACGGGAACAAAAAATTCTTCGACTGCGTTTTGGGCTAGAAGATGGCAAAAGCCACACACTGGAAGAGGTAGGGCAGGAATTTAGTGTTACGCGTGAACGTATACGTCAAATAGAGGCTAAAGCTCTCACTAAACTTCGCAAACACAAAGATGCCAAAAAACTGCACGAATATATAAAATAATTTGCATAACAGATAGGAGTATGATAGTATTCCATGTAACGCTATCAATCTCTTCATATATTTTAAGTAATAAACCTAAAAGGAGCTACATGATTACAGCGGATAAGAAGCAGAAAATTATTGCTGACTTACAGAAAGACAAAAAAGACACTGGCTCAAGCGTGGTACAGGTTGGTATTTTGACGGAAAGAATCAAAGAACTGACTGAACACCTCAAGGTCAACAAGAAGGATTTTATGACGCGTCGGGGGCTATTGCAGTCTGTTGGTAAACGCAAGCGTCACTTAAAATATATTGCTGAAAAAGATAGCAAAACCTATTTAGAATTGATCAAGAAACTTGGCATCCGAAAGTAGAACCTTAATTTTAAGCATCAATTATCATGTAGCAGAGATGTAACATGTGTCATGTAGCCAAAACAGCTACTTGTTACATGCTACATCTATGCAGCACTATACATGTGGCATTGGCGTAAGGATTATTAATAAACCGTGGGTGATGGAGCACAGCTTTCCCGAAAGTATTGGGATGGTTGAACCCTGTCACCTCAAGAAAGGACAGTAATGTCAACAATAAACCCGTTCGGTAAAGAAATTATAAAAGTAGAAACAGATTTTTGCGGACGCAAATTATCGCTAGAAGTAGGCCGCGTGGGCTTTCGTTCAACCGCTTCGGTTATTGCTCGTTACGGTGAGACCGTCGTACTGGGAACAGCTATGGTTAATAATCAGCCGGCATCTGGTTTTGATTACTTTCCGTTATCTATTGACTATGAAGAGCGATTTTATGCGGCTGGTAAGATTAGTGGTAGCCGTTTTGTTAAGCGTGAAGGTCGTCCTAGCGATGATGCGATCTTGATAGGTCGATTGATTGACCGACCCATTCGTCCACTATGGCCAAAAGGCTACAAATATGAAGCCCAGGGAGTGGCAACCGTTTTGAGTATGGATCCAGAATTTCGTCCGGATATGATTGCTATGATTGCTATGAGTGCTGCTTTTATGCTGACGGGTGCGCCGTTTGATGGGCCGATTGCTGGTGTTCGTGTTGGTCTAGTGGATGGTAAGCCAAAGGCCTTTGCTACTCCAGATGAACTTAATAATGGCGATCTAGATCTTGTTGTTGCCGGAACTAAAGAAGCTATTATGATGGTTGAGGCGGGAGCGAATGAAGTTACCGAGGATCAAGTCGCCGAATCTCTAGAATTTGCCCACAAAGCTATTCAGCCGGCCATTGCCTTACAGCAAGAGCTTATTAAAAAAGTTGGTGTTACACCCCAGGAATATGAGCTTTTAATGCCCGATGAGGATGTTCAAAAGCGCGTGGATACCTGGGTTGCTGGAAAATTAGGCACTGGTTTGAGGTCTCCATATCCAGAACGTAATGATCTTGTCAAAAAAGTTCGCGAGGACATGTATGCACATTTTGAAAACGAGCTTGGTGAAAACTTCAAAGAATTAAAAACAGAATATGATGATGCCTTTACTATGGCGCTTCATAAAGATGTGCGCGAAGGAATCGTGCGGGAACAAGTTCGTCCAGATGGCAGGGCTTTGACTGAAATTCGTCCGCTTTCCAGTGAAGTTGGTATTTTGCCTCGAGCGCACGGGTCAAGTTTGTTCACCAGAGGCATGACCCAAGGTATGAATATTGTTACTCTAGCACCGCTTAGCTATGCTCAAATGTTGGATACGATGGAGCACAATAGCAGCGAAAAGCGTTTCATGCATCACTACAATGCCCCTGGATATACGGTTGGAGAGATTAAACGTTTAGGATCGCCGGGTCGCCGTGAAATAGGCCACAGTGCTTTAGCGGAACGTGCCCTTCTGCCGGTTATTCCGGATGAAGTAACTTTTCCTTATGCTATTCGTTCAGTAACTGAAATCATGAGTCAGAACGGCAGTACTTCTATGGCTGCGACTTGTTCCAGCTGTTTGGCGCTCATGGATGCTGGCGTTCCACTCAAGAGTCCGGTTAGTGGAATCGCTATGGGTTTGATGTTGGATGGCGATAACGCTTATATTATGAGTGATATTGCCGATGCCGAGGATTTTGCCGGCGATATGGACTTCAAGGTTACGGGTACTACTAAAGGCATAACGGCCCTACAAATGGATATGAAAGTCCACGGATTGGGGGCAGATATTCTTAAGCAAGCCTTGATGCAGAGTAAAGATGGGCGGGCTCAAATCTTGAAACACATGCTAACTATATTGCCTGAACCGCGCAAAGAAATGAGTCCTTATGCGCCACGAGTTGAATCTATCAAGATAAATCCGGATAAAATTCGCGAAATTATTGGTAAGGGCGGTGAAACGATTCAGAAGATCACAGCCGAAACGGGTACAGAAATTGACATTAAAGATGACGGTATTGTCATGATAGCCAGCCCCGATAAAGCCAAAATTGACGCGGCAATCCAGTGGATCAAAACTATTACTGAAGATCCAGAGATTGGTCAGATTTACACTGATCGGCCGGTAGTAAGTGTTATGGATTTTGGTGTGTTTGTGCAGATTATGCCAGGTAAAGATGGCTTGGTGCACGTTAGCGAAATGTCCGAGGAGCGTGTTGAGCGCCCTAGTGATGTAGTCAAAGAAGGTGATAGAGTTACCGTTAAACTTATAGCCATAGATGATCGCGGACGACTGCAATTGAGCATGAAAGCAGCAGCCCGGGAATTAAAAGATTCAACCAAGGAGTAAAAACATTGAAACAAGCCAAGGATTTTCTTAGCTGGAAGCTAACTCGAACGGGGTTGCTGATAAGTGGCACTATTGAGTTAATTTTAGCTTATATATTTGGGTCTCGGGCGCTTGATACTGGTAGCTACTGGCACTATCTTGGCGCGCTAGTGTTCTTTATAGGGACTATTAAATCATACGTTCAAGCATTGAAAATAACTCATGGCAAAAACTAACCAACAACAATTAGACGAGATCGAGGCAAGAATCATTAAAGATGAGGTCTGCATAGACTTGGCCAGACAAGCTACGCAACTTGTTTTTGGTAACGGCAACCCAAACGCCAGTATTGTATTTGTAGGTGAAGCACCAGGTAAGAACGAGGATCTGAAAGGCGTACCATTTGTGGGGGCAGCCGGTAAGTTCCTAGACGAAATGCTAACCATGATAAATATGAAGAGAACAGATGTATATATTACCAATATAGTCAAATATCGCCCACCCAATAATCGCGATCCTTTACCAGAGGAGAAAACAGCCTTTTTGCCTTATTTACAGTCCCAGCTGGACGTAATTCAACCGAAGATTGTCGCCACTCTAGGACGACACAGCATGAATTGCTTCCTGCCGGATCTACAAATATCTGCGGTACATGGCCAGCCCAAACGTTATCAGGGAAGGGTATTTTTACCGCTGTTTCACCCAGCCGCAGCCCTATATAATGGCAACATGAAACAGATAATTATAGATGATTTTGTTAAGATTCCAACAATATTAGAAAAAATTTAATTCTTGAAATTTCAATAGAAAGGAAATTATGAATCCAAAAAAGAACACACAAGACAAGTCCCACAATAATATTAAGCAAGTTTCTGGGCCGGTGCGTTCCACAAGTCGTGGCGCGGCCATTCGCGCTCAAAAACGCTCTCAAGATGATGCGCATCGTATTGCCAGCGAGCACAAAGATGCTGAAACCAATCAGCTAACCAAACGCGCCAATATAGTGGTAGAGGATTTTGATAAACTCCGAATCTCATTTTTGGGTGGTCTCTTTGACGTTGGCGAAAAAAATATGGCAGTTATCGAATATAAAAATGATGCTATTATCCTGGATTGCGGTAATAATTTGGGTGTTGATTTGCCAGGGATAAATTATGCCATAGCTGATCCTTCGTACCTGGCATCGATCAAACATAAGATTAAAGGCTACATTATTACTCATGGTCATTTGGATCATATCGGTGGACTTAAACATATCGTTCCGCGCTACCCCGCGCCAATATATGGCTCGCGCTACACTATTGGTATTGTAGGGCGTACGTTTGAGGAAGAGCTGCCTGGTAGTGACGGTTCGTTTGAGCTCAAAACCGTAATTATGAATATAGATAATCATGAACGCTTGAAGATAGGTGATTTTATAGTGGAGCTTGTACGTGTTACTCATTCTATTCCTGATGCTAGTACGGCGGTAATTGAAACACCAGTTGGACGAATTGTGGCGACTGGCGATTTTAGACTTGACCCTGAACCACTTGATGATAAGCCTAGCGATACGGCGCGCCTGAAACAGCTTGGCGATCAAGGTGTTTTGGTTTTGTTAAGCGATAGTAGCTACGCGGACGTAGAAGGGCGTACTCCCACCGAACACACCTTGCAGCAGAGTTTTCACGACGTAATCGCTCAATCCCAAGGACGGATTTTCGTGGCGTCTTTCTCCAGTAATATGAATCGTATTCAAATGGTCATCAATGCTGCGGTAAACGCCGGACGTAAAGTAGCTCTAGACGGTCGCAGTATGATGGGTTACGCCGAAGTTGCCGTTCGGCAAGGTATTTTGAAAGTTCCCAAAGGGATGATTATGGCTATGCGGGATGCCACTGGTATTCCTGACGACAAGTTACTAGTTATGTGTACGGGTGGCCAAGGCGAGCCTAATGCCGCCTTGCAACGTATGAGCGAGGGTGATCATAAATATATAAAACTCAAGCCTGGCGATACCGTGGTGGTGAGTTCGTCGCCGATTCCTGGCAATGAAGTTCGCTATGATATGATTGGCAATAATTTGGCAAAATTAGGTGTGCATCTATTTCGTCATCCAACTCATGAGCTAGACGGTTGCGGGCCATTGCATGTATCTGGTCATGGACGCAGGGATGAACTGCGTGAAATGTTGCATTTGGTACGACCCAAGTTTTTCATTCCGGTTCATGCTGGCACCTTACGTCGCAGATATCACGGTGAGTTGGCTATTCAAGAAGGCTGGAAACGAGGTAATGTATTGTTGCCTGAAAATGGCGATAGCCTACTGTTTACGGATAATACTTGTGAAAATGCTGGGCAAATTCCGCACGGAAGTCTGTTGGTAGACCAAACTGGAGCTGTAGTAAATAACGTAGTCATCAAAGATCGAGTTATGCTATCCCAAGAAGGCTTAGTCGCCGTAGTGCTTACGGTTGATAAAAAGAACGGTAATTTGTTAACCAGCCCAGATATCATTAGCCGAGGTTTCATATATATGCGTGATAATGAAGACATTATGAACGGCTTGCGTCAAGAATTGCGTCGTGCTTCTTCGCAACGGTTTAAGCGTATTGATCTGGATCGTTTCAAGCAAGAGATCAAAGAACATGTAACTCACTATCTGTTCGATCAAACTGGTCGCAGTCCAATAGTTATTCCGGTGGTAAATATTATTGGCGGTAAGGGTGAGCCGAAATCGGCCACCAGTAATGGTACCGTCGTCAGTAAAACGTCCGAAGAAATAGCAACAGAACAGCAAAAGCGTTTCCAGGAATTACGAGAACGTCTGTTGTCACAAGACGTCCGCACAGACTAGACTTTTCCTGTAAGCTTGACTGCTCCCAAGTTGCATATGCCGATTTCGTAACACCGTCATATCCAGTTAACCCCACATACAAATCAAATGGCAGTGTAAAATTAGCGGATGGCAGTATGGTGTTGCTCCCGAACGACTTTAGACTCCTCTCCAGCCATGAATTTGTTCTATAGAGGACAGTCCACTATAGTCCTCTAGAATCCCATCTCTATTCGTGCGTATGTCAAGTAGGATGCGCTATAGGTTTTTGCATATTCCGAAAGTGCTTTGTGCAAGCTATCGCTTTTTTCACGCTTGCCCACGTGCGATACTCCTTCAAGTGCAACCCTGGCAATCGTGCGATGCAGGCCATGCTTGCGTACTCGAGCGTTCAAAGCTGCTTCAATATTCCAACCATGCTTATCCTTTTCACTTAAAAAATCCCATACTTCTGTTCTGATAGCTCGTTGCCCACTCAAAGCACCCCATCTATCCAAAACCACCTTCTTAACAACTGTCTTACGCAGCCCGAGATAGCCAATGCTCATCCATGAACCGTACTCAAGTGGCTCAAGAAGCTGATTTATATGACCTGGGTCAATGCCAAGTAAATCAGCGTCTAAAAAAACAGCACTGTTACAACCAACACCTCGCGCATATTGCATGCCAGTGTCCAGCGCTTCTCCCTTGCCACGGTTCGTAGTATGAGTAAGCACTTTTATGCCATCCTGAGAGGCCAACAAATCAGCAGTACCATCTGTCGAGCCGTCATCCACAACAATCACCTCGCCAACGCCCACCGCCCCACAGGCGGCCTCAATAACTGGGAGGACACGCTCACCTTCGTTAAAGTCTGGGATAATTACCGCCACTTTCATCACACAATTCTATCAGTTATCACATACATATTCAGCTACCAGCCATCAGCCTATAGAGGACGGACTGCTAGGACCACAAGAAAACTGCGCTGAAACCCACACGCCAGTCACTATTTATGCCACCGTGTACTAGTTATATTTTTCTTGCATTGCTGCGTGGGATTTTTTGATGATTTTTTCTAAAACAACCAGATTGACATCAGCCAGCTTATTAATATACAGACAGCTTACGCTTGTTTTATGTTTGCCTAAAGTCTTTAGTAAATCGCTATAATCCGCAAACCCAGGCATGATATAAATCGTCAAGTTTTGTTTGCGTGGAGAAAAGCCTGTCAGCGGCCAATCGCCTTCTTGTTTGCTTCTTTCGGATTTGTAATGGTACTGTCCGAACCCAATTATGCTGGTACCCCACATCTTGGGCTTTTCCCCTGTGATTTTTGAGAACATCGCCAGCAAAGTAAAACTGTCAGTTCTTTTTACTTCATCTGGCACTTTGTTTATAAAATCTTCTACGCTAGCGTCATTGGCAAGTGTTTTGAGCGTGCTCATAATTATGTATTCTAGCAAACTCTATCTGGAATTAAACTTTTCCTGAGTGCATCCACATCAAATTTACTTCTTTCAGAATAGTTCGAATCCCTTCTGCCCACAAATCGTTTCAAAATGCCCAAACCGCATTCTTAGCCATATAAAAACACCTATAGAGGACGGACTCCTAGAATATACTGGACTTATTGCTTCTGGGGTGGAAGATAGGCAGACTATTTCGATCAATTTTGATGGTAAAAATCACAGAACAGGGGTAGAATAGTCGTAATATGGTGAAGATTCACAAATTAGATAAGCAGGATCGCCCTAGAGAAAAATTAATTTCAAACGGTGAAAAAAATTTATCTGATATTGAGTTACTTCAAATAATCATCGGTAGTGGCGTGCAGGGTGCGGACGTTACTAAAATATCCAGGCAGATAAAAAAGTTATTGGATTTCACTAGTTATAAACCTACTCTTTCACAATTGTCTGAAATCAAGGGCGTTAGCGACGCCACTGCAACTAAGTTGGTTGCACTTTTTGAGCTTGCAGGCCGCAATAATATTACTGATATTACTGTCAGGACTCCCGAGGATATAGTCGCTCAGGTTCCAGAGCTAAGAACGGCTAAACAAGAACATTTGGTTGTACTCACTCTGGACGGCGCAAATAGACTTATTGAGAAGCGGATAATTAGTATTGGAACACTTAATTCAAGCTTAGTTCACCCGCGCGAAGTTTTTGCTGACGCGATAACAGACCGTGCGGCAAGCATTATAGTAATACACAATCATCCAAGCGGAACATTAGAACCCAGCGATGCCGACACTGAAATTACCAAAAGACTGCAACAATCAGGTAAATTACTAGGAATAAACCTACTAGATCATATTGTTATAACTAAAAATGATTATACATCGATATTGCAATAATTGTAGTACAAGTTTACAATTATTGTATGGACAAAGGGACAGGGCCAAAACCAAGAATAAATCTTTTCGGTTATCTGGATGAGACAGGTCTTCTTCATTCCCCAGCAACAGATAAAGTTTTTGGACTCGGCCTGACTATTTGTCATAATCCCAAAAAACTCCATCGTGATATTATAAACTTTCGTAACAGGCGAAAATACTATAAAGAATTCAAATCGACCGATATCCGCACACAGAACCTACCTATATACAAAGAGCTTCTTGATATTTTCTTTGATTCCCATAGTGTCAGCTTTTCGGGTCTTCTTTTCGATAAAAAACAGTTAGATCTAAACAAGTATTTCAAAGGCGACTACGAGCGGGCATATGGTGTTTATGTAGCAAAACTTATATCGGATGCTTTGGAGGCTGAATCTAGCAAAGGCAGCAATTATATTGTTGTGCTTGCGGACGATGTTTCAACGAGCAAAGACGATCATTTCGAAAAGGTAGTTAAAGAAAAAGTAAAGATGCGACTTAGGCGTAACGCAGTGTTTGGGGTGGCAAGACTTGAGTCACATGCCATAACAGAGATTCAGATGACTGATGTGTTGCTTGGTATAGTCGCGTATTCTTTTAAAGTAAAGTTTGGCATGGTAAAGGGTAAAGGTGCAAAACTAGAGATGGTTAAATATATGCAAAAGAAGTTGGGAGTGTCCAAACTCTCACAAACGCAGAAAATAAAAAAGCGCGGTGGACTGCGCTTTTTCATCGAGGAATTTCATGCAAAATAATAAATACAAAATAAAAATAGATGGCGCTTTGGGTACAATGGTCATCGAAGACCAACCCACGCATTCCATCTACAAGTCAAATTTTAACATATGTAAATACTTTCTGTCAATATTTTTTACAACACTTACTAAAGTTGCAAAAGCACTCGATAAAAAAATATAGCAAAAAAGAACAAAGAGGTTACGTTAAGTAATTAGTAGCAGTAGAAGCCCGTGTGCACACAAAACTATTGCAAAATCTAACAAACTCGTATATTATCGTAGTATGAGCAAAACAATAAAGCTTGGTGAAGTGGCAGAAATCCAGAGTGGTTATAGCTTTCGTGGCGCTGTTGGCGATGACGGTGCTGGCACTATGGTTGTCCAAGCACGGGATATAAGTGCCCTTATAATCGGTGTTGATCACTTACCCCGGTTACAACAGGACTTCCCTAAGACAAAGTTGCTTCAAAAAGGTGACTTGCTTTTGACCTCACGTGGTTCTTTTCGAGCTGGCGTTGCTCGCTTTGACGCTCCTGCCGTGGCTTCATCGTCTTTATTTACGTTGCACCTACGAAACAAAACATACCTGCCGGAGTTTGTAGCGCTATTCCTAAATTCTGGCCAAGCTCAGAGTTATATGACGCAGAATGCAAAAGGTGCAACGATTCAAAGCTTGAGCATTAGTGACCTAGCTGAACTGTCGCTACCGGTCGTTCCGATCGAACGGCAGAAGTTGCTAGTTGGCCTTCAGCAGAATGTCGAGACGCAGACAGCGCTACTGCGGTCAAAGCTAGATGTCGTGAATGAAATTTATATCGGTGCAATCAGTAAAAGTCTAAAAGGAGTCGCATAATGGTAGCCAAGAAATACAGCCAAACAGAACTTAACAATATTTTATGGGATGCTGCCGACTCTAGCCGCACCAGCGTGGATGCGGGTATATATAAGGACTACGCACTTACGATGTTGTTCTTTAAGTACCTTAGTGATAAATCCCAAAAGCAACATGCCGAATACGCCGAGCGCTACGGTGCAGATGAAGACCGCATCGCGTCAAAGATGAAGCAAGATCGCTTCTATCTACCGCCTGACACCGATTTTGATTACATTTACGCTAAAAAGGAAGAAGACAACATCGGGGAAGAGCTCAATAAGGTCCTGCATCGCATAGAAGAAACCAATAAAGCCAAGCTAGAAGGCGTCTTCAGTGTAGACTTCAACTCCGAGTCTATTCTGGGCAAACAAGCACAGCGCAACAAGATGCTCCGTCACCTAATCGACGACTTTTATAAAATTGACCTCAGTGACGCCGACGAAGATATTATCGGTAATTCCTACATGTATCTTATTGAACGATTCGGTGCTGACGCCGGTAAAAAGGCTGGTGAGTTCTTTACCGTAAAGTCGGTTGCAAAGCTAGTTGCCATGCTTGCACAGCCAAAGCCCGGCGATCGTATAGCTGACCCAGCGATGGGCAGTGGTGGTCTTCTCTTGTTGGCTGGCGAAGAAGTTGAAAAACAAGGCTCCAACAACTACGCGCTGTATGGTCAGGAGTCAACCGGCAGTACTTTCCAGTTAGCCCGCATGAATATGTTCCTTCATGGCAAAGACTCGGCCTATCTGGAATGGGGCGATACACTCAATAACCCTCAACTGGTAGAAAACGACAAACTGATGAAGTTTGATGTTTGTGTCGCTAATCCACCATTTTCTCTCAAGAAATGGGGTGCCGAAAATGCCGATAGCGATAAATATAACCGCTTCTGGCGTGGTGTACCGCCAAAGGATAAGGGTGACTATGCCTTTATTACCCACATGGTTGAAACTGCCAAGCCAAAAAATGGCCGTGTGTCAGTTATTGTGCCGCACGGCGTACTGTTCCGCAGTGGTGCTGAGGGTAAAATCCGCGAAGCACTACTCAGAGAAAATATTGTAGACGCAGTCATTGGTTTACCGGCTGGCCTATTCCAAACTACCGGTATTCCTGTGGCAATTCTAATACTCGACCGTTCCCGCGAAGAGGGTGGCAAGAACGCCAACAAGCAAGACGTGTTATTTATCGAAGCGTCGAAAGAATTCAAACCTGGCAAAGCCCAGAATACGCTGACCCAGGAAAACATCGACAAAATCTATGACACCTACGTTCAGCGTAAAGACGTAGACAAATTTGCCCACGTTGCCAGCTTAGACGAAATTATTGAAAACGATTTCAACCTTAATATCACGCGGTACGTTGACACTTTCGTAGAAGAGGCAGAAATAGATATTGCGGCTAACCTAGCGGAACTAGAAAAGCTTAACCCAGAACTTCAAAAACTTGAGGCCCAGATGAATGATTATCTAAGGCAGCTAGGGATCAATTAAGATGCCACAGCTAGCAACTCGATCTACCTCAAGCGAGACGATGGACGTTGACCCTATTGTTTTAAGGGAAACTACGACTACCAGGTTGATATTTTGCCCTAGTTGGGTTAGCACTTCGGATAACCCACTAAGGGGTGGTTTTGTCTTCCAGAGGAAAAGTCGAAGTACCACTTGGGAAAATTTTGAGTCTATTTCACTTGCAAATATGCACATGAACGAAGAGTACAAGTTGAATCTAGGCGGTGATGAAGTTAGCATGCTGTTAAATTCACTGGACGATATTAACAAACTGCTTATCGAGCACGGCCATTCATATGGTCAGCGAGTTTTTGAACTTAAAGAGAATAATGCTGGTGGAATCTTCGTACAAATAGGTCAGATAGAAAATCGACAATGGATTGTTGATGAGCTTAAAAAACTGGAAGCAAACAATTTCGAAAACTTGGGAACTGCTCTAGGCCGTGCGCGTATAGAATTAGCGATTGAAGAGATAGAAAGCAACATGTCTAACGACAGTGAGTCTTTTTGGCAGGCATTTTTCTCACGCAATACGTGGGTATTACAACAGGTATTTGCTTACCCAGTTTTTTACCTTAACGGAGAAACATATCTAGGTGGTAAAAATTCAAGCGGCAGAAATGGAGCTGGCGGTACGGCTACAGACTTTCTGTTGAAGCATGGATCAACCGGTAGCTTTGCCGTTATAGAAATTAAAACGCCTATGAGTGATCTCATCGGCACCGAGTATAGAGGCACTGATGCAGGGCTTGAAAACCAAATATTTAGTATGCACAAAGAACTGTCGGGTGGAATTGTGCAAATGGAGAATCAAATACGTATTGCAGTAGAGGAGTTTGGTGGGCCGCTTACGCGGGATTACCCTGGCTTGAATTACCTTAATCCCTGTGGTGTTTTAATTATCGGTAAATATGATGGTCTATCCGATGAGCAAAAGCGCTCCTTCTTCTTATTCAGAAAATCTCTAGGCAAAAATCTTGTTTATACCTATGACGAACTACTTGAGAAAATCAAGTTACTAAGAGGTGTCTATGAATCATAGTCAAATACCCGATGGTTGGCATGTCAAGAAACTTAAACAGACTGGTGAGGCAATAATCGGTCTAACGTATTCCCCGAAGGATGTGGTTGACTCTGGTGGAATCGAAGTCTTACGATCGTCTAATGTTCAACACGGTAGGATTGTACTGGATGATCTAGTAAGGGTTAATGCAAAAATTCCCGAAAAGATTATTCTTCAAGATGGAGATATTCTAGTATGCGCTAGAAACGGTAGCCGTAGACTAATTGGTAAAAATGCTCGAATTAATAGACACAATATAGGCAAAACATTTGGTGCTTTTATGTGTGTGTATCGATCAGACAATCCGAACTATATGTATTGGGTATTCCAAACTGAGTCTTTTAGAAAACAGATTGCACGCGACTTAGGCCCAACGATTAATCAAGTAACGACCGGCAATCTTAATTCGTTTAAGTTTGCATTTCCGAGTGAAGACGAACAAGCGAGAATTGTCACGGTTTTAGAAGTTTGGGATGAGTATGTTGAAAAATTAGACAAAAAAATTGAACTCAAAAAGAATATTAAAAAAGGTTTAATGCAGGATTTACTAACTGGCGAGATTCAAATTCCTGGTTTTAATGGAGAGTGGCAAGAAGTCAAATTGGGCGAAAATGGTGAAACGTACGCAGGCCTGTCGGGTAAAACAAAAGAAGATTTTGGCCAAGGCAAGCCGTATATTACCTACATGAATATATACTCAAATCCAACAGTTGACCAAAACAACTACGAACTTGTTAAATTAGACCATGAAGAATCTCAAAATAAAGTCAAATACGGCGACATTCTATTCACGACCTCTTCTGAAACGCCTGAAGAAGTAGGTATTGCTTCTGTTTATCTAGGAAATGACAGCGAGCTTTATCTAAACAGCTTCTGTTTTGGGTTTAGATTGAAACAACCGGCTAAGCTTTCTCCAAAATTTGCTCGCCATTATTTCAGAGGTCAGCAGTTTAGGAAAACAATGACACGCATAGCTCAAGGTGCAAGTCGCTATAATCTTTCGAAAAGATACTTCATGGAGACAAAGATCAGGATACCTGTAGACATTGCGGAGCAAGAGCGCATTGCCGAACTATTAGACAACATAAGTTTTGATATAAAGCTACTGCACGATAAAAGACAACTTGTCCTTAATCAGAAAAAGTATTTGGTTAATAATCTTATAAGGGGTGATCTACGAACACCGGAAGACTTACGGATATCTATAAAGGAGATGCAGCATGCTTGAGAATGTTAACTTTGATGAGGCCAGACAGTCGCAACTTACATTTGTTGAGATGCTTATAAATATGGGTTATGCGTATTTGCCGACAGCGGAGCTTATGCGTCAGCGTAGTGGTGACACTTCGTACTATCTACTAAAAGAAGTTGCTGCAGAATCTTTGATGCGAATCAATGATTACGAGCACCACGGCCAGACGTACAAGTTTACGGAGAAGGACGTTGCCGAGACCATTGATGAGCTAGAAAGCCTCCAGCACGAAGGGTTGATAGATACATCCAAAGCCGTTTACAACACCATAATGCCGCTCAAAGGTGGTAAAACAATCCGTGTTTTCCATGATGGTAAATATGAGTCTAAAAGTTTCCGTTTTATCGACTTTGAACACCCAGAGAATAACCAATTTCATGTAGCTGTGGAAGTTGAAATCAGCGCCAAGAGCGGTACCCGCCGTCCTGATATCGTTTGTTACATTAACGGTATTCCGTTTGTCGTGATTGAAAATAAGAAATCGAGTACCAATGTATCCGATGCCATAAACCAAATGATTCGCAACCAGGGTCCCGACTATAGCCCTAAGTTTTTTATCTATCCACAACTATTGATAGCTACTAACGGTAAAGACTTACGCTACGGAACTACCGGAACTCCAGCTGAGTTCTACGTTAACTGGCGGGAAAAAGACCACAGCGCCGAAGAAGTTGACGAAAAAGTACGTAATCTTATCTCCACCAAAATTGATGATGAACAATACACTCAGTTACTGCAAGATCTAAATGGAAATACTCATGGTCACACTCAGCGCCTTGACCGCAAGCCAACCGAGCAAGACCGTTCCATAATTGCTCTACTCGATAAAAAACGACTGCTAGATATTACTAAGAATTACATCCTATACGATGGCGTTCAAAAAAAAGTTATGCGCTACCAGCAATTTTTTGCAATCAACCGTGCATTGAAACGTATTGAAGAGAAAGAACCAACCAGCCACGGTGAACGTCGTAAGGGCGGTATCATCTGGCATACGCAGGGCTCCGGCAAGTCATTGACGATGGTAATGTTCGTTCGCGCTCTAATTGAAGACCCCCGCATAATAAACCCACGCATATTAATTGTTACCGACCGTAAAGACTTGGATAGGCAAATTCTTGGGACTTTCCAAAACGCCGGACTCAAGAAAAAAGTGAAGCAAGCCCGCAGTGGTGAGCACTTGCTTGAACTCATAAAGTCTAAAGACACAAGCGTTGTCACGACATTAATCCATAAGTTCCAGTCGGCGTCCCGCCGTCGGGCAGACTTTATAGACAACGACCAAAACATTTTTGTACTTATTGACGAGGCGCACCGCTCGCAGCAGGGTGATGCCAATATAGAGATGAATCGTACTATCCCGAACGCCTGCTACATTGCCTTCACTGGCACCCCACTTCTTAAACGTGAGCAATCACAAAACAAGTTCGGTAGCTTCATTGATAAATACACAATTGATGATGCTCTCGAAGACAATATAGTTCTGCCACTCATTTACGAAGGTCGCTACGTAGACCTGCATCAGGATAAAAAAGAGATTGATCGCCAAGCAGACCGTGTCATGGAAGATATGCCTGAATATATTCGAAAGAAGTTACAAGAATCGGTACAAAAAAGTATCATACAAGATAGTCCAAAACGTATTAATGAAATTGCATATGATATAGAAAAACATTATATTAGTCGCTTCCAAGGGTATGGACTGAAGGCGCAGATAGTGGCACCGTCCAAATTCTCAGCCATGCTGTTCCAAAAATACTTTAATGATAGTGGCAAGATAAATACAGCCCTTGTTATATCTGACGAAAATGGCATCATTGACGACAAAGACGAGCACAAAAAAGAAGTCGAAGGCTACCTAAAAGATATTAAGGATAAATACCAAAGCCTACTTAGCTACGAAAAGGAAGTCATCGATAGCTTCAAGTACAACGACGAAGGTGTAGAAATCCTGATTGTTGTCGACAAACTCCTCACGGGCTTCGATGCACCGCGTAATACGGTACTTTACCTCGCCAAAGAGCTGAGAGACCATAACTTGCTCCAGGCAATCGCTCGTGTTAACCGCCTGTATGACAACCCAGCTTTACCAAAAACAGCGGGTTTCATTATCGACTATTCTGAAAATGCCCAGAACATCCATACTGCTATGCAGCTGTTTGGTAATTACGACGAGACTGACGTTAAAGGTGCGCTGATTGATGTCAACGAAAAGATACAAGACCTTGAAACCAGCTACGGTGCCTTACACGACATATTCAACGGTATTCAAAGCGACGACGAAGCCTACCTACAGCACCTTAACGATGATCCAACTCGCAAAGAATTCTATGCCGCACTTAATAAGTTCGTGCAGGAATTTAGCGAGTGTATGGTATTGCAAGACTTTGCTCATGAGTTTGAAGACCTTGATATTTATCGTCTAGAACTAAAGAAGTTCATGGAACTTCGAAAAACTGCCACTTTGATGCACGAAGAGCGGGTTGATTTTTCGAAGTACAAGAATGCGCTAGTGAAAATAATGGACGACAACATAAAAGCAGACGAAGCTGAGTTATTGACCGAAGAAATTAACATTACTGACAAGGAATTGTTTGATAAGGCAATTGAAGAAATTGGCTCCGACAAATCCAAGGCCGAAGCTATTGCCGCACAAACCAAACGAACAATTACCGAGAAGTTTAACACTGACCCCGAATTTTACGGCAAGTTTTCGAAGAAGATTAGCGAAATCCTTGACGCTATGCGAGCAAAGAAGCTTGCCGACATTGAAGCTCTAAAACAACTTAAGCTCATAACAGATGAGGTATTAAATAAAAAGGACGATACGTTGCCTTCGGTAGTCGCTGAAACGCCCGGGGTTGATATTCTATATCGCAACCTCCGCGCTCATCTTGATTTGGAAGAAATTACTTATATAAAAACCGTACTTGATATATACCAAGTACTAAGCAAAAATGCTCGAGTAGATTGGTGGAAGAATCACGAAATGAAACGAATCATGCGGAGCAGTATTGACGATTACCTATACGATGAAGTGAAAGTGAAGCTTGGCGTCAACCTTACTGTCGATCAAATTGATTCAATTGTAGATGACGTCATGAAACTGGCAGAAAATAACTACGAGATATTTGTTAAATGACCACCCGAACCTTTGAATATGGCACACATAGTTACATTTATGGGTTAGTTCGTCAGGACAGAAAAACTTTGAGCCTCACGGTTGAACCTTGTCTAGATATTATCCTGAAAGTTCCGGAAGATGTCGACAATGAGCGAATTGAAAAGTTTCTGCGTAAGAAATGGATGTGGCTCAATAAACAGCTGACCTTTTTCGAGAAATATCGCAAGAAGTATTACCAGAAAGAATATGTCTCGGGCGAGAGTTTTTATTACCTAGGCCGGCAATACAAATTGATCGTAGTTAATGGCGATAAAAACTCGGTTGCGCTGAGTAAGGGCAAGCTTACAATTACGACGGGTAAAAATACTTCTGACGGTAAATATAACCGGACATTGCTCGAGCGATGGTATAAGCAACGTAGACACGCTGTATTTACTGAACGTTACGCTGAAGTCCTGACACATTTTGATTACAAATTCACTCCGGAGTTAACCGTACGCGTAATGGCACGACGCTGGGGTAGCTATATCAAGGGCGAGCGCATCATATTGAATCCGCTACTAATTCAGGCTCCCAAAGAAGCCATAGACTACGTAATTACCCACGAACTTTGCCACATGAAGTATAAAAACCACGACCCGCGGTTCTTTCAGCTTATGGATACTAAATATACAGGTTGGCGCAAGACTAAGGAAAAGCTGGAGCTACTAGTCGCATGATTGAATGTAAAAACAGGGAGAAAACTAATGAGTGAATGTATTTGTTCTGTCTGCGGGCACGACGAATCAAAATGTAGTCCCGACGAAACGTATCGTCGGGCAAAAGAACTGATCGGGTTTAAGAAAAAGGCATCTGCCGCACTATTACAGCGCGACCTTAAAATAAGCTACGCTAAATCCGCAGATATATTGGATGAACTAGAGGCGGAAGGCCTGGTTGGTCCGGCCGATGACGCACAGCCTAGACAAGTTTTACTATAGTGCAAAGTTCTACAGAAAAATTAATGGAGACCTCGCACTCAAGAATATAATCGCTGATAAAATTTTTGAAGAAATGTACGCACAAAAACACCAATAAGAAAGGATGTAAATGAGCAGAAACCGTTTGTGATGGTTTTTGGCATACGTTATTCCTTCCGGGTTCCGTTGACAAGTGTTGTAAAATTGGCTATAATAGGGCTTACGTACTTTTTCGTGGCAATAGACTGGACCTGCCGCACCCGTTATCTACGAAAAAATGTGTAAATCCTATATAATAAGATCAGCAATGGCTAAAAAGAAAAAACAATCACGTAAAAAATCTCAACCCCAGGCAAGCGAACGTTCTGCCTTTTGGCCGTTAGCTGGTTCAATACTCATGTTCGTATTTGCCATGTTTTTGTTATTGGGCGCGTTCGGTACGGGTGGTAAATTGCCAAAAGAACTTTACCACGGCGCTTATTGGACTTTAGGCTGGGCGGCCCTATTTACTCCGGTTGCTTTGATATTTTTCGGTGTCCATAAATTTACCAGTGAAGATCGACAAATTCCACTCGACAAATTTATTAGTATGTTGGGTTTTTTGGCCTTAACTTCGGCATGGTTGCATGTTGGGTTTGTTCAAAAAGATAATTTTAATGGTGAGTTTGTGAATGGGCACGGTGGTGAGGTGGGGGGAGTTATTGGCAATGCCGCGCTTAATGCTCTTGATAAAATGCCGGCCAGTATTTTATTTTTTGTCTTGGCTTTACTGGCTTTTTTTCTGACCTTTAGTATTTCGCCCAAAATAATTCTTAAATTGAATGGTGTGTTCAAGCGATCAGATGAAGATACTGATCTGGCAACTTTAAAAACTAATGTCAGAGAACACGAATTTGAGCTTAATGAAGGAGTACCAGTCGAGCATCATACGGATCGTGCAGATCGTGATTCCACTCGTCTCACTACTTTAAAAAATACTGCCCAAAAACTGGCGCCAGCCCAGAACCATGAAGCCCTAACAACGGCCAGTGATCCAGATTGGCAATTCCCTAGTATTAATTTATTGAATCAGAAACAAGACAAGGCTAATGCCGGGGATGTTGAAGGCAATGCCGAAGCCATTAAAGAAACCTTCGATAATTTTAACATTGTAGTTGATATGGAGGGGGCAAACATTGGTCCACGAGTAACGCAGTACACTCTGAAGCCACCAACAGGCGTAAAATTAACAAAAATAACTGCACTTGAAAATAATCTGTCGCTTGATTTAGCCGCGCATTCTATTCGTATAGAAGCGCCCATCCCTGGTAAACGGCTCGTTGGAATAGAGGTTCCGAACATTAAGCCGGCTATGGTGCGGATTAGTAGCTTGTTATTATCACGAGAATGGCAAGAAATGAGCAGTCCACTT
Source organism: Candidatus Saccharimonadota bacterium (assembly GCA_016178135.1). Classification (GTDB taxonomy): domain Bacteria; phylum Patescibacteriota; class Saccharimonadia; order Saccharimonadales; family JACOTW01; genus JACOTW01. Next base: position 43,649 of record JACOTW010000002.1, read on the forward strand.
GGATTCGTGATAGGTAAAGATATTGCTGGCGTTCCGATAGTTGCCGATCTTGCCAAGATGCCACATTTATTGGTAGCTGGTCAGACTGGCTCTGGTAAGTCGGTTATGATCAACACTATTTTGACCAGTTTGCTGTATAGAAACAGCCCTAGCGATCTTAAGCTCATTTTAGTGGACCCAAAACAAGTAGAACTTAAACCCTACGATGACATACCACATCTTTTAACTCCTGTAATTACGGAGCCTGAAAAATGTATTAGTGCCCTTAAGTGGACTGTTGCCGAAATGGAGCGTCGCTATCGTGCTCTTAGCGAAGTACATCGTCGCAATATCGTGGAATATAATAATCTTAAAAAAGAAGAAGGGATGCCCTATATTGTTTTGGTGATTGATGAGTTGGCCGATCTAATGATGATGGCAGCCAGAGATGTTGAGGCACTGATTGTACGCATTGCCCAAAAAGCTCGTGCCGTAGGCATTCATTTGGTGTTGGCTACTCAACGTCCATCAGTCGATGTTATTACTGGCTTGATTAAGGCCAACGTACCGGCTCGGATTGCTTTTACTACCGTTAGTCAGGTTGATTCACGGACTATTATTGATGGTATTGGAGCTGAAAAACTACTAGGACAGGGCGATATGCTTCTGACAACCGCCGATATGCCTAAGCCAAAACGCGTTCAAGGAGCATTTATTGACGATCATGAAACTCTCAAAGTTACTGATTTTATTAGGATGCAGCGTCCAGCACAATATGATGACGAAGTTGTTAGTCAGCCAGTTCAACTAAATGGACGAGGTGGGGTTGTTGCTGACTACGGAGCAAATGATGCGAATGATGATATGTGGCAGGATGCGGTACGAGTAGTTATTGAAGGCCACAAGGCAAGTACTAGTTTGCTGCAGCGTCGTTTGCGGGTTGGTTATGCCAGAGCTGCCCGACTTATTGAAACCATGGAAGAGCAGGGCATTGTTGGGCCAGCTGATGGCGCTCGATCAAGAGAAGTGTTGGTGAGCTCCATGGATGAAGTGTTTGGCGGCACATCAGCAGTCGAACCTGACATGTATGACGAGAATTTTCCAGACGACCAAGTCAAATAATCCACAGAAAATACAGGGGTAGGCTGAATAGATGCTTGCATATATCAACCATATTATTTAGTATTGGCTTAAAACAAACATGGGAACGAGGGCCCGTATGGTCTACAGACAAAGATGACCAGGGCTCTCTTCTATGGAAATACTCTTATGTGGAAATTGGACGTATTGGATTGACTAACAGATATAGATAGGTTAGAATAAGCAAGTTATTAACTCTGCCTACAACCATAATGTGTGTGTAGGCTTTAACCAAAGGAGACTCTATTGAACCAGTATGAAATTGCTGTATTGTATCATCCTGATCTAGAAATTGATCTGGATAAAGCAACACATAAAATAGAAAAAATCATCAAAGACAATGATGGCAAGATTACTCATGTAGATAATTGGGGCAAGCGTAAGCTAGCTTATAAAATTAAAAATCAAGAACACGCCGTCTATGTTTTTTATACGATAGAAATAGCTGGTGCGAACGTCAAAAAAGTTGAAACGATTCTAAATATTACTGATGAAGTGATTCGTTTTTTGATAGTGCGTCCAGACCTGAAAGCAATTGCCAAGGCAGAAGCTGCCAAGGTTGAAAAAGCCAAAAAAGCAGCCGAGCGCGGTGATCGTGATGACAATGACGAAGACGACGAGAAGGACGAAGAATAAATCATGCCACCCAAACTAGATGCAGATTTTGCTAGAAGTGTTGAGCTTTCAATAAACCCGTTAACACGCCATCATCAGGTGGATAAATTACTGCATGATCCTGAAATTGTAGGCAACGATATAAATTTTTTATTCAATCCAGATAGTCTGGTAACCACTAATCCAGAGACTGTAGTCGCATTGGACAGGAGTGTACTATTGTACCCCTGGCTTGGGAGGAATGCCTTGAAGCAGGCTGCACTATGGATTCAATATTTAACATCGGAAGGATTAATTCATGGCTAAAATTTTTAAGAACAGAACGGACGTAGCCTTTTTTGACTACAAAGATTTTAAGACCCTGCAGCGTTACGTAAATGGGTTTGGGCAAATTGAGAGTCGCAAGAAAACTGGCCTCAAAGAGCACGAACAGCGTCGTTTGGCAATTGCTATCAAGCGTGCCCGTCACATCGCTTTGTTGCCGTTCGTAGTATCCAATTAGAGTTGTAACTTGACAGTAGTCAGGTTGTGGGGGTACGGTAAGAGTACAATTTAATGGCACATAGTCTGCCAACAAGGAGGAATGCCATATGGCACGTAGTTTTAATCAAGTAATCTTAATGGGTAACCTGACTAGAGATCCAGAGCTTAGACAAACGCCAGGCGGTCAGAATGTCTGTAGTTTTAGCTTGGCACTCAATCGTAGTTATAAAGGTGCTGATGGTAATTGGCAAGAAGTTACTGACTTTATTGATATTGTTGCCTGGGGGCCACTCGGAGAACGAGTTGCTCAATACCTAACCAAAGGTAGCCAAGCGCTTGTTAATGGACGGCTACAATATCGTAGTTGGGAACAAGACGGTCAGAAGCGTAGCAAAGTTGAAGTTAATGCTCAAGATGTGACTTTTTTGGGTGGAGGCGGTAAGTCGCAGGACTCATTTCCGGATAGTTCTTCTGTCGGAACAGTTTCGGCAACCAAATCAAACAAAACTACCAAAAAAGATGATATTATCATCGAAGACATAGGTGACGAGCCTATCAACCTAGACGACATCCCTTTTTAACAAATTATCGACTGCACTAATCAAAATCCGACACGAATTTCGGACTTAGCCATTGATGTCAGGTGTCATCTGGGGCGATGGAAAAGTCCGAAATTCGTGTCTGTTAAAAACAAGCAAAGAATAAGGAGAAAGTAGATTATATGGCATTTGGACCAACTGATCTTAAAAAAGGGCAGGTGTTTCAGTTGGATAATATTCCGTATCGAGTGGTTGAGTACGGTCAAAAGGTGATGGGTCGTGGGGGCTCAATTGTAAACGTCAAAATAAAGAGTCTACTGAATGGTAAAGTTCTGGATAAAACTTTCAAGGGAAATGAATCCATTGAACCCGCTGATGTAACTAATAAAAATGTGCAATATCTCTACAGCGATGCCAATTCATTTTTCTTTATGGATGAACAAACTTACGAGCAATTTGAACTACCAGTTACTGATATGTTAGATCAAACAGGTTACCTGAAAGAAGGTGATCGTGTTTTGGTTCAGCTGTTTAATGATAGGGTTATAAATATTGAATTACCCAAAAATGTTCCCCTCAAGGTAACTTATGCTGAAACCGCGGTCAAAGGCGACACAAGCTCAGCAATAACAAAAGACGCGACCGTAGAGACGGGCATTATTGTCAAAGTACCTGCGTTTGTAAAAGTTGGCGATATTATTTCGGTTGATACCGCGACTGGGACGTACCGTGAGCGTGTCAAATAAGTATCGCCTAGACAAAGAATTACTGCGTCGAGGATTAGTTGTATCTAGGTCGCAAGCTGAGGATATTATTCGCAGGGGTTTTGTAAGCGTAGCTGGTATAAGCGTTACCAAACCCGGCTTGTTGGTATCAGAAAATGTACAAATCGTCATAAAATCACGTGTTAGTTTTGTATCACGAGCGGGCGAAAAACTTCATTCAGTCTTAGATATCCTTCAACTGGATTTGTCGGACAAAGTTGTGTTGGATGTCGGTTCGTCAACTGGCGGTTTTACCGAACTGGCTTTACGCATGGGGGCAAAAAAAGTTATTGCGGTAGATGTTGGAACCAATCAAATGCATCCCAGCTTGCGTAATGATCCCCGAATTGAACTTCACGAAAAAACCGACATCCGCAATTATGTGAAAGGATCGACCACTCACATAGACGTTGTTCTGATTGATGTTAGTTTTATATCATTGCGTCAAATATTACCGTACTGCGCTACACTGATTGATCGCAATTCGGTGATCGTGGCTATGGCAAAACCGCAGTTTGAGGCTAGACTGGACTTACCCAAAGCTCCCCCATCCCCAGACCAACTAATCTCAAGCGGTAGCGGTCTGCCTTCTATCAATGTAGCTAAGGCTACCTCTCCTTCAGTCAAACCACTATCAACTCGAGCTGATTTGCCCTGGGAACGGGCGATTTTGCGTAAGTCCAGTAGAGACATAGTTAAACACAAGGGAGTAATAAAGAACGATAAAATGCGTAGGGAGATACTAAAACACCTTGAAGATAGCATACAAAATTTGTTCATTATTATCGACAAGGCTGATTCTGGAGTTGCCGGCGCTCGCGGCAATAGGGAGCGCTTTTATTTGTTACGAAAAGCCGGGTAGAGATTCGACGACTAAGTGCGAAACTCGTGTAGAATACAACTATGTATTTTAGAAACAGAGCCGAAGCCGGTCGTTTACTCGCTAAGAAGTTGATTAAATATAAAGGACAGCCAGTAACTATAATGGCCTTGAGCCCGGGGGCTGTTATCGTTGGCGCCCAAATCGCCATGCATCTTCACGCTTCTATGGCGATGCTTCTAACAGAAGGGGTTTATTTACCAGGTGAGTTTGATGCTCTTGCTGGTCTTTCATCAGAAGGAACCTATACATATAACAATATGCTCACAGCGGGTCAGATAGAGGAAATGGTCGGTGAGTATAATCAATATATTGAACAGCAGAGAATTGAAAAGAGGCATCGCTTAAACTTATTGCTCGGGAGAAATGGTGAAATTAATCGTGATACATTACGACGACACGCTGTTGTTGTGGTATCCGATGGTTTGCCGAATGGCTTTTCTATTGATGTAGCATCGGACTTTTTAGACACTATTGCTATCGGCAAGCTTATTATTGCCTGTCCAATTGCTAGTGTTCCCTCGGTTGATAGGATGCATTTATTGGCTGATGAAATATGTTGTTTATCGGTCATTGATAATTATATCGAAACGAATCATTATTATGACGAAAACACTATTCCAGATATTTCTGGAGCGTTAAAAGTTATGAATAATATTGTACAGAATTGGCACAAGAGTTAGCGCATCAATAACCTGTTAGGCAAGGACTTTTTTAAGACCCTTTATATCTTGGAGTTTGATTAAATGTTGACTGTTACTGATAAGCCCTCTACGCTCTAAAATCGCTAATTCTCGGCCAGTTGTTTCCCGAGTAGCATTTATAGAACTGGCAATATCTTGATGGCGAAGCGGAACGTTTATGATTATGCCACTATCAGTTTTTTCACCAAATCGTTGAGACATGGTGAGCAGAAAAGATACTAGTCGCTCTCGTACCGAACGATATGCTAGGTTAATAATGCGTTCGGAATGGATTCTATACATCTCCATGGTCATATCGAGTAATGGAGATAGGGGAGTGCCAGGTTTCTGGATATAGGACATGAATTCATCACGGCCAATACGCCACACTATACAGTCGCTTAGAGTTTGATAGATTACATGTCGTTCTTGACCTGTAACGGCCCAGATCAGCGGAAAAATCTCATGCTCTTTGCGAATGATCAGAAGATTTTCTTCGCCATATTTAGAAATATTATAAGCCTTTACCAGGCCTGTCTCTATATAGAAAACACTCTGCGGATGTTCTCCTGGCCGAATGATAAACTCGCCTTTTTTATAGGTTAGTTTTGTTCCTTTATGGAATAAATCCACCAAAACTTTAGTCTGTTCTTCAGTGGCCAACATAAACCAATTATGCATTGCTTACGGCAAAATACCAAACATGCGTGATAAAAATCGCATTGGCGACGTGAGGCAATTAACATACATGAAACTGAAAAAGACGTAAGCTATAAGTACTAAAAGGAGGTGCATTTGATGGTAACTCTACAAGAAATTGAGGAGCAGCTAAAACAAATAGGGGCATCTTTTAGGTATTGGGGTAGAGCAGAGGTACTGGAGTTACGTCATGTGCTTGTTCCGGATGAACAGATTAAGGCTTGCATGAATGGCAGATGGGAAGGTGGATTTGCTATGCTCTGCGCGACTGATCGGCGAATTTTACTTATAGATAAAAAACCAATGTATCTAACTATAGAAGATGTACGATATGATATGGTTTCAGAAGTGGACTACAGTTATCGTCTGCTGGTTTCTACCACTAGAATATGTACGCCCAATCAAGTCTTGGTATTTATGGGCTGGAATCATAGCAAATCACGCACGCTGACCAATTATGTGCAACAGCGGGTTATGGAGGTGCGTCAACAGCATCTGTTCCAGCAAAACTTACAAACAATTCAGCCATTGCAATCTGTTCCGGCAATCCCATCACGACAAGTGGCTACTGACGGCGGTGTTAATTTTGCGACTTTTCCAACTCCCACAACAGTCCAGCTACCATATTTTCAGCCGATGAACCCATATACTCAGAGTACCCTTATGACACGTCGTCGTTTCGCCGGAAAATTTAAACGTTAAAGCGGAATTCTACTATATCACCCGGGCGCATAACATATGTTTTGCCTTCAGTGCGCATTTTGCCAGCCGCCTTGGCAGCCTGCTCTGAGCCAGCCGCCATTAGATCATCGTAATCAATCACTTGGGCAGCTATAAAGCCTTTTTCAAAATCCCCATGTATAACACCAGCCGCTTGGGGGGCGGTGTCACCCTTGTGAATTGTCCAGGCCCGGACTTCTTTTTCGCCAGCAGTTAGGTAGCTTTGTAGCCCAAGCATATCGTAAGCTGCATGAATAACCTGGTCTAGCCCCGATGTCGCTTGCCCATAGCTAGCTAACATTTCTGCCCGGTCTGGCTCGTCCAAACTCCTTAATTCGTCTTCTAACTTAGCGCAAACAAATAACGCTGTGGCAGGCTTGACCATTTGACTCAATTTTTCTTTAAATTCAGTATCGCCAAGCTTGTCGTCGTCGATATTAAATAGATATAGAATTGGTTTGGCTGTCATAAGCTGGAGGTCTGCCAACTGAGCATTTAGTGTCGAGTATTCAGCACTCTCAAAAATTGCTTTACCAGAATCTAATAAATCCTTAGCTATTATTAGTGCGTCTAATTGTGGCTTAAGTTTAGGGTCACTTTTGGCTAATTTTTCTGTCTTGGGTAGGCGGTTTGTAACCGTTTGCAAATCAGCTAGTATGAGTTCAGTTTTAATGACAGATATATCGTGTTCGGGGTCACGAGAACTATCGCTGCGCAAAACCCCACCTTGGTCAAAGGCTCGAACAACCTGAAGTATGGCGCTACAGGTGCGGATGTGTGCTAAAAACTGGTTGCCTAGGCCCTCTCCCTTGCTTGCGCCGGCTACAAGGCCAGCAATATCTATAAACTTAACATTTGCTGGCAACACCTTTTGGCTATTGTAAAGTTCGGCTAGGTTTTGCAGGCGTTCATCCGGTACGGCCACCGTACCTGTGTTGGGCTCAATAGTGGCAAAAGGGTAGTTAGCCGCCAAAATCTCATTATCGGTCAGTGCGTTAAACAGTGTTGACTTACCGACATTCGGCAACCCAACAATACCAATGCTTAGCATTTAACCCCATCTTTCTTTTCCATATGTTAATTCTAACAGTAATATACTGGACTTACGCAAAACTCCCCCATCCCCAGACCAACTAATCCCAAGCGGTAGCGGTCTGTCTTCTCTCGATGTAGCTAAGGCTACCTCTCCTTCAGTCAAACCACTCCCAACTCGAGCTGATTTAGCCTGGGAACGGGCAATTTTGCGACAGGTCCAGTAGCAGTTACTAGGGGCTGGGTTGCGGATATTAGGGAATTATGCTATAATTTGGCTATTATGGATCATCCAGATTTATCCCCAGATTACATTACCGACAGACTTCATGAAACTGGAGTTGTAGATGTAGATGTTACACCGTTCATATCAGAGCAGCATGACGAGCCTAGTAACTTGCCAAACCCAGAGATTATTGATACCGAAACACCAGCAACGCCAAAGAATGACGGCATGTCCCGCCGTGGTTTTTTAAGGCTTGCTGGTATTGCCGCTACGACATTGTTGGCGGGTAGTTCGGGTAATAATATTTATAGCGGTACTAACGAACACCCCAGCCTGATCAGTGAACAACATCACAAACTACCTAACACCGAAGTCATAAAATCAGTCGCGGAAACAATGCCAAAACCCCCCGAATTTTCCGAACTTAGTCTTAGAATAAATAGTCCGGAAACTCCAGACGGGGCATTTATGGGAGCAATGACAGTCAGATATGCCGATAACCCAGATCGTAGCCTGCAATCTGAAGAAGGCTTAATTGATAAATACTGGCAATCAAAAGGTTTACCACGACCAGCCGTCAATAACCCATCAGTGCACCGTTTAAGGGTAGGAGGATCTATCACCAGCGAAAATGTCAAGGCGTTTGACCCGCTATTGGATGAAGCCGCGGTTGTCCACAAAGGTACGGATAGCGGGTTGATTTTGATAGCCCAACACAATATCACACAAGTTAAAGGGCCTGTTGAGCTCGATGGTGCTATTTACGACCACTTGCAGATGGGTATTAATGAATACGTTATGCCTGGCGATACATTAGAAATAGTTTTGTCGAATCAACAACAGCCAGGTTTTTTGGATGTGTTTAGGTTTGTTGCCACTGGCTCCAGGGTTGTAGCTTATCCTGAAGATTTAGAAACAGTGTATGAATACAATCCAGAAGAGGGCAAAGAACAAGCAGGGGATTTAGCTGTTCTGAAAACCTATATTTGTTGGCCGCCAGGGCAGAAAAGGTACAGATTGGTTGTTGAATGGGAGCCTCAAAATACCGCGATTGTGCACGGAACAGTTAATCCGGTATAATTTTTGAGCAGTTATGGGGTGGGTTATTGACAATAATCCTAATATGATGTACAATATATCATAGTCGACAGTTATTTGAGGAGGAGCTGGCAGTTTTTGCCGCGCCGGAACTTGTGCTGTTGACGTACATTGACATGTCAGACTGGAATATATAGCGATTTTGGGGTCGCCTAGTGTGTTTGAAACTTGTTTGAAGTATCGAACATAACAGGCGGCCCTAAATGGGGAAGCTGGCGGTAACGCCACAAGACAGAAAGGTAACAATGAAAAAAATTATTGTTATCGCAATCTTGTTGATGGCATTACTTGCCATCAACTCAACTCTTCCCTCCGCTTCTGCGGAAGGAAGCCAAAGCAGCGTTACCCTTTCGGGGGCAACGCTTTGTGGTGAGGCCGTGACGATGTCCGTCATGGCTTCTGGATTGGAGCCCAGTGTGGGCTTCAGTTTGGAAGACCTCGACGACCAATGGGCGTCTTGGGGTATAGGAGGAGTCGGTTTTGACACCGACTCAGAAGGGGGTTTCACCGGTTCGGTGAAGCTTGTAGACGTTGGCGGGATCGTCCCAACACCAACACGGTTGGTGTTGTCAGTTTTTACCGACGATCCAGATGCTAACGATCCGTGGGTGTCGGAAGACATTACAGTTAGCGTTGCTAACTGTAATGCGCCACCGACCACACAGCCACCAACAACGGAGCCACCGACCACACAGCCACCAACAACGGAGCCACCGACCACACAGCCACCAACAACGGAGCCACCGACCACACAGCCACCAACAACGGAGCCACCGACCATCAAGAAATCATCGAAGCCAAAAACGGCCTTGATGACGACCTTGTGAGGTTCGGGGGAGAGAGCACATACGCGCTCTTATCATGATGGCTTGCCATCGTGTATGTTCTCATTACGAGACACTCCCCCCGACTTCACCCCCCCCGCGACAATTGCCTACCGGCAATACCCCCAGTCTGACATGTCGCAATCCCCCTTATTTTTTTTGCTTGTGTTTTAAAAGTGTCATATAATGAATAGTGATTATGTTTAGCATGAATAAGCTCAAATCAATATTCCGTGGCACTTTAACAGTTACTCATAGAGTCTTTAAAAAGCATTGGTTTAAAAACAAGCGCAATATAGTCATATTGGTGGCTATAGTTGGGCTGGTGGGTTTTTTGGGCTGGTGGTATTTTTCAAAACCCCAGACCGCGTATAGTCCAGTACCTAAATCACCGCTAGAAAAATACACTAGCGTTACACCGGTTCAAAAAGCCGACACGCTGGCATTTTATGGCGATTACCAGGGTAGCCAGAAGTTGCTGGATGATGAAATTGCCAAAACCAAGGACGATGCCAGTAAAAGCAAATTATATAACGCCAAATGCCTGATAGCCTTTAATCATAAACATTACGATGACTCTCTGACTTTTGCCCAGGCTGCAGAAAAACTGGCCCCAAGTCGCATTACGGCGTTGTATATAGCCAAGAGTAGCGAGGCTCTACATAACAAAAAACTGGCTCTGGAGTATTATAAAAAAGTGATTGAACGTACTCCGCAACAAATGAAAGACCTAGATGAAACCATCAACGTCGATAATGAAGCCAAGATAAAAGAGTTAAGCAAATGAGCCAGGAGAAATCGTTACATGCCCTATCATCTGGCTCAAAAGCGGGTAATTTTGCCATGAAGCGAAGATTCTGGATGAGTTCTAAAAAATTTGTATTGCTGGGTATAGCGGGGTTTATTAGTCTGGCGGTTGTCGGCTTGTTGATGCCAGTCAAGGTACAAGCTGATCCGTTTGGGATACCTTGGGGGACTGGTTATTTTACTGGCGCCGGACCAATGTCTGGTGGTTTGGGCTCGGTTATAGCCGGGGGCATCGCCAGTACTACGGACAAAGCTACCTTTATTCAAAATATTAAAGACGAACTGGGCAATCCTTCTTCTGCTCCGAAACGAACTGGCGCGGCCTTTATTATTCAGACAATGCGCGGCGCCCCTAGTGGTGTACCCAATCCGCCAAGCGCCGCAGAGATAGCCGATTGGGAAGCGCGAGTCAATAGTGCAGCCATAACACTAAGCGTTGAGGACTTCTATTTTGATTACAATTCCGGCTACATGAAAGGTGTTGCCGACGACGACGCTTTCTATCAATCATCAGATACGAGAGTATCCATAGTTTTTCGGCATAACGGCACGGTGGTGTATGCCATAAAGATAGATTGTGGCAATGTTGTCGGGGATCTTCCTGGTCTGCCACCAATTGATGTGGGTGGCGGCGGCGGCGGTGGCGGCGGTGGCGGTGGTGGCGGCACACAGCTACCCGTCGGCTTTTTAGATGTTGCCAATTGCAGCACCATAGAGGGCTGGGCTCAAGACCCGGATGATCTGACGGTCAGCATACAGGTACACATTTATATTGGTGGTCCGGCTGGCACGGCGGGTATTACGCCCTATGCCGCTAATGCTAATATATATCGTGCAGACGTTGGAAATCATGGCTTTGTCTTTACTACACCACCTGGTGTATCTGGGGACGTCTACGTTTACGGCATCGATATACAAGGCGTGGGTAACCCTGTGCTTACAAATTCCCCAATCAATATAGGTGTTTGCCCTGCACGGGGCCCTACGCCGATAGTTACGACAAACTCAACATCGGCGTTTTGTAATGCTGCTACGGGTTTTGGGGTAGCGAATGTTAGCTGGCCGGCCGGTACTTTGACCGGAAGCCTAGGTATTTATATTGACGTTTCCACCGATCCTGGCTTCGGTAGTTTCTATAAACACGGTCCGCTTTCCGGTACAACTGATGTTATCCCCAACGGCTATGTAGATAGTGTTTCTGGCGCGCCTATGCCGTCTTTGCCAGGGGGGGTTACCTATTTTGTTCGGCTTTTCAGCGATGCTTATAGCCCGGTTCATTCTAATTTGACTTCATTTGTCGCTCCGGTTTGTCCGCCCTCCACCCCGACAGCTAGTGCTTCCTGTATCGGTAGCGCTTCCGGCGCTGCTATTACATGGTCCGGTAGCCCCGATGCTATTGGTCCTAGCGGAGCAGTCGGCTTTTATGTGGATCTGTCTACGGATTCAGCCTTCGGCAGTTTTTATACCAAGTGGGCCGGTAATGTTAACTCTACGCAAGGGCCAAGTGGATTTGTTTTGAATGGATCAGGGACGCCCATGCCTTCTATGGTGGCTGGTACTTGGTATACTCGTGTTAATAATGGTCAGTTTTCCAGCGTAACATCCTTTACGACATTGGATTGTCGTGCTCCTTATATAAGAGCTTATGGTGGTGATGTCAGAGCTGGCGATAGTTTTCCTGATAGTAGTGGCGTATGTAGCCCTGTGGCCAGTGCCGACATAAAAGCATTCAATGACTCGGCAAATAATTATGCCGGATCTGGTAGTCAGTCTGCCGTATTTGCTACTGGCAGTATCACGGAATTTGTATCATCCGCCATGAGTTTGAGTACATCTATAGCACAGGTACCCAAAGGGCTAACCTTTGCTAACAGTTCTGGGATATATGGTGGTAATTTTGGCAGCAATGAATGTTTGCCAGACTTTTTTGCCAATGCCCAAAAAGTTCCTTCTCCCACTAGTGGCCCTAGAACTATTGATATTGGTTTAATAGAGGGCGCTTCTCCTGCTGGTCCCAAAGAGGGTAAATTTTATGTAAAGGGACCAGGTTTAACAACCGTCATCGGTCAATCCGGCCCTATATTTAACAGAACCAGAATAACAGTTTACGCAGATGGTGACGTAGTTATAAGAGATAAGAACATTATATATTCCGGCGGGTATAATGCGCCAAGAGATATACCGGCTATATATGTTATCGCGAAAGGCAATATCTATATCGATAAATCAATAACCCAGCTGGATGGTGTGTATGTGTCACAAATGGGAACAATCTATACTTGCTCAAACGGACCTGCCATACCAGGAGATCCCTGGCTGGTGGCTAATTGTAATTCAAAACTTGTCGTAAACGGATCTTTGATGGCACCAAACATTAAATTTTTACGACTGGCGAACAACTTGAGTAATGCCAGCCATGGCGAGGACGCTTATTCCAATAATGCCGCCGAAACATTTAACTTTACTCCTGAATTTTGGATAACGCATTTTCCGGTATGGGGCAGTAATTCGGGTGGTTCTTCGGGGTCATACGACATGATCACTAATCTGCCACCAGTTTTATAGACAAAAAGGGTATTGTCATAAATGGTAATGGTTATGCTATAATTTGTCTAAGTAGTAGTCTGGCCAAATGGCAGATTTACTCATACGAAGAATGGATTACATAAACTATGAAAATTACCAAAAAGAACAAAAGAACAGCAAAGGTGTTTTAGCGGAATGAGTATATTGAGTGGGGTATCTGAATTTTTCGGTCTAGATATGGGGACTACAGCTATTCGCTTGGTAGAACTTAGGGGTAGCGGGCCAGTTAAAGCTCTAGCTAAATACGCCTATGTGCCCGTTGACAGCAAGCTTGCTTTGAGCGATTCCAAGGCCGATCAATTACGCCTAGTGAAAATTATTAATGATCTTATCACCGAAGCACGGGTATTGACCAAAAATGTGGCCGTTGGTATTCCGTCGCAACGAGTGTTTACTACGGTTGTAGATATTGAGCGCTTGTCGCCTGCCGAGCTGGCTAAAAGTCTGAAATACCAAGCCGACGCCTTGATTCCGACGCCATTGTCAGAATCTAAGCTTGACTGGTCACTACTAGGGGATTCACCTAAGGATAAAACAAAGATGGAAGTCCTGCTCTCTAGTGTTACTAATGAATTTGTAGAAAATCGTCTGGATTTGCTGGAATCGATTGGTCTCAATGTTATTGCGTTCGAGCCGGATAATTTGGCACTTAGCCGCGCATTGATCGCTCCAGACGCAGTTATGCCACAAATGGTGCTTGATATTGGTAGCAAGAGCACCGATCTGGTTATTGTTATGAATGGAGCGCCAAGATTGACTAGATCTATTCCGACAGGGTCAGAAGCTATCATTAAAGCCGCAGTACAGAACCTGAATATTGACGAAAAACAGGCCGGAGAATTTGTTTTTAAATTCGGTCTTTCTAAGGACAAATTAGAAGGGCAAATTGCCCAGGCTATCTTAAGTACGGTTGATTTGCTAGTGTTAGAAATCGATAAATCCATAAAGTTCTTCCAGGCGCGCTATCCGGAAACCAAGGTTGATCGCATTATCGTAACTGGTGGTGCTTCGGCTTTACCGGAGTTTCCATTGTATATTGCTAATAAGTTTGGCATAAGCGTTGAGATTGGTAATGCTTGGCGTAACATATCTTTTGCTGCTGATCGTCAGAACGAACTACTGGCCGTTTCCAGCCATTTTGGTGTGGCGGCGGGGTTAGCGGAGAGGCAAGAATGAAAAAACGCATAACGACAAAATCTAAATACGCCCAAATGACCGCTATGTATAGCCCCCGCAAAACAAATTCGGGGGTTTTGGAGCCGATGATCTTCGAGTCAAAAATTGGCTTTTCCGAGGGAAGCATATCATTAGATAAGGTGAGTGAGGAAAGACAGCTTTTGACCGGAGAGGGCGGTTCAAAAAGCCGTGAATTTGTTTTGCGGGGGCTATATTATGCTGGTACTGTACTGGACTTACGCAAAGCTCCCCCATCCCCAGACCAATTCATCTTGGCTGGTAGCGGTCTGTCTTCTCTCGATGTAGCTAAGGCTACCTCTCCTTCAGATAAAACAGTTTTCGCTCGAGATAATTCACTCTGGGAACGGACGATTTTGCATAAGTCCAGTGTACTACTGTCATCAGAGGTTATGTCATGATTCAGTTTAACCTCTTACCTGACGTAAAGCTTGATTATATTAAAGCTAAGCGAATCAAACGCTTTGTAATATTGATTTCTATTACTATTGCCGGAGCACTTCTGGCAATTATGGTATTGCTGTTTTTGGCTGTCAACGTCTTTCAGAAAGGTCACCTGGATGACTTGAACGTTGATATCAAAAAGTATAGTACAGAACTAAAGAGTACGCAGGATCTAAGCAAAATATTAACTATTCAAAATCAACTTAATAAATTGAATAAACACGATAATACGCCTGGACTACATGATAAAAAACCGGTTGCCTCCCGCTTATTTCCGTATTTGTCGCAGATGCTTCCTGATAAGCTTAGCATTGCAAACCTTGATGTTGACTTTGAAGTACAAACCATGTCTTTCACCGGTGGTGCTGACAGCTTGAGTACTATTAATAAATTTGTTGATACCCTTAAGTTTACAACCTACAAAATTGACAAGGAGCCCAATGAGATAAAAGCTTTCTCAAGCGTAGTGTTAACTAATTTTGGGCGTGATGACGCTGCTGCCACCTATCAGATAGATCTTAAATTCGACCTTCTTATCTTTGATTCATCGAAAGAAATAAGTATCCTGGTACCTAAAATCATCACTACTCGTTCTGAAACCGAAAAGCCAGTTGATCTATTTCAGTCGACAGGTAGCGAACAAATTAATAAACAGGTTAACGAGTAAATTATGGTTAAACTTGCTTTTTCTACAAAAAGACTTCAGATCGATAAGGCAAACTCGGCGGTTGTTATAGCAACGGCTGTTGCCGTATTCATTGCTGTGTTTTCGTTGTTCGCATCGAAGGCATTGCTTAGTAAACGTTCCTACCAGGGGCGCGTTATAGACGGTAAAGAAAAAGCAGTCAAGCAGTTAAAAGATAATTTAGTTGCTCGTGATGGCTTGGTGAGTGCCTATAAGCAGTTTGTTGAAGCGCCAACCAACATACTGGGAGGTAACCCTAACGGCACAGGCGAAAAAGATGGCGATAATGCCCGCCTGATTCTAGATGCCTTGCCAAGTAAGTATGACTATCCAGCTCTAGCCAGTAGTTTAGAAAAAATACTGACTGATAAAAGCTTTGTGTTTAAATCTATTACGGGTAGCGATGATGAAATTGTTCAACAAAAAAACCCCAGTAGTCCTGAACCTGAAGTAGTTGATATGCCGTTTGAGATAACTGTTGGCAGTACATATAATGCCGCACCTAGCTTGATATTACTTTTTGAGAACTCCATACGGCCATTTCAGATTCAAAAACTTTCTCTTAGTGGCACCAACGCTGATTTAGCAACCGTTATTAAGGCCAAGACTTTCTATCTTCCTGAAAAAAATCTAAACATAGGGACAAAGGTAGTTAAATGAAACAAAAAGACATTATTGTAATCATTGTCGTTACTTTTATTAGTGTGGTTATTTCTCTGTTATTGTCCACTAAGCTGTTTGATCCGCCTAAAAATCGTACGACGGAAGTCGAGGTTGTTCAGTCAATAACTTCTGACTTCTTAACTCCTGACAAAAAATACTTCAATGATAAATCTTTGAACCCAACCAAACTAATCCAAATCGGTGATAGCTCCAACTCACAACCATTTAATAATAATCAGACACAGCAGTAGATTGAAGCGGCGATATGAGCATCTTATCGGCTGCTATCCAGAAACAGGTTGAAGAAAAGCTTATTAATGACGGTTTGATTACCAAGGCCAAATTTAATGACCTTAAAGCCAAAGCGGATGCTGATCATGTACCCGTACTGGGCCTCCTGATTAAGGATGGACAAGTATCTAACGAAGTGCTGACTAAAACAGTATCACACATTACCAAAGTACCTTACGTGAATCTGTCTAATGCCAAGATTGACCAAAATATTCTGCAACTTTTGCCACAAGCTCTAGCCGAGCGTTATATGTCCGTGCCACTCGGGGAAATGCATAATCGTTTAGTGGTAGCCATGCTGGATGCCGGTAATGTTCAGGCTGTGGATTTTCTGTCCAATAAGATTGGTCGTCCGCTCAAGGTTTATGCTGCCAGCGAAGAAGGCATCAGAAATGTTATAAAACAATATAACTTTTCACTAGACAAGGGAATACCAGGCTCCTTGACTAAACAGGCAGATACCGAAGCGCAAGCTCTGGAATTAGAAAAATCTAATCTTAAGCCGACTGATAAAACCCAAAATATTAAAGATATTGTTCAGGATTCTCCGATTAGTAAGGCTTTGACGACTATTCTTGAGTATTCTGCCAATAACCGAGCTAGTGATATTCATATTGAACCGCTGGAAAAAGAATTGAGAATTCGTTGCCGTATCGATGGAGTGCTGCGTGAAATTATGAAGTTACCCAAAAGCACTGAACCGGCTTTGATATCTCGCATCAAGATTCTATCTAATTTAAAAATTGACGAACACCGCATTCCTCAAGATGGTACTTTTACCGTTCAGGTGGGAGAAAAGAGCATTGATCTGCGTATAGCGATTTCTCCGGTAGTGTGGGGTGAGCAGGTAGTTATAAGATTGCTTGATAAGTCTGGGACCAGTCTCAAGCTCGAGGATATGGGATATGCTGGACGAGCATTACATACTATCCGTAAAGGGTTAAAAGAGTCTAATGGTTTGATTTTGACTTCTGGGCCGACTGGTTCCGGCAAATCTACCTCTATGTACGCGCTTATTCAGGAGATAAAAAACGACAGCATTAATATTGTTACGCTGGAAGATCCGGTTGAGTATAAGGTAGATGGGGTTAATCAGATACAGGTTAACAGCGATGTTGGTCTGACATTTGCCGCGGGTTTGCGCTCTATACTGCGTCAAGACCCTAATGTTGTCATGGTCGGGGAAATTCGTGATAAAGAAACTGCTACTCTGGCTGTCCAAGCGGCCCTTACTGGGCACTTGGTGTTTTCAACCCTGCATACCAATTCAGCTGCTGGTATTTTGCCACGTTTGCTGGATATGGGCATTGAGCCATTCTTGATTGCTAGCACAGTCCATACGGTTATTGGTCAGCGTTTAGTCCGGCGTATTGCCGGAGAAGACAAAGAAACTCGCCAATCTGACAAGCCGGAAACAGAAGCCATTCGCCAAACAGTCGATCATATATTACCGGAAAAATCAGGAGACGTTAAGGCGGTGGCCATAGATCTTGGCTACGAGGACTTGCCGTTGAGGGGGCAAAACGCTTATACTTTATATCAGGGCAAAGATAGTCCCGATACGCCCGGCGGTTATAAGGGAAGAATGGGGCTGTATGAGGTCTTTGAGATAACGGACACGATTCAAGATCTGATTCTCAAACGATCTACCAGTAGTGAGATCCAAAAAGCCGCCCAAGCCCAGGGTATGGTAACTATGCGGGAAGATGGATACCTCAAGGCTCTTGTCGGTCAAACGACAATTGCCGAAGTTAATCGGGTGGCTTCTGTCGATAGCGCGTAAAACTAATAAGGATGGGAAATTATATGCAGGGACAACCAAGAATCGAAGTACTACTGGAAGAAGTCATCAAGCGTAAGGCTTCTGATTTGCACTTGCAAGTTGGATTGCCGCCTATGTTGCGCGTTGATGGGGCTTTAATAGCGGTAACTGGATCAGATGTATTAGATGAAGAAGGGGTTGAATTATTAATTTTTGCCGTACTGGATGAAGACCAGAAACAGATTCTATTGAAAGATAAAGAGTTTGATTTTAGTTTTGCTTTTGGTGATCTTGGTCGTTTTCGAGTAAACGCCTTCCATGAACGCGGCAATCTTGCGGCCGCCTTGCGCCTTATTCCGAATGAAATTTTAACTATCGAACAACTTGGGCTACCACCAGTTGTCAATAAGTTTGCTGATTATCCGCGTGGCTTGGTGCTGATTACTGGGCCGACCGGTTCCGGCAAATCTACCACACTGGCCGCCTTAATACACAAGATTAATACAGAGCGAGCCGCGCATATTATCACCATTGAAGACCCAATTGAGTTTACCCATAAATATAGTAAATCCGTGATCGTACAAAGAGAAGTGCACTATGATACCTATTCTTTTTCTGCCGCTTTGAGGAGTAGTTTGCGCGAAGATCCGGATGTTGTGATGATTGGTGAAATGCGCGATCTAGAAACTATAGCCGCGGCTATTACGATTGCCGAAACTGGACATCTGGTCTTTGCCACTTTGCACACCAACTCTGCCGCTCAAAGCATTGACCGTATGATTGACGTTTTTCCACCACATCAACAGCCCCAGATTCGTGCCCAATTGTCTAATATTCTGATGGTTATCTGTTCACAGCGTCTAGTGCCAGCCATAGGTGGTGGTCGATTAGCGGCTGCCGAAATTCTTATTGCTACTCCGGCTGTGCGTAATATTATTCGAGAAGGCAAGAGCCATCAACTTGAGGCAGTGATCCAAACCGGCGCGGAACACGGCATGCAATCCATGGACAAGACGCTGGCCAACATGATTCATAATGGTAGCATTAGTTATGAAGAAGCTCGCATGGTTGCTGTAGACTTAAAAGAACTTGATCGTTTAATGAGGGGCTAAAAAATGAGTATACTGGACTTACGCAAAATCACCCGTTCCCAGGCTAAACTGGACTTACGCAAAATCGTCCGTTCCCAGAGTGAATTATTTCGAGCGAAAACTGTTTTATCTGAAGGAGAGGTAGCCTTAGCTACATCGAAAGAAGGCAGACCGCTACCAGCCGAGATGAATTGGTCTTGGGATGGGGGAGCTTTGCGTAAGTCCAGTATACAATTAGTACAATCCATGATTAGCCGGCATATTGGAGCTTCGGTATGTTGACCTACAAATATATCGCTAAAGATATGACTAGTGGCCAGAAGATCAAGGCCCAGGTTCAGGCTGATAGTGAGCAAGAAGCAGCTAAATTGATTCATGCTCAAGGCTTTACTCCACTCAATATTACTTTGGAGGGTGCTGGTGTTGGGAGCATATTTAAGCGTTTTGGTAATCATGTAAAAACCAAAGACAAGGTTTTGTTTTCGCGTCAATTATCTACGCTTATCAATGCTGGATTGCCAATAATTCAAAGTTTGCGCAGTGTTTTAAGCCAAACACAGAGTAAGCCATTAAAAGCAGTAATTAATCAAGTAATAACTGATGTAGAAGGCGGTTCGGCGCTTTCCGTGTCTTTAGGGCGGCATCCGGCTGTTTTTAACGATGTTTTCACTAGTCTGATTGCTGCCGGCGAGGTTTCTGGTACGCTGGATGCCGCGTTGGATCGGCTTGCTATTCAGCAAGAAAAAGACGCTGAAGTAATCAGTAAAGTTCGTGGCGCCATGATTTATCCAATCATTGTCGTTATTGTTATGATGGGCGTTGTTGGTTTTATGGTTGTTACGGTCTTGCCGCAAGTGGAGATTTTATATGACGGCTTACCGGGCTCTAAATTGCCGTTTGTTACGGTGGCTCTCTTGGCGCTGTCGCATTTTGTCATAAAATTTTGGTGGCTTGTTCTCGTGTCGTTGGTTGTATTCGTACTTTTCACGACGCGCTGGGCCAGGACATTGGCGGGTAAGCGAGTATTTGATAAGCTCAAAATGAAAAGCTGGCCAATCGGCCCATTGTTCATGAAACTTTATATGGCGCGTTTTGCCCGAACCGGCACTACACTGGTATCCAGTGGCGTACCACTGATACAAATGCTGGAAATAACATCTGACGCTATAGACAACGTTCATATTGCAGAATCAATCAAGGCGGCCATAGAAAAGGTCAAGGGCGGTAAAGCGCTATCGACTGCTCTTGAAAATGATCCTAACTTTTTAGAACTGGTACCGAATATGTTAAAAATTGGTGAACAATCAGGTTCTATAGAGCAAATGCTAGCCAAAACAGCCGACTATTACGAAAAAGAGGTAGACAACCAAATCAAAGCCATATCAACCATTATCGAACCAGTCATGATGGTATTGATAGGTGGTATGGCGTTTATCATTGTAGCGGCCGTATTGTTGCCAATTTATGGCCTGGCTGGCCAAAATATCATCAAATAGACCTCTTTTGTAATCATCAGCTCACTTCTGAAACTCGCGATATTTTTTAACTACCCGGAGAGTTATTCACAGGTTCTTAGGTGTTTTAGCTATAAAGTTAGAAAAATGCTTGTGCTTTTTGAAAAAAGTTCGTAAAATTAGGCTAGTAATATTAATAATCATATTCTAAGGGGGCATTTGTTTATGTATACAAAACTAAAACAACGAGAAGAAGGCTTTTCTATCATAGAAGTCTTGATAGTACTGGCTATTGCTGGACTTATCATGTTGATTGTGTTCTTGGCCGTTCCGGCCCTGCAACGTAACAGTCGAAACACTCAAAGGCGTAGTCAGGTAGCCGGTTATCTGGGCGCGACTACCGAGTTCATGTCAAACAACAATGGCGCATTGCCAACTACGGTTGCTCATGCAACAACCATTAATGGTCTTGCTGCTGACAGTATCATGACAGAGCCTACCGTCGCTCCAGCTGTTGGTGCTCAAGCTGGCGTTATCTCTAACAATGGTCCATTTCAACTGGTTACTGCCGCAAAGTGCGATACAGCAACTATAGGTAACACTATAGCTGGTCCAGCCAGAGCTGTTGCTCTTCGCTTCGCAACCGAAAACTCCACTGGTGGTAACGTACCACAGTGCCAAGAAGGTTAAATCTTAGCCCGCGATAATATAAATAGCGACTCCGAAAGGAGTCGCTATTTATTATTGCCTAAACCGTACATATAAATATATGTTAATATAACTTCTAATGATTAACGGTATAATTATAGTTTTTGTTGGATTGGTTTTGGGTAGTTTTGTCAACGCGTTGGTTTGGCGGCTACATCTACTGGCCTTACGCAAAGCTCCCTCATCCCCAGACCGACTAACCTCGGCTACAAACAGTTTTTCCTCTCTCGATGTACCTTCAGGTACCTCTCCTTCGGATAAAACTGTTTTCGCTCGAGCTGATTCGCTCTGGGAACGAGGGATTTTGCGTAAATCCAGCCTACAATCCACCAAACATCCAAAAAAACCTGATAATAAAAAATATTCGATTGTTAGTGGGCGTAGCATGTGTCCAGATTGCCGACACCAGTTGGCCTGGTATGATTTGATCCCAGTCATTAGTTGGCTAGGTCTTCGGGGGCGCTGTCGCTATTGCCATAGACCAATAAGTTGGCAGTATCCATTAGTGGAAATACTAACTGCTGTAACTTTTATCACATCGTATGTTTATTGGCCTTACTCTTGGTCTGCTATTGGTATTACGTTATTTATTGTTTGGATCGTGTCGCTTATCAGTTTCATGGCGCTTGCCGTCTATGATTTGCGTTGGTTTATTTTGCCGGATAAAATTGTATTTCCTTTAGTCGGACTTGCGGCCATCCAGATCATCATGCGGACTGTATTATATGGCGAAATAAGTCCTATACTAGGTGGTCTAATAGGTGTTGTTACGCTTGCTGGTTTATTTTATGCACTGTTCCAATTCTCAAAAGGACAGTGGATTGGTGGAGGAGATGTAAAGCTGGCAGTAGCTCTAGGTATGTTGGCAGGCGGAGCGGCCGAGAGCGTGTTACTGCTATTTTTAGCATCGTTAATTGGTACTTTGGTGAGTTTACCACTTCTGTTAAGTAAGAAACTAAAAAAGAATAGCCGGATTCCATTCGGCCCCTTACTTCTTATGGCTACCTTTATCGTCTATATTTTTGGGTCTGACATCATTAATTGGCTTAAGCTGTATTATTTTTATTAGATAGAATTTTCGCACTTTTTCATCACCCCAGATCATACTTGAACGGCCATAAACATTACTCAAAATTTGGTCATTTTGTTTTGGGATGGCTATACATAGTCCTTATGTTATAATTCGAGTGGACATGGATATCTATTATGGACAGTCATAAACAGCCACAAGCATCCCATAGATCTTATAGTCAGGGCAGTTTACTCGACTCACCCAAAATCGCCCGTTCCCGGAGTGAATTATCTCGAGCGAAAACTGTTTTATCTGAAAGAGGGGTACCTGAAGGTACATCGAGAGAGGAAAAACTGTTTGTAGCCGAGGTTAGTCGATCTGGCGATGGAGGAGTTTTGGGTAAGTCGAGTATAGGCTATACGATTGTTGAAGTTATGATTTTTCTGGCTATTTCCAGTGCCATACTTGTTAGTGCTTTATTGTTGGTAGGTGGGCAACAACAAAAAACGCAGTTCACCCAATCTTTAAGAGATATTGATTCTCATATTCGTGACGTAATGAATGACGTGTCAGCTGGTATTTATAGTAATACTGGCAATTTTCAGTGCCTGGCAGATAATGCCGGCAGTGCTCCAGTTATATCGGCTGGTGCCGATAAACAAGGAGCAAATGTCAGCTGTATTTACATCGGTAAGGTTTTACAGTTTGGACCGGCTTCCAGTCCAGAGGATTTCAATGTGTTTAGTGTTGCCGGCCGTCAATTTCGAGGCGCGCCAATTGCCTCAAAGTTAGTTTCAGATATAACAGAGTCTAAGCCAGTGCCAATAGCGCCGAATATCGCTCATCTTGCCATGATTGGTCCAGGATTAGATGCTACAGATTACAATAAACTCGATTACGGACTTACTATAAAAGACAATAGTGATGGGGCTCATCCGGGCTTAAGTTATGATAATGGTAGTGGCCCGCAGGCCATAGGGGCATTTGGCTTTTTTTCTAACTTTGTTACTTATCCTGACGGTAGTGCAAGTCCTGAATCAGGTCGACAGTTTACCGATATTTGGGTGATCCCTGCCAGTGCTTATGGCGATGATGCGCGAAATGTTGCCGACGACATCATTGATATTGGTGGTTTAAGCAGTTCAGCTGCTACCTCGTTTAAAAATCCGGCTAAAGGTATTACTTTATGTTTTTTGAGTAGCGGAACAGATCAATATGGCAAAATAACTATCGGTGATAATAATCAAAGACTTGCTACTACGTTGTCAGTAGGTTACAGAGGAGATGGGAGTATTTGTACATGAAACTAGCGATGCGCGGAGATACGATTGTTGAGGTATTGATTGCAATCACTATTATAGGCATTGTTTTAAGTGGTGCTTATGTGGCGGTTAATAGCAGTCTAAATGCCTCACAGGACTCTCTAGAAAGAAGTTCGGGTACAAAACTTGCCGAAAGCCAGTTAGAACGCCTAAAAAGCGTATCTGACGACGAGATAACCGCTGCGATCTTTGATACTAGCAAGCACCGAGTATTTTGTATGGATACCTCAAACACAAGACAGGACTTTACTACCAAGGCTGTCGGTGATGCTATGCCACCTCCTGACTCTGATATTTTAAGCTCTCCTCCAGGAGGTGATTATCCAGCCAGTTGTATTATAGATAATGCTAACGATGAATATAATGCCGGAAGTCGAGGTATTCAATATTATGTATCCATTGAACGCGATGAAACTGATCACCACAAATGGATCGCTCGAGCACGTTGGCAGGGTACGGGTATTAAGGGTGTGCAAGAAGCTTCTGTAGCTTATAGGGTGTATTGATATGAAAAACAAACAAACTGGATTCACGATTATTGAACTACTAATAGCAACACTTGTATTTTCTGTAATATTACTTTTGGCCACAAGCGGGCTTTTACAGATTGGTCGTTTGTATAATAAGGGAGTTATTAATAGTAGAACCCAAGAAGTGGCCAGAACAATTATGGAAGACATATCCCAGTCCATTCAGTTTAATGGCGGTAACGTAACTCCTGCTATTATGTCCAGTGGCGTAGCTCCGAATACCTCTACGGGTTTTTGCATTGGCCAACGCCGTTACAGTATGATATTAGGCAAGGAGATGGCCGATACTTCTACGAGTCATGGTTTGGTCGCGGACACTATTACTAGTTCATGTACCACAAGTGTAGCCGCTCTGGATCTTTCACAGACAAGTCCACCAGGAGCCAATAACCCAAGAGAGTTTCTGGCGCCATTTATGCGTATTGCTTACCTCGATGTTACCTCGTATGGTAATAATCTGTATAGAATTAGTCTTAGGCTTGCATATGGTGACGACGATTTGTTAACTAGCTTAACTGGATACACTGCTCAATGTAAAGATGAGGATGGTACTCAATTCTGCTCAACGGCGGAATTGAGTACAATTATTCAGAAACGTGTAAAATAAAGGAAGTAGCACTAGCATTATGAAAAAAATCATTACACTGGACTTACGCAAAATCGCCCGTTCCCAGGCTAAATCAGCTCGAGTTGGGAGTGGTTTAGCTGAAGGAGAGGTAGCCATAGCTACATCGAGAGAAGACAGACTGCTACCAGCCGAGATGAATTGGTCTGGGAATGGGGGAGCTTTGCGTAAGTCCAGTACACTCAAAAAAAACCAGTCTGGTCTAGTTTCTATAATAGTAACCTTGATAATCATGTTGGTTATGAGCTTAATTGTTATTGGCTTTGCTAAGCTGGTACGGCGTGATCAACGCCAAACGCTTGATAAGCAACTTAATGCCCAGGCGTTTTATGCTGCCGAAGCAGGCATTAATGACGCTAGGCAAGATATTAGGGTCGCCCTTAATGCTGGAACACCAATTCCAGAGAAATCTACCTGTGCCCCAAACAGTAGTCCGCCTTTTGATAAGTCAAATATAGTTGATAGCGCACGTAACATTTCTTATACCTGTCTTCTTGTCGATCCGACGCCTGAAAGTCTGGAATACAGCAATATTGACACCAGCACCTCGACAGTTGTGCCGGTAACACTTAAAGATACGACCGACCACATTACGTCAATAACTGTAAGCTGGCAAGCTAAAGATGGAAATACGAATTTTGCTTGTCCGGGTAGCGGTGTTTATCCGGCTCTGCCCGCGTCTTCTCTATGGGGATGTGGTATAGGTATTATGCGACTAGATCTTGTCCCGACTGATGGACATAAGACAAGGGCTGATTATACGAATACGACTTTCAGTAGATTCCTGTATCCTTTACCGGGGTCGCCAGGAGTTAATTCTGTTGGATATGTAGGTAGTCAAGGTGATTTTGTGCCAGTACAGTGCAGTGCTACGGCTGTACCAAAATACTGTACGTTAACCATAACGGGTTTAAGCACCACCAATTTATATATCCGTCTGAAGTCAATATATATTGCTTCAAACGCTACGATTACTTGTACGACTGCCTCGGGTGCGGCATGTGAAATGGGCGGGACGCAGATATTGGTTGATTCTACAGGGAAAGCCAATGACGTTTTACGTCGTATACAGGTGAGGGTTCCTGATGTAATATCAGGTATATTGCCGGAAGGAGCGCTTGATACCAGTAGCAATATCTGTAAACGTTACGTTATTGTTAATAACTCTTCTTTGAGCGATCCTGATTCATGCGGTACCAATTAATCTTTACTGGACTTACGCAAAATCCCTTGTTCCCAGGGTGAATCAGCTCGAGCGAAAACAGTTTTGTCTGAAGGAGAGGTACCCAGGAGGTACATCGAGAGAAGAAAAACTGTTTGTAGCCGAGGTTAGTCGGTCTGGGAACGAGGGATTTTGCGTAAGTCCAGTTTAGGAATTAGTTTATAAGACTTCTAGGACTTACGTGAATGAAATTTCTCATGTATAGCTTTTAAGTGTGGATCGGTAACATGAGTGTATATTTGGGTTGTAGATATATTACTATGACCAAGCATTGCCTGAACTGACCTCAAATCTGCACCGTTCATTAATAAATCTGTTGCAAATGAATTATGTGAGACGAAGCCATCTGCAATTAAATTTTCGGTTTCTTCTACTGTGAAGTCGTATACAGTTATATCTGTTTTGATTCTATCGGTCTTATGAACTTTGAGCCATTTTATCTGGTTATTACTACTCGCTAGTCTACGGAGTAGGTTCATTCTGGGGTCTAATATACCAGCACGTTTGAATCGCACATAAAAACGCATTGCTGTTTCTTTGGTCGGGAGGACTTGGCCGCTTAAGTATCTAGAGTGGTCCTTTAGTGTTCTTTGATCTTTACGGCGAGTATACAGACTTTTACCGGATTCTTTGACTAGTTTGTTTAGGTTAACTAGCATTTCAGTAATTGGTAGTTTTTCACCTACAAAATCCGGACTGATGTTTATCTTTTTGAGCGTAGGAATTTTGGTGACAAATTTTTGCTGATCTGGCTGGTATAGTATCTGAAGATTGTAGATTGTGAAGGGTTGTTTGACCGTATCTGCAGATTTATGGGGTAAACGAACCATACGGTTACGTGTATAGAAATGGGCATCAATTCCAAGTCTAAGTAATAACATCTGGATGTCTTTTATAAATTCTTTGTTGGCGCTGAAGAATTTGGCGTCGCCCTCGTTGCCGTCTGCGTCGTAGAGACCGGCCAAGAAATGGGCAACGGCACTTTCTGATGACCTGAATAATTTGTCTGGTACACGTAGGCCATGGGTTGTGGTTGCGAGCCCTAGTTTCTTTAGTAGTTTTACAAGAGGCATATGGTAGCAAGTGACATTAAAACTGTTGGAATTAGATGCTGGCTTGATTTCGACTTTTTTGTTGAATAATTTTTCTATTAAGTCAACGTAGAGGCTCAAGAAAACTTTGTTTTTGTCGTGTAGTATTACGCCGTGCCGACGTTCGCTGACAGTTCCGTCACCACATATGTAGCCAATAAGTCGCCACATGTCGTTCGACAAATACTGTTTGCTTTGTTGGGATATTTTCTTGACCCCCATAACGTAATCACCAGATTTTAGGTCACTTGCTTGGATTTGAGCAAATCCGTCTTTGTCTAGAGTAAATAAACGGTGTTCTGGGGTACACACAAGCTCGTAACCACCGGCAGTTAGCTGAATCATTTCTGTAGATTTGTGGGTGCTTGAATGACTAATGGCTTGCGATGTCTGTGTACCTTTATTGAGATGGAGCGACTTTACGCTGTGTTTGGTTGAATTATAAAGATATTCTGCACTTACTATTCTACGGGGAAGGCTGATTCTAGTATTTGGGTGTAGACAATGGCGGAGCGTGTGGGGGGATACGTGTTTGGTGATGCCAGCAAGGACTGCGTAGCGGGCGACTAATCTTTGTACGCTGCGGGCGGTAAGGCGGTAATAATTGCCGCTGACAGTTGATTTTTTGCTGCCGCTGTATCTGATAAATAGGGGTAGGGAATTGTCTTGGCGTTTGTCCATATATTGTGTAATCCACCAAGCCGATGTATCGCTAATGAATATTGGGCGGTCTTTTTGGCCTTTGCCCCGAACCATAAACTCGCGTCGTTTGAGATTGATATGATCCTTGTCTAGCCCTACAAGCTCCGAGACGCGCAGTCCCGAAGAAAATAATAGTTCTAAAATAGCCCGATCTCTTAGTCCTGGTAAGTTATCAATATTTGGTTGAGAAAATAATCGTTCAAGTTCCTCGGGTGCTAAAAAGGTAACTTGTTTTCTGACAGTTCGAGCCAGTTCAATCTTGTCAGCAGAGATAGCTGGGATATTGCGTTTGGCGCAATACTTCAAGAAGCCTCTTAGCGCTATGAGGTGATAATTCTGGGTATTTTTTTGTAATTCATCACTTGTATTTGTGCCCAGTCGATTCAGCCACAATCTCCATTTCCGTATCATTTCCGTATCAATACCAGATATTTTAATATCACCGGTGAAATCTATTAAGCGCGTTAGGTAGTGGTCATAGTTACGGATAGTTTTTTGTGATCTATTTTGTTCGATTTCTAGGTATTCCAGGAAATCAGTTTTGGCTTTAGAAAATAACATAACCTTATTGTACGATATATTTCCACTTGACCAGTATGTATGACCCTCCGGACCGTTCCATGCAACAGAGATAATAATCGTGTATACTGGACCTGTCGCAAAATCGTCCGTTCCCAGGACGAATCAGCCCGAACGGAAACTGTTTGTAGTCGAGATTATTTAGTCCGGGATACAGGAGAGCTTTGCGTGAGTCCAGCATAGATACATCAAAATTAACAATAAATAAGGACATCAATGGAACGAACATTAATTATTCTAAAGCCTGATGCGGTAAAGCGCGGTATTGTCGGCGAAGTTTTAACTAGATTTGAACGTGTTGGTCTAAAAGTTGTGGGCTGTAAAATGCTCCAGCCGGACTACAATCATTACCACCATCATTACGAAAAAATTGGCCAGATGATTACCAGGCGTGGCGAAGAAATATTTGAAGTAACTCTGGAAATGATGAAAGAAGGTCCGGTAATAGCACTTGTTTTGGAAGGTATAGAGGCGGTTTCTTTGGTGCGTAAAATGGTGGGTGAGACTGAACCAAAATCAGCAGCTCCGGGTACGATCAGGGGTGATTATTCTCATATTAGCTTTAATTATGCCGACAAGGAAAAAATTGCTATCCCAAATATTATTCATGCCTCTGGCGACCCTAAAGAAGCTAAACAGGAAATAGGCCATTGGTTTAGTGACAGCGAGTTGTTTGAGTATAATACCACCCATGAGACTTACACTCAGGCTCACCCCCGCAAGCAATAGAATAGAGCCAATGCCGGCTGGCTCACTAGGTCCCCGTAGTTCAATGGATAGAATAACTCCGTCCTAAGGAGCAGATCTGCGTTCGAGTCGCGGCGGGGATACCAAATATTAAGTGCAATTAGTGTAAAATAGTTAATCAGGATGTCAGATAAATACTTTGAAGATCAGATGGATGATGAAGAGGTTATGTTTGTGTTCCGCAAACATCCTATTGTTATGCGTAAGGGGTTGGTATTTGGTATGCTTGGGATTTTGCTCGGCACGTTACCTGGCTACATAAAGCCAGAATATAGCTATTTTTTTGGAGGTCTCGCCGCAGGTTTTATTCTTGGAGTTGTGGTCTTCTTTCCATCTTGGATGGCTTGGTATTTCAGTGTCTTTATAGTTACAGATCAGCGTTTTATTCAGATCACCCAAAAAGGATTATTTCACAGAAGCGTTGTAGATATAGGACTGAATCAAATACAAATGGTTAATTATGAGATAGCCGGTATGCAGGAAACTATGCTGGGATTTGGTACAATAATGATGCAAACATATTTGGGGGATCTTGTTATTCACGATGTTCATCATCCGGCTAAAATCCAGAAAAAACTACTTGGTATTCTACGCCAAGAAGGCATAATTGCTACCGCTATACCAGCCCAACAAAATCAGGTATCCAATGAATCTTGAACTAATCAGGAGTTTCGCACTTTGCCATTTCCCCAGCTCATACCTGAATGGCTACAAACTCCCACTCCTCCATCAATATAACTACTTTGGGATGGATTTGACGAATATGGGCTTAAAAACATGAAGCATAAACTAAGCCATATTGTTCGACGAAAAAAAGTACAGTCGGCAGTTAAGTCTGACGCGTCTCAGCAAGAGTTAGCACCACGTATTACTAATGAAACGATAGCTACTCATCGCGAAGAAGTTATAGGTAGCGCTAGAAAATATATATACAGAGGGCGTCATACAAAGCATCAAATTGTAGTTATATCTACAACATTATTCATCACTACTTTGGTTTTGTTATTTAGTTATTGTACTCTTGCGCTTTATAGATTTCAGTCGTCGTCTGCTTTTCTGTATCATGTTACTCAAGTTTTTCCATTTCCAATCGCTCGTGCTGGATCGAACTTCGTGGCCTATGAAAATTATTTATTTGAGCTTAGGCACTACACGCATTACTATGAGGTTCAGCAGAAACTAGACTTTAACAATGAATCGGGCAAGCAACAGCTTGCCGAATTTAGGAAACGTGCCCTGGATAAGGTTATTAATGACGCTTATGTAAAACAACTTGCCTCAAAATATAAAGTAAGTGTTAGCAACAAAGAGATTAATTATCAGATTGATATTGTACGAGATCAGAATAGGTTAGGTAGTAGCGATAAGGTTTTTGAAGACGTTTTGAAAGATTATTGGGGGTGGTCTGTAGACGATTTCAAGAGGAGCCTACGCCAACAACTTCTAGCTCAAAAAGTTGTAGCCGTGCTGGATACTACTACTCGAACAAAAGCCGAAACAGCTCTAAATGAATTAAAATCAGGGGTAGATTTTGTGGCAGTCGCCAAGAAGTATTCCGACGATGAAGCGACCAAAGCTAATGGTGGTGATTTGGGCTTTTTGATAGATAAGACTAACCACGATTTACCGGCACAGACCACCGGTGCGCTGTTTAAATTACAACCCGGACAGTATTCAGATATAGTCAATATTGGCTATGCGCTTGTGATTGTTAAAAATAATGAGTTTAGTGGCGATAAGGTTCGAGGTTCGCATATTTTGTTCACTTTCAAGGATATTAACTCCTACATCAACGATCTCAAAGACAAACAAAAAGCCCGTACCTACATATCGGTCAATTAATCACGCATTTCGCCCTTTGTCGTTGCCCCAGCTCACACCTGAACGACTACAAACTTCTACTGGACCAGTAGTTCAGTATAAACTCGACTTACGCAAAATCGTCCATTCTCAGACCAACTAACCTCGGCTGATAGCGGTCTGCCTTCTTTCGATGCAGCTAAGGCTACCTCTCCTTCAGTCAAACCACTATAAACTCGAGCTGATTTGCCCTGGGAACGGGCGATTTTGCATAAGTCCAGTGTAGACCCGGCGATTAACATTTTTGCCTTTGGCAAATCTGCATCGCCTATTCAAATCGCTGGAACCAACCAATGAAAACACCCCAGACCAGCTGGGGCATTTTCATTGGCGGGGCCATAACCTTTGGGGTGTGGAACTATTTTATTGAGTCGGAGGAAGTGTTTCAGGATTTTTAGCCTTTGCTGCCAGCTCTGCCGCTTCGTTGACCACAGCTCCCGCCAATCTTGTATATCCTGTTTCAAATCTCTGATCAAGAGGCAGTAAACCCGCGTTTCGTACAGCAGTTAGCCCAAGCTCATAGTGTTCTTTATATTTATTAGGGTCGCCTGGTAAGAGGTTTCCATCTGCATCATATTCGTGAGGTAGGGTCTCGGTTACCTTAAATGCGGCGCGAACACCACGAAAGTCCATTGAATCAGTGTCAAGCCCACTGGGAGCAATATGCCGGTTGTGGTGGGGCTTACGCCATCTACGCGCACCATCTTCAAAAAACCTTCGAGCATCGTTAGGGTTAATCACGTCAGGCATTTTCTGTTCTGATTCTGGGGAACTCATACAATCATTTTGACATAGATAGCATAGTTTGTCAATGCTCAGGGGGGTGGGCTCGACCGGTTTCGCCTTGATCGTAGCACAAAGTGCGCTGCTTAGTCGACTCCAACTTCCTTTGGTCGTTCTAAGGCAAGCTGTGGGGTACGCCACTGGCATATCCATTCGATTATACCAATAGAAAAAGTCCCAGACTTTGGCCTGGGACTCTTTCTATGGCGGGCTCGATCGGATTAGCGGACTTCGTCCTTTTCCGCTCAACCATGCTCTAAGCAAGCTTTTGTGCGTGGTTTCGCTCCACGACCCGGCGCCCTACGGGCTATGCCGGTTCAACTCGCAAGTCAAAGACTTGCCCAAAGTAAAAGCCCAGCCCCGAAGGACTGGACTCTTACTTTGGCGGGCTCGACCGGATTTGAACCGGCGATCTCCTCCGTGACAGGGAGGCGTGATAACCACTTCACTACGAGCCCATAAGTAGCGTTAGTTATAACCAGATGATATTATCAAGAACAGAGGTAAAACGCAACATATATGTATGATTATCTGGTATAATTTGTCGGAATGAACAGGTTTTGCCACCTTAGCTCAGTTGGCTAGAGCACCACTTTCGTAAAGTGGGGGTCCGGGGTTCGAATCCCCGAGGTGGCTCCATTTTTGGCGTGAAGCTATGCAGGGCAGGGCAGGCGGGTGTCGTATAACGGCTAATATGTAACCTTCCCAAGGTTGAGACGAGGGTTCGACTCCCTCCACCCGCACCATTGTGATCCCAGGATCCCAGGGGGTGCCCCTGGAATGAAATTTTGGTCATTTTGTTTTGCGGGGACTATATATGGCCACCTCCCTTTCAGAGAAAACTGTTTTCATTCTGAAGTAACCAAAAGCCTCCGGCAAAGTGCTAAATTCATGTATACTGGACCTGTCGCAAAATCGCCCGTTCCCAGGCTAAATCAGCTCGAGTTGGGAGTGGTTTGGCTGAAGGAGAGGTAGCCGTAGCTACATCGAGAGAAGACAGACCGCTACCAGCCGAGATGAATTGGTCTGGGGATGGGGGAGCTTTGCGACAGGTCCAGTATAATTGGAGTGATCTTATGCCTATTGCTAAAAACTATTTTCACGATCGTCTAGTATTACTATTGCTTAGTGTCAATATATTCCTAACGCTTCTAGGTGCACTTTTGATTGTTCTTAGATTTAGTGGTAATAATAGTGAAAGCCACATTGTACAATATCGCTCCCACCTTGGACTTGATGCATTTACAAAGGGTGGATCTGCTCCAATTTTTAGTTTTATATTGTTTTCTGTCTTGATCATGGTATTTCATACTGTGCTTGGCATGCGGATTTATCATCTAAGACGGCAGTTTTCTGTTACCGTGCTTGGAACTGGCACGCTTTTGTTGATTATCGCAATCATAGTTAGTAATGCTCTCTTGGTATATCGTTAATCATGCCTAATCGATTGGACTTACGCAAAATCGTCCGTTCCCAGGCTAAATCAGCTCGAGTTGGGAGTGGTTTGGCTACATCGAGAGAAGACAGACCGCTACCAGCCGAGATTAGTTGGTCTAGGGATGGAGGAAGCTTTGCGTAAGTCCAATATAGAGATACCGTTTGTTAGTGAGCGCGGATGGCATTACCGTTTATTTGAGATATTACCGGGGGCTATTACGTGGTCCATACTAATTTTGCCATTTATACTAAGCATATTTAACCCTCGCTTAACGGTGTTTTTCATCATTGCCTATCTATTACTTTGGTTCGTAAAAGCTGTGGGACTCAATATCAGAGCTCTACAGGGTTACCATACGCTGACAATTCACCAGAAACTGCCATGGACACAAATGCTTAATGAGCTTGAGTCTGGACAATCCAACCAGTCAGACAAACGCTTACCTAATTGGCACCATGCTAATATCCGACGCATGCAAGACAGTACTCCATTAGTTAGGGCTAGCGATGTGTTACACGCGATTTTTATTGCTACGTATAACGAAAGTCGTGAAGTTCTTGAGCCAACGATTAAATCCGTACTTGCTTCTGATTTTGATATGAAACGAGTGATATTGATTCTGGCTTACGAAGAAAGAGGCGGTGAAGCGATTGCACGACAAGCCGAAACGCTCATAAAAGACTACAAATCTCATTTTCGAGACGCGATAGCCATAGGTCATCCAAAAGATCTACCAGGTGAGATAATTGGCAAGGGTGGCAATATCACTTTTGCTGGCCGATATCTGAAGACATACTTAAAACAAAAGAAAATCAGACCTGTAGATGTCGTAGTTACAACTCTAGATGCCGATAATCGCCCTCATCCCAAGTA
This sequence comes from Candidatus Saccharimonadota bacterium, assembly GCA_016178135.1. Taxonomy (GTDB): domain Bacteria; phylum Patescibacteriota; class Saccharimonadia; order Saccharimonadales; family JACOTW01; genus JACOTW01. The sequence continues at coordinate 77,800 of JACOTW010000002.1, forward strand.
TTTAGCCGCCCTAACCTATACCTACGTTATTTGCCCAGACCCCATACATATCTCTTATCAGCCCATACCTATGTATACGAGTAATATTTGGGATGCACCTGCTCCTATGCGAGTTATTGCTACGGGTAATTCGTTCTGGAATATAGTGTTGGCTTTACGGCCCCATATTCTGCGTAACTTTTCGGCTCATGCCCAAAGTATGCAAACCATAATTGATACAGATTTTTGGAGTGTTCGAACTATTGTTGAAGATGGGCATCAATTTTGGCGTACATATTTTCGCTATGAAGGTAATCATGAAGTTGTTCCTATCTATCTACCAATTTATCAGGATGCCGTATTGGCCAATGGTTACATCAGAACCCTCAAAGCACAATTTATACAGCTTAGACGTTGGGCGTGGGGTGCTTCAGATGTGGCATATGTTGCAGAGAAAGGATTTTTTACAAAGAATAAGGTTCCAAAAATCGATCTTATCTTTAAGTTTTTGCGTCTTTTGGAAGGACATGTAACCTGGGCAGTTGCACCCTTGATATTAGCTTTCGGCGCCTTTATTCCTGTCTGGTTTAATCCAAAAGATTATGCAGCGAACCAACTACCAATTATTGCCAGTCGTATTCAGACGGTAGCCATGATCGGCATATTTGCTACGCTTTACATAAGCCTGAAAACCTTACCGCCTAAACCTAAAAGGTACAAGGCACATCGCAACATTCTAATGATGGCGCAGTGGGTTATGTTGCCCGTAACGACTATTCTTTATAATTCTTTTTCGGCTCTTTATTCCCAGACGCGATTGATGTTCGGTAAATATATTGGCAAATTTGATCTTACCGAGAAAGCGGTCATTACCGAAGACAAAAAAACTATTGTTTAGATATAGCCCCCGCAAAACAAATTCGGGGGTTTTGGAGCCGATGATCTTCGAGTCAAAAACTGGCTTTTCCGAGGGAAGCATATCATTAGATAAGGTGAGTGAGGAAAGACAGCTTTTGGCCGAAGAGGGCGGTTCAAAAAGCCGTGAATTTGTTTTGCGGGGGCTATATATACCGGACTGACGCAAAACTTCTTTATTCCCAGACGGAATAATCTCGTGTCTGTGCCTAATGCAGGGGATGATATGCAAGATAATGCACTTGGGCAACACGATCAAACCTTTTGAGTACTTCCGATCCAGCCCGTACAAGATCCTCTCTTTTAAGGGTAGCATTTATAATATATGCAGGAAGAAGGCTCAAAATAGTGTCTGTGAGTGCCGTAGCGTCATTTACAGCGGTTTTACGATGTCTACAGCATTCATAGATATCTAGAAACAATTTTTCCTTTATAAAGGGCTTTATGTGCCCAGTTGAGTCTTGAATGATTATTGAACTACTTAGATCGAGCTGTTCTACAGATGTAAAAATACTTCTGCAGTCTAGGCATTGCCGTCGTCGCCATACATGGTTTTGACGCTTCTGGGGTCGAGAATTAATAACACCGGTATTTCCATCGCAATATATACATACCATGACAATATATTGACATACGGCAGTTAAAATTACTAGTGGAAAACCTGTGGAATTAAACTCGACTTACGCAAAATCGTCCATTCCCAGAGTGAATTATCTTGAGCGAAAACTGTTTTGTCTGAAGGAGAGGTAGCCGTAGCTACATCGAGAGAAGAAAAACTGTTTGTAGCCGATAGAATTCGATCTGGGGATGGAGGAGTTTTGCATAAGTCGAGTAAAAAGCTCCAGGATATACTGGAGCTTTTCACTCGTCCGACACTTCTATTTAGTAGCGCTAGAACGAGTGCGTCGTATGCGACTGTTGTTTGCTCTTGGTTTCAACTCCTCATAAAAAAGCTGAAAACTCTCGAGCGAACTTTTGGTACTCAAATTATGAGCGCCTCCCATTTAACTAGGTAATGCTAACATAAGTAATCAATTACGTCAATACTTTGTGAAATCTGTACCGGGTACAGTGTACAATATAAAGCAAATGCCAACAGATAAGAATAAGCAATATTTTAATTATGAAGTTATGCATGGTTATAACCGTCGAGGCGTGTTGCGTACTCGTGTTGGCGACGTTTTAACACCGACCTTTATGCCCGATGGGACAAAGGGGGCTATAAAAGGGCTTACCCCCAGGCAGGTGCGATCAACAGGGGTTGGGGTAGTACTAGCCAATACTTACCATCTTCATATGCAGCCTGGAGAAGAGATTATTGCCAGGCTTGGCGGTATTCATAATTTTAGTAAGCAGACCCTGCCTCTATTGACTGATTCAGGGGGTTTTCAGGTATTTTCTTTGGCTAATATTCGTAAGATTAGTGAAGATGGTGTAACTTTTAAAGACCCAAAAACAGGGGATGTTAATTTTTTGTCTCCAGAGAAATCTATTCAGATACAATTAAAACTTGGAGCCGATATGATGGTGGCCTTTGATGATGTAGTATCTCTTGATCATACAGGACGGGAACGTACCAAAGAGGCTTTTGAACGAACGCACCGATGGCTGGAACGTAGTCTCGGGGAGTTTCAGCGCCTAACAAAAAATATGGACCAAGACAAGAGACCTTTGTTATTTGGTGTAGTACAAGGAGGGCTAGATAAAGAGTTAAGAAAACTTAGTCTGGAAACGGTACAGTCGTTACCAGTAGACGGCATTGCTATAGGTGGCTTATCTGTTGGTGAGACAAGACAGGAGCTATATGATATGCTCGATTATTTAGTTGATTTTTATGATAATTCTTTTCGTCCACGGTTTTTACTAGGAGTTGGTGATCCGGTTGATCTGCGTTTTGCTATTGAACACGGCATAGATATGTTGGATTGTGTTTTGCCAACTCGTAACGCTCGCCATGGCATGGCTTGGATAAGTGGTGATAAAAAGATTCAATTAACTAATGCCAAATTTGCCACAGACACTGATCCTATTGATTTCAGTTGTGATTGTACGACATGCGTACAGGGCTTTAGCCGTGGGTTCCTAAGGCATCAGTTTAAAGTTGGAGAACCTCTGGCTGGTACGCTAACTAGCATTCACAATATCCGGTACCTACAGAGGATTTGTGAGGAGTATAGGGATAAGACTAAATTTTCATAAAACGCGTGAATGTTTCAGCAAATCTTGGTGGAGCTATACAACACAGCTCGAACCCATTTTCTCACAAAAAGCTGAGATAGCGAGAGCTAAATGGCGAATGGAAGCCCGACTGCGACCCCACGCCAAGTGAAATACTACCAAGCCCCACCGTTTGCCAGCCGAAGGCTGACCGCCCCAGCAGCCCTGGCCTTTGATTTTTTGGATTTACCCCCGCCAATTCCGAATTTTTTATATGGAAAAGTCCAGGTCTGCTGGTGCGCTGCCCGAGACGGGCAGAAACGGCGTGGCTTTTGCTGGCGGTAGCCCCAAGAGCCTATATACTTATATGTATGGCTATGTATATTGATGAGGGTTTTTGGCGAAAGGCGTTAGGCAAGCCAGATTGGTATTTGCTTTTATCTGACGATTTTAAGCGACTTGAAAAACTTGCTGAAGCAGAAAAAGACCCGACTGTCCGCAAACGAATAAAAAGTGAGGCGTACGAAATGGTGGAAAGTGCAGTACGAGAAGAACGACTTCCTGTAGCAAAGTCCGGGGATAATTTTGATAAGGAACGTAAGCCTATCGATACAATCATTATCCATCACACAAAAAATCAACCAGGAATGACGCTTGAGCGACTTAACGCTATGCACTTACTACGAATATATGGGATGTATTTTGCCAGTCCTACTGCTTCGAACGAACAGCACCTTAAGGGTCAACCAGTTTGGTCGGGGCATTTTTATAACGGTCAGCAAGTATTCTGGGGCTACCATTGGTTAGTAAGAGAAGATGGGACTACAGTGCAAATACTCAAAGATAAGTATGTTGGCTGGCATGCTGGTAACTGGGATATTAACACGCGTAGTATTGGTATTTGTATTGACAATGATCTCAGCGAAACAGAACCACGTGATAGTGTTATCAACGCAGTAGCTGAGATTATTCGTAAGCATTATCCAAAAATGCCCCCAAATCGAGTGCTTGGACACAAAGATGTCAATGATAAAACCGAATGCCCAGGCTCTTTATTTTCAAATGTTTGGAAACAAAAACTACTAGAACAGATAACGTAAACATTTGCTATTTTATTGTAAATTATGCTATAATACACTAGATAGGAGGCACTTATGGCAGAGGTTAAGTTATATCGTCCTGAAGAATTAGAGCATGATGAATGGAGACAACTTCAATCTATTGAGAGAGATGCTTTTGTAAGTACATTGGATAGAACTCAGGCTGAAATTGATGCATTAATTGAATGGGATGACCCTGCCCACTTCACGGCTTCGCATGTTGACCCGAATACTGAAGTCGGTAAGCGCTATAACGCTAATCAGTCATATTCTCATTCACGAGTTGCAGTTGCTACAAAAAATCGCGAACCAATCGGGTTTGCCTACAGTGCTCATAATGTGTCCGGTGGCTCCGAACAGAATCGTTTAGTAAAAAGACTGACTGTTGTCAAAAATTACCTGTGGCTACGTGAAGTTGCTGTGAAACCAGAGCACCAAAGACAAGGTTTGGCTAGAGAACTTGGTAGGACACTGTTAAAAGATGCTATTGGATTGCAGCCAGTAGCTGCCTATGTTTGGCCTGACGAAGACCCTGATTTTCTGCAAGGTACGCTAGAAAGACTTGGTTTTTCGCCGACTGGTGAGCAGCAGGTCAAAGTATTTGGCGAAAATAGTGAACCAATTAGACAGGTACGAATGCAAGCACCATCAGCTCGTGCTGTCTTAAGGAATTTAGGTTAATAATTACAAGGCAATAGCTATGGAACGAGGCGAGATATTAAATAAAGTACAGAGGCTTCCGTTAAATATCGTACGTGGCGTTCAAGAGGCGTTACAACGTCGCGTGGATCGCAAGTACGGCACTTTAGCCGAAAGACAAGCTACTTATTCGCACTTGTACAAGCGGTGTGAGGAACTTTTTACTGTTCATGCGGCTAAAGTAGGTACTCTGCAGGGTTATGCTAACCAAGGAGCCTACCAAAGACTTATACTTGATGGTATGCCTGGGGTGCATGAACTTATAATTGACAGGGATATAGGCGGCAACGATGAATTCCATTTGGTTGGTATGAATACGACAATGGGTTCATTTGAAAATCCGGTCATTTATGACCGCCAAATTCTGACAGTTACTCCGGAAACCGGCATTTTTCAGACGTCACATAGCGAAACACACTATCCGCCAAACTTTAATCCCCTTGATAACGTGCCCTACTACAAAGATACTGAGACCAAAGTACGACCATTAGCCGCTCCTGTTGCCCAAAGATGGGCAGAACAGATTAACCCTAATTTATCCCCAATTGATAATCACATTTTGATGAGCAGTGCTACTTTTGAAAACCAATAAGCTACCGCCAGCAGAAGCCCCGCCGCCTGTTCCAGCAAAGCTGTAATGCGCCCCGCCAGAAAAAACCGGCCTTTGATTCATTTTTTGATTTCCCCGCCGAGATTTTTTAAAACAATATGGAAGAGGTCGGATTTTTCTGTCAGTTCGCCCCTAGCTTGTGAGTATTTTGACGGCTTCGCCAATGCTTTGTTGGAAATTGTCTCCAATAGTTATGACAGGCAAATTGTATTTCTTCGCCTCATCAAAGTAATATTTGTTCAATTCGAGATTAAAGATACAGAAAGCTCGGATGATTTCATCATCATATTTGTGCAACCAGTCGAAAGTATTTTCATGCGCATGGCGCAATATTGTCTCGGTTTGGTCATGCAGATTAGCAATAAACACGACCTTGTACTCAAACGGCAGTTCAGCAGTAAAGTTGTGTGGCAGAACCGCGACACCCTCTATTCCAATATCCTGACCATCCTCGACGTTAGATTTTGCGAAATCGAGCACCGATTTCCATACAACTTCTGACTCACGATTTTGGTGGTCTACGACAACCGCTGGCTTATTTTGCATGTTTGTTACATTTTCCGGGGAATCAAACTTGCCCCTGGCAATTTTGAATAGGTCTTGATTACCATCAGCCTCTAGTACGCCACGTATGGTGTAACGTATCGCATCCGAAGAAGCAGCCAGGACAGACCTTTGTTTTACAAATTCCTTGAGTGCAGTTGTCTTTCCTGCTCTCGGCGCACCGCCTATAAAATATGCTTTGGTCATATTTTTAGTTTATACTTTCTGGATCAATCATAAGTTCAAGTTTCATATTTTGGAACAGCAGGTCTCCGTCACTGTATGGTTCGCCTAAGTTTTCGAAACCCAACTTTGATAACAGATGTTCAGAGCCTATATTAGTGGTGATATACCGTGAGTACACGGTTTTCTCGCCACCATCCTTTAGATAATCTATAACTGAACTAACTGAAGCGAGTCCTACGCCTTTTCCGCGCATATCCGGATCGCCAATCATTACGTGGACTGATGGACTTGCTAGAAAATCGCTAGCTTCTAAATCCACCCAGACGGAGCCTACAACTTTACCCCGGTATTCAATCATCCAATTCAACTGGTCTTGTCTGGTTAAGAAATCGTTTACTCGTTCTTTTTCTTCATCGAGCGTTGTTGGTTTGTTATGCTCATCGGCTACGCCCATAAGTTGTAGTGTGGCGCGTCCCATATCGCCCTCAAGCCATTTGACACCATTTAACGCATCACGTTCAATGTCAGGTTCAACGAGTTTCAAATCAGGATTGTTTGTTTCGAGCGTAACTATTTTCATATGGGAGTTATTATAACAGGTTTCCAACCTGTTATTCCTTGTTCTGCGAAGCCTCGGGGCACGTTACAGCTTTGCTGGAACAGGCGGTGGGGCTTGTGCTTTTCAGCAGTTTTTTCTTGGTGGGCGATGCAGGATTTGAACCTGCCACCTCCGCAACGTCAATGCGGCGCTCTAGCCAAATGAGCTAATCGCCCCAGATAGACTGGATCTGTTGCAAAACTCCTCCATCCCCAGATCGAATTCTATCGGCTACTCTTCGAGTCTGAGCCTGAGGGCTCACCTCAGAGTCGAAAACAAACAGTTTTTCTTCTTTCGATGTAGCTAAGGCTACCTCTCCTTCAGACAAAACAGTTTTCGCTCGAGATAATTCACTCTGGGAACGGACGATTTTGCGACAGGTCCAGTAGAACAGACACAAGCATACCGAAAAACTAGGTAAAAGTAAATTGACACCAACATGTCCACAGGAACAATGTAAGGATAACAATAATAAAGTACTGGTAACATAATGCTAGTATGATATTCTGTATGTCTACGGTACCACATGGAGATGGGGTACGTAGACGTAGGTGCAGTTCTCGGAGAGGTTTTACGGGGTGAGCAGGGTCAAATGTATTTGCGAGAACATTTGACCCTTTTTTATTTGTTATACAGGGGTGTATAATCTTTTATGAACTATTAAGTAGTCTAACCAGCTATGGAGTTCCGTGGGAATGCCGAAAACGTGCGATAACGTGGTGGTAAGAGTGAAAGATTTCGGTGGAACAGCCTAATTTTGCGACATCGTAATATTGGGCCCGGAACGCGCTATCAATACCGGTGTATTAATGTGTGTTTTTTATTTAAAATAATTTCGAGGGATTAGTATGATAGAACATCATAATGACGGTCTTAGCGTGATGCGACATAGTTTGGCGCATATTATGGCGACTACTATTCAGCACATCTGGCCTAATGCTAAGTTTGGAGTGGGTCCAGTTGTCGAGAATGGTTTTTATTATGATGTTGATTTAGGTGAAACCAAGATATCTGACAATGATTTTCAGCGCATAGAAACTGAAATGAAAAAAATAATTGACCTAGATCAGCCTTTTAATCGAACCGAAAAGCTCATAGAAGAAGCCATTGAATGGGCGAAAAATACCGAACAACCTTATAAAGCGGAACTTTTGAATGATTTGAAGAGGGCTGGCACTACGGTGGCTAAAGATCTGGATATTGCAGAGCTTGGGACTATTGTTGAGGGTGATGCCAAAGTAGAAACGGTATCATTTTATACAAATGGTGATTTTACTGATTTGTGTAGAGGTCCGCATGTGGTATCTACCGGTAAGGTTGGGGTGTTTAAGTTAATGAGGGTGAGTGGGGCATATTGGCGTGGTAACGAAAATAACGCTCAAATGCAACGTATTTACGGCGTGGCTTTTGCTACAAAAGAAGAACTAGTGCATCACCTGGAGATGCTAGAAGAGGCCAAGAAGCGTGATCATCGCAAACTTGGTCAAGAATTGGATTTGTTTGTTTTTTCAGATATGGTTGGATCCGGACTGCCTATGTTTACTCCACAAGGCACGATTCTGCGCGATCAACTTGCATGTTTTTCAAATGAGTTAAGAGAGGCCTATGGTTATCAGAAGGTTTGGGTGCCTCACATGACTAAACGGGATCTATATGAAGCATCAGGACACTGGGCTAAATTTGGTGACGAGCTATTTATGGTTAAAAGCCAAGAAACTTCCGACGAACTAGTGCTTAAGCCTATGAATTGTCCTCATCATACGCGTATCTATGCTAATAAACAGCGAAGTTATCGTGATTTACCCGTGCGATATTTAGAAACAACTACTGTTTATAGAGACGAAAAAACTGGTGAACTCGGCGGTCTTAGTAGGGTGCGTTCAATTACGCAAGATGATAGTCATGCTTTTTGTCGTGAAGATCAGATAGAAGATGAAATTAATAATCTATTGAGTGCGGCTCAAGTGTTGTACTCAACCATAGATATGAAGCTCAAAGTGAGATTATCTTATCGTGGCGATGGTGATACTTATCTAGGGGATGAAAAATTATGGAAATCCGCACAAGAGCAACTTAAAAGGGCTATTTTATCCAATAAATTAGATTATTTTGAGGCTGAAGGTGAAGCGGCTTTTTATGGTCCGAAAATTGATTTTATGGCTACGGACGCAATTGGTCGCGAGCATCAGGTCGCCACGGTACAATTGGATTTTGTGATGCCCGAGCGATTTAAATTAGAATATGTGGCCGAAGACGGCAGCCTAAAAACACCTATAATGATCCACTCGGCATTACTGGGTTCCATAGAAAGATTCCTCTCCGTTTACATAGAACACACTGCGGGGCGATTCCCAATCTGGTTAGCACCCGAGCAGTTGAGGCTTATAACTGTTAATCAGGAAGAAAAAACCATACAATTTGCAAACTCTGTATTAGAAAAAGCAAAAGAATACGACATCAGAGCGACCATTGATAACGGTAATGAATCTGTTGGTAAGAAAATTCGTTCGGCTGAAGTATGGAAGGTTCCATATAGTATTGTAATTGGTGAAAAGGAAATTGAATCTGGTATGGTAACGCCGCGTATCCGTAGTGATATGACGGTGGCTAATGAGCATAGTGAGCACGAAATTGAAAATTTCTTTCGTACAATTGCTAACGAAGCTAAGTCTCGTATCAATAAATCATCACTTTAATTATGACAGTCTGAAAAGATTGGTAAGTTATGAAATATAATCTACTGGACTTACGCAAAGCTCCCTCATCCCCAGACCAACTAACCTCGGCTGCAAACAGTTTTTCCTCTCTCGATGTACCTTCAGGTACCTCTCCTTCAGATAAAACTGTTTTCGCTCGAGCTGATTTGCCCTGGGAACGAGGGATTTTGCGTAAGTCCAGTCCACTCGACTTACACAAAATCGTCCGTTCCCAGAGTGAATTGCCCGAAACACCAGTTGCGCGAAAGACTCCATCTGTTAAATACAGCTCGGAGCCCATATTATCTAATTCTGCGCATTTCTTAGTGATTGTAGGGCCAACGGCTAGCGGAAAAAGTGCGTTAGCGATGGAGCTAGCTCAAAAATTAAATGGCGAAATAATCTGCGCTGATTCACGAACTGTATACAAGTATTTAGATATTGGTACCGCTAAACCTACCAAAAAAGACAGAAAACAAGTGCCACATCATCTTTTGGATGTAGTTAATCCCGACCAGAACTTTACGGTTGCAGATTTTAAGTTACTGGCCAATGAGGCCATAGATAACATACAAAAACGAGGGAGATTACCTATTATGGTTGGTGGTAGCGGACTATATATTGATGCTGTACTGTTTGATTATCAATTTGCAGCTGAAGGCATGCCACGTAATCCGATCAACCCGAGACATCTTATGCAAAAAAGGTCACGCCAGTTACAGGTATTACGCTCGAACACTCTTATTATTGGTTTGGATGTACCTCGAGACATCCTAAAACAAAGAATTACGGATCGTGTACAAGACATGGTTGCGGTTGGTTTTATCGAAGAAGTACAACATCTTATGAAAATATATCCCGAAAGCAAAGCCTTACTAGCCCCAGGCTACAAGGCTTTTAGTGAATATATTAATGGTAATCTTAGTATCGAAGATGCCGAGGCCTTATTTATTAAAAATGACTACCAATTAGTAAGGCGCCAGATGACATGGTTTAAGCGCAATAAAAGTATTCATTGGATAAATAACCCCAGTAATTCTGTAGAAATTATCACAACGTTTTTGAGTAAAACAATAGTTTGATTTATCGTCTGTCTGTTACAATGGGATCATGATTGAGCAATTGTTTGGGTCAAAGACAAGGGTTAAGCTGTTAAGGCTTTTTTATAGCAACCCAAACAGATCATTTTATGTTCGTGAGATAACGCGGAAAATTGACGAACAAATCAACTCCGTTAGGCGAGAGCTGGCAAATCTATTGAGTATTGGGATTATTTCTTCAGACAATACAAATAATCGACTGTACTATGAAGTTAACCAGTCCTATGAATTCCATAAACCTTTAACGGTGATTTTTGGAGCCACCAGTATGTCCAAATCAAGTGTACCAGCTATTGCTAATGCGGAAACCAAGGACTTTAAAGCTCTTGGTAATGTGGATTTGGTTGTTTATACGGGACAGTTTACGCGTGATGAAACTGCTGGCATCGACTTTTTGGTAGTTGGCGACGTGAACCATACAAAACTAAATAAGTTTATTGCCGAGCTTGAAACCAAAGAAGGTAAAGAGATTCGCTATACTGCTATGTCTCTAGCTGAATTTAAGTATCGCAAACAGGTTAATGATCGGTTTTTGTCTAATGTCATGGATGCTAAAAAGCAGGTGATATACGATAGGCATTTTATATTAACCTCAAAACCAGAAAAGCTGGACAGCAAGAAAGTAGATAAGGAGTAATATTATGGAACTACAGTTTTATGGAGCTAATTGTTTGCGTGTCGTAACCAAGAAGGCCGTGGTTACGATTGATGATAATCTGACAGATTTGGGCCTCAAGTCCGTAACAAAAAATGGAGACATTGTTTTGTTCACCGGTTTACACGGTGATGTGCTGGCGGGGCCTAAAATAGTTATTGATCAGCCAGGCGAGTATGAGGTTTCGGATATGTCTATAAAAGGCGTGGCTGCTCGTGGGCACATTGAAGAAAATGATCGGCATGGTACTACGCTTTTTCGTTTGATTGTGGACGGAGTTAGAATTGTTATTACGGGCCATGTATATCCTGAATTAACAGATGAACAACTTGAGGCGCTAGGTACTGTTGATATTTTATGTATTCCTGTTGGCGGGAATGGATATACGCTTGATCCAACAGGGGCATTAAAAATTATCAAAAAGATTGGACCCAAAATTATAATCCCGACCCATTATTTTGATGCTACAATTAAATATCCAGTTTCTCAAGTCAGTTTAGAAGAAGCAATAAAAGAATTGTCCATAGAGCCTAGCGAAACAGTAGATAAACTTAAATTGAAGGTTACAGAACTAGACGAGGCCACACGTTTAGTTATACTTGAGCGTCAATGAAATGTCTATAAAAGACCTTTTTTCTTGAGTGTACGGATAGCTTGTGTACTAATTTTTAGAGTAATCTTCTTGCCATCAACGACAATGGTTTTGTTTTGTAAATTAGGCTTCCAAACTTTTTTGGTATGACGTTGTGAAAAGCTGACATTACTGCCATATTGTTTGCCTTTGCCGGTTAGATCACATACTTGCATGGATGATATTGTATCTGTTTTGTCTCTGTAAGTCAATTAATCGATCTCATTCAAAATAAATCTAACCCAAGCCCCATTCGTTCTGTCGTAATAATCTAACCTAAATAGCCATACTTGTTTCTGGAGGAAACGGAGTATGGCTATGACTAATATTAACAGTCGTTATGAATATTTACGGGAGGCTCAAGTACTTTACTGGCGAGCTAAAAAGAGACGCAACCGCCGGAAGCTAACAGCTATTCTGGATGACGCGGTAGAGATAACTGGATTTAACCGTAAGTATCTAATTACTAAGCTTCGCAAAAGGCTTAAGCCATACCCCACAGGGCGTACTCGATCCGACCCTCGGGGACGCAAAGACATCTACGGTTCAACAGAGTTTCATGACGCTTTGCTGACCTGTTGGCGGGCTGCCAATGAGATTTGTGCCGAACGGTTACAGCCATATTTACCTGAGCTGGTGCCGAAACTTGCACTGTGCGGCGAGTTATAGGTTAGTGACATCACCAAGGAATTGCTGTTAGCCGCCAGCATATCCACTATTGCCAGGCGGCTGGCTCGGGTCAAACGGCGCAGTCACGTGCACCAAGCCGGGTACACTGCTCAAAAGCCAGATACCGGTTCGTAAAGGCCTCTGGAATGAAACCAAGCCTGGCTATCTGGAAAGTGATACGGTTGCACACTGTGGCGGAGATTTATCCGGTAGTTTCATCCATAGCTACAACTTCGTAGATATTGCTACTAGCTGGAGCGAGCAGTCCGTGGCCATGGGCATGGGAGAGAAGGCCACTGTTGAGTGCTTCGAGAAGATCCGTGGCCGGGTACCGTTCAAGGTACTCGGCATCGATTCCGACAATGGTGGTGAGTACATTAACCACCACCTGTGGCGGTACTGTCGGAAAAACAAGCTTGAGTTTACCCGTTCCCGTCCTGGCAAGAAGAACGGATATGGATGACAAAGTCATATCCGTCAAGCAGCAGGTATACGGATACCTAACACAACCAACCCATTAGATGGTCAATTTGGGGTCTGGAAGAGACGGATAAACAAACACTCAGGGCTCTCAAAACAACGGATAATTACACTGCTCCGTAGTTTCTTCTCTGAGGGAACAGATTAGGCTAGCAACATTATTTGAGTATTAACCCATAATCACAAATCCTTTATCTGTTAGAGGACAGTCCTCTAGAATCCTCCTCTAGAATCAGTCCTCTAGAATCCCTCTAGAATCAAACCATGAACTTCGTATTTTTATATACACAAATCCTGCATCTGTTAGAGGATAGTTCTCTAGGATCATAATTGTTTATGGTTTGAAAAGCATTACTAGGGGTATAAAATGGTTATATAAAAAGGAAGGGATTTATGAGTGCAGACACAGGAGAGGGTGCGGTTAGTAGATACGAAGCAATTTTGTCAGCAGAACACAGTGCAGAAACAAAAGAAAGGTATCAAAAAGAGGCAGAGTTTTTAGCATTTTATGAACACTTGTTGGTGTTGGGACGCAATAAAGAAGTTGAACCCAATTTGATTAAAGGCCGTACCACGATTTCTGTACCTGCCTTTTTTGTCCTTGAAGGACATGGGACTAATCCTGTTAATAGAGCGGCTCTTGGATTACTCCCTACTTATTCATATTTCAAGGGCTACGGCGATAATGTGGAAACGCGCGTTGATGAGCCAGGATTGCGTCAAGTTCTAGCTTTGCCCGAGAATGAACTACAAGCCGCTAGAAAGGGTAAGGCTATACAGTTTATCGTAGCAAGTACCCTAGGATTACTTGACCCAGTTGCTAAAAAAACACTTCAAGAAGCTAGCCGTTCTTCTCGCAGTGGTTGGAGTGACGATACAAAACGTTCGCAGGATATTGGTGAGCTTGTTCGTAATGTCCCCAGTGATCTTAATGAAATTGTTGTAAGTGAAGTAAGTGACATAGCAACTATGGTAGAACGAAAGGGTTATACGGACTTCCTAGATTACTTAGTTGACGCAAGGCAAATAATAGCAGATAGAGTTGCTACAATTTTTGCTCACGAAGCACCCGTTACAGAGTAGTTAATGGTTTTGTCAGGATCTAGAGGACTGTCCTCTTAAGCCTTAAGCTTCTGAAACACTTCCCAGGTTACTGGCTGCTGGCCGACTATTTGTTCTTCAATAAAATTTAGACCGCTGGCAGATAAACACCCCACTGCTTTGAATGGACCCCCATGTTCCAGGCTTACAGAGTGCTCTGGGGATTGCATGAGTTTCATCGAACTGGAATGGGTGTGGTTGACCATTGGGCTGTTCTGGGATGAAGTGGCTGCTCTCCGTAGGAGCATTTCCCAATTGGTTACTGTGAGTCAACACTACGCGAATGAAGTCCCCACCAGCTTTGCTACAATCCGAATACAACAATCTAAACCCAGTACAATTACTGGCTGAGATTAGATCTTTACTAACCGAACTGGAAACAACCTTGGGTTAGGTTTTATTGTGAATGATTACGTTAGTTGTGGAGGTTCTGTTTTTAGGTGTTGGCGACAAAGCGCAAAAGTCCTATATAATAAAGGTATGATTTTTGAGCCGGGGGATATTTTTGTGGTAGCTGTGGCTATTTTGCTGTCTATGGGATTCCATGAGGCAATGCATGCCTTTACTGCTCATTGGCTAGGGGACTCAACCGCCAAAGAGCAAGGACGGCTGACACTCAACCCGCTTAAGCATATAGATGTGGTTACTACAGTCCTACTACCTGTAATATTGATTTTATTAGGGCTACCCCCGATTTTTGCGGCTAAACCCGTACCATTTAATCCGGCCCTAGTTAAGTATGATGAATTTGGAGCGGCTCTTATAGGTATTGCAGGGCCCCTTACCAATCTTTTTCTGGCTATTATTGCTGCGCTTTTTCTTCGTGGCGTTAATCTTTCGGAGACTTTAGCACATGTATATCTTATATTTATAGCTGTAAATGTCGGATTTTTTGTCTTTAACATGATTCCGTTTCCGCCACTGGATGGCTCGCGTTTACTTTATGCTTTTGCTCCTGAACCAGTCCAACGCATCATGTATCAGATAGAATCAATGGGCTTCATGACGGTTTTATTGTTTCTAATGCTACTTATTCCTGTGATTAGCCCCGTGATTGACTATGTTTACAGGCACATCATTATATTACTTCTCGGATAAGGCGTATTTACTGGACTTACGCAAAATCGTCCGTTCCCAGAGTGAATTATCTCGAGCGAAAACTGTTTTATCTGAAGGAGAGGTAGCCATAGCTACATCGAGAGAAGAAAAACCGTTTGTAGCCGATAGAATTTGATCTGGGGATGGAGGAGTTTTGCGACAGGTCCAGTTAAGCAGTTTTTAGCCCTGTAGGATTGGTTTGGGGTAGTGAAAAAATGCAAAAGTCCTATATACTATATTGGCTGGGGAATACCAAGCTAATGATAATCTGAATACTTATCATTCGGGAGTTTAATATTATCGGTAACCGTGGTTACCGGATGAAAACACCCACTTGGAATTACATTCCAGGTTGTCATCTTGGTTCTCAGTGAAAAAGCCCAAGGCTTCCTTGGGCTTTTTACTTGGTCGGCACTCGTTTTTAGTTTTTTGACATATCTACAGATACATCTTCTTTACTCGACTTACGCAAAATCGCCCGTCCCCAGAGTGAATCAGCTCGAGCAGATAGTGGTTTGACTGAAGGAGAGGTAGCCTTAGCTATAGTCCCCGCAAAACAAATTCGTGGGTTTTTGAAGCAATGATCTTTGAGCCAAAAACTGACTTTTCCGAGAGAGACATATCCTTAGATACGTTGAACGAGGAAAGGCGGTTTTGGGCCAAAGAGGGTGATTCGAAACTATTTGTAGTACGATCAAAAACACATAATATCTTGCTTGGTCGGGGTGACAGGACTTGAACCTGCGACCTCACGGCCCCCAGCCGTACGCGCTACCAACTGCGCCACACCCCGTCTATTACTCGATTATTTCGTATTTTACATCAATACTAAGGTTTTTATTAGTAAATCTTGAGATACTTGCGAACTATTATCTGTTAAGATAGTTGTATGTGGCAAGAAAAAAACGGCGAATTATATCAAAAATTTGAATTTAAAGATTTCCAGGATGCTTTTTTATTTATGCAAGTGGTGGCTACTGAAGCCGAAAAGCAACATCATCATCCTCGTTGGTGTAATGATTGGAATGTAGTAGAGATATGGTTAAGTACGCATGAAGCTGGTCATGAAGTTACGGATAAGGATTGGTCGCTAGCGGAGAAAATCACCGAATTGTTCGATGGTCAGCAAATGTCTGCAGATGATTCAGTTATAAAATATGAAAAAATAAAGCTTTATGCCGATGGTGGCTCCAGGGGTAATCCTGGCCCTTCTGCTTCGGGCTATGTTTTGATGGATCTAAATGACAATGTTATATTCAGGACCGGCATTTATCTAGGTGTTACGACGAATAATCAAGCGGAATATAAGGCACTTAAATTTGGTCTAGAAAAAGCTCAAAAAATGCTAGTGCAAGAAGTAAATGTTTTCTTGGACAGTCTTTTAGTTGTGAATCAAATGAAAGGTACTTTTAAGATTAAAAATAAAGATCTTTTGCCAATTTATGATGCCATTCAAGAACTTCTAGGACATTTTCGAAAGGTTACTTTTACTCATGTCCCAAGAGCACTTAACAAGCTTGCCGACGCTGAAGTCAATAAGGTACTTGATCTATAGCCATCCCAAAACAAAATGACCATTTTTGTCTGCGCCTGATGATCTAAAAACTACTTTTTTGTCTGTAGCATATCTACGGATATGCTTTAGCCAAAGAAAGCTAGTTTTTAGACTCATCATCCATCACTCAAAATTTGGTCATTTTGTTTTGGAATGGCTATACTATAGGCATCAAACTCTGACTTGCCCCGATCCTGTACCCGTAAGCAGCACTAGTCGGCTTTTTTGCTAAACTGGACCTGCTACAAAAATCCCTCGTTTCCGGGGCGAATCAGCTCGAGCGAAAACTGTTTTTACTGGATGTCATTCAATCTAAAAATGAAGTATGTCCGACAGTCCCAGTAAATGTTATAATTAACTCGTGCCAGATTATCGGCTAATCGCCCCGCATATGCGGGGAGGAAAGTCCGGGCAGCGTAGGGAAAGACAGTCGCTAACGGCGACCGGGGGTAACCCTAGGGAAAGTGCCACAGAAACGAAACCGCCTCGCATATGCGAGGTAAGGATGAAACGAGTGGGGTAAAAGCTCACAGTTCTATACGGTGACGTATGGGAGAGGTAAACCCTGTCTGCTGCAAGGAGATGGACTCTCATCGGCTAAACCGATTGGTGTCCCGCCAGAGCCTATCATAGAATCCGCTTGATCCGTCGAGCAATTGGCGGACTAGATAGATGATTAGCAGCCCCGCATATACGGGGTGAACAGAACCCGGCTTACGGATAATCTGGTACTTTATGTCTACTGTCAACGTTTAATGTGATGGACGTTAATTATTATGAGAAAAAACAAGAAATCTAATTTCCAGAATATTATTAGTACTCGTATGTGGACTAGGAACATTAAGTTGGTAGTATTTTTAGTAAGTTTTGGCTTAATTGGTGCTACATTTTTGCTAAAATCATACGCGATTACATCAAGCGAACCCCCTATGGGATTAATGATTCAAGTTTCATCTTTAGCCCCCAACACAACACCGGCAACGCTAAAAACTTATCTTTCTACGATTCGCAAAAATCATCGTGATAAATCCAAGCCAGGCTATATTAACTCCATCGTTTTACAAGATATAGCAGATCAAAACGGTAATTTATTAACCAGTTATTTGGATGTTATTAAACCATTCTTGCCTGGCGGATCAACACCAGCTTTCGATCGCGCTTTTATTGGCACAATCGATTTAAACTGGAGTGGAAGTGGCTCAAAATATATTGAAGGCATTGCCAACGCTACTTTTCGCGATAAGAACGTAAATCTTTCTAAAACTGTTGCTCAAGCCTTCAAAAAACGTTACCCATTAATAAAGACTGATTGGTATATAACATATGAGGCAAATTTGGCTGGTTTTTGGGACTCCAATATTGAAACGAATTATCTAACCTATATCAATCAGCTGACCATAGCTCTATCGAGTGTAACTTCAGGCAAAACATTTATGTGGTCTCCAGCTTTTTGGACGCCCTATAGAAACGAACCAGACTGGGCATTACCAGGACTAAAAACAAATTTCAACGATTTATTCTCTAAAATTCAGGCGCCTATAATTCTTAATTTTCAGGATTTTGTCGGTCAGAGTAACGGTAACTCAACAAAAGAGGACGCTGTAATCTGGCTGACTTACTTAAAACAAAATGTACCATCGTTAAGTAATATTCAGATTAATGTAGAACAATTCAAGCAAAACACCGATGGTTCAATCGTCCCTGGCGACTCTACTGAATTGCCTGCCAGAGAAAAATATTACGTTAAAAATGGTATTAAATTAGGCCCAGCTTGGGAAATACGCTATTGGTATAAGCGATTATACTAACTATCGAAACTTGGCACGAGTTTCGCGCTTTTCCATCGTCCCAGATGACACCTGACAGGCTACAGCCGCTCACTCCTCACTCAACATAGGCTATAGCCCAAGCCTCCCTCGGATTGAACAACTGTAACCAGCCAGCTACCACCTGGTATCAATGGCTAAGTGCGAAACTCGTGCCTGGTTGTAGCTCAAGGGGTTGTGAAAGAGGTCTAGTCTGGGGATGAAGGAGTTTTGCATAACTCGAGTCCAGTAAAATTATTTTTGAGTAACCTTAACTACGGCTTCAAAAGCTTTCGGTTCATTTACGGCAAGCTCACTCAAAATTTTACGGTCAATAACTACGTTGGCTTTTTTAAGGGCCGTAATCAAGCGACTATACGTCGTACCATTTAGTCGAGCGGCGGCATTTATACGAGTGTTCCACAATTCTCTAAATGTTCGCTTACGATTTTTACGATCTCGCGTAGCGTACTGAAGTGATTTAGTTATTGCTTGCTTTCCACGCTTAATACTTGATCGATTACCACGAGTCATGCCTTTTGTAGCATGCCGAATTTTCTTGTGCTTGGCGTGACTGGCGACACCTCTTTTAACGCGCATATTTACTCCTTTTGGTAGTTTGCTTAAAATCTAATAATAAAAGTACTTTTGCTGATCGATTTGACGGACACATACTAGATTCCCAGGTTTAACTTAATATTCTTTTTACTCTTGCCATCTACATTTTCTACACCAGCAAAACGTCGCTTGCGTGCAGCACTCTTTTTTTGCAAAAGGTGACTGCCAGTTGAATGACGACGTTGAACTTTGCCAGATTTAGATAGTTTAATACGGTCTTTTGTACCGCTATGGGTTTTTAGTTTTGGCATACGAAGCCTCCTTGTTTGGTAGTTATCACGATTTTTTTGAAGAACCGTTCTTTCTTATCACGAAACTAAGTTGTTTACCAGCTAGTTGGGGCTGTTGCTCGACTACTACAGTGTCCCCGTAACCTTGTATGACTTTGTCAGCTAATTTAAATCCAAGATCTTTGTGGGCTAGTTCTCGACCGCGATAGAATACAGTAATTTTTACTTTATGACCAGCCTCCAGGAAGCTACTCACTTTATTAAGCTTTACTACCAAATCATGTTCGCCAATCTTTAATCCGAAACGCATTTGTTTAATCTCGGGATTTTTGACTCCTTGCTTGTTTTTTTGTAGCTGCTTAGTTCGCTGGTAATTATATTTCCCCCAGTCAATAATCTTAGCTACAGGCGGATTTGCATCAGGTGAAATCTCTACAAGGTCAAGCTCTGATTCTTCAGCAAGCTTTAATGCCTCACTTCGAGATAAAACACCAAGCTGCTGGCCTTCTTCATCTATGACTCGTAGCTGCGATGCCCGAATTGACTCATTCAGGCGTACAAACTTACTGATATGACAGATCTCCTTTTCATCTATTTGCTGACTTGCTGTTAATTCTAACAGGTAAGGGAACAGAGGTCAAGCAAAAGCTATAGCATCATCTGTGGGCGACGATACTGCAGCGCTTCGGTAATATGTGGAATTTGAATATTTTGTTCTTCTGAAAGATCGGCAATAGTTCTAGCTACTTTAATTGTACGCATATAACTTCTGGCAGAGATTTGTAATTGTTCGGAGGCCTTGTTAAGGAGTTTTTCGGCCTCATTGGTTAGATTAGAGCTCTGTTTTATATCACGATTATTCATGCTGGCATTAAGCCGTAGTGAGCCAAGTCTCTGTAGCTGATTATGACGAGCAGCAACAACACGTGCCCTTATTTGCTTGCTATTTTCATTTTCATTATTCGCATGGAGCAGGGTATTATGCTTAACTTCGTCTACATTAACGTATAAATCTATTCGGTCGATAATTGGGCCAGAAATTTTACGTTGGTAATTATTGATTTGCCCGGGCAAGCAAGTGCACTCCTTCGATGTTCCATAATAACCACAAGGACAGGGATTACTTGTAGCTACTAGAATAAAGTCGGCAGGAAAAGTTATGGTATCTTTGGCTCGAGCTACTGTAATAACATTGTCCTCAAGTGGTTGCCTCAATGCCTCAATAGTGGATCGATTAAATTCGGGGAATTCATCAAAAAGTAAGACCCCTTTATGGCTAAGACTGATTTCACCTGGGCGAGGGTGTTGTCCACCCCCGACAATAGCTATATTGCTAGCACTGTGGTGTGGTGAACGAAATGGTCGTGTAGCTATAATTTGTTCGTAGTCCTTATTTGCTAAACTGTGAAGCTGGGTAACTTCTAATATTTCTTCTCTTTTAAGTGGAGGTAAAATTGACGGTAGTACTCTCGCTAGCATAGTTTTTCCGGTACCGGGCGGCCCATTTAATAAAATATTATGTCCTCCAGCTGCGGTTATTTCTAGAGCACGTTTTGCCCGAGGCTGACCCACGATATCATTCATATCGTTGGGGTAATTTTCCTCGATTTTCGCTGATATCGAACTAGTATTAGTGTCGAATTTCTTAAAAGGCACTGTATCGCTAAAGCCAAGATACAATTCTCGCAAATGCTCTATAGGTATAAGAGTTATGTCTGGCACTAAAAGTGCTTGTGCCAGATTATTCCTTGGTATGAAGAAGTTATTTAGACCCTTTGCTCTACCGCTCAACAGTTTACCGATTATGCCCCGCACTGGACGTGTGCGACCATCTAGGCCTAGCTCTCCTATAAGGGCTGATTTTTGCAATAGTGTAGTGGCTTTTATTTGTTGACTTGCCAGTAGTATCGCCGTAGCGATGGCTAGATCATATCCCGTTCCTTCTTTGGGTAGGTCAGCTGGAGCTAGATTGATAGTAATACGTTTTTTAGGAAATGTCAGATCAGCACTAATAAAACTACTTCTTACTCGTTCTTTGGCCTCTTCAATCGCTTTGCTTGCGAAACCTACGATAATAATACTAGGTAAGCCGTTTGTTACCTGACATTCAATATCAATAATTATGCCACTGGCGGATGAATCTCCTATGCTACGAACGCTTACACTCATGGAATGTATTGTAATGTATGGTTGATTAACTTTAACTATAAAAAGTTTGAATGTTATTTAAAAACCCGCATATTTTTGTGCGGGTTTTGTAAGGTTTTGAGATTTTTATTATGAGTTTTAAAACGTGTTGGTTTTATTGTTTTTATGGAACAACGGCTTGCGAGAAGCCGTTGTTACAGATTCGTTTTTGTTTTGAGCACTTTTTTTATTCAAGCGCCATACTCATCTTATATATCTGATTTTGGACTGTCAATAGAACTCACGCTTATTTTTTTAGCTACCTGTGCATAACTTTATAATTTTAAGCCCTTTTTAGAAATATACACTTTATAATTTCTGCAAAAAATCTAGGATATGTGGCTATACAGGCACGAGTTTCGCACTTATAGCCATTCCAAAACAAAATGACCAAATTTTGAGTGATGGATGATGAGTCTAAAAACTAGCTTTCTTTGGCTAAAGCATATCCGTAGATATGCTGCAGACAAAAAAGTAGTTTTTAGATCATCAAGCGCAGACAAAAATGGTCATTTTGTTTTGGGATGGCTATAGGTCAATGCGTACTAATCGGGCTATGATATTTTATTCAAAAAATATATAAACATACAATAATTTATATCCTGAATGCTATACAAATCGTTATTTTTTAAACAACAGTAATTAATAAAAAATAAATGGTAAAATAATGTACGCAACAGTTTAACATTGTCTATATAACAACAAAAGTATTGACTAAAATAGTGTTTAGTAGTAACTTAACTAGTGTGAGTTAAAAAACAAAAAACTTACAATCTACAATAAATTTGGTTTGGCAAATTTATTGCTATCGCTCTCATTATGAGAGCGGTCAGTCAAAGCTATGGACGATAAGCGCTAATAAATTATTTTTTGTAAGAGCGGATTTATCGTCCTAGCTCTATTTAAAATATTGTTCAACACGAGTTTCGCAGTTTGCCATTGATACCTTGGTTGCTCTAAGCCGAGCGAAAACAGTTTTCTCTGACACGCATTTCGCACTTAGCCGTTGATGCCAGTTTGCACCTAGCTGAGCAAAAACTGCTGAACTGATGGAGAGGTGGCTGTAGCTACATGGAGAGCAGGTCAATAGTTTGTACTGGACTTGTATATTGATCCCTCATCCTCAGGCCGACTAACCTCGGCTACAAACAGTTTTTCCTCTCTCGATGTACCTCCCAGGTACCTCTCCTTCAGACAAAACTGTTTTCGCTCGAGCTGATTCGCCCTGGGAACGAGGGATTTTGCGTAAGTCCAGTGTAGCCAGTTAGGAGTGAACTGGGGCAATGGAAAAGTGCGAAATGCGTGTCTGAAAGGGAGGTAGCCATATAGCTACCGTAAACCAGAATCTACAGATTTGATCCATTGAGAGACATCAAAACACAGGTTTTGTTTCGGGCTATAGGGATATATAGATTGGGGGGTTGTGCAATAGGTCTAATATATTTAATCTAGTGTTATGCTAGGGCGCAAAACTCACAAGAACAATATTTTTCGTAAACTACTACTTAGTAGCTTATTGTTTTTGTTGTTGCTACTGATTTTTGGAACAGATCCCCAGAAAATGGCTCTGCCTCTTTTGGTTGCTCCATTTATACTTATATTTATACTTATTTTTCTTAGTTTACTTTTTGTAATACAGGGCAGACTGAATGCCCCAAAACTATTAACTCAAAAATCAATAACTATAGCTATTACGGCAGCTGGAATACCGGTCATGTTGCTAGTTTTAAAATCCATTGATCAGCTATCTTTAAGAGATATACTGATTTTATTGGGACTTTTCGGAGGTATATTATTCTACATTTCAAGATCCGATATGCTGACATCCTAAAAAATAATGTTTCATGGCATAGTCTTGCTTTAGCCAAAACTTATGTCTACGAAAAAGTGTGAAAGTCCTATATATAGCCCCCGCAAAACAAATTCACGGCTTTTTGAACCGCCCTCTCCGGCCAAAAACTGTCTTTCCTCATTCACCTTATCTAATGATATGCTTCCCTCGGAAAAGCCAGTTTTTGACTCGAAGATCATCGGCTCCAAAACCCCCGAATTTGTTTTGCGGGGGCTATACCACGAGTTTCGCACCTTTCTGTTGTCCCTAGCTCACACCTGAACGGCTACAAACTTCTACTCCTCACTCAACATAGGCTACGGCTCAAGCCTCACTCGGATTAAAGGTTTTTGCCTGTCCAGTTGCAACTTGACATCAACGGCTAAGTGCGAAATTCGTGTATACTATAAAATGATGGATGAAAAGCATGTTGAATTTGGACCACCAACAGATCTTCCACCGTTAGCACACCGTTTATCACCTGAATTACAGGGAAAAGAAATGGGCTATAGAGAAGATGTGGTAGCCATGGCGCTTGAACAGGGCGCGAGTAGTTCAGTAACACCTCTTAATCATCAAACAGTTACAGTACCAGATGGTGCGTCTTCTGCAAAAACTCATTCGATTGGGGGCGCCTCTTATGCTTCTTCACTTCCGTCTGTTGCTGACGACACTAATCTTATAGAAAAGACCTGGGTGATCAAAGCAAAAGAGATTGTCGAGAAAACAAAAGACAATCCCTACATACAAAATCAAGCAATGAATATAGTAAAAGCTGACTACCTCAAAAAACGTTATGGTAAGGATATTAAGTTAAGCAACAGCTAGGTTAAAACAATGATGACAGCTATATTAACTTTTTTTGGCATATTACTTGGCATAATGCTTGTGGCTTCGCCTGTTATATTTCTGCAAATTCGCAGAATATTGCGTGAACAGAAAAACTTTGAACGTGGTCTTAAGATGGTGCCTTTATTGATACATCTGCCACCTCCTAGCGATGATACGGAAGTGGGTAGTCGAGATGTTCGAGACGTGTTAGATGAAAATATTTCTAAGGCCCAGATACTATACAACATTATATCTAGCACGCTCCAAAAAGGATTAAAGAGTCGCTTTTACGGACAGCGTCATATAACTTTTGAAATAGTTGGAAGCAAGGGTTTCGTGCATTTTTATGCTGCCGTGCCAGTTGCTTTGATCGATGTAGTCAAGCAGGCAATCGTGAGTGCTTATCCAGCGGCCAGGCTAGAAGAGGTGGCAGAACACAATATTTTTAGTCCAATTGGTAAGATTAGTGGCACTATAGGAGGAGAGCTGACTCTCAAGGAGCATTATGCCTATCCTATTGCAACTTACCAGGATCTTAAGCGTGATGCCATGCAATCTTTGCTTAACTCTTTATCTACACTTGAAAAAGAAGATGGTGCTGGTATTCAGTTTTTGCTTCGTCCAGCCAATCCAGAATGGCGCAAAATTGCTTCGGGTATTTCTGCTAAAAAGCGTAAAGGTAAAGAATCCAAGAAAGGCCCAGACAAATTCTTCTCATGGACGCAACAACTGTTCACGGCCTTCACAAAGCCCCTTGAAGACAAAAGTGAAGGGGGTGGTGATAAGTCTAATTTATCTAGTCTAGATCAGGCGGTTTTGGATTCGATTGACGATAAAACCAGGAGTCCTGGATACGAGGTGCTAATAAGGATTGTGGCTTCTTCTAATATTTCTCAAAGAGCACAAGCTATTCTTAGTAATATAGTTGCAACTTTTGCACTTTTTGATGCTCAAGGGAAAAATGGCTTTAAATATACACCGGCAAAAGACATAGAGAAGTTTGTAACAGCTTACATATTGCGTTTCTTCCCCCAAGAAAATAATCAGAATATCTTGAATTCGGTGGAGCTGGCTACCTTATTTCACTTTCCAGATCAAGATAATATTCCAACTTCTCAACTTGAAAGACAGAACTCAAAACAGGTTGATGGACCACGCAACATCCCAGAAGAAGGATTTTTACTGGGCTATAATTTGTTCCGTGGTGTTAAAAAGCCCATTCGCATAAACCTAGAAGATCGTAGAAGGCATATGTATGTCGTTGGTCAGACTGGTACGGGTAAATCTACTTTTCTTGAGAATCTGGCAATCCAAGACATGTTGAATGGTGAGGGTTTTGCTTTTGTTGATCCACACGGCGATGTAGCCGAGCGATTACTGGCTATGGTGCCACGTGAACGAACTGAAGATGTTGTCTATTTTGCGCCAGGGGATATGAACTATCCAATGGGCTTAAACCTTTTCGAATTTGACTCACCTGAACAAAAAGATTTTTTGATCCAAGAAGCAATTAATATGCTCTATAAATTGTATGATCCCCAGCATCAGGGAATTATCGGTCCGCGTTATGAGCATTGGTTTCGTAATGCCGCATTAACATTGATGAGTGATCCGGGTGGCTCGACCTTTATAGATATTCCAAAGGTATTCACTGATAATAAATATGCCAAACAGAAACTTAAATTCGTTACAGATCAAACGGTTTTGGATTTTTGGAATAAAGAAATGGCCCAGACTAGTGATTATCACAAAAGTGAAGTGTTGGGATGGTTCGTAAGTAAATTCGGAGCGTTTCTTAGTAACGAAATGATGCGTAATATCATTGGTCAGACTAAAAGTGCCTTTGACCTTAGAGATATTATGGACAACAAGAAGATACTCATAGTGAACCTTAGTAAAGGACGCACAGGAGAGTTGAACTCAAAACTTCTTGGTATGATCTTCGTTATGAAATTCCAGGCCGCGGCTATGAGTAGAGCTAATATAGATGAGAATAAAAGGGTTGATTTCTCTTTGTATGTAGACGAATTTCAGAATTTTTCAACCGATTCTTTTGCTACTATTATGTCCGAAGCGCGTAAGTATCATTTAAACCTCATTGTGGCCAATCAGTTTACTACTCAGTTAACAGAAGAAATTAGAGATGCGGTATTTGGCAATATGGGCACTATTGTTTCTTTTCGGGTTGGCCAAAATGATGTCGAGACTCTTTCTCGTTATTTCCAACCATTATTTGAGGCTGATGATTTGCTGCGCGTGCCGAACTTTAACGCCATAGTCAGGACATTAGTAAACGGTGTTCCTACGCAATCATTCAGTATGGCTACAATGCCAGCACTTG
Source organism: Candidatus Saccharimonadota bacterium (assembly GCA_016178135.1). Lineage (GTDB taxonomy): Bacteria > Patescibacteriota > Saccharimonadia > Saccharimonadales > JACOTW01 > JACOTW01. Next base: position 104,415 of record JACOTW010000002.1, read on the forward strand.
GTAGACCAAACGCCCAGCTTGCTGTCGCCTTAAAACAGCTTTCGGCGGCAAAATTTGGACGCCCTAGGGCAAAAGTAGAAACTGAAATTTTTGCCCGCCTAACGACTATAGGAGAACCAAAGCCATCATTTGACAGTCATCCTTTGCCACCGACCAGACCAAGAACTATGCCTCCTGTAAAATATCCTGCCAGCGGATCATCGTTTCTCGACGAATGGCTTGCCAAAAAACGTTCAAAAAACGTTCAAAAAACCAACAAACCCATATCTTCCGTTCCCCCACCGCTAACTCCAAAACAACCACAACAACAGCCAGCAGGACAAAATATATCAAGCAGTGAACTTCAAAGTAAAGAAATCACTCATATTGCTGACGAGTTACGGCAATCACTCCAAAAATCAGAAAAAAATGAAAAGCCAAAAGAAGACTTAGTTAAGCAATCCTCGGAGGCTCAACTTTTAGTCGACGACACGAATGATAAACCCGAAGAAAAAGACACAATATATATAGATCAAGAAGGCAATATTCATAATACTGATAGCAAGTAAGCAGTTCACTTAATATAGTCCCCGCAAAACAAATTCGTGGGTTTTTGAAGCAATGATCTTTGAGCCAAAAACTGACTTTTCCGAGAGAGACATATCCTTAGATACGTTGAACGAGGAAAGGCGGTTTTGGGCCAAAGAGGGTGATTCGAAAATAGGCATAAAGGGTACGCATAAACTTTTGAGAGCATTGTTAAGAGAGGGTTATTTAGAAGTGGCAAAAGAAAAATCATATGATTCACAACAGATTCAGGTTCTTGAGGGGCTTGAGCCAGTTCGTAAGCGTCCTGGTATGTATATTGGTGGCACAGGACGTGATGGGCTTCACCACCTTATTAAAGAAATAGCCGATAATTCTGTTGATGAGGCTATCGCTGGTTATGCTACCGACCTATGGGTTACGATGTTGGCTGATGGCGGTATTATGGTTCGGGATAATGGTCGCGGTATACCTGTTGATGTTATGGCGAAGACAGGCAAAAGTGCTCTGGAAACCGTCTTAACCGTTTTGCATGCTGGAGGTAAATTTGGTGGTGGTGGTTATAAAATTTCATCCGGTCTTCATGGAGTGGGTATTAGCGTGGTTAATGCTTTGTCCGCCAAACTTGTTGCAGAAATTCACAAGGAAGGGTTCATTTATACTCAAGAATATGAACGAGGCGTGCCTTTAACTCCTATCAAAAAAGGTGCGACTACAAAAGATACGGGTACGACGATTACATTTTATCCAGACCCAGATATTTTTAAAGAATCTGTTGATCTGGAATATCAATGGGTGATTGATTATTTACGTCACCAAGCTTACTTAACAAAGGGCTTGCGAACTCATATTGCCGATGATCGGACTGGTAATCGCTATGGTTTTTATTTTGAAGGCGGGATCCAATCCTATGTAAAACACCTTAATCTTGGTAAGGACGTAATTGATAGCGATGTTTTTTATGTCGACAAACAGGTGGATGATGTACAGGTAGAAATTGCTATGCAGTATGCTGATACATTTACGGAGACAGTTAAGTCTTTTGCCAATAATGTATTTAATCCAGATGGCGGGACTCATCTAACTGGTTTTCGGGCTGCCCTAACGCGGATTATTAATGACTATGCTCGCAAAAATGGCTTATTAAAGGAAAAAGAAGAAAACCTTTCTGGCGAGGATACTCGTGAAGGCTTAACGGCTGTTATTTTGGTTAAATTGCCAGATCCACAGTTTGAAGGACAAACAAAGAACAAGCTTGGTAATCCTGAAATTCGGGGCTATGTTGAGCAAGTTTTATCCGAATACCTCTTTTATTATTTGGAAGAACACCCATCAATCGCCAAGAAAATTATTGGTAAATCTTTACTGGCCGCTAGAGCTCGCAAGGCTGCTCGTGCTGCTCGAGAAAATATCATTCGTAAAGGGGTTCTGGAAGGATCGGGCTTACCAGGTAAATTAGCCGATTGTTCTAGCCGTAATCCTATTGATTCCGAGTTGTATATTGTTGAGGGTGATTCAGCTGGCGGTTCTGCTAAAAGTGGACGCGATAGTAAAACGCAGGCAATATTGCCGTTGCGCGGTAAGGTTTTGAATGTTGAGCGAGCACGCTTAGACAAATTACTTGCTAATAATGAAATTACTAATCTCATCAAAGCACTTGGTGTTGGCATTCAAGATTCGTTTGACATCGGTCAACTACGTTATCACCGCATAGTTATCATGACCGATGCCGACGTTGATGGTAGCCATATTAGTACTTTGTTGTTGACATTCTTTTTTCGTCATATGCAAGCAGTTATTGATGGCGGTCACCTATATTTAGCAAAGCCACCTCTGTTTTTACTTAAGAGTTCTAGTAATAAAAGGCAATATGCTTATAGTGATGATGAAAGGGATCGACTTATTGACGAGTTGATTGCTGATCGTAAGGCACGTGGCACTGTAGTTAATAAAGATGACGATCGGCGTCGACAAGCTGGCTTAAGTGATATTCAGCGCTATAAGGGTTTGGGTGAAATGGATGCTGAACAGTTATGGGAAACGACCATGAACCCCGAAAATCGCGTTCTGGTACAGGTTCGCTTAGAAGATGCCGAAAAAGCTGACGCCATCTTTAATAAGCTTATGGGTAGTGAAGTTGAGCCTCGTAAGAATTTTATTCAGACGCATGCAAAATTTGTGAAGGATTTGGATATTTAATATGGATGATGAACAAGTAAAATCTACAAATAATATTAACGAACCTGTAAGTGTGCCACAAGCAGGCAATTCATTTGAACGAGCTGGCGAAATGGTCGACAGTGATCATTCTAGAAGTATAGAATTACGAACCGTCGAAGATGTTATGGAGGATAGCTACCTTCGTTATTCAATGAGCGTTATTGTGGCTAGGGCATTGCCGGATGTTCGTGATGGCATGAAACCAGTGCATCGACGCATTTTGTATTCTATGGATAAAAATGGTTGGCGACCAGGTAGCAAGTTTGTAAAAAGTGCTCGTATTACAGGTGATGTCATGGGTAAGTATCACCCTCACGGTGATGTAGCTATCTATGATGCTATGGTTCGTTTGGCCCAAGATTGGTCAACGCGCTACTTGCTAGTTGATGGTCAAGGTAACTTTGGTTCAATGGATGGCGATCCGCCAGCTGCGCAACGCTATACCGAAGCTCGGATGGCTAAGGCTGGTGCGGCCATGATGGAAGATATAGACAAAGACACAGTGCCATTTAGAGATAATTATGATGGATCAGAACAAGAACCAGAAGTTTTACCAGCTAAATTACCCAACTTATTATTAAATGGTCAAATCGGTATTGCGGTCGGTATGGCTACAAATATCCCACCACATAACATCAGCGAAATTATTGATGCTACCGTGCAACTGATAGATAAGCCAGACTCAACAGTCGATGATTTGCTTGAATATGTGAAGGGGCCAGATTTTCCGACAGGTGGTGTTGTTTATGGAAAAGAGTCTATCCGTACCGCGCTGGCAACTGGTAGGGGGGGAGTGGTAGTTCGTGGTGTGGCCTCTGTTGAAGAAAACAAAAAAGGCCTGCAACAGATTATTATTTCTGAAGTACCCTATCAAGTGAATAAAGCTAGTTTGCTAGAAAAGATTGCCGAACTCTATAAAGATAAAAAGATTTCTGGCATCCGCGATCTTCGTGATGAAACTGCTCGCGGGGTGGTGCGTATTGTTATAGACCTTAAAAAAGATGCATATCCCAAGAAATTGCTTAACCAACTGTATAAATTGACACCTTTGCAACAAACCTTCCACTACAATATGCTAGCCCTAATTGATGGCATACAGCCACGCGTACTTGGTCTACAGGATATTTTGCAAGAGTACATTAAGCATCGTCAAGTTGTGATACGTCGGCGAACCGAATTTGAACTTCGCAAGGCTAAAGATCGGGCACATATACTGGAAGGACTTAAGATCGCTCTTGACCACATAGATGAGGTCATTAAAACTATCCGCGCCTCACAAACCACTGACGAGGCCCAGATTAATTTAATAAAACAGTTCAAGTTATCTGAAATTCAAGCTAAAGCCATCTTGGCCATGCAACTACGTACGTTGACCGGCCTACAACGACAAGAAATTGAAAATGAGCTATCCCAGCTACTAAAATTGATCACTGAATTAGAGGATATTTTGGCTGACGAAAAGAAAATACTTAAGATTATTAAAACTGAATTGCTTGAGATGAAAAAACAGTTTGGCGATGATCGTCGCACCAAAGTCGTTTTGAGTGAACTTGGAAAAATGAGTGATGAAGATCTTGTGCCAGACGAGCAAGTAGTGGTTACACTTACTAGTGCCAACTATATTAAGCGGAGCCAGATTGCTGACTATCGTCGTCAAAATAGAGGTGGTAAAGGTAAGCGCGGTATGGCCACGCGTGAGGAAGACGTAATAGAGCATGTCGTGAATGCAAGTACACACGATTTCTTGCTATTCTTTACCAATAAGGGTCGAGTATTTCGTATTAAAACTTATGAAGTGCCAGCTGTTGGTCTGAACGCAAAGGGAATTGCTATAGTAAATCTATTGCAATTACAGCCAGAGGAAACTGTTAGTTCGGTTATAAACGTCAGTAGGCAATCACGGGGTGGAAACTTACTTATGTGCACGGTTCGGGGCGTGGTTAAGAAAACACCATTTGAGCAGTATCAAAATGTTCGCCAGACTGGCCTGATTGCTATCAACCTTGACGAGGGTGATGAACTTAAATGGATTCGTATGACTACTGGTAATAACGAGGTGATTATATCTACCCAGCAAGGTCAGGCTATTCGTTTCCACGAAAAAGATGCTCGTCCCATGGGTCGCGTTAGTCGTGGTGTTCGTGGTATTCGTTTGCGTGCTGGTGATCAAGTCATCGGTATGGATATCGTAGAAGAGGGTAGCAGTATTTTTGTCATAAGTGAAAAGGGATATGGTAAGCGCACCAAGATTGCCCAATTTACAGCCCATGCTCGTGGTGGCGTAGGTATAAGATCGGCAGTGGTCAACGACAAAACCGGTCAATTAATTGGCGTTAAAACACTAAATGGAGACGATACCCAAGAGGTAATCATCATATCTAAGAACGGTCAGACAATCCGTTTGGGCCTAAAAGATACACCATCTATTAGCCGCGCTACTCAAGGTGTACGCATAATGCGTCTTTCAGAAGATGATCGAGTTGTATCCCTGGCCCTAGTAGACAAAGCCCAAGACGACGAAGCAGAAGGGCCAGAAGAAGAAGCTGTTGAAGCCCCTGAAAAAGCTTAAGCTTAAGATTGAACTGGCGCTACAGGGTCGCACCCTATACTGAACCTGTCGCAAAGCTCCCCCATCCCCAGACCAACTAATCTCGGTTGATAGCGGTCTGCCTTCTTTCGATGTATAGCCCCCGCAAAACAAATTCCCGACTTTTCGAATCACCCTCTTTGGCCCAAAACCGCCTTTCCTCGTTCAACGTATCTAAGGATATGTCTCTCTCGGAAAAGTCAGTTTTTGGCTCAAAGATCATTCAGAATGATATGTTGTAAATGCTACTGCTTATATAGCCAAAAATAGTATTGACACATCTGTATTGAGCGAGTTAAGATGTACTCTACGCTTCGTGAGTGCTTGTATTTGGGTGTCTTGTGAGGTGTTTGAACGTTAAAAACTTATATAGTGCAAATCAACGTCAGTTCATATTGAACTATGTTTTGAAAATTAAGTCAGAATTCTAGATTTTCTAGATGTTCGACTGAAGTTCATGATTAGATTCTTTTTTGGAGAGTTTGATCCTGGCTCAGGATGAACCTCGCTCCGTAGGAGCGGTGAATTGTTGTCGGCGTTTACGCCGCCAGCGTTCATGTGGTTTATCTTGGCCTTGACCAGCCTTCATTTTTTTTGGAGAGTTTGATCCTGGCTCAGGATGAACGCTGGCGGCGTGCCTAATACATGCAAGTCGAGCGGAAAGGTTCTGCACTTAGTATTTGACTTCGGTAAGTCCCGCATATGCGGGATACTGCCAAGAAACGTATTTTCTAGGCTAGAAAATACTGTCGAATTTTAAGTGTAGAATACTCGAGCGGCGGACGGCTGAGTAACACGTAGGAACGTACCCCAAAGTGAGGGATAAGCACCAGAAATGGTGTCTAATACCGCATGTGATCTTCGGATTAAAGGATTTATCCGCTTTGGGAACGGCCTGCGCATGATTAGCTTGTTGGTGAGGTAAAAGCTCACCAAGGCGATGATCATTAGCTGGTCTGAGAGGATGACCAGCCAGACTGGGACTGAGAACGGCCCAGACTCCTACGGGAGGCAGCAGTAGGGAATTTTCCACAATGGGCGAAAGCCTGATGGAGCAACGCCGCGTGCAGGATGAATGCCTTAGGGTTGTAAACTGCTTTTATCTGTGAAGATTATGACGGTAGCAGATGAATAAGGATCGGCTAACTCCGTGCCAGCAGCCGCGGTCATACGGGGGATCCAAGCGTTATCCGGAATTACTGGGCGTAAAGAGTTGCGTAGGTGGCAGAGTAAGTAGGTAGTGAAAGCGTCCCGCTCAACGGGATATACATTACCTAAACTGCTCAGCTAGAGGGCGAGAGAGGTTACTAGAATTCCTTGTGTAGGAGTGAAATCCGTAGATATAAGGAGGAATACCGATGGCGTAGGCAGGTAACTGGCTCGTCCCTGACACTAAGGCACGAAAGCGTGGGGAGCGACCGGGATTAGATACCCCGTTAGTCCACGCCGTAAACGATGGATGCTAGCTGTTAACCGTATCGACCCGGTTAGTAGCGAAGCTAACGCGTTAAGCATCCCGCCTGTGGAGTACGGTCGCAAGACTAAAACATAAAGGAATTGACGGGGACCCGCACAAGCGGTGGAGCGTGTTCTTTAATTCGATGGTAAGCGAAGAACCTTACCAGGGTTTGACATCCTTGGAATTTCTCTGAAAGGAGAAAGTGCTTTATTGAGCCAAGTGACAGGTGTTGCATGGCCGTCGTCAGCTCGTGTCGTGAGATGTTTGGTTAAGTCCATCAACGAGCGCAACCCTTATAGTTAGTTGGATTTTTCTAGCTAGACTGCCCCGGTAACGGGGAGGAAGGAGGGGATGATGTCAGGTCAGTATTACCCTTACACCCTGGGCTAGAAACACGCTACAATGGCCGGTACAAAGGGCTGCCAAGTCGCGAGACGGAGCAAATCCCATCAAAGCCGGTCTCAGTTCGGATAGCAGGCTGAAACTCGCCTGCTTGAAGCTGGAATCGCTAGTAACGGTAGGTCAGCACACTACCGTGAATACGTTCCCGGGTCTTGTACAAAATAAATGCGCCTGGCAGCGCATTGGACTAAGTGGTGTAAATCCACTTTCATAGCTGCGAGCAGGGCATCTCTGGTAACAGAATGCCTGAAGGGCTCTATATGCGAATAGTAGTCTTTACAATCAAAAGGCGCTTCGACCCTACAATGTGTACATAGGGGAAGAAGACAAGAAAAGCCTGTAAGGAATGCTAGAAATAGCCCAATGCGTGACCCAGGGAGATCCTGTTGTCGAAGAGTAATTGTTTCGCTGCATAAGCGAATAGACAGCAGGAAGTCAGCTGAGTTCATAGTATTTTTTATAGTAAAATGTAAAGAAGAAGGAATGAACCTTATGCTGAATCCACAATACATTGTTGGTTTTGTTGACGGAGAAGGGTGCTTTAGCATCACTATCAATAAAAACGGCGATAGGTTACCAGAAGTTCGTCTCATTTTTGAGATAGAACTTCGGGAAGATGACGAACCAATCTTGCGAGAGATCCGAAAAGTTCTTGATTGCGGTAATATTTACCACTTAGAGTACGAGCGTTATGCCAAATGGCGACCGCACGTTAAGCTTAAAGTCAGCAATTTTAATGACATATCGCAAAAGATTATTCCATTTTTTCAACGGTATCCACTTCAAGCAAAGAAGCGTTTGCAGTTTGAACAGTTTTGCTTAGTTGCAGAGCTTATAAAGCGCAAACAACATCTTACAATTGAAGGAGTAGAGCAGATTCGAACCTTAAGGCATAAGGACTCGCGTAGTGCGTTAGACGCGCACGCTACGTGGGGAGCGCCGGAAATTACCCGAGCGCAATCACCGCCCGTCAAACCATGAAAGTCGCCAATACCTGACGTCTGCACTTGCTGCGGCCTAAGGTAGGGGAGATGATTGGGGTTAAGTCGTAACAAGGTATCCGTACCGGAAGGTGCGGATGGATTACCTCCTTTCTAGGGAGAAAACTAGCATCATGCGGAGCAATCCTGTGAGAGCTAGGTCGGTCTTGGTGAGTTGTAATATCAGTACTGACAACTCACATATCCCGCATATGCGGGACAAGATTTCAGTTCTGTAACTACGAACTTGACGTTTGATTTGCACTATAAAAGTTTTTAAAATATAGAGAGCCCTCTGTTGAGGGTTCTTTTTGTTTGACAAAACGAAGACGAAGATTGACAAAATAACAAGCTTATGCTAATATAAAAGTTGTAATATGTAATAATTGATTATTTTGTAAAAGGAAAAGCAATAATATGACACGTAAAGTAGAAGAAAGAGAACTATTCTATAGTATTGATAGTGAAGGAAATATTGATCCGAGACACAAGTTGGTAGGTGCCTTAGCTGCAGGTTTTGCCACAGCTTTAGAAGATAATGGTTACATATCAGGCGGGGTTTATCAAGCAGGCATGCAAGCTATTTCACAAGGAAGTGAATACATGGCAGGATCTGCATGGGTTGGTGTGGGAGGTAGTTGGGGTGATCAGGTTGGTTTTAAAACTGACCAATACCCCGTACTCAGCGAAGAACAACAACATGATCTTGACACGGCCATAGGACTTGCCAAAGATATTGCAGGATTAACCAAATTATAAATGTAAGTTATATTATCGGTGAGGGGTAATGTATTGCTATGATTGTGATGGCTGAAAGCACTAGCAAGGAAAAGTTTTTAGATTTTGTCTGTAACTTTTGTAAGCAATAATTTTGCTACGGTTTGACCTGCTTCAAGAGTTATTGGGTTTTGACTGGCATTGAATAATTCAAGTGTAAGTGGGTTGTTCGTCCCAGGCTCAATAAATGTAGAAGACTGCTCAACGGACAGACCTTGCCTAGCAAGCGAGGCGCGACCTTCAACAAACCCGCAAATGTCATTGCTAAGATGTATTGTTTCAGCCGTTTCTACTGTTAAGAATTCTTTTGGTGTTAGTAGCAAATCTGAACTACCGCCAAGATGTAAATCTACATGAGCTGGCCCCAACCATTCAGGGTTGAAAGGCTCAATTTTTATCTTATCAAGTTCAATAGCTGCAAGTATCGCTTTTTTCGAGAAGATCATGAAGCTATTTTACAATATATTCAGTTAATAAGCATAAGCGTCCGGAAATTTATAATGGCTCGGTTGCAACTTTTGCCTTTGGCTGACTCACGGCCCCGACTTATCTCAGGTAATAACTTAGGGCGATGAGGGGCAAACGCACGACTACACCCGTTCTCGGAGTAAACTCCTGCGAGCGGGCTTGTCGACCGAGCCTCCGACTTCCGTATTGCTGAAGCAATCCGAGTCGGAGAACCGAGGCGCTTCATTCACCAATGAAGAAGCCCCACTTGCGTGGGGCATCTTCATTGGTGGGCGATGAGGGACTCGAACCTCCGACCTCGTCATTATCAGTGACGCGCTCTAACCAGCTGAGCTAATCGCCCACATCATGTGGATTTTAAGATGTAAATGTATCTGCTAACTGAGGTGTTAACGACCGGTTAGCGTGCGTTATGCGCTATATAATTTTGCAGTAAACTGCGCCAGCTGAGCTAATCGCCCTTGGTGGAGATGCTTTGCTTGCGCATCGCACCCCCATGTAATTTGGTGGAGCGTCGGGGACTCGAACCCCGGACCCCCTGCTTGCAAAGCAGGTGCTCTAGCCAACTGAGCTAACGCCCCACAGGAAATTACTCGAGTAATTCTACCTAAAAAGGCCCTTTATTACAAGGTTTACGGATAACCCAACTTTCGCACTTATGGACATAACATTCCAGCTTGCCCTGATTCCGCACTCATAATAACGACTTTCGCACTTTTCCATCGCCCCCGTTCACACCAAACCGGCTGCAAACAGTTTTTCTGTCCTCGATGTAGCCACAGCTACCTCTCCGCCAGATAAAACTGTTTCGCTCGGTTTGATGCAACCTGGCATCGACAGATATAGTCCCCGCAAAACAAATTCGTGGGTTTTTGAAGCAATGATCTTTGAGCCAAAAGCTGACTTTTCCGAGAGAGACATATCCTTAGATACGTTGAACGAGGAAAGGCGGTTTTGGGCCAAAGAGGGTGATTCGAAAAGTCGGGAATTTGTTTTGCGGGGGCTATAAGTGCGAAACTCGTGATAATTAGCACTATTTGACTCTCTGACGAATTGATCTGGGGATGGGGGAGCTTTGCGACAGATTCAGTATAAGTCCAGCACACGTAGTGCCCAGATTATTTAGTTTCCGAAACGTAACACCTTCCAAAATGTTGCAAGTTTAACATCATAATGTGCTTGACCGCCTCTGTTATTGGTGCTAAGATAGTTTGGCTACTTGAGTTTAGGCACGAGGTTATTTGCATAAACCGCCAAGCTTCCAGCGTAAACTCAAGCTTCTGGAATAAACTAATCATATTTAGTGAGATGTTCTTGAGTTAGTAATTTAACAATTTAGGTTTAAATTAAAGTATAAGGATGACGAGTTGTTGGTATTACCAATAACTAGTCAAATGTACATATGGGATAATTTATCTCATATATCGTAAAAAGTTACATAAGCGCACACAAGGGATGCCTTGACGTGAGATACCGATGAAGGACGTGAGAAGCTGCGAAAAGCTTCGGGGAGCTGCTTACTAAGCTATGAACCGAAGATATCCGAATGGGGAAACCCGGCTAGAGTCATGTCTAGTCACCCGTAATTGAATATATAGATTACGAGGCGGGAACCAGGGGAACTGAAACATCTTAGTACCCTGAGGAAGAGAAAGTAAACAACGATTCCGGGAGTAGTGGCGAGCGAAACTGGAATAGCCCAAACCTTTTAAGTTTTTGTCTGCTCATTTATGGGCGGACAAATAAGTTGGTAGACGAATATTTAAAAGGGGTTGTGACACTACAAAAAACCTTTTGTAGGACCTGGACGTAGTCCAGATTCTACATAAGGCGGCAGGAGCTACCATTATTCTGCATAAGGTTAGAAATTTGCGAGGTGAGCAGAAGGAATTGGAAAGTTCCGCCAGAGACGGTGAAAGCCCGGTATGCCAAACTTCGCAAACCTTATATTTGTAGAGCTTGTGCCGAGCACAAGCGAGTGAAAAGATAAAGGTCTTTTGGATTTTTGCTTTTAACTTGCTCGTGCGAAGTGCGAGCGATTGTCGAGTAGGTCGGGACACGTGAAACCCTGACTGAATCCGGGACGACCACGTCCCAAGGCTAAATATATCTTGCGATCGATAGTGAACTAGTACCGTGAGGGAAAGGTTAAAAGAACCCCGGAAGGGGAGTGAAATAGAACCTGAAATTGTGTGCGTACAAGGAGTCGGAGCCCCGCATATGCGGGGTGACGGCGTGCTTTTTGTAGAACGATCCAGCGAGTTAATTATTACGGCAAGCCTAAGACATCTGTCGGAGGCATAGTGAAAGCGAGGCTGAATAGGCCGTTAGGGATTTATCCCTTAAGTCGTGGTAATTAGACCCGAAACCAGGTGACCTAACCATGGGCAGGTTGAAGCGCAGGTAAAACTGCGTGGAGGACCGAACCGTCGAGTATTGCAACACTCTCGGATGACCTGTGGTTAGCGGTGAAATGCCAATCGAACCTGGAGATAGCTGGTTCTCCTCGAAATAGCTTTAGGGCTAGCGTCGTACGGTAGCATGTAGGGGTAGAGCTCTGTTTCGGACTGGGGCGCGTAAGCGTACTCACCCTTGACAAACTACGAATACTACATGTGGAACTACGGCAGTCAGAACGCCGGGGCTAAGCTCGGCGCTCGAAAGGGAAACAGCCCAGACCATCATCTAAGGTCCCTAAGTCTATGCTAAGTGGGAAACGAGGTGAGATTTCTTAAACAACTAGGATGTTGGCTTAGAAGCAGCCATTCATTTAAAGAGTGCGTAACAGCTCACTAGTCAAGAGATCTTGCGCGGAAAATGTAACGGGGCTAAGCATAGCACCGAAGATATGGATGTCACATTTATGTGGCGTGGTAGAGGAGCGTTGATATTGCATTGAAGTTGGACTGCGAGGTCTGGTGGAGCGGTATCAAGTGAGAATGCTGGAATGAGTAACCATAAGGCAGGTGAGAATCCTGCCCGCCGAAAGAGCAAGGTTTCCTGGGCCACGATAATCGTCCCAGGGTTAGTCGGTCCTAAGCCGAGGCGCGTAGCGTAGGCGATGGACAACGGGTTAATATTCCCGTACTAGTCATACATTGTTTGAAATGACGCATCATGTTAGCAGGAGCGAATTCATGGTTATATTCGTCTAATCTCGATTAACGTCGGGAGAATGAAAAGCCATTTTGGCTGATTCTTGTGAGAGTGGTGACTAGAAAATCTTTCAAACTTGTGTGTATGGCTATCCGTACCGCAAACCGACACAGGTGCTCAGGTCGAGTAGACCAATGGCGTACGAGTGATTCTTCGTTAAGGAACTCGGCAATTTAGCGACCGTAACTTCGGGATAAGGTCTGCCCCGTCACAGTGTCTATGACATTCGTGACTTGCCAGTTTTCTTTTTGAAAACAATAGGTGTCTTGGCGTAAGTTTTTAACTTCTTACGTTCAAGCGCAAAGACGAGCATCCACCAACTGGTGGATTGAGAAAAGAAAGCTGACCCCATAGAATTACGTTTTAGTAAGTCTATTAAGTCAATTATCGTGGTAGATAATGTGACGGGGCCGCAGCTAAGGAGCCCACGCAACTGTTTACCAAAAACATAGGTCTCTGCTAACACGAAAGTGGATGTATAGGGGCTGACTCCTGCCCAGTGCTGGAAGGTTAAGGGGAGTGCTTTACGGTGCGAACTGAAGCCCCAGTGAACGGCGGCGGTAACTATAACCGTCCTAAGGTAGCGAAATTCCTTGTCAGGTAATAAACTTGCCTGAAAAGCAAAGCGATTTGCTTAGAGTAAACCAACTAATAACGGGGAAATCTAAAACTGTTTTCAACAGTAATGACAATCCCGTGGCAATCATTCGCTTTACATAGTGAATGGAAGCCGTAACGACTAATCCGAAAGGAGAGGTACATGATGAAAAATGTACAATACGTTGGCTCTCGCCCAAAAAAGGAATCCATGGAGTTTGCTTGGTATATTACAGGTTTTACAGATGGAGAAGGTTGTTTTTCGGTTAGTTTTAACCAGCGTGCAAAACTGAAAACTGGTATCGAAGTGAGACCAAGTTTTTCTATTGCACAGAACAAACGCAGCCTACAGGTATTGAAAGACATTCATGCCTACTTCGGATGTGGCGCGATTCGTTTCAGTAAGCGCGATCAAATGTATAAATATGAAGTACGTTCGATTAGCGATCTGAGGTTGCGAATTATCCCGCATTTTCAGAAGTTTCCATTGTTAACCAGTAAAGCTAATGATTTTGAGATATTCGCCAAGGTATGTGAGCTGATTCATCAGTCGCATCACCTGAATGCAGAATATCTTAAACAGATCATCATACAGAGTCATCTTATGAATAAGTCTGGAATCAGACGCAATAGCCAAGATGAGCTTCTAAAGATTCTGGCGAGATGAAAAGATAGTCTGATCTGCTTGGAAACGAGCAGCTAACTAAACTATGAAGTTCTGACCCGCACGAATGGAGTAATGATGTGGGCACTGTCTCAACGAAGAGCTCGGTGAAAGTGCATTGACGGTAAAGATGCCGTCTGTCCGCAGCAGGACGAAAAGACCCCGTGGAGCTTTACTACAGCTTGACATTGGGCATAGGGACAACATGTGTAGGATAGGTGGGAGACTTTGAAGCTTTGGCGCTAGCCGAGGTGGAGTCATCGGTGAAATACCACCCTTGTTGTTTTTGTGTCCTTACGGGGACCACAATTTGCAGAGCAAATTGAGTAATTAGTATGCAACATTTATCACATAAGATAAATTACGCAGTATTACTCACGATTGGTCTTCAAGTTCTGGTTCCTGGACAGTGTCTGGTGGGTAGTTTAACTGGGGCGGTTGCCTCCCAAAGAGTAGCGGAGGCGTTCAAAGGTTGGCTAGGTTCGGATGGAAATCGAATCGATAGTGCATACGCATAAGCCAGCTTGACTGTGAGGCCTACAAGCCAATCAGACACGAAAGTGGGAGTAAGTGACCCGTTGTATCGGCCATTTATGGCCATTGAACGTGGGATCGACAACGCAAACGGATAAAAGTTACCCCGGGGATAACAGGCTTATAGCGCCCAATAGTTCACATAGACGGCGCTGTTTGGCACCTCGATGTCGGCTCATCTCATCCTGGAGGGGGAGCACCTTCCAAGGGTCCGGCTGTTCGCCGGTTAAAGAGGTACGTGAGCTGGGTTCAGAACGTAAATTACATTGCGTTCTACCACTGAGAAGTGGTAAAGTACGGATGTACATCGCATCAATGGTACTAAATTCGACTAATATCGGTGAAACCTTACTTTAAAGTTTCGAACGACTTAAAAAGGCAATACCGAGGGAAGACGAAATCGAAAGTGACTCAAGAAGAAAAGGCCTACATAGCTGGATTTCTTGATGGTGATGGTTCAATCATGGCTCAATTAGTTTATCGTAAAGATTACAAATTGGGCTATCAGATACGAACCAGTATAGTTTTCTATCAGAAAACTAACCATCATGATTTCATCCTTTGGCTAAAGGACCAGTTAGGCTATGGTTATGTTCGCACGCGTCGTGACGGCATGAGCGAGTACGCCATAGTTGGCTTTAGGGAAGTTAGTCATGTGTTGACACTTCTGTATCCCTTTCTTCATCTCAAAAAAGCATTAGCTGAACGTGTTATTGCCCTTATAGAGCAACATCCGTCTCAGCGAAAACTAACTGCACAGCAATTGGTCGTTTTGAGTAAGCTCGTTGATAAAACAGCAAGTTTTAATTACTCTAAAAAACGAACTAATACGAGCATGCAAGTTATAGCTTTTTTGCGAGAGCACAAGATTTTTGTCCCCGTAGAGACTGATTCTGCCAAATAGACCGGGCAGATGAGATGGGACCCACAACTAATGGCCCATCATACGTCGACCCCTAGTCTCAAGCACATTGAGAAAGGGAGAAGATATAGTCCGTGCCATCAGAAATGGTGGAATTACACGCGTGAGACAGTTCGGTTTATATCCGCTGTGGACGATAGGAAATTTGAGGGAATTTGCTCGTAGTACGAGAGGACCCGAGTGAACGCACCGCTGGTGTACCAATTGTCATACCAATGGCATTGTTGGGTAGCTATGTGCGGACCAGATAAGCGCTGAAAGCATATTAAGCGCGAAACTGACCCCAAGATTAGATTTCCCGGAGATTTATCTCTAGAGGACCCTGAAAGACGATCAGGTTGATAGGCGCAAGGTGAAAGTGCGGTAACGTATTGAGCCGAAGTGTACTAATAGTCCCATCGACTTTTTACGACCCATGAAATGTGCGCCGCTAATCTGGACACTTGGCTTTGCCAGGCCTATAGATTAGTTTTTGACACAAGATGTGATATTTTGTTTATGATACTAAAGGAATAGTATTTTTGTACAACTCCTCTAGGCTTATTTACATAACGTTGATTTTGTAATCAAACGCACACCTCATGGTGAAGTGCATTGACTAGTTATTGGTGTTACCAAGAGGTAACACACGATCCTTATACGGCATTTATTGAAATATATCACAAGTGGTATAGGCATTGTATAGACTATATCGTATATGGTATATTCATGGACATCAACAGAGCGCCTACGGTGCGGAATATGGAATATTGAAGATGCTTCAAAAAAGCTAACTTCTACCTTCTACCAATTTCCGTGTCATCGAGACGCGAAAATTGGTGCCCATGGCGCGAGGGAAACACCTGTTCCCATCCCGAACACAGCAGTTAAGCCTCGCAGCGGTTACAATACTTGGGTTTTAACCCTGGGAAAATAGCACGGTGCCAAATTATATAATGAGACCCCCAAAAGGGGTCTTTTTATTTTTCTTAAACGTAAAGCATAACGTAAAACATGATTTTATTGACATGAGCGCAATGTAGTGCTATTATTAGTGTATTCGATAGAGGTAAGGGGGTTCGGCCATCTTTTGTGGTAGGACCCTTTTATTTCACTCGAGAGAATTAATAACGGAGGTCACATAATATGGCTGGAACTAAAGATGGTGGCAAAGCTGCTGCTTCAACTAATAAGACTAAATATGGTGCTGATTTTTATGCAAAAATTGGAGCTATGGGTGGTAAAAAAGGAAAAACCGGTGGTTTTTATGCTAATCGCGAACTAGCTCGTATTGCTGGTGCAAGGGGTGGTCGTATTAGCCGTCGCTCTAAAAAAATAGCCTAAACTGGACCTGTCGCAAAATCCCACTGATGAAAGGTAAAACAGTAGCAGCAACCATGATTTTTCTTGTATTTATTGTGCCAAAAGGTACCTAAACGGTACATTTTGAAGCAAAAAATACAGGAAAAGTGGTCGACCTACTGTTTTAGCCATCAGTGGGATTTTGTCAGGCTCTTAGCCGGTATGGGCGACAAAACCTAGAACTAGTAACGCGCCATACAAGGCCACAGTTTAGGCAGTAATAATGACGACTATCGCTTTGTAAGCCGTTACTAGTGCACTCTGGACAAGTGCTACGAGCATCTAGCCAATCTCTGTATGTATCAATGCAGTCTTGTATGTGATTTTTATCTATGATTATGTCATAATTTGCTGCCAGTTTTTCGGCTTTTGACCAAGCGGCTACCTCTAACATCAAAAGTTCCATGTCTGTTTTATAGATTGTATGGTTGAGGAGTCCGTGAGCAAGCTCGTGCATTAGTGACCACTCTGCTACGCTGGAATATTCAGATTTATATATGATTTTCTTCTCTTCGGGTGACCAGCAAAATGCTTCGCCAGACACAAAACTAAGTTCTGTAAAATCTTTAGCCAGTCTATCAAGTAGATTTTGCATGACTATCCCTTATTAATTCATAACAACCATATATTACAGCTTCTTCTGGCCGTTGTGCTTGTAGAATAGGAGGCATAGAAATTAATGGCATCTTGTATTTTTTTAGTTCGTTAACTAAAAAATCAGCAAATCTATCATAATAAGATGCCACCCCACCACCTAGAATTACTACTTCTGGCTCAAATAGTGATATGAAATTAATAAGTCCTACGGATAAGTCTCTGGCAATAATCTGCCAAATTTTAGGATCTTCTATTTCGCTCGCTCTCTTGCCAAAACGTCTTACGATTGCTTTGCCTGAAGCAAAATTTTCCCATAACTCCATAGCTCCATCGTGCTCAACTAGCAATCCTTTGCCACCACTATCTCCTAATGATAAATCAATTACTCCACTTGTTACCAGGGCAGCCCCTATACCGGTTCCTATGGTTATGTATAGTACTTTATCGTAGTCTTGCTTAACAAGAATCGCTTCAGATAGGGCTCCTAGTTTTGCATCGTTTTCTACGGCAACAGGACACTTAACAATTTTTTCTAGATCAGATTGAATAAATTTATTTTTCCAGTTTAGATTCCCGCTACTTTTAAGTTTGCCTTGCTCTCTATCTAAGACACACGGGATACCTACACCGGCCCCCAGAAAACTATTAGTCTGTAGAACAGATATACTTGACTTACGCAAAATCGCCCGTTCCCAGGCTAAATCAGCTCGAGTTGGGAGTGGTTTGGCTGAAGGAGAGGTAGCCATAGCTACATCGAGAGAAGACAGACTGCTACCAGCCGAGATGAATTGGTCTGGGGATGGGGGAGCTTTGCGTAAGTCCAGTATATTACTCCCCAGTTCTATTAAAAAATCATCATAGTTCTTGATCGTAGGGAATCGTAGTTTTTTTATTATATTACCCATATCATCAAAAGAGGCAACAAGTGTTTTTGTCCCTCCAACATCTACAGCCAAATACATAAGAACAGTTTACGTTTTTACTACTTATATGTCCAGTTGAGTGGATTGCTTTTACAGATTGGAACAGGTATAATATTTTTATAAGACTGATCGGACTAACAACTCAAGGGTTGCCGCAGGGATAAGGAGACATGTATTAGTATGTCAAACGATATGACTATGGATGAGCTTTTGGCTTCAACGGAAGTAAAAGAGCTTAAAACTGGTGATGTGATTGAAGCAACAATTACTTCAGTTCGTAAACATGAGGTCTGGGTCGATTTAGGGGCTAATGGCGTTGGCGTGGTTATGCGTCGAGAGATCGGCTATGGTCAACAACTGGAAGAGGGTGAAAAAGTTACTACTAGCGTAGTTGATCCAGAGCTTGAAGAAGGCTACGCTCTGCTTAGTATGAAGCGTGCAGTTAAGGACAGGGGATGGGATGAGCTTCAAAGGATTTTTGACAACCAGGAAATTATTGAGATTACGGCCTACGATGCTAATCGAGGTGGTTTATTGGTTGAGCTTGAAGGTATACGCGGATTTCTGCCTGTTTCACAGCTCGCCGCCGGCCATTACCCTCGTGTATCAGGGGCGGACAAAGATGAAATTCTACAGAAACTTAACCAGTTGGCTGGCAAGCCAATGCGAGTTCGTATTTTAGATGTGAGTCGCAAGGATAATAAACTTATTTTTTCAGAAAAAGAAGCCATAAAAGATTACATGCAATCACGCCTAACCGAGCTTAAGGTGGGTGATGTGGTGGAAGGGGTTATTACAGGGGTTATAGATTTCGGAGCGTTTGTAAATGTCGATGGCATCGAGGGCTTGATTCATATTTCAGAGATTTCTTGGGAGAGAGTAGAAAATCCTCGTAACTATATAAAGATCGGCCAGGTCATAAAAGCCAAGATTATTTCAATTGATAAAGATCGTTTATCGCTTAGCCTTAAACAGATGACTGAAGACCCGTGGCTGCAAGAAGTTAAATCTTTTAAAAAAGATGACGTGGTGGAAGGTAAAGTAACCAGAATTACGCCATTTGGAGCTTTTGTACAACTTTCATCTGCAGTTGAAGCCCTCGTCCATGTATCTGAAATGAGTAATGACGAAGGTATTGATCCAGAAAAAATCTTTCAACTTAATGAAAAAAAGAAATTCAAGGTATTGGAAATTGATACTGAAGCTCGAAAGATCGCTCTAAGTCTAAAAAACGCTAAATAGCGAAGGGTGGTTAAGCGTGAGTTCCATTATAGAAATTGATAACATAATAACCGTTGGCGATCTTGCCGATAAGCTCATGCTACCTGTTACGAAATTGATAGCTGAACTTATGAAAAATGGTGTCATGGCGACGGTTAATGAGCGTATTGATTTCGACACGGCCCAAATTATCGTTGGTGAGCTGGATCTAGATGTGGAACTAAAGAAAAAAGATACTGAAAGTTCAACAACACCGCGCCAAAGAATTATCGCATCAGAAAAAGCTACGCCTAGACCACCGGTTGTTGCAGTTATGGGTCATGTAGATCATGGTAAAACAAGTTTACTGGATGCCATTAGAGGTTCGGAGTTAACCAAAGCCGAGGCCGGAGGGATTACTCAACATATTGCAGCTTATCAGGTTGAACATAATGGTCGTTTTATCACACTTCTAGATACTCCAGGACACGAGGCTTTTGCCGCTCTTCGTGAACATGGTGCTCAATTGACTGATTTAGTTATTATTGTGGTTGCTGCTGATGATGGCGTGAAGCCGCAGACAATAGAAGCTATTCGTTTCGCACGTAAAGCGAATGTTAGGATTATAGTAGCTATTAACAAGATGGATAAAGAAGGGGCTGATTCTAACCAAGTTAAACAACAGCTTGCCGAACAAAAATTATTAGTAGAAGAGTGGGGTGGCGATATTGTAGCTCTTGAAGTTTCAGCCAAGACCAAAAAAGGTGTCAATGAGCTTCTGGATATGATTTTATTGGTTGCAGATGTGGAAGATTTGCGTGCCGATAACAATGTGCCCGCCAAAGGATTGATTATTGAGTCGCATATGGAGCGAGGGCGAGGACCTGTAGCTGTAGCACTTATAGAGGAAGGAACTCTACATAGTGGGGATTATGTTGTAACTGGCGCAACATATGCCAAAATTCGTAATCTTGAATCAACTAACGGTAAGACAATACGAGACGCCGGACCATCTACACCCGTAGTGATCACTGGTTTTAAATCTCTTCCAGAATTTGGAGATGAATTTATTATATCTGTAGATGAAAAAACTGCTCGCCAGGAAGCTAAAACCATAGATATTGGTCGTAAATCGGAGGGGCGATCGGATATTGGTAATAGTGAACTGATTAGGATGATTAATCGTCATAATCAGGTTAGCGAATTCAATGTAATTATAAAAACAGATGTTCAGGGTTCACTAACTTCTGTTGTTGATAGCCTAAGAACTCTCGATACTGAAGAGGTGGTAGTGCGTGTCGTGGCTAGCGGGGTTGGGCCTGTTAACGAAAATGATGTTCATCTGGCTCGTAGCAGTTCAGCCATTATTTATGGCTTTAACGTCCCTGTTCCCCCAAACATCAAACAACTTGCAGTTAGAGATCGAATACGTATTCGAATGTATAAGGTTATATACGAGTTGATTGATGATACTAAAGATGAAATGAGCAAGCTTTTAGTGCCAGAGATTATAGAAACTGTCATGGGTCAATTGGTCGTTAAGGGCGTTTTCAAGACCACTAAAACAGAAGTTATTTGTGGTGGTGAAGTCACAAAAGGTAAGTTAGTAATGCCGGCACTTGCACGGGTTATTCGGGATAAACAAGAGTTGGCTGAAGTAGAAGTAACTAACCTAAAACGTGGTACGCAAGATACAAAAGAAGTGTTTGAAGGTGAAATGTGTGGAATGAGCTTGAAGTATTCGTCACGAGTTGATCTTGTGATAGGCGATCGCGTAGAATTGTTCACGAGAGAGACAAAAGAACGCAAACTGTAGCCATCCCATAGCAAAACGGGTATTTTTAGGCGACGGAAAAGTGCGAAACTTGTGTCCGAGAAGGTATTTTGCGACAGGTCCAGCATACTGGACCTGTCGCAAAGCTCCCCCATCCCCAGACCAATTCATCTCGGCTGGTAGCGGTCTGTCTTCTCTCGATGTAGCTATGGCTACCTCTCCTTCAGCCAAACCACTCCCAACTCGAGCTGATTTAGCCTGGGAACGGGCGATTTTGCGACAGGTCCAGTATACTGTGGTAGAAGATATGACAGAACCAGACTCTACCAACTTGAATCTTGCGGACAAAAATACAATTCACGCAGCTACTGCTGTTGGTGAAGTGCTACCTAACTTACATTCAACACAGTGGTTAGAAGGTAGAAAGAGAGCCAGTTCTATTTACAAACAAGCTTTTATGGTTGGTTTTTATACAGCCCTATTGTTACTTTTTGTTATAACTTTGCTAAAATACAAATGAAAGGAATTATTCAACTATGTTTAAACTAGATGATAATCTACTACAAGAGCTGGGATTAGGAGCTCTATCTGCTGAAGAAAAAAACAAAATGCTGACTCATATTTATGAAACTCTTGAGATGCGAGTTGGTATGAAACTAGCGGAACAGATGACCAACGAACAACTGGATGAGTTTGAAGCCTACATAGATAAGAATGATGAACCTGGAGCTCTAAAATGGCTCGAAACTAATTTTCCGAACTACAAACAAGTGGTGGCCGATGAATTAGAAAAGCTAAAGTATGAGATTAAGCAATCTGCTCCGCAAATTATAGCTGCTGCTGCTGAATAATTTTATTACCAACAAGAAATGCTTTGCTGGTCATCTCTTTCTTACCAGCTGGCTTCACCGTTACCAAAATAAGTGCTCCTTTGCCCGTCTTGATTGCCAAATAATCGTCTGTGGTTATTATTTCTCCGCATTTTATATTTTCCAGTAAATCTATATCTGACACAGCACGAGCTTTAGTAATAATGACATCCCGATCACCAATTTTTACATGGCTTTTAGGCCAATTCATAAATGCTCTAATTTCTCGCTCAATTTGTTGAGCAGGCTTGCGCCAATCTACTACTCCGTCTTTTTTGGATAACAAATTATCATATGTTGCACCTGATATATCTTGGGGCAGTGCCACTATGTTGCCGTGTAAAATTTCTGGCAGAATATCTAACAGCATGGCACCACCTATATTTAATAGGGTGTCAGCTAAATATTGTTTGGTTTCTGTGCCGTCTAGCTTGATTTGACTCTGTGCAAACACAGGCCCTGCATCCATATCTTTTGTAAGTTGCATTATAGAGACGCCAGTATCTGAATCATTATTTAAGATTGCACTTTCAATAGGTGTTGGTCCACGATGTTTTGGCAGAAGAGAGGGGTGAATATTTATAATTCCTTTAGGGAAAATATCAATGATACTTTGAGGTACTATTTTTCCATAGGCTATTAAAACTCCTACAGAAGCGCCATAATCTTTAAGCTGTTGTTCTATATCGATAAGTTTTTTAGGCAATAAAACAGGTATATTGTTTGCTTTAGCAATATCTTCAATTTCAAGATGTTGCTGCTTAGAACGAGACTTGCTGTGTTCGTTGTTGACAATTACTGCAGCAACATTGTACCTAGCTTTTATGAGGGCTTGTAGTGTTGGGGCAGAGGTTTTTACTCCTGTTGCGAGCCGTTCATTACCAAAGAATACGATTGTCTTTGATGTGTTTTTCATAATCAAGCGCCTCCAGTTGGCCATCATTTTTTAATTTATAAAAAGCATCGGTTGTATTTTTGATGTGGTCGATAAATACGATTCCGTTGGTGTGATCGATTTCATGTTGAAAAACTCGGGCCAAGAATCCCTCGACCTTAACCCTGATTAACTTGCCATCTTCATTGATGGCCTTAACCCGAACTTTTTCATAACGAGGTACTTTGCCATAGATATCCGAGACACTTAAACATCCTTCAAAATCATCTATGATATCACCTTCATACTTAGTAATTTCTGGATTAATAAATGCTGTGAATACTCGGTTTTTTTTATTGTTGAAATCGTTGCGAACTATTACTACTCTTAGGGGTTGATCAATTTGTATGGCGGCTAGCGCAACACCGACTTCGTGATCTCGGCTGTCCTCCCAGTCTAGCGTAGCATCCTTCATGTTATCGATAAGTTGCTTGATTGATTCAGTAACCACACCTATTTTTTTTGAACCATGCCTTAAGTGAGGGTTAGGAAGCGTGATAATGCTATCTTTTGTAATAATCATTTAACAGAGTATATAGGACTTTTACACTTTTTTGTAGATAACAGGGTGCAACTGGCTAAGCGAAAACTTTCAGGCCGAAGGAGAGGTAGCCATCGCTACATCGAAAGAGGCATGGAAGTTTGTAGCTAGTCAGTTGTGCTCTGTTGCTATGAAAAGGTGTGAAAGTCCTGTATATATAGGACTTTTACACTTTTTTGTAGATATAGCCCCCGCAAAACAAATTCACGGCTTTTTGAACCGCCCTCTCCGGCCAAAAACTGTCTTTCCTCACTCACCTTATCTAATGATATGCTTCCCTCAGAAAAGCCAGTTTTTGACTCGAAGATCATCGGCTCCAAAACCCCCGAATTTGTTTTGCGGGGGCTATAACAGGGTAGCGGGAAGACTTTTGATAATTTCAAGCAATTTCCCTCGACTTCTTGATTTCACTATCAATTGCCAATGATATTTGCCTTGTTGTTTTTCATGAAATGCCGGTGATGGTCCGATGATTGATAGAGATAATTGTTTTTGCTGGAGTTCTAATAGTAATTTTTCCGAGGCTTTTTTAGCAGATTGCTGGGTGGCACGTTTGCAAGATAGTTTGAGAAGATAACAGAAGGGAGGGAATATGAAAATTTCACGTTCATGCAACTGTTGTTTATAAAATTCTTCATAATTTTTAGTTATTGCAGCGTTAATGATCGGGCTTTCTGGATGATATGTTTGTATTATCAACATACCTTTAAGGTGTCCGCGCCCTACTCGACCACTGACTTGGCTGATCATCTGAAATGTTTTTTCTTCAGCGGTATAATCTGGAATATATAAGCCGGTATCAGCCACAACTATGCCCACTAAACTTAATCGAGTCAAATCAAGGCCTTTTGAGAGTATTTGTGTCCCGACCAATATATCTACGGCTCCACTTTCTATAGTTTCGTAATGCATTTCTAGCCGATCGGCCTTAAGATTGTCGCCGTCAAACCTTTGCACCCTTGCCTCGGGCAGTAGTCTTTTTATTTCGGCAACAATAAGTTTTGTGCCTATGCTCTTGAAGATAACTTCAGTACCGTGACAGTTTGGGCAATTAGATGGAGTTTGTTCGCTATGACCGCACGTATGGCATAAAGCCAAATGAGTATCACCATGATAGGTAAGTGGAAGGTCGCAACGTGGACAAAGTAGCTGCCAGCCACAACTTTGACACAATATTATTCGTGCCGTACCCCGTCTATTTAAGAAAAGCAAAGACTGTTCCTTGTTTTGTAGGCGTAAGCGCATTTCTTTTATAAGATCATCGGATAGCCATTTTGATTGTGAAAAATGAGCCTTATCTTGTAGTGCTATTAATTTGGTGACGGAGCCTGCTTCATTAGACTTATGCAAAATTGTTTGTTCCTGGGGCGAATCAGCTCGAGCGAAAACTGTTTTGTCTGAAGTAGAGGTACCTGAAGGCACATCGAGAGAAGAAAAACTGGTTGTAGGCGAGGTTATTCGATCTGGGGATGGG
The DNA here is from genome assembly GCA_016178135.1 of Candidatus Saccharimonadota bacterium. Taxonomy (GTDB): domain Bacteria; phylum Patescibacteriota; class Saccharimonadia; order Saccharimonadales; family JACOTW01; genus JACOTW01. Next base: position 129,359 of record JACOTW010000002.1, read on the forward strand.
AGAGCTTTGTTTAAGTCCAGTTTAGCGGTCTCTGTGGCTGCTCTTGTCATGCGGACGATTGGCAGTCCCTTCGCCTTAAAGGTGAAGTAGTCATTGATTAGGGGGGTAGCGGAGCCAAGTACTAGTCGCGCACCTTCTAATTGGGCTAAACGTGCTGCAACTCGTGTTGTTTGATAGTTGGGGGCTTGTTCTTGCTTGTATGCTGTGTCATGAGCCTCGTCTACCACAATAAGTCCTATGTTTGACAAAGGGGTGAACAATGCCGATCGAGGTCCAACTACCACTAGTGGCTCCTCGGCCTCCAGAATCTTTAACCAGGCATCACGCCTTTGTGCCGAGGTTAGCGCGGAATGTATACCGATAATTTGATCAGGAAATGCTACTTCCAGCATTTTTATTAGTTGAGGCGTAAGACCGATTTCGGGTGTTAATATGAGTACTGAACGACCATTTTGAATCTGTTCTTTTGCTAATTCAATATATACCCTGGTTTTGCCTGTGCCGGTATCGCCATGCAGCAATATGGGTTCTTGTTTTTTTGATGCTTGTATTTGTTGTAGTGCAGATTGCTGATCAGGCGTAAGCGTTGGGAGCTTTTTTTCAGGGGGTGGAGGAGTTTCGGGTAAGTCGTCGAGTATAGGGATTTTGCTTGGGCCCGGTGTCGGTCTAGCTTGTTGCTGGATGCCACTCGGTAAAAATAATTGTATCAAGACCCCAGAAGGAGCTGGATAATAAGATCTAAGCCACCCAAAAAGCTTAAACACCGAAGAAGGCACAGGATTTTTACCTATTTGCTTCAATATAGATTGAGTTTTAAAAGCTGGCTTTTTAACTTGAGCATTAACGATACCAAGTACTACTTGTCGCCGTAGACCTACAGTAACAACAGAGCCATTTTCTATCGATATGTCGCTTTCGTAAATCAGAGGCTTATCACCATGATATCTAGGGCTACTTATCCAAACTTCGTAGTACGACTTTATTGTAGGCATTATAGTCCCAGTATAGGCTTTTTACAGAAACATATTGAAATAATAAGACAAGTTAACTATACTTGACGTTGTCCTAATAACAATAGAAGAGCTTATGCTAGATGTATTTATAACTTCAAGGGTTCGTAGAAAGATAATCGTAGTTTACGCCAAGTATCCAGACTTCAAGACGCATGTTCGTGGTCTTGCCAAGCTTATTAAGGAGGACGCTGGCAATATTCAGCGTGAGCTTAAGCGACTGGAAAAAATAGGTTTTCTTATTTCTGAAAAACAGGGCAATACAAAAATCTATCATACCAACAAGCATTTCGCCATCTTTAAAGAGCTTCAGAGTATAGTGTTGAAATCACAACGAATAAACCAGAAAAAACAACTAGGTCAATAGGTTGCAAAACCTTCCCTGTTACTGTACAATTTACACTCGTGATACAAGTTACTAGAAAAGATGCCAAAGAATCATTAGAAAACCTACTACGTCGCTTTACTCGAAAGGTTCAGCAAGCAGGGATAATGACTGTCGCGAAGCAGAACCAGTATTTTGATAAGCCAACAAGCAAACGTGATAGGCGTGAAAAAGCAATTATTCGTCGTGAACGCAAGGCCATCAAGATGAAAAAAATGAAACTTGGCCAAAAATAATCCAAGAATCTAAACTGGACCTATCGCAAACTCCTCCATCCCCAGATCAACTAATCTCGGCTGGTATCAGTCGGTATTTTCTCGATGTATAGTCCCCGCAAAACAAATTCGTGGGTTTTTGAAGCAATGATCTTTGAGCCAAAAACTGACTTTTCCGAGAGAGACATATCCTTAGATACGTTGAACGAGGAAAGGCGGTTTTGGGCCAAAGAGGGTGATTCGAAAAGTTGCGGGGGCTATAATTATAGCCAAACTAACTGTGGTTTGATACACTTTTGTTATAAATGAAGATCAAGCAACAAATTGAGCAAGATCTAAAACAGGCTATGCTTGCCGGTAACAAATTACTTGTGGATACTCTTAGAGGGCTTAAGAATGCGATTCTTTATGCTGAGGTTGCTGCAAATAAGCGAGATGAGGGTTTGCCAGAGGATATTGTAACTAGCTTACTCTTAAAAGAAGTAAAAAAACGTCAAGAAAGCGCCGATATGTATAGGCAAGGCGGTAGTACTGAACGAGCAGAAAAAGAACTTGCCGAAAAAATAATGATAGAACACTATCTGCCCGCACAAATGCAAGAAAAAGACATAGAAATACTTATAGATGAAATTATGACAGACATTAAAGATCCATCAATTATTACGATGGGGCAAGTTATAGGATTGGTAAAGCAGGCAAGTAAGGGATTGGCAGACGGTGCTACTATTGCCAGATTGGTCAAAGAGCGTATAGCGAAGATGGCAAAATGATTATCTTTATAGGAGTAGCTGGATCTGGAAAAAGTATGCAGGGGCGACTTTTGGCGGATGAACTAGCGGTACCTTGGCTATCAACAGGTGAGTTTCTTAGAATGCTTATTTCTGGTGAGCGACGCAAAGATATGGTGGCCGGCAAACTCCTAAAAGACCAAGATATAATTAGTTTAGTACGTAAAATATTTACCATAATAGATGTAGGCAATGAATTTGTGCTGGACGGGTTTCCTCGAACGCCCGCCCAAGCTGACTGGCTACTCAATCAAGTTAAGCATGGTCAATTGTCGTCCACAGTAGTGATTCACCTCAAGGCATCTTCAGAAATTATCAAGGAACGATTATTGCAACGTGGTCGTAAGGATGATTATAAAGAAGCTATTGACGAGAGATTACTTGAGTATGAACAACTTAGCGTACCGATTATTAAAAACTTTAAAGAAGCTGGAATTATGGTTTATGATATTAACGGAGAAGAAACTTCGGAAAAGGTGCATCAACAAATTCTTGAAGCTGTAGAGAAGGCGCATAGTGTTTACGCGAATAAAAACCAAGTCTGAAATTGATTCTATGAGAGCAAGTGGCCAGATATTGGCTACAATTCTCAAACTATTAGAAGAACAGCTTAGCGTTGGGATGACCACTCAACAACTTGCCGATTCTGCCGGTCGGGAACTAAAAGCACTTGGCGGAAAACCTGCTTTTTTGGGCTACTTTGGCTATCCTGACGTGCTTTGCGTATCAATTAATGATGAGGTTGTTCACGGTATACCGAGCAGCCGGCGTGTAATTGAGGATGGAGATATTGTTAGTATTGATTTTGGGGTTTTATATGAAGGTATGATCACCGACTCGGCCCTTACGACCATAGCTGGACGACCAAAATCGGCTACTGACACCAAACTAGTGCAAGACACCCGTAAATCACTTAATGCAGGCATAGGGGCCTTACATGGTGGTGTTATGGTTGGTGATGTGGCGGCAGCAATCCAGAAAGTATTAGATGACGGCAAGTACGGTGTAGTTAGGGATTTGGTGGGTCATGGTGTTGGACATGAATTGCACGAAGATCCAAATATTCCAAATTATGGAAGCCGTGGTATGGGGCCAAAGCTTGAGGTTGGCATGACAATCGCCATAGAACCGATGGCAACCCTGGGGGACTATCGTGTCTATATAGAAAATGATGGCTGGACTGTTCGTACGCGTGATGGTTCAAGGGCAGCACATTTCGAGCACACGGTATTAATTACTGAAAACGGTGCTGAAATATTAACAGAACGTCGAAATTAGTAGTTATAGCCCCCGCAAAACAAATTCGGAGGTTTTGGAGCCGATGATCTTTAACACGAGTTTCGGACTTTTCCATCGCCCCAGATGACACCTGACAGGCTACAGCCGCTCACTCCTCACTCAACATAGGCTATGGTCCAAGCCTCCCTCGGATTGAACAACTGTAACCAGCCAGCTACCACCTGGTATCAATGGCTAAGTGCGAAACTCGTGTATACTATTTATATGCGTGAATCCTTGCCGGCGCACTATGTCGGTCTTGATATTGGTACTAGCACTGTTCGCTGCGTAGTCGGTGTTGTTGATGGTAATGACTCAACTCAACTGTCTGTAATTGGACATGGTAGTGCTCCCAATCTTGGTATGCGTAAGGGAGTTATAGTTCATTCCGAAGACGTTGTTGAGGCTATTAGTCAGGCTGTTAGTGATGCCGAGCGGTTAGCGGGCATCCATATCCAAAGAGCTACCATAAATATAAATGGTGCAAATGTCGTAGGTATGAATTCAAAAGGTGTCATAGCAATTAGTACTGCAAACCGCGAAATTACATCAGAAGACCGGCTGCGTGTAGAAAGGGAAGCTACTATCGTTCAGCTACCGCCTAATCGTGAGATTGTACAGGTATTTGCTAAAAACTATCGACTGGATGGACAGGAAAATATCAAAGATCCTGTTGGTATGCAGGGTGTGCGTCTAGAGGTAGATACTCATATAGTTACAGCCGCGACTCCCAATCTTCGAAGCCTAGCATCAGTTCTAGAAAAAGCCAATATAAACATAGCTCATCATACCGTTTCGGGCGTAGCGTCAGCGGAAGCAGTTCTAAATAGACAACAAAAAGAGTCAGGAACTCTGTTGTTAGATATTGGTGCGGGCACTACAAACGTTGTAGTAATTGAAGATGGCGAGGTACAACATATAGCAGTACTGCCTATAGGCGGTATAAATATTACAAATGATTTAGCTATTGGACTAAAAACCGATCTAGATATAGCTGAAATTGTAAAAATCCAGCATGCCAGCCTAGAAGAAAACAGCTCATTCGATAACAGCATTAGCGTAACGTTTAATAATAAAGAATATAAGTTCGATACCCGTGAAATTCGAATGATTACAGAAGCACGAGTTGAGGAATTACTTGAATATGTAGATAAAGAACTCAAGAAAATACATCGTTCGCGCAAGCTACCAGGGGGTGTTGTGTTGGTGGGTGGCACGTCTAAATTGCCAGGTATTGCTGACTTTACGCGGGATAAATTAGAACTGGCTGCTCGATTGGGTACGTTGCAGTCTATTGGAGGGCTGGTTGATACTGTTCAAGATCCTGCATTTACTACAGCGGTGGGTCTCATGGTACTGGACGTACTACTGATACCCTCCCATAATCTACAAAAAGGTCAGCCCAATACTAATGCGTTTGGTCTGATAGAAAGTTTATTCAAGTGGATCAAGCGATGAGCACTCTAGTCTATAGACTACAGGTACTGTTTGAGGTATACTCTGGTCGTAGGTAAGAGCTTAGAGGATATTATAATATGCCACAAGTAGCACCAGATATTGAAACATTTGCACGAATTAAGGTTATAGGCGTTGGCGGAGCTGGTGGAGCTGCCGTTGATCGTATGGTGGAGGCTGGCATAGAAGGTGTTGAATTTATTGCTATCAACACCGATGCCCAAGCAATTCATCATTCCAAGGCCCAGAAAAAGATTCATATAGGTAGCGATACTACTCGCGGACTTGGTGCCGGAGCAGATCCTCTTGTAGGGCAAAAGGCCGCAGAGGAGTCACTGGATGAAATCAAGAAGGTTGTTGAGGGTGCCGATATGGTATTTATTACCATTGGAGCTGGTGGGGGTACTGGTAGTGGAGCCGGACATATAGTAGCTAAGGTAGCCAAAGAAGCGGGGGCACTTGTTGTAGGATTTGCTACAAAGCCTTTTGCTTTCGAGGGTGAAAAGCGTCGTCGAAATGCCGATATAGCCATTACTAATCTGCGTGATGCCGTGGATACTCTAATCATTATTCCAAATGATCGTCTCCTGCAGACTATTGATAGGCAAACTCCATTACTTGAAGCTTTTAAGGTTGCTGATGATGTCTTAAGACAGGGCGTACAGGGTATATCTGACCTTATAACAGTACATGGTCTTATTAACTTAGACTTTGCTGACGTCAAAACTGTCATGAGTAATGCTGGATCAGCTCTTATGGGTATTGGTCGAGCTAGTGGTGAAAATAGATCAGTCCAGGCCGCACAGCAAGCCATTGAATCACCACTGCTTGAGATATCTATAGATGGCGCTAGGGGCATACTGTTTAATGTAATTGGCGGCATGGATATGTCCATGCATGAAATCAACAGTGCCGCAGAGACCATAACGGCCGCCGCCGATCCTGATGCGAACATAATCTTTGGAGCCACGCTCAATCCTGCTCTTGACGGGGAGATTATTATTACAGTGGTGGCTACAGGTTTTGACGCGTCATATTTTTCAAATCGATCCACAAAAGTTGACCATAAAACCCGAACGAGCACATCGCCAAAACACGATGAGCACGTCATGAAAGATATTGATATGGATCTTGATGATACTACAGGTGCAGACAGAGATTTTCATAATGATAATCCAATGCCCAATATATGGACGTTAGACAATAATGAAGAATCCAAAAACCCGGAAGATGACAAATCAGAAACTGTACAAACAATTTTTACGAGCGATCATGAGGATGATGAACTGGAAAAACCCTCATTTTTGCGTCGGTTAAAGAATCGTCGCAATAAATCAGAAAAAGAAGATGACGAATCTTTTTGATTTTTACTCTTTATAACAGGGGTAAATTGTTTATGCCAATTTGTACAATAGTACAACAAAAAACGCATTATTAGTCTTGCATAACGCTATCAGTAGGGTTATTATCTAAGGCATAGCCACTATATGTAGCATGATTAATATAGTGTTAGTACGTTCAGAATGAGTAAAGGAGGTGTGCAACATGAAGTGTAGCCAATGTCATCAAGTTGATACCAAGGTGATTGAATCGCGGGATGTAAGTGACGGAGAAGCTATTCGCCGCCGCCGCGAGTGCACTAGTTGTCATTATAGATTTACGACCTATGAACGCTTAGAGCGTCCACAGATTATCGTGATTAAGAATAATGGCACAAGAGAGCTATTCAATCGGGAAAAACTTCTTGGAGGGTTGTATAGAGCCTGCGAAAAAACACCTGTTACCAGTTTGCAGCTGGAAAGATTGGTCTCTAATATTGAACACCAAATATATGATTGCGGAGATCAAGAAGTTCGATCAGCAAAAATTGGTGATATGGTGATGGATCAACTAGCACGAACCAATGAAGTCGCGTATGTACGCTTTGCTAGCGTATACCGTCGATTCAAAGACATTGCCGGATTTGAGCGTGAATTACTACAAATTCGGGAACGCAAGACCAGTAGTCTTAAGGTATAATTGTTGTCAGTTAGCTGACTTGAGGTTATCGGAGACGATAAAAAACACCAAACATTAACTAAATATAATTAAAAAAGTGAGGGTACTTATGGGACAAACTACTATCCTGGGTCGCAGGCGGCTATTTACGCCACCCAAATCTAAGGCATACGAACAACTAAAATGGACAAGTCGTGATTCGATCATCGTTAATCCGATAGCCAATAAACCGGTTTTTGAGCAAAAAGATATAGAGTTTCCTGAAGGCTGGTCTCTGAATTCTATCAATATAGTCGCACAAAAATACTTTACTGGTACACCCGGTACTCCGGGGCGTGAAGATTCTCTTAAGAAACTCATTGATCGTGTTGTTGATACTATTGTCAGGACTGGTCTTCAAGAGGATTATTTTGAAACAGATACAGAGGCAGAAGATTTTCGTGAAGAACTCAAATACATCCTTGCTACTCAACGTGCCGCGTTTAATTCGCCAGTTTGGTTCAATATCGGTGCTCCTGATCGTCCTCAACAGGCAAGCGCCTGTTTTATTCTTGCGGTAGAAGATACAATGCCCTCAATACTGAATTGGTACAAAGAAGAAGGCATGATTTTTAAGGGTGGTTCTGGCGCTGGCGTCAACCTAAGTACTATCCGATCGTCTGTAGAAAAACTAGGTAAGAGTGCTGGTACGGCTTCTGGACCACTTTCATTTATGCGTGGTGCTGATTCTTCGGCTGGAGCTATTAAAAGCGGTGGCAAGACACGTAGGGCTGCTAAAATGGTTATCCTGAATGCTGACCACCCTGATATTGAAGAGTTTATTTGGGCAAAAGCCATAGAAGAACGAAAAGCTCGCGTATTGCAGGATGCTGGTTATGATATGGATCTGGATGGCAAAGATTCCTTCTCTGTACAGTATCAAAATGCCAATAATTCGGTGCGTGTTACTGACGAATTTATGCAAGCGGTCATAAATGATGAAGACTGGCAATTAAAAGCCGTCAGTAATGACAAGCCACTCAAAACACTCAAGGCACGCGACTTGTTTCGTCAAGTTAATGAAGCGGCATGGGAGTGTGCCGATCCGGGTATGCAGTTTGACACAACTATTAATAAATGGCACACAACCCCAAATGTTGGCCGTATTAATGCCAGCAACCCTTGTAGTGAATATATGCATCTTGATAATTCAGCCTGTAACCTGGCCTCTATAAACTTACTGAAGTATTTAAATGACGATGGCAGTTTTGACATTAAGTCTTTTATACATACGGTAGAAATTATATTTACTGCTCAGGAAATTCTGGTTGGCTATAGCGAGTATCCGACAGAGAGTATTGCCAAGAACGCTCGAGCTTATCGCGAGTTAGGACTTGGCTATGCTAATTTGGGCGCCATGCTTATGGCTATGGGCCTTCCTTATGATAGCGATGAAGGTCGTGCTATTGCCGCAGCTATTACTGCTCTAATGACCGGACAGGCATACGCTACAAGCGCGCGTTTAGCTAATCGCGTCGGGCCTTTTGCTGGATTTCATAAGGATAGAGAAGGTGTTTTAAATGTTCTAAAGATGCACCGTGCAGAGGTTTCCAAAATTGATGCAAGTTTGGTAGCCGAGGACCTGCTTAATGCCGCAACAACCGCATGGGACGAAGCCGTAGAGTTAGGCGAATTGTATGGTGTTCGTAATTCTCAGGCAAGCGTGCTTGCTCCTACCGGTACCATAGGACTTATGATGGACTGCGATACCACCGGTATTGAACCAGATCTGGGACTAGTAAAAGTCAAGAAGTTAGTTGGTGGCGGTACGATGAGTATCGTTAACCAAACTGTTCCCCGAGCACTAAAAGTACTCGGCTATAGCGAAGGTCAAATAAGGGATATTGTAAAATATATTGATGTAGAAAAAACAATAATCGGGGCTCCTCACCTCAAGAAAGAACACGAAGCCGTATTTTCTTGTTCTATGGGAGATAACGCGATTCATTATATAGGTCATGTGAAGATGATGGGGGCAGTACAGCCATTCATATCCGGTGCTATTAGCAAAACCGTCAATATGCCTGAAGATGTAACGGTAGAGGACGTAGAGCAGCTACACATAGAAGCGTGGAATCTAGGTCTCAAGGCGGTTGCTATATATCGTGATAATTGTAAAGTGGCACAACCTCTTTCAATGGCCAAAAAAGACAGTTCTAAGGCTGATGAAAAAAACACAACGAAAGATGCCATTAATGATGGGTTTATAGTAAAGGGCGCAGTACGTCGCGCACTGCCTAAAGTTCGAACAGCCAAAACTTTTTCCTTTACCGTATCTGGCGTACATGGCTATGTTACTGTTGGTGAATACCAAGACGGTACGCCCGGGGAGTTGTTTATCAATATCGCCAAGATGGGGTCTACATTAGCTGGCTTAATGGATTCATTTGCTCGAAGTGTAAGTTACGGTTTGCAATACGGAGTACCGCTAAAATCTTACGCCAAGGGACTTAGTCATATGAGCTTCGCGCCCGCCGGCATTACTGATGATCCAGAAATTCGTACTGCTTCAAGTCTTGTTGACTACATTTTTCGACGCCTATCCTTGACATATCTAAGCTTTGACGATCGTCTTGAGCTAGGACTTGCATCTATTGAAGATATGCCCGAAGATCAGACTAGCTTGCTTGAACAGGCGGTGGTGGTAGAACCGATTGCTGAAGAAATAAAACCAGAAATAACGACTAGCTCCGAAACAGCTCCAACAACCAAGCCAGCAGTATCAAGTAGGGTAGATATAGCTGCACCGCTATGCTACAACTGCGGTAACCAGACTCAAAAAGCTGGTAGCTGCTATGTCTGTACAAGTTGCGGTAGCACCACCGGTTGCTCTTAGACACGAATTTCTAGACATTGGTAGCTCTACCTAAACTTACCCAAAAATATTCTAAAATTTTGCTTGCATACACCCAACCATAAGCGTATAATTTACAGATAATAAACAGGTAAGGAGCTACAACTGCCTATAGGCATCAGCTACAACAGAAATATGGCAGACAAACAACCCATTACCACAATATTTAATCAGCCGTATGATATTGAGTCTTCGGCCTCTGTTGGTAATGTTAGTGATCTTGCCAGCTCGAACATCGGACAACCAGTTAACGGCCATGCCGTACCCCTAATAAGCTATGGCTCTTTTGGCCCGATCAAACCTGACGGCAAGAACAAACGCCGATCACCATTCCCTTGGCGTCCGGTATTTACCTTCTTAGCAGTCATAGCTGCCATAGCCTTGCTAACATTTGGATATATATCACTGCGTAACAGAGACGATTCTATACTGACCGACGCTAGTAGCGATGATGCCATTATCGCCAATGGCGCTATCAATGCTACTAATCCTTCCAGACTGATCGTCGGCCGCCTAACCGCTGGCTTTAATCTATCTCTGCAGGGTGGTCTTGACAGTACTTTTAAAGTTACAGATGGTACCAACACTACCACTCTGGGTTTTACTCCTCCAATTGCTAATACTACTATAAACGTACCAGCCCTGGCAGCCGGCAATTATACCCTCTGTACTAATGGCGGTAATTGTATTGGTGGTAATGGTAGTTCACCTAACGGTGCTGCCTATTTGACTGTAGGCAATAATGCTACTTTATCTTCCGAAAGATCTATCACGGCCGGCCTAAATCTTACTGCCGTTGATGGTGGCGCCAACTCGGCTTATACCTTATCTGTAGTAAATAATCCAACGTTTTCCGGCCTAATAACAGCAACCTCTGGTATAGCAACCTCTGGTGCGGACTTAAGCCTAAACGTTAATTCTAATTTTGCCACCAACATCAACACAGGGTCTTCTACTGGTACGGTATCTATTGGTAGTAGCAATGCTGGCACTATTGCTATTCAAAGCGCTTCAACTCTCAACCTAACTGGTGCCACCACTATCACCGGCCTAACTAGTGGCAACGCCCTAGTGGTTAATAATTCTACCAGTACTGGCAACATACTAGTCCTGCAAAACAACGGTATACCTACTCTAACAGTTCAAAACGACGCCAGTTTAGCCTGGGAAGGTACTACCGTAGACACTAACAAAACCGTGCTTACCGTTGTAAATCCTACAGCAAACATCACATATCGCCTAGCCGATGCCTTGCCTGGTACCTATGACATATGTACCATGGCTGGTAATTGTGCTGGTGTTGCCGGCAATACTTTGCAGGCTGCCTACAGTGCCGATATTGATGGTGGAAATTCTATTATTGCCTTAACTACCACTGACGATTCCCTAATTGTTCGTAATCCAGCTGTTGGCGGTTCAGATTCAACTTTTGTGTTCAAAGTAGATCAGCTCAATACGGGTGCCGTTGATGGCGTAATAGTTAGTCACGCCGGCACTGGCTATGCCCTAAGAGTCAACGATGACGGCACCGATACCGACAGTACACCTTTTGTGATAGATAACAATGGCAACGCCGGCATTGGGACGACTACCGGCATAAACTCTAAGCTAACATTCGCAGCCGATACTACCGCAGCTGGCGGCATACTCTTTGGCACAGACACCAATCTCTACCGCAGCGCAGCTGATACTTTACGGACTAACGATGGCGTTATAGTTGATGGGAAGTTATCCGTAGGAACCACCAGCACCGCGTATAGAGTTAATATCTCAGATACAAATACTGCTTTGAGTAGCACACAAAGTTCTATGATGTTTAATCCAATTTATGCGCCAGCTAGTGATAATGGTCTGGGCTTATATGAACTAGCTGCTGTATTCCAGCCACAATGGAACACTACGTTTGATAAAACTGCTGTTGGTTCATTTATGGGTGGTATATATCTAAACCCATTTATTGCAAATACTGGTGCAATAGCAGTTAAGGGTTTAGACATAAATTTTCAGAATCTAAGCACTGCAACCGTCCCGTACTTTAGGGGCGTAGACGTTAGGTCGCCAAGTGTAGGCTCAGGAGCTATTACTACCAGCTATGGTATTTATATTGGCGACCAAAAACCTACTGGCGTAACCACGGGTCACGCCATATATATGACTTCTGGTGCCAGTGGTGTGGGTAATGACATTAACTGGGCAGGTGATACCAACCTATATCGTAGTGCAGCTGATACCCTCAAGACTGATGACACCTTGTTGGTTGCTGGCAACGTTGGCATAGGAGAAACATCCCCAGGAGCCAAACTCCAAATAACTAACAGTGCAGCCGGCACCATAGGACAAATCATAAAAGCTGCAGCCTCCCAAACCGCCGACCTCCTACAATTGCAAAACTCCACAGCAGCTAATGTCCTAACCGTAGGTCATGGCACCCAACCAGTAGCCGTAGCTGGAGCTGGTACCGCTGGCGGTACAATCCTAGGAGTAACAGGCAACAAAGGTGGAAACACCACAGGCACCACCGGACAAACCGCCGGAACTGGATCATTGATCAACCTAACATCAGGTGCAGGAGGTGATGCCCCATCTGGTTCCACCAACGGCAATGGCGGAAGTATTACCCTACAAGGTGGAGCCCCAGGCAGTGGCGCAGGCACAGCTGGTTCTTACGGTAACCTACTACTACAGACAGCTGGTGGCAATGTCGGTATCGGGACGGCGAGCCCAACTACTAAGCTACAAGTTACCACCACAGGGTCTGGCAACCAGGATGTAGCTCGTTTCACCAATATTGATGGTGGAGGGCGGGGGTTGATAATTGGAGCAGCTGGCAGTGGTGGCTACAACTACATCAAAGCCTCGGGTACAAGTTCTAGTCTGCAATTTCAGAACGAGGCAGGAACCACTACCATGACCCTGACGGATGCTAACAGTGTAGGCATAGGGACGACTAGCCCAGCCGAAGCACTCCATATCTCACAAGCAAACGGCGCTGGAGATACATCACTTGTAATTCAGAACTTTGCTACGACAGACGGAGAGACTGCCGAATTAAAGTTTAGGACAACAACTAGCACCACTGATTTTGCAAAAATATGGACCGAGAGAACCGGCGGTTCTACCGCAAAGCTCAACTTTGGTACACTCAACAATACGTTCGGGACGAGAATGACAATAGATGCGAGCGGCAAAGTGGGCATCGGGACGACTAGCCCAGATATGCTAATTGACTTAGAAAACGCGGATACCAATGAGACGGGGATAGAGCTTAACAATACCAGCGTAGGTGGTAAACAATGGCGAATAAGAACATTGGGGAGTGGTACAGCTGGTAGAGTTGGAAACCTGAGTATTCGTAATATCACCGACAATGTAAATCCTATTGAGATTACTACCACTGGCAACGTAGGCATCGGTACGACTGCGCCCACAGAAGCTCTGGTGGTGAATTCATCCAGTGCAAACACAGCCTCGCTACTTCGTTCACTTGCAGGTGGGAACCCTATTCTAGGTGCTGGAGTAGGACGGATTCAATTCGGGTCAGCAAACTCGAGCACCTTTACTCAATACATTGGAGCTGATATTACAGGCGTGGCGACTCAAGCCTGGACAGCAGGTACTAATCAAGGCACAGCACTAACTTTTTCAACCGCGCCCAATAATTCCATCACCCGAGCAGAGCGATTAAGAATTGATCAAAACGGCAACGTCGGTATTGGCGAAACAGCACCAGGTGCTAAACTTCAAGTAAATACTGGTGCAGTCGGCACGATAGGCCAAATCATCAAAGGTTTTGCCTCCCAAACCGCCGATCTACTACAACTCCAGAACTCCACAGCAGCTAATGTCCTAACCGTAGGTCATGGCACCCAACCAGTAGCCGTAGCCGGAGCTGGTACCGCTGGCGGTACAATCCTAGGAGTAACCGGCAATAAAGGCGGAAACACCACAGGCACCACAGGACAAACCGCCGGAACTGGATCATTGATCAACCTAACATCAGGTGCAGGAGGTGATGCCCCATCTGGTTCCACCAACGGCAATGGTGGAAGTATAACCCTACAAGGTGGAGCCCCAGGCTCAGGCCTAGGTACGGCCGGAACCTACGGCAACCTATTGCTACAGACAGCTGGTGGCAATGTCGGTATTGGTACGGCGACTAGTCCAGGCATGCGACTTGACATACAAGACGCGGATACCAATGAGACGGGGATAGAGATTACCAATACCAGCGTAGGTGGTAAATCATGGCGAATAAGAACAATGGGGAGTGGTGTAGCTGGCAGAGTTGGAAACTTGAGTATTCGTAATGCCACCGACCTCTTAAACGCTATTGAGATTACTCCCGCGGGCAACATCGGCATCGGCGGAGCGATTACCAACATAAACTCCAAGCTAACATTCGTAGCCGATACTACCGCAGCTGGTGGCATACTCTTTGGTACCGATACCAACCTCTATCGCAGTGCAGCCGATATATTGAAGACTGACGACTCACTCATTGCAAATTCTGGATTATTTGCAAATAATAGCGGCGGAGTTGCTGTAGCTGGCATTACCTCAACCGGTATCCTTGAATTTGGTAGCGGCACTGCTACGCGCGACACCAACCTCTACCGTAGTGCAGCTGATACGTTGAAGACTGATGACGCTTTGCAAATTGTACCGACGTCAAACACCAGCCTCTTTCTTAGTGTAAGCGGAACAACCACAACAGCTACTGTCAATGCACGAGGGATAAGCGTTACACCAATCTTTACAGGTTCTGCGGATGGCCCAGGTGGTCTATCGGCTCAGCCCGAATTTAAGCCGTCTGCTAACATATCCACAGCATACGGATTTATAAATCTTGCTAGGAGTACACCCCCTAGTGGCGTGACCATTGGAACTGTTTACGCGGGCTTTAACCGTATTGATACGGGTAGTGATTCTGGTGCTGTAACTAATGCAACAGCTATGTATGTTGCGGCTCCGGTTCTAGGAACCATTGTACCAGCGAATATATACGGTATAGATGTGGCAGGACAAACATTGGGTAGTGCAAGTAATATTGGGGTGCGTATTGCTGGCGCATCCACTTATAGCTTACAACTATCCAGTACGGCTGGAACCGCAGCCAGTGGCATAACCTTTGGCACGGATACCAACCTCTATCGTTCAGCAGCTAATGTGCTTATGACCGATGATGCCTTTACGGCAGCAGGTCAGATAACAAGCAATAGTTTATTCCAATCTACGCGTACTACACCTACGGCTATTGCTTACCAGGGCTATATCGCAGGTGATTCCAATGCTCGATTTCGCATTCAGGCAGACGGCACTATTCTTTGGGGAGATGGCACTAACCCCATTGACACCAACCTCTACCGCAGTGCAGCCGACACGTTGAAGACTGATGATACCTTGTTGGTTGCTGGCAACGTAGGCATAGGCACGACCGCTCCAGCCCAGAAGCTTCAAGTTACCAATGGTAATTTGCGGTTTGATCAAGTAGCCTATCCAACCGCTCCAACCGTAGCCGTCAACGCCACTGCCGGTAACCTCAACGGAGCCTACCAATACCGAGTCAGCTATGTAACAGCCTTAGGCGAAACAGAAACCGGCACAGCATCAGCCGTAGTCAACCCCGCCAGCCAACAAGTCAACCTATCCGCCATCCCCACCTCATCAGACACATCCGTAACCGCCAGGAAGATCTACCGTACTACATCTGGGGGTAATACTTTCCTGATGAAACTAGTTACCACCATAAACGACAACACCACCACAACCTACACCGACAACATAGCCGATGGTTCATTAGGCGTCAGCGAATCCAAAGTCAATACTACTGGTGGACTAATATTCAATGGTACTGTCCGTTCTGGCATTATAGACAACGCCACTACGGCCATTGGTGTCAATGCTCTAAGGGTTAATACCGGTTACAACAACTCTGCCCTCGGCGTTAACGCCCTCTACTCCAACACTACTGGCTTCGGCAACTCTGCCTTGGGTAACTCCGCCCTCTACTCCAACACCAACGGCACCAACAACACTGCCAATGGGGTAAGCTCTCTCCAAAGTAACATCGGCGGCTTCAACAACTCTGCCTTCGGCTACGCCGCCCTCTCCTCCAACACCACCGGCGCCTACAACTCTGGCTTCGGCTACGCCGCCCTCTACAACAACACCACCGGCACCCACAACTCTGCCCTCGGATTAGATGCCGGACGCTTCATAGCCGATGGCACAACCGCCAACCAAACCAGCGGCTCCAGCCTATATCTTGGAGCCAGCACCAAAGCCCTAGCCAGTGGCGATGCCAACGAAATAGTAATAGGCTACAACGCCATAGGCCTAGGCTCCAACACCGCAGTTCTAGGCAACAGTAGCATAACTACCACCGCCTTGCGAGGCAACGTAGGGATAGGCACAACCGCTCCAGCCCAGAAGCTTCAAGTAACCAATGGTAATTTGCGGTTTGACCAAGTAGCTGCTCCAACCGCTCCAACCGTAGCCGTCAACGCCACTGCCGGTAACCTAAACGGTGCCTACCAATACCGAGTCAGCTAC
>JACOTW010000010.1 GCA_016178135.1 Candidatus Saccharimonadota bacterium
CATAAAGTAACCATAAGGAATAAAAATGACAAAAACTAAGAAAAAAACTAAAGTATCAGTGTTGTCTCGCCTTCGCAAACCACAAATGATGATAGCGATGGTGTTTGTACTAGGCTTTGGTGGCTTCGGGGTATACAAACTAGCTTTTAGTAGTGCGGCTACCTACCAAACAAGCTGTAGAACACGCTATTTAAAGCTTGGCGATCAAGGCAACTGCGTAAAATATTTACAAGATGTATTAAATAAATCCGGTAGTCAGCCAATTTTAAAAGTTGATGGCAAATTTAGTATCGATACACGATCTTCGGTCGTAAACTACAAAAACACTAATGGATGGGGCTACGCAGACGGGTACGGTGTAGCAGGACCAGATTTTGCAAATCGCATGTGTTCAGGTGCTATACCGATAAATTACTGCATAAAATAATCTTTACTCGACTCACCCGAAACTCCTCCATCCCCAGACCGAATTCTATCGGCTGCAAACAGTTTTTCTTCTCTCTATGTACCTTCAGGTACCTCTCCTTCAGACAAAACTGTTTTCGCTCGAGCTGATTCGTCCTGGGAACGAGGGATTTTGCGTAAGTCCAGTAGAGTCCCTAAAATGTAAAGGTGATATAGCCCCCGCAAAACAAATTCCCGACTTTTCGAATCACCCTCTTTGGCCCAAAACCGCCTTTCCTCGTTCAACGTATCTAAGGATATGTCTCTCTCGGAAAAGTCAGTTTTTGGCTCAAAGATCATTGCTTCAAAAACTTTGGCTCAAAGATCATTGCTTCAAAAACCCACGAATTTGTTTTGCGGGGGCTATAGCTTCGGTATCTATGGCGAAACATTTTAGGTTGTTTTAAAGAGGTTTTACATAAGACCAGTCAATACTGATATGGCGTGAGCCAGTGAGCGAATTGTTTTTTATCGCCCCTCAAAACAGCTGCGTAATATTTCATGAGTTTTGCCGTAATCGGACCAATGTAACCATCCCCAATCAGGCGTTTATCTACCGACAAAACTGGCGTTATTTTGGCACTAGACCCGCACATAAAAACCTCATCCGCCAAATACAGTTCGCTTCTATCAACACTCCGTTGCTCATGCGCAAGCTTTAAACTATCTGCGATAGCTAGCACACTATTACGAGTAATACCTTCTAATATATCAGTGGAGCCATCGGGAGTTATCAACTTTCCATCGCGGACGATAAACAAATTAGCAACCGTACCTTCAGCAACATGACCATGCTCGTCCATAGCAATAGCCTCGTCATAGCCGTTTAGTAAGGCTTCGTTTTTCATCAAACCGGCATTGGCATAGTTGCCGTTCACTTTGGCACGAGGAGGTATAGCGTTATCTGGAGTTCTAGTCCAACTACTCACGCAAACATCAATTGCATCTTTACCATGTAAACTACCCATCGGATAGATATAGGCACTGAAGGAATTGGTTAGACCACGCATCTTGGTACCAGGGGCCAGTTCATCTATAAACACCGTTGCCCTAACCGAAACGTCCTGTTTGACGGCGTTGCGCTTGATTAGCTCTAACATAGTTGATTCAAACTTTTGATAGGACCAGTTTTGCACAAATCCACCGAAGTCCATGATCTTAGCCGAATCCACTAGTCGGTTATAGTGATCACGTAGTCTAAAAATATAAAGTTTTTGCCGTTTATCGTTCCATGTGGCACTAAAAACCGTATAAACACTCAACCCGTACAAAACTGGCGCGCTGGCAATGCTCAAATTCGCATCTTCAAAAGGCACAAACTTATCACGCAAATAAACTTCTGTTTGGTTCAAATTGAATCGTGTGTTTTTCATATTAAAATTGTTGCAGATAATTAGTTGAAAATATGGTATTTTGCTGTTTAACAACCTGCCAGCGTTCTTCTGCCAAGCGCACTAATGTTTGTACTAATTCAATGTTACTGACTCCAGCCGCCCGCCAGTTATGCGCGTATAGTCCGCCAGGTAAGGGGTTAACCTCGTTAAAATAGACTATTTCGGTTTTGAAATCTATCAACATGTCAACTCTCGCAATTCCTTGGCAACCCAAGGCTCGGTACACGCTTAGCCCCGTATTTTCAGCTTTCTTGTAGAGTTCGTCGCTCAATTTTGCTGGCAATTCACTATAACCTTGCGCGCCTTTTGAGCCGCCTTTTTTGCCACCTTTGCCTCCTTGCAAATATTTGGTATCAAAGTCAAAGAAGTCTTCTGGCTTGGTCAAGGGGCGCTCCAACAAAGCCGGTTTGAGCGTTTCATTACCCATTATTGGCAAAGTTACCTCAATCAAATTAGATATTTCTTCTTCGATCAAAACTTTTTCATCATAATGCGAAGCGACTTCTATAGCGTTCCGTAATTCCTGATTGCCAGTAACTCGCGTAATTCCAATGCTCGAACCAAGATGCGCCGGCTTGACGAACATAGGATAGGTAAGTGCTTTTTCTAGCTTGCGTAAAACCTCACTGCTATTTCTAGCAAATATTTCTCGCTGTAAATACTCGTACTTAGCAACCGGTATGTCCTTGCTGGCGACAATTTGTTTTGCCAAAACCTTGTCCATGGCCAGAACAGAGGCGTCCAGATCGCAACCTACAAACGGCACGTTTGCCATGCGTAGTAATCCCATAAGACTGCCGTCTTCACCGTATGTACCATGCATAGCTGGAAATACGACGTCAATCTTGCGCGCGGTCTTACGGCCAGCGATGCCACTGGATTTGACCAACGTCATTCCACCGTCAAATTGCACACTGACTGGACTGGATTTATGCAAAAAGTCTTGTATACCACCCGAACTATACAAATCTATATCTTTGAGTTTTTCATCCCAATACCAGGCACCGTCTTTGGCGACGTAAACCGCCTCAACCTTGTACTGTTTTGTCAGCTCTAACGGCTTGATGATACTCGCCAACGCCGTTACGATAGAAACATCGTGCTCCGTAGACCGCCCGCCAAATATAACCGCAATCGTTTTCATACGATTAGTATATACAATTAGGCACTACAGTTGCAAGTATAACTACCGATAACTATCCGGCCAGTCGTTTTGCATAAGCACAATATCTCCCGCTGCAACAAAATGTTCAAGATTGGTATAAAAATCCAGTGGCACGGGTTCTATGAGTAATTCTCCAGCAAAACCACCCTCATCCAATCCGTCCTGAATAAATGATGTGACAGAATTTTGCATCAGTACTACTCGATCAGGTTGGGACTTGGCTATCAGCTGCCCTAATTTATTATGTATGACTCTGGTCAATGCTCCTTGCTCGACCAGACCAGGGGTAACATATATTTTACGCCCCGTAGTTTTTAATTCACCCAACAACTTTAGCCCCGCTCTCACACCCTCAATATTCCCATTATAAGTATCATCAATAATCTGCGCACCAGCCAATTTGTAAGGTTGCATGCGATGTTCGAATGGTTTTGTAGCCGCTACGCCAGCTTTTATTTGCTGATCGCTAAGACCTAGCTGTTCAGCGAGTTCTACGGCCAGGCCTAAGCTACCGAGCAAATGTTCACCGATCAATTTTGTATGCAATTTAAGCGTCTTTTTGCCACTACTCATAATAAAATCCATACCATCTAAATCTTGACTCTGTAACTTTATTTTCCAATCCCCCAGACCAGCACCAAAGTACGTTCTGCCTTGGTGTATTCTACTGGTGAGTTCTGGCGAGTCGCCATTAATAAATACGTTTTTGGGACTACACACGGAGAATATGTGCCTGAAATCTTTAGCTATTGCATCCAGCGAACCATATTCCTCCATATGCGCCGCCGCTACTCCGGTAATAACAGCTATTTCTGGATGACTGAAATCGGTTAGAAGTTTTATGTCTCCAGGTTTTCCCTCTCCGTATTCAAAGATCAGCACATCCTCTGCGCCATTCAGGCTATTCACCCATCTGGCATGGCTAATCAGCACGTTTTTGTTACCTGGTGTCGCTACAACTTGTTTGCCCGATGATAAAACAGCCGTCAGAATCTCTTTGGTTGTAGTCTTGCCGTAGCTTCCCAAAATAGCAATACGTGTAGCCGGCAAAGACATTAGCTTGTTTTTAGCGCGAGCAATTTCTCTTTTTTCTTTTGGTGTAATTATCGCTAAATCCAGCAATGTGTTGCTGGTTGCTAAAACGCAAATCAAAAATAGTGGCAACAGAAAAAGTAATAAAACCCCAAATAATACATTAATTTTTAAACATACAACCACGGCAGTCACGAGTAAAAATATCCAGCCAGAATAAGTTATTGCAAGAAGTAATTGTACTCTCGCCGTGGTTTCTAATTTTTGGCGTTTTTGTACTTTTAATAAATTGGGTAGAGTGATCGTCCATTTTAGAAATTTACTAGAGTTATATTCAACCTGCTGAAGCATATACACCAGTATTTTTGGTGATTTTGGTAAAAAATAACTCCAAATTCCCATGTTATTTACGCAAAATCCTTAATTAATTTTGCTACAACCCCAAGCGCGTCATGGTGTATAAAATGTCCAGCTTCTGGAATAACTTCCATCTGTGAACCAGATATAAGTTTATGTAATTTATTGCCAATACTTTGCGATGGTGTCGCTCGATCTTTATCACCATAAATGAGTAAGGTAGGCACCGTGATTTTTAACGCGTCTTTTTGTATATCTTGTCTAACTGTTTGTCTAAAGGTTTCCTGCATATGAGGCACCACCAACATATCCGAGCCTACAGCTCCATAAAGCCATTTTTGCAATTTTTGCTTATGACGCCTCGGCATCCAAAAAGTTGATATTTTTCCAATCTTGGCAATGGTTTTTATAAGATTTCGTTGGACGGATTTAGTATTACGAACACCTGAAGATGCTAATAAAACAAGTTTTTCGCTTTTCAGTACATCCATAGAAAGTCCACGTATTGCCAATGCGCCACCATTGGAATGCCCGACAATCACATCAGGTTTGACTCCAAGTTTATCAAGAAAGTTTTTTACAAAATGAGCGTAATCATCTAGTGTCCAGGCAAATTTGGGACTTTGAGTTTGCCCAAAACCAGGTAGATCGAGTGTAATAACCTCAAATCCACCGGCTAGCTCACGACCTAGATCATTAAAAGTCGCCAAACTATCTCCCCAGCCATGAAGCAAAACAATTACCTTTCCACGCCCCGCTCTGGTGTAGTTTGTGATGAGTGAATCAACAATCAATTGCATATTAATTGGCTCTATCTCTGAAGGTTTTGGAGGCGATTTTGCAGTTCTTCTATAGAAATAGCCTTAGCAGGGATGGCGTTGGTTACTAGTGCGCCGAAACCACTGTATTGTTCTTTGCGATCGGTGCCAGTATAGGCAACTTGAACAAGTTGACGCGACAAAACGTCAATAGTAAATGTAAATTGCAATGGTGGGGAATTTTTATATTGATCGGGACGGATATTTTCCAGTCGTGAAATATTAACCAAATTTCCAAATTTTTTAAGTAATGCTACGTAAGCTTCGGTATTAACCTCTACGTCATATACATACACCGATCTACCGTCCCGCCAAACGCGCTTCAGTTTTCCATAATCAGGCTTGTAAACTTGATGTTCGGCCATAAAGCCAAGCAACTCTTGTCTGGCAACTTTACTAAGATTGGCTTTTGGCACGATGCCCATCAAGGTGTCGTTGAACAATTGGCCAGCTACTGATTGTCCGTCAGGTGTAATTGGCGTTTTAGCCCAAACTTTTAAGATACTTGAAAAATCAAGTGGCTCGCCATTTTCGTTTTTTTGTTCGGTCTTGATATCCACATACCTTACATAATCGTCTCTGGGAGTACCTATACTTTCAGTAGTTACACTCGCCGCCGAATTACCCGACCTGCTTATAAAAGTCATTGACCTAGCTATGTTCTGCGACCCCGATTGTGC
Source organism: Candidatus Saccharimonadota bacterium (assembly GCA_016178135.1). Lineage (GTDB taxonomy): Bacteria > Patescibacteriota > Saccharimonadia > Saccharimonadales > JACOTW01 > JACOTW01. Next base: position 5,891 of record JACOTW010000010.1, read on the forward strand.
CTGAATGATCTGGTCAAATTGTTGATTATCATTCGGCTCTATAAGACGCTTAGTAAACGAACTTGTACGCAAGCTCGTATTCAGCATATCGGAAAAAACCCGACCCGGACTTGTAAAAATAAATCGCCACCAAAGCCAAAAACTCACCAGAACAAGTATCAGCCCAATCCCTAAAATTTTATAAAATATGTTACGCGTTAATAACTTCATGGTCATTGACTATACATTGTACATTAAAAACAGCTTCAATAGGACGTTTCGCACTTTTTTACCATCCCATGCCAGTCCTGTAGGGCTGCAACAATTTTCGTTCCAAGCAGAATTACTCTGGAATTGGCGACAAAGTGCGAAACGTCCTATTGAACTTGAACAAATCGCTGATATTATGAGTTCTGCGGCTAAGTGCGAAATTCGTGATAAATTGGGGCCGTAGTACAATGGCTAGTACGCATCCATGGCATGGATGAGTTGGGAGTTCGATTCTCCCCGGCTCCACCAAAATTACACATTAATATTACTTTTTTTATTTTATGAACGAACGCTTCGATAAATACGAATTTATGAGACCAGCCTCGTCGAGGAAGGCCACGGCAACAGCCCTAGTATTAGCCGGCCTAACCATGCCGGGAGTGTTTTTTGGATGGCTAAACGCCAGAAATGATGACGAAAGACTAAATCAGGCACGATTAGAACTAGCTACTACTCAACAGACCTTATATGATCCTGCACTGTTCAATGAACAAGTGGAATTATAGTCCCCGCAAAACAAATTCGTGGGTTTTTGAAGCAATGATCTTTGAGTCAAAAACTGACTTTTCCGAGAGAGACATATCCTTAGATACGTTGAACGAGGAAAGGCGGTTTTGAGCCAAAGAGGGTGATTCGAAAAGTCGGGAATTTGTTTTGCGGGGGCTATAGCTGGCAAGATTCATGATGCTAAGCACAATGACGAATTATGGCAAGGCCCAGTCGTTGAGATGATCTGTATACTGGATTTACGTAAAATCGCCCGTTCCCAGGCTAAATCAGCTCGAGCAGATAGTGGTTTGCCTGAAGAAGAGGTAGCTTTAGGGCTAATTAACATCTATCCGTTGATAGCGAATCTTTAGCAGCTGTCATGATTTTTATTCTGTTTTCTTGGCTTTTGGTCGTACCTATCGGTACGAACCGAAAACAAAAAACAGATTAAAAGTGACAGACCTGAAGATTTTAGCCGACAGATAGATGTTAATTAGCTCTTGGCTACATCGAGAGAAGACAGACCGCTACCAGCCGAGATTAGTTGGTCTGGGGATGGGGGAGCTTTGCGACAGGTCCAGTATAGGCAGTCTCGTGGGCCTACTCAAAGGTACGGGCGTCTTTGAACATATTCAGAACTCAAACTCACAAGGTTAACTGAATAAAATCCGCTTCAGCCAATTGACGAATATCATAGTTTTTGGCTTTTACTAATTTGCTGGCGCCTACATTGGCGCCTACTATTAAATAATCGGTGTCTTTGCCTACGCTGGCCTGGAATGTGCCACCAAGGATTCGGATTTTCTCGGCTGCTTGATCCCGACTCATAGTCTCTAGCGTTCCGGTAATTGCGAACTTTTTGCCAGCCAGTTTGCCGCCAGTTTCCTTGACGTCTTGGGGCCAAACCCCCAGTGCCCGAAATTTGGCTAATAATTGTTGATTTTCCGGCTCGTCAAACCATAACAGAATTGATTCAGCCACGGTTTCACCAATTCCTTCGATAGATCGTAAATCATCCAGACTCGCGCTACCCAAACTATCCAGCCGTCTAAACGCTTTGCTTAAATCAATAGCCGTTTGTACTCCGACATGTCGAATTCCTAATCCGTATACAAAGCGCGCCAACCCAGGTTGCTTGACTTTAGCAACCGCATCGACAAGATTTTGAGCCGACAAGTCGGCAAAACGATCCAATTTCATAATCTGGTCTTTGGTAAGCATGTAGATGTCAGCCAAATCATTTACCAAACCCGCGTCTACCAATGTCCCAACGTTTTTCTCGCCCAGTCCGTCAATATCCAGCGCCGCCTTGCTGGCAAAATGTTCCAGCCCACGTTTCAATAATAACGGTCCAGTTACGCCCTTTACCCTGTAAACAACTTCTCCCTTTGGGCGAATAAATTCTAGTTCTTTATATTGACGACTTAGCTCGAATGCCATATCGAATGGTCGGGAGTTTTTGGGCCTAAGCCCTAACAGTACGCGTTCGACCTGCGGAATAATGTCGCCAGCCTTAAAAATTATGACAGTATCACCCACACGAATGTCTTTGCGTGCGATCTCGTCGGCATTATGTAAGCTCGCATGCTGAACCGTACTCCCCGCCACGACAACTGGCTCAAAAACTGCCACTGGTGTGGCTGCACCGGTCCGCCCAATACTTATCAATATGTCTTTTACGATTGTTGTTGCTTCTTCGGCTGGATATTTGTAAGCCACCGCCGCACGTGGATTCTTGCCAACAATTCCAAGCTCCGCATAAAGTTTACGATCGTTTACCTTTATCACTAGTCCATCTGTATTAAACGGCAATTCGTGGCGTTTTTCTTCCCACTGATCTATGAAACGCATAACCTCGTCAAGATTTTCAAAAATCTTAGCTTCAGGATTGCAGGCAATACCCAGTTCTCTGACAATTTTATAAGCAAACTCGTATGTGGGTACGTCCTCTGAATTATCGCGCAACAAATCATACGCCCTGAACTGAAGTGGTCGATCAGCTACAAGCTTAGGGTCAAGTTGCCTAATAGTTCCGGCAGCAAGATTACGGGGGTTTGCAAAAGCCGGCTGACCGGTAGCTTCTCTTTTTTTATTAAGATTTTCAAAATCCTTTTTGAGCATAATAATTTCCCCACGAATTTCTGTTCGGCCGCTCAAAAATTTTTCCGTGTGACGGCCACGCCGTAAATTTAATGGCACACTTTTAATAGTTCGCACATTAGACGTTACATCTTCGCCAATGGTCCCATCACCGCGCGTTATAGCTTGCGTAAGACTACCGTTTTGATAAATAAGTGCACAGGCCAATCCGTCCATCTTCAATTCACAAGAGAATTGGTGTTTTGTTCCGGGCAATAACTTATCCATACGTTTGACCCAAGACTCTACATCTTGCCTATTAAAAACGTCATCTAAGCTAAGCATTCGGTGAGAATGTTCGGCTTTTTTAAAACCGTCTATTGGCTGGCCGCCCACTCTTTGTGTTGGAGAGTCAGGGTCAATCAATTCAGGATTATCTTCTTCTATTTTTTTAAGCTCGCGCATCAGACCGTCATAGACAGCATCGGAAACAGTAGGAACGTCCAAAACGTAATATTCATAGGAGTACTTTTCCATGAGTGTTTTGAGCTCTTCAAGTCTTTTTTTTAACTTACTCATAAAAGTTCTCTGTACAGAGTGTACATGTAGCTATGTACCACCGCCAGAGCCAACATGGAAAGTCCAAAAAACATCCATTCGACTATCGGCGTAGCAAACAGAATGAGAGGCACAATTATTACACAAGCAATTAGTAAAAGGGCTATCGGTAAAAAAATCACTTTACGCAAAATGGACCAATGCCGATAACGAACAAGTTCACGAGCCGATTGCAGGGCTTGCATAGGCCGCATATTTGGCAGAGTAACTATATAAAGCGCAAAAACCGATGAACTGATTAAATACAAGCTAAGCAGCGTCAGAAAAAATAACACTAGCGCCCACATAGCCTTTTCTATACCAGCCACCGCAATGCCATTGGCTATGACCGTACCATAAAGCCAATTCCCAATAACCAATGGCATAAACTGAATACAAATTACAATCAGTACCAATAAAAACGGCACAAGAGGATATAATCCCTTATAAAAAGCATCCCGAACCCCCACTTTTACATTGGCGTGTGTTTGCCTAAGAGCCCATATAATAGCCAAGCTTACCGTAATCAATAAAATCATCTGATAAAGACTAGCTAAATCGCTGGATGTATTACCTGTAGATCCGACCAGTAGCCCAAACAACGACACGCCGATGGTCAGTGCTCCCCTATTACCCTGTAGTATATCTCCTAACTGATTCTTAAGCTCCACAATATTACTACTAAAACCAAGGCCCTTCACCAAAACAACGGTAAGCACAAAATAAATCAGTACTAAACCTAGAAAAAGCCTCCGATAAGCAATAAGATGCTTAATACTTTGTTTGAATAGCTTAATTGAACTCGGAAGCTTATTGTTTGGAAGTTTAATACGTTTATGCAAGCGAAATGAATGATATTTAGGCTGCTTGAGTCGCCTCGTAGTCATTGATTTACTAATAGTCTGGGGGTTTTTGGGGGCGTTATTTTTCTTTGCCATACCGCGCCAATCTTATGCTTTTGTTCCCATGACACGCAAAGCTTGTATTCGATCATCGATTGGCGGATGGGTACTAAAAAGCGTAGCTAGTTTGTGTCCTTTTAGGGGGTTAGCAAAAAATAAATGAGCCGTTGAAGCATTTTGGCGCTTCATGGTACTGCCAGTGTGTTTGATTTTCTCAAGCGCACTAGCCAAGCCTTCTGGATAGCGTGTCGTAAGTGCTCCAGTGGCATCTGCTAAGTATTCACGACGACGCGATATGGACAGCTGTATAAGTGTAGCTATAATTGGCGCCAAAATAGCCCCGACAATGCCCAAAATAATAAAAACAGTGCCACTGCCACTATCGTCATCATCTCGAAACCATGCCATCCTTAACATAATGTCGGCGATAATACTCACAACCGCTACCAGAGCAAAGGCAATCATTGAAACTCTAATATCATAATTTTTAACATGTCCAAGTTCATGTGCCATAACTCCTTCGAGCTCACTATCTTCCATAGCTTCAAGCAGTCCTGTCGTAGCACACACAATTGCACGTTTAGGGTCGCGGCCAGTGGCAAAGGCATTCAGGGCAGGATCATCAATAACGAATACGCGGGGCATCGGTAACCCGTCAGTAATAGATAGATTTTCAACGACACGCCAAAGACGTGGATTATCTGTTTTTTGAATTTCATGAGCACCGTTTATGGCCAACGCCAGTTTCGAACCACCATAGTAGCTAATAAGCGCGTATACGGCCGCGCCAATTAACACATACGGCGTAATGAAAGGAGTGCCAGCATATTGCCCAAACAGCCAACCAAGCCCTACCACCAGCCCAACAAACAGCACCATCATAATGACTGTTTTACGTTTATTAGCAGCAATTTGCGAATACATAAATATAATGTGTTATGACGTATTTTAGAATTTAACTTCTGTTGGTTTTGCTGCAACAGCAACTTCTGCTTCATCAAGTTCGAAAAATTCGCGAACCTTAAAACCAAGCATGTCAGCAAATATATTGTTTGGAAAGACTTTGATTTTGATGTTCAGATCTCGTGCCGATCCATTATAAAATCTGCGAGCAGCCTGAACTTTATCCTCTGTATCAACTAGCTCATCTTGCAAGGCTCTGAAATTTTCGTTAGCTTTTAAGTCTGGATAAGCCTCGGCAACAGCGAACAAGCTTTTTAATGCGCCGCTCAACATATTTTCAGCCTGGGCGGTTTGTTGAACTCCCTTGGCATCTACTATGGCAGAGCGAGCTTTGGTAACTTCTTCAAAAACGCCTTTTTCGTGGGTCGCATAACCTTGTACGGTGTTAACAAGATTAGGTATCAAGTCAGCTCGACGCTTTAACTGGACAGTGATATCGCTCCAAGCTTCTTCAACCCGAACATTCAAACGAACCAAGCCGTTGTATATTGCCACACCGGCAATCAGAACAACTGCGATTATACCAATTATTACAAATATCATCATTCATAACCCCTTTTTAATCAATAATAACAGTATACCACCTAAACCAAATAATCCGGAGCTAAGTTTGGTGCGCGGGGCGGGAATCGAACCCGCACGCCTTTTGGGCACGTGATTTTAAGTCACGACTGTCTACCAATTCCAGCACCCGCGCATTATGGAGGCGCGTACGAGTAACGCTCTCGTCTAGCAGCTTTTGCAGAGCTGTGCCTAACTTCTCGGCCAACGCGCCACAACTATTCTATTATACCGATAGATTTATAAGATGAAAGATGAAAAAATATTACCTTATCAACCCCTACATATACTGGACTTACGCAAAATCCCTCGTTCCCAGGGCGAATCAGCTCGAGCGAAAACAGTTTTGTCTGAAGGAGAGGTATCTGAAGGTACATCGATAGAGGAAAAACTGTTTGTAGCCGAGGTTAGTCGGTTTGGGGATGAGGGAGCTTTGCGATAGGTCCAGTATACTATTTAGCCAAAATTAGATTGCTCACCCAAACAGCTTGCCAACTGTCTCACATATCTCAGTCTAGGTTTTGGGGTACTGGACACTTTTTGCTAAAAAGGTCTGTGCCAAAGAAATCTTTAGCTCGCACCTCCTCTTCGGCGAAAAAACAGTGCGCGCTTGCGCGTCAGAAATTCTGAATTCCCTTGCAATTCCGCCAAAAAATCGTTGAGTCTAACTCTGGTGCACCTGATGGCAGGTATCTTGAACTATTAGAAAGTATAAGTGATTGGTTACTGAGTTATCCAGATATAGACTGGAATTTACAGCTTAGCAACGCTTCACTATCTAGGTTTGTGCCACAGTACCAACTCTGATACGAGCATGTTATTACTCTCGCTAGAAGTCGTTTGAACCATTACTACTTGCATAAATACCAATAATATGCTACTATACTGCTATGTCAGAAGTAGAACAAGGACAACGAGCCCCTCTTGATCCCAATATGGGTTTGGGAGAGTTTTTAACTTCTATGCAGCTATTGGCGGGAGTTCCTCAGAGAGCTTTCTCTGAGGAGTTTCAGGTAAGTCAACAAAGTGTGTCCAGATGGATGAAAGGGACAAGCACCCCAGCATTTGATTCGGACAACACTCTACATATTAAAAAGACGTTTGGTCTTACTGACGAGGAACTTAGAGGTCTAATAGCTAACAATGCCCCTTGGGAACGTCCCGATACAACGTCAGTGTCATCTGCCTCAACAAACGCAAGGCGAAGACTAGGCGTTTCTCTACTATCACGACCAGAAGAAAATATACCCAATAGGTCTTATGCCGCTCAAATGCTCGGAGCTTTCGTCGTAAGGGCTGAAAATGGTCCGCCTCTCAACGAGGTTGAAGCTAATTTGATTAGGTTTCTTGTTCAAACTGAGATTGAAGCTCCAACTCCTAGAGACTAACATCCTGCTATTTGGGTGTCGCACAAATACCGATTGCACGACATACCTTAACAGAGGTAGACTCTGATATTTAGCGACACATGTTCTTGTCAAGTGCTTGGTTATTTTTCGCCGACCCCTGTTATTTTATATATTATGCAATACTCGGTTTTGAGCTAGGTTTCAATAAAATAATGCTGTGCAGAAGCTACATATTCTTCAAATGGCATAGTAGAAATATCAAAGAATGGGAAGCCCAACCGCTCAGCTTCGGCTTTTAGCTCTGTACACTTCTCGGCTTGTCTTGCGACCCACTCTCGTATTTTGGTTTCATCACCGCCATCTTTCTCTAACCATACATTTATCCAGTCGTGGGGATTTGCTTTTGCATATTCTAATACTTGGTCAGCGTGAGAGGGGTTAGTAAAGCCTACGAAAGCAGCTCTTATCGTGAAGTCAGCAACTTTCAAATTCTTAACCCATTCAGGCGTAAAGGCAGCACCTTCAAAAGCAACAGATTCTTTATTTCGGCGGTAATAATCTAGCATACCTACAACTGCCTGTAGTGTTAACTGTGATTCAGTGCCTTTATTTGAGAATGGCTTCCTTTCGCCACCCTCTGTAAACGAGGTTTTCCATTCCGCACTACCAGCAAGCTCAATATCACGAAGCATTTGGTGAGGGTCGCCTGTAAGCACATTACGGATACCGTGTTCTACGGCATCAGCAGCGATAAAGGCTATACCTTTTTCTTTAGCCAAACCAGACATAATGGTTGTCTTGGCTGTTCTTGGTGGTCCACCGAGTAAGTAAAGAGTGTTCATAAGCTAACTATAGCATTCCTTGTATCTGATAGGGGAGGTTTTGACACCTCCCCATACCGTTCTAGTATCAGCTCTTGAGCGTCATAGTTAATTTCCTTTCTTAGCTTTAAGCTTTCTTTTCTTTAATCCACCGTGCAGTCGTTTCGTATAGTCGTTCCATAGCTCCATCTTCTGTAAACGGATGGGATGCATCAGGAATAACTATGTGTTCTGTTTCTGCGTTAATGTTGTTGGTATAGTCTTTTCCAAAACGCTTCATAACCTCACCACTATTAGCTGCATTTACGACAAGCGTATCAATCGTGAAGTTCTTAGCCATCTCCGTACTGCCTGGTGCATAGCCTTCAAAGACCTTACGGGACAGTACGTAGCCTGATCCATTCGCTGAAACGTATGAATCAAGTTCTTTAATGTACATGAAGTCGTTCTCTAGATTCTTTTTCGCTTGGGGTTCATCATAGCCATCCGTATGGCTTGCGTCCCATAAAACAGCAGCGTCAAACGCTTGTTTTGCGGAGTATACAATCGCCAAACCACTATAACTATGACCTACAACACAAACCCACTCCGAACCTTGTTCTTTGACGTAATCAACAATCGTATCAATATCTGCTGCATTGGTTTTTACACCAAAGTCGCCAATGTTACGTTGCTTTGTATCGTCACCGTAAAAGCTCACTCTTAAAGTCGCAATCCCTTGATCTTCAAAGAAACGGGATGCGTTAAAAAGCAGTAGGTCGTGCATCCAACCACCCAAACCAGGAGCTAGAACTGCTAGTGGAGAGCTGTAGTCGCCACGCAGTACACCATGTATTTCTAATCCACTGTCAGGGATAGGAATATGCACTTCTGTTTCGTGCATAGCTTCCAAACTAATCTTTTCCATATCAAACTCCTATAAAAAACCGAACAGTAATGACTTGCTCAATCATACACCTGCTCGGTTTTTTGAAGTTTGTTAGTTACTAAGACACACTAAAAAGTCGCAGAGAATGTATGACTGTTTTAGCTGATTTCGTAAAGTAACATAATTGTTAATCATAATAACACCATATAATGCTAATGTCAATTATTTTCCGCTTGTACTTTTCTAATAACAGGGACAAACAGCATAGCCTCACAATACCTCAACATAAACCCTAGAGCTTGTCCAAAGCTCTTAGAATGCGTCACAGAGCGTGTTTCGGTTGGGGTTCTCTTTCATTACTTGCACTTTGAAATTACAGTCCTTCTATTAACGAGATTTTTCCTGAATTTTTTACCTGATAACGTCATTTATTCGTTTATTTACCAGACACTAAATCTATTAAAAACGTTGCAAAATCAATGGAGTTTCTAGAAATATGTACTGTAACTAAATACTACTTTATTTCGGTTTTCTTTTGCGGCTTGCATCTTCTCTGCAAACACTTCATTACTCATATAAGAATAATAAGTCGTAAGGCTAATCCCAGCATAACGACAGGCTTCGCTGATTGTACTGTTGTGCTGCAAAGCATCAGTTAATCTAAGCATTGTCTTATAGGTGACCTTTGGTTTTCTGCCTACAGCTTTTTTTATTTCCATTTCGACTCCTTTGTTTCCGGTGTTACCTCTATTCTAATTATACAAAATTAGTATAACCATAAGATATACTACCCAGGCTTTGTGAACACCCAGATTAGCCTGTTCTACCAAAGTTTCCTGGCCTTACAGGGCCGTCATGTCCAGATTGGTGGGCGAGAGAGGACTTGTACCCATTATGCGTTTCTTTGGATAAATCCTCCAGAAACGGCCAAGCAAGGAAAACTCAAACAGCCGCCCAGGCTGTTTTCGACCCACGGTTCAAGTCTTAAGCCAATTTAAAAACCCAACATGAGTTGGGTTCTAAAATTGGTGCGCGAGAGAGGACTTGAACCTCCACGCCTTACGGCACTTGCCCCTCAGACAAGCGTGTCTACCATTCCACCACTCGCGCGTGAGTTTTTTTAGTATATCACTTTGTCTTAAAAAAGATGGAGTGGTATACTCAATCAGTTATTTGGGGTGATTAGCTCAGTTGGCTAGAGCATCTCGTTTACACCGAGAGGGTCGGGGGTTCGAGTCCCTCATCACCCACCAAGTTCACTTGAGAATTTGCCGAGCACCGCAGGGAAAAGGCCGAAGGCCGCTGTCTGGGAGATCTTCCAGATCGAATATTTACAGTATAATCAATAGTTGTGGCTCTTTAGCTCAGTTCGCAAACGCAGAGGCTTGAAGATGCCGGGGGGCGTAGCCGGTAAATAATATTAGTCCCCTTGGGACACGAGGTTCTTTAACAAATCGTGCGGTGGTAGAATAAGTAGTTGTGGCTCTTTAGCTCAGTTGGTAGAGCAGAGGCTTGAAGAGCCTTGTGTCCCCAGTTCGAGTCTGGGAGGAGCCACCATTCGACTCACTGCGTTCGCTCGTGGTAAACCACTCAAGGAGCTCGTGGTAAACCACTCAAACAAAAGCTTATAACAACTTAAAAAGTAGACCATAAGCATGAAAAGCTGGTATTTATATATAGCTCAGGCTCGAACTGGCCGTTTTTATACCGGCATAACTGTAGATACACAAGCGAGACTTGATATGCATAATTCAGGGAAAGGCTCAAGATTTGCAGTTCAACAAGGTCCTTTTGTGCTTGTTTATGTATCGCAACCGCTTGAATCAAGTATTGAAGCCAGAAAACTAGAGATAACTGTTAAGTCTTGGTCTCAGAAAAAGAAAAAAATGTTAATCAACGGAGAGTGGAGTTTGCTATAATCTATCAGTATTCGTTCATAAGGTGGTTTACAGCTAACAAGTAAAAATTAGCGGTTTACCGCGAGCGAGCGAAGCGAGACGAGCGGGTGTAGCTCAGTTGATAGAGCGCTTCCTTGCCAAGGAAGAGGCCAGGAGTTTGAGTCTCCTCACCCGCACCAAACAAAAGATCCAGCCGTTGGCTGCTAGAGAAGACTGACCCCTAGAATCACTAAAAGAAGATCTTGCTGATCAATAAAATGAATAACTGGTATTTTACAACACCTTATAAGGATGAACCTTATAATTCATTTGAGACCCAATCAAGGCCTTATTCATTTTTGAGCACGTCTTGCAACCCATATAATAGTATGTATAATAATATGTATGGACTTTGAGTGGAACGATGGCAAGAATGCTGAAAATATGAGCAAGCACGGCTTATCGTTCTACAAAGCCCAGGAAGCCTTCTTTGATGAAAACAGGGTAATTTTACTCGATAAAGGCCATTCATCAATAGAGAAACGGTACTTTTGTATTGGCAAAATTGGCAACGGTGGTATCGCTACCGTTAGATTTACTATAAGAAGTGGCCATATTCGCATCATTGGTGCTGGGTACTGGCGGAAAGGAAAGAAAATATATGAGCAACACAATTAACTATACTGATGCGCCCTCAGACATAGAACAAGCCCTGGAAAGAGCTGTCGTCGTTAGCGATTTGCTGCCATCTCCGAGTGAGCTGGTCAGTAAAGGCGAGAAAGAAAAAATCACTATAGCCGTAGACAAACACAGCCTAGACCTTTTCAAGAAATATGCCAAAAGGCACAATACTAAATACCAGCCTATGATTAACGGCGTACTCAGCTCTTACGCAGATAAATTTCTGAACAAATAAGCGACAATATCGCCGTGAAGATGTAATGAAGTTATTAAAAAAGAAAGGTATGTAAATGAAAGCATTTATATTTGATCCGCTTTGGGAAGAGCTAGTAACTGATGAGTTGCTCGATAAGCTAAAAGCGAGCAACGTTGAACCTATAGTTACAACAAAAATTGCACCGCTAAGCGAGTGTACTGCCTTATTCGAGGGCGATGACGAACGGATAATTTGCGTCAATCCCGATTATGTTAGTTGGAAACTCAAGTCTGATGACTACAAAGGCATTCCAAATCTAAAGGCAATACTTGGTGCAGCAACCTCTTTTTCTTGGATTGATGAAAGCTATGCAAATGAAAACGGCATAACTATTGCAAATGTCCGCAGTTTCTCAACACAAGCCGTTGCAGAATGGGCTGTGGCAATGCTGTTCAATGTTGCACGACAAGTGCCGAGGTTAATAAAAGACGGCTTTCCATTAGATTTTGATAAAGACTTTATGAAATATAGAGGTGTGGAACTACACGGCAAAACTGTCGGTATCATCGGTCTTGGTAATATCGGTAGTGCAATAGCAAAACGATGTATTGGGCTTGGTATGAACGTAACTTACTGGTCAAAATCGCCAAAAGAAAGCGACTATAAGTACGCAGAGTTAGCCGAACTTTTTGCAAAATCAGACGTTATTTTCCCAACGATGGCACTCAACAATGAAACCAAAAACCTTATAACGCCTGAGCTACTCAAGTCAATGAAAGTATCTGCTATGTTTATCAGTGTCGTTCACGAGCTTTTTGATGAACAGCTTATTCTGAGTATGGTAAAAGACCGCAAACTCTTCGGGTTTGGCTATGAGGCTAGTCCAGCTACTTTCAGCGGACACGAGGGCAACGTGTGGGCTGCACCTGCCTATGCTTGGGTTACGGATGGTTCAATGAATAATGTGATGACAAAATGGGTTGAAAATATGGTGGATGCAGCTAATGGAAAGTTCCCGAATAAGGTAAACCAATGAAAACTATAGTCCCCGCAAAACAAATTCGTGGGTTTTTGAAGCAATGATCTTTGAGCCAAAAACTGACTTTTCCGAGAGAGACATATCCTTAGATACGTTGAACGAGGAAAGGCGGTTTTGGGCCAAAGAGGGTGATTCGAAAACACTTAGTGTTGCGCCAAAACTGCCCGATGCCCGAGTAGCTCGTAGCTGAATATCTGGCTTTCGATATAGTCTTTGAACTTTTTACTGATTCTAGAGTTCTTTCAATTAAATATTTGATACGATTTTTTAGGCAGCTTTTTGTTCTAGGTGAGAGATGCGGGTTTCGTGATCTTTTAACTGTGAATCTGTGGTTTCGTTTGAACTTTCCAACGCTTCCGCAACGGATTCAGAAAGATCATCAATTTTGGCGCTCAATTTATCATCTAGGTTTTTAATATCAGATTTAATGCCAGATTTAATATCAGAAGTATGTTGAGACACCGTTGCTGCGATAAATTGCTTTAAGTCTTGAATCGTATCTTCATCCATAAATCTATTTTAGCATAAAATAGTGTGGTCTAGGTGGGGCGTGGCCAGTTGTTTGATTTTGAAGAGGCCACGAATTATGTCACCCGCACCAAAAATGGAGCAAAATCGGACACTTCGGTGTCCTTTTTCTTTCCCGCCAATCTGTAAAGTAGAGCCAGGAGCCGATAATTTTTGTTCCAATTGAGTTAAAGCTGACAAAGCGTAACACCTGTTACGGTGCGAAAGCTTTGACTCAATTTGGGGCAAAAAGGGCGGTTTCTGGACTACGGAGTTATTTTGCAAGAGTTTAGTAGCCAGTCATTTAACTTCGAGGCATGTGGTCATAAAGATGATCCATCGAATATTCATTACGTAGCAGTGGCTTAATATCATCGATAGTAACATTAACTTTTACGCCCGGATTTAAGATACCGTATGGGTCAAAGATTTGCTTTACTTTCTGAAACAAAGCATACATGTCTTCGCCATATAACTGGGATAAATAAGGGGCTCTTAGGCGGCCGTCATTATCTTCCCCGCTCGTACTGCCTCCTAGGCTAATTACCATCGTATAGTAATCGTCTAGTAGCTTGAATACTTTTTGCCTGTCGCCAACTTGGCTAAGATCAAAGAAAGGTTGTATATGCAAATTAGCACTGCCAGCATGACCCCAAACTGCAGGTTTTAGATTGTATCTATCAAAGATTTCGTATATTGCCTGTAGGTATTCGTTGAATTTATCTACCGGAACAACGCCATCTTCGATAATCGGCAGAGCTTTGGCCATTCCCTCCGCGTGAGTTAATAGAGCCGCAGTACTGTGTCGAATCTTCCATAGATCTTCTTTTTTATTTGGTTCTGTTTGAATTTGAAAATTAACCTGATAACGCTTTAATATCTTGCTTGTTTTTTTGGCCATACGCTTTTGGCTACGATCGTTTGCATTATCAAATTCTATAAGCAAAACCAGTTTTGGAAAAGGAGCGTCAATGATACCTTTCAATTGATTAGGATTATTTTCTTGGATAAAGTTAAGTAAATGCTCGTCAACAACCTCAATTGCACTCGGAACTTCCGATAAATTGCGTAGCTCGGCAATAATTTGCTCGGCAACTTGCGTATCATCACAAAAAGCCGCTATAAGGGTCGACTCTGCACTATGAACTTGAGTTTTTATGGTTGCCTCTGTTACGATTCCTAACGTACCTTGAGAGCCAACAATAAGTGGCGTCAGGTCAAATGATCCATCCTTACGCTTCACATCAGCCAGCGCATAACCAGCAGTGTTTTTTGTTACGTTCAACTGTGCTTGTTCAAGGATTTCGGTACTTTCATCAAGAATAGTGTCTAGATTGCGATATATTTCACCTTCAAACGTAGCAAGCCCAAGTTTTTTATTGAGCTCTCGTTTACTCAATCGTTTTGTTTCAATAACTTCGCCATTGGCCAAAACAACACGTAAACTTTTGACATAATCGCGAGTCGCACCATATTTGACACTCTTTTCACCGCTCGCGTTATTGGCAATAGCACCACCAATCGTACTATATTCAATCGAGGCCGGAAAAGGTGGCAAAAAACGGTTATGAGTATGTAGTGTTTGCTGGAGTTTGCCATAGTTGATCCCCGGCTCAACTACAACACTGCCAGTTTTAGAATCAAGCTCAAGAACACGATTCATGTGGGCCGGAAAAACCAGCATAACCCCGTAGCCCAGTGCTGCGCCGCCTTGATCTGTTCCAGCTCCGCGCGCAGTTATAGGAATTACCCGTCCACGTTCTGCCAGTTGCCAACTAAAACGAGCGGTTTTACGAACATCGTTTTCGTTCCGAGGATAAACTACAATTGAAGGCATGATCTGAAAAATACTATTGTCAGTTGAAAAATACTTGCGGGCATCCGAACTTGTCGTTACTTCGCCCACCAAATGTTCCTGCAGGTAGTATGCAATCTTGCTCATAGATAAAATCAATCCCCCTTGTTTCGTGAAAGCTTTAGCGTCTTCTCAAGATATAATACCACATTGAAAGTGAAAGATTGAGGATCCTAGCTGGAACAAACGGCGGGGCTAGTCATTCTCTCATTCAGCTTTTTGTAAGAAAGCAGGTTCGAGCCTTGTTGTTTTGGTGGGGATGAGAGGACTTGAACCTCCACGAGATTACTCTCACTAGCTCCTGAAGCTAGCGCGTCTACCAATTCCGCCACATCCCCATAGTAATGATTATAAGGTTCAAGAAATAAATTGAAAGGACTTGGTCACGTTCCGCGACCCCGAAACTTCACTATTGGCAACAAGTTGCCATCGGAAGGTTTCCTTGCGAAGTGCCACAGGCACTTCTCACCTCCACGAGATTGCTCTCACTAGCTCCTGAAGCTAGCGCGTCTACCAATTCCGCCACATCCCCATGTATCAGCCCAATATATTGTAATACGTCTGTGTGATTATTTGGCAACTTTTTCTTGCAAAATCATCCAGTTTTCAACGTTAGCATAGCGGTCTGTAGCATGATTTATGAGGCTTGAATCAAAACCGAAAATACCTCCATAACTTGCATAGAGAAAATTTGGCTGGTAAAGAACAAGAGCTGGCGCATCAACGCGCCATGCTTCTAGAAACGACCGATATTTCGCGGATCGAACCGCCGGATCTGATCTGGTACGTCCAGCTTCAAGTGCCGCATCAGCTTGTTTAGATGTATATTCCGATAAATTCAGGCGATTAGCGGATCGCGGATCGGCTTGCGAACTATGCCAAAACGGGAAAACGTCAGGATCTGACCCAATCGAAATCCCAAACAACAAAACATCATAGGCATGGCTTGAAATACTTACCTGCAAATCACTGTCCGGCTGTAAAGTTACCTTTACGTCCACACCTATCGCGCGCCATTGATCACGCAAGGACTGGGCAATGGCCGTGTAATCACTGGTGTTCTGCGAATATAGTTGAAGATTAAGCTTGGTGCTACCTTTGGCGCGCAACCCATCTTTACCCTTGAGCCATCCGGCATCATCCAGCAACCTGTTAGCTTCGGCAATATTTTGCGGAAATTGCACTATGTTTTTATCGTAGCCAGGCTGTGATTTTAGAAGTGGCGATTTGGCAATACTTACCGAAGAATTAATTTTTTTGATGGCCGCATTAACGTCTACGGCCATAACAAGCGCCTGCCTAACTCGTTGATCGCTTAATAATGGTTGGGTTGTTTTAAAGAAAGCCAGCACTTCGCCATTAATTGGTATATTGTAGGTTTTTATATCAGTGATACTCTTTAGATTATCGGGTATCGTCTCAAGACCGGCAGCACCGTTAAGCTCGCGCGAGTTTAGACTTTCTAACAAATGTTGCTCGTTATGGAATGCTCGAACAATAAAATGCTGTAGCTTTGGTTGGCCACGATAAAAGGCACCGTTAGGAACCAGGCCAACTTGTTCTTCTCTGTCATCTGGGTTATTTCCGCGAACCTCGATAGTTTCCCATTTAAACGGCCCCGATCCCACTGGACGCGAAACATTAAAGCCAGCTGAACGCAATTGAGCAGCGGGGATACCAACAAGCAAATGTTTGGGCACTATACCGTTTGTCAAACTATACTTAAACGAACTTAGAGCGTTTGGTAGCGTAAACACAACTGTCAGCGAGTCTTTGGCTTCTACCTTAATACCTTGCCAGCTATAAAAAAGCGGTGATTTGGCATCTGGATTTTGGATAGTTTGATAGGTAAAAACTACGTCGTCTGCCGTAAGCGAACGGCCATCGTGCCAGACAATATTTTTACGCAACGTAACTATATAGTGCGTGCCCCGATCATCTACTGTTAAACTTTCCGCCAGATCACCTACAAGATTGCTCTGATGATCATAACGCATCAAGCCGGAAAAGACTAAGCGTGCAACACTACTATCTACGGGGTTAGTAGCATATAAGGGATTGGCATTAGTAAAGGTACCGAGTACACCTTCTGTAAATGTACCGCCAACAGCCGGTTTAAAAACTTGGTAGTACTGTCCCAATCCGCGTAACTGCACGGTTATGCCAATAATTAGTAAAATGAAAAGTGCTATCCATGAGACTACAAAACGCCGCACCTGTACTAGCCTGCCCAGCCTACGAAAGAGATGTCTATCTAAATGCTCTTCGGCATTAATACTAAAATCTTCAACCTGGCGCTTACCAAGACGTAGACGCCGACGCCACCGTAATTTGGTCATCCGATTTATCATAATTGAATAGCCTAAACAACGATGCCCAGAATCAAAGAGGCCGCAAATATAAACGCCAGCATAATAGTCATCTGGTGTAGCGTCCTATCAGAACCACGTCGAACTGTATTTATTTCGCCACCGCCACCCATGCCAGCACCAAGGGATGCTCCGCGTGTTTGAATCAAAATAAGTATTGTCATAAGTATCATTGAACCAATAGCAATATAATTATAAATACTCATCAGAAAATTCCTCCAAATCTTATTTTCGACGCATTATTGATAATGTGGTAATTTAATTCATGCCAATATCGGAAATTAACAACTATACTGGACTTAAGCGAAATCGCTTGTTCCCAAATTGAATCAGCTCGAATAAAAGCAGTTTTATCTGAAGAAGAGGTATCTGTAGATACATCGAAAGCAGAAAAACTGTTTGTAGCCGAGGCTAGTCGGTCTAGAGATAAGATAGCTTTGCGTGAGTCCATTATATGCATCATTTTTATTTCTCCTCCAGAATAGTTGACACTAGATAGTTTACCAAGCCAATGATCATGCCGGCAAGCATTGCGGCCCAGAAATTCGTAACCTGTAATTGTGAATATAATTTACTGACCAACATGACCATAAAGCCGTTAATAATAAGCATGAAAAATCCTAGACTAAAAAGAATTGCTGGCAATGATAGGATCACCAATATCGGCTTAATGACGATATTGACCAGGGCCAAAATTAGGCCAGCAACAACGATAACGGTCAGTCGGCTGTCATAATTTATGCCTCCGCCCACAATACCCGCGGCGATCCATAAACCAAGGCTGCATACAAACCAGCGCAGTAGAAAACTAACAAGAGGTTTGCGTTTCATTGTTGCCATTGTAACATAGCGGACGGAACTTTGCTTAGCAGATCTACACCGTTTTGAGTGATTAGTACATCGTCTTCTATTCGCACGCCAATACCTTCTTTGGGGATATAAATGCCTGGCTCGACCGTCAAGACCATCCCAGATTCAAGTCTATGTTCATAATCAGCGCTGTCATGAGCATCAAGCCCTAGATGATGAGAAACAGCATGTGGGAAAAACTGGCGAACTGATTCATGTTCAATAGTCTTTATGAGACCTAAAGATCTTAGTTTCTCGCCCATAAATTGCTCAACCTGGCTTTCGTATTCCCTAATTAATATCCCGGGCTTTAGGAGTTCTTCCGCAAAAGTTTTTACTTCATACACGGCTTCATATATAGTTTTTTCGCGTTTACTGGGCTCTACTAGCCAGAACATTCTAGTAATGTCTGCCGCGTACTGATCTACCTCTGCACCTACATCCAACAGAACAAAACGGGCTTTTTGCAGATCATCATTATTTTTAAGATAGTGAATAACACAGGCGTTTGCCCCGCTAGCCACAATAGGCGTAAAAGCGTGACCGCTAGCCCCCCGCTTACGAAAACCTCTCGTTATATCGGCTTCTATCTCGTATTCATTTTTATAAAATCCGAGCCGCCGCTTAACATCATTGAGAGTTTTGCCAGTAATATCAATTGCCTGGCGTAGCGCTTGAAGCTCTGGTGCTTGTTTGACCATTCTCATGGTGGCAAGATGCTGGCGTAAATCCAAAAGTTTTATTTCCGAATTAATATCTTTGATTTTTTCTAATAAATTCGCACGTGCAGGATTAGTAAAAAAACCATGGGAATCAACGTATGTAGCACTAGCACCCAGGGTTGCAATATGTTTTGCCCGTTTCAGGCGACTCTCCACCTGCTTCCAGCCAGTTTTTGTATCAAATACCGTTTCTATACCTGAACGTCGAACTAATTCTTCAACGTTTATAGCACCATCAAAAGTTATTTGATGTGATTCTTGATTTGAGAGAATTAGATATTCCTTGTCTTTATCCAAGACCAGGATGATATCCGGCTCGTCAATACCTGTCAGATACCAAAAACTACTGTCTTGTCTGAAAGGAAAAGATGTGTCAGCATTACGTTGAAGTAAACCATTAGCCGTCAATACAATAGGCGCAGTGCCAGTAAACAGGGCTCGTAATTTTGCCCTATTCCCAATAAAAAAATCCGCCGTAAACCCAGTTTCCATAATCAGCCTATAAGTATAGCAGTTCAAGACCACCCAGTACATACTTCACGCCCAACGCCCGCCCATCAACTGGATCCTGACATTCTATTACCCCCCTTTGCTCGGGGTATGACCCAATAGCACTACGGGGGGTGTTAATTTAGGTATCGGTGGAGAAGGGTTGCTTTGGTTTTACCTATAACTTGTTCTAAGGATAAGAGAGAGGCTTGTGTTAAGCCGTGCATACTACCAAAAGTTTTGAGGAGTTTTTTACGAGTGGCTGGACCAATACCTGGTATATCATCCAGTAAACTAGCAGTTGCACGTTTGGTTTTCAAGGTAGAGTGGTAGCTGACGACAAAACGATGCGATTCGTCTCTAATACGCTGGAGTAGTTTTACCAAATTAGTATTATGCGGCAGATTTATCAGTACAAAATCACCAGATTCCGTCACAAAACCGTCCAATTTATGGAGTGTTTTCGGATCTATTGTCACATTTGACGCATGTTTATTGATCACGATTTGCTCTTCGCGTTTAGCAAGACCAACCATAGGTACATCGCCAACTCCTCGTGCGTCGCGGGCTTTTATGGCCATTTCTAACTGACCCTTGCCACCATCTATAAGTATAAAGTTTGGTTTGGGCCATCTTTTTAGATTAGTTTCGCTAAAACGACGCTCGATTGTTTCATGCATATTATAAAAATCATTATTTTGGTCTTTTTTGGTTTTGAACTTACGATATTCGCTTTTGTTACTCGCCCCATTAGTAAACACCACCATGCTGGCCACCACATCCGTGCCGCTCATATGGCTGATGTCATAACCCTCAATCCGGCGCGGAAAGGCTTTTAAACCCAATAAATCAACCAATTCATTGAGGGCGTGATCTTTGCTAATGTCCAGAAATTCTTTGTCACTAAATATTACTTGTTGATTCAGTCGTTTCAAGGCAAATAACTGATTTCTTGTCTTCGCCGCCGCTTCAAACTGTGAAGTTTTGGCAAATTGTTTCATGTCTTTTTCTAATTCTTTTTCGATATTTTTACGCTTACCTTCAATAACAGCTATCAAGCGTCGCAAATTTGCCCGATAATCTTCTAATGACGTTTTACCCTCCTCAAGCCCTGGGTCTAAACCTAAATGATAATGCAGTGTCGCTCGTTTTTGCCCAGGTGTCTGGCTAGTAGTAAATGGGAAAATTCGTCTCAAAAATTTGAGGGCCTGACGAACGCTTTGCGTACTTAAATATGGGCCAAAATAATGCGCGCCATCGTCTAACGGACGGCGTGTAGTGGTGACAGTCGGGAAGTTGTCATCATAATTGATGCGAATATAAACCATCGATTTATCATCGCGAAGCAAAATATTATAGCGTGGCATATAACGCCGAACCATCTCGGCCTCCAAAAACAACGCCTCAAGCTCACTATCCACCACCATCCAATCGACATCAGCAATTTCGGCTATTAGGGCTTGGGTTTTTGGATCACGACTCCGACTTTTTTGAAAATATTGTCGTACACGATTTTTCAGAACCGCCGCCTTGCCCACGTAAATAATCTCGCCCTTGCTGTTTTTATGAAAGTAAACCCCGGGCGATTGGGGTAAGTTTTTTAATTTGGTGACCAAGCCTTTACTGGACTTACCCAAAATCGCCCGTTTCCGGAGTGAATTATCTCCAGCGAAAACTGTTTTATCTGAAGGAGAGGCACCTGAAGATACATCGGAAGAAGAAAAACTATTTGCAGCCGATAGAATTCGATCTGGGGGTGGAGGAGTTTTGGGTAAGTTGAGTTTATGCATAAATATTACACCATGACTGAACTATGTTGCTCGCAGTTGTTAGTTTTAGTAGCACAATCTACACAAGCTAGAACAAGGCGGTTGCAACTTTTGTCTTCACAATTGATATGATTGCTAGTTTGATTGTCGCAGTGAACGCAAATTCCAATATCTTTGGACTTATTAGAAAAAGCTATATTAAGCCGTTCATCAAAAACGAAACACTTGCCCTCCCAATGACCCGAGTCTCTATATTCTTCACCGTATTTTACAATGCCACCGTCCAAATGATAGACCTCATCAAAACCCTTATGTTTCATGTAAGCGCTCAAGTATTCACAGCGCACATCGCCAGTGCAGTAGGTCAAAATAGGCTGATCTTTTGGCAATTTATCTAACTCTGATTTTATATCACGGAAGTTTTTGATCTTCGGCTTTATAACATTTTTACCCTTAAAGGCACCTATTTCACTTTCATAATCATTACGAGCGTCAAGAATGACTACATCTGGATGCTTATCAATATATTCGTGCCACTGTTTTGGCTTGAGTCCTTTTGTGCTATTAAAAACATTGAACTGCTCGTCTGGGGCCAGAGTTACTAGTTCTTTGCGAACTTTTACGCTTAGTTTAGGGAAATCATCAGCGTTACCATCGCTCCATTTATACTGAATTTTCTTAAATAACGGGTGCTTGTTCATGTCTCGAATATACATTTTGATATTTTCTATCTGACCGCCAAGCGTACCGTTGATACCATTCTCCGAGATTATAATCCGACCTTTTAGATTTAGCCGTTCACATAAATTACGCTGCCAAAACATTACGGTTTCTGGATCGGCTACCGGTACAAATTTATAAAAAAGAATTATTTTTTGCATACTTTAACTATTTTACCTCTGTTAGTTTAACGAAGCAATAACAAAGCAGCGATAACTACCCCAAATAATACAGCGATAATAATTATGGCAGGTGGCAATGTTTGCGACCGTTGACTGGACTTAGGTGCAACGCCAAAACCATTGGCCCCATAAGCCGAGGGCATTGACTTGCTAGTGTTGTGCGGACTCTGGTTAGAGATGGAACCATAGGCTGCATCATCGTTTTTATTGAACTCACGCGAAATCTCTCGTTCTTGGAGTAAACTGGACTTACCCAAAACCCCTCGTTCCCAGAGCGAATCAGATCGAGCAAAAACAGTTTTATCTGAAGGAGAGGTACCTGATTTACTGTGTCTTAAATGCTCCTGTGAATCTTGGCGATGTAAGCTATCAATTAGAATAGTTTCAAAACGATTACCGCTCAAAAATTCGCGCACTACACGTCTTAAGCCTATCGTATCAAGCCGACCCGCTTCATACATCTGTTTTACGCTAACACCCCCTGATTCCATGTGTTTTGCCACCTCCAGAAGCTCAATCAAGGACATAGTTTCCGTCTTTTTAGGAGCTTCCTGGGCAGCTATCGGTAGCACCTCCATTTTTGGCAACACCATTTTTGCCAACCTCTCCGCTTTTACTGGCAATCTATTTTCTGTCCGCTTTTCTTGTTTATTTTCACGATGCGTATCTAGCCGATCGGTCAATACCGGCCTAGCGATTCCCGGCTTATGTTTGATTGTGAGAGGGGCAAGTTTACGAATTTTTTCTTCGCGATCTGAAATACTAATCTGCAAGTTTTTTACTTCTTTGGTTAACTTTTCCTGAATGGGTAGCAATCGCTTTTCTGTTTTAATCCGCCCGCGGCGTCGACCAATTAAATAACCCACGATGCCGCCCGTCAAAACATCGCCGACTCTTTGATGACGTAACGGCAAGACCTTTGGGCTGGTATCCATGGCGTTTGGAGCTGGAGCTACAACATCTGACTCACTCAATATCGAGATTGGAGGCACACCCAAACTTGACGGAGGTGCCGATGCGGAAACGGCGATCGGATTAACTGTAACTGGCCGATCATCTTCGGTTTCTTCGGCAATATCAAGATCATTCATAGTATCTACCAAAATTTTATCGAGCAAATCTTCGTTAATTTCCTCATCACCATCCAAACCTTCCTGAATATTTTCCAGAAGCATAGCATTGGCTACGACGGCTGCCTCCTCCGGACTGTCCGGCTCTAATTGGTCAAGTTCCTGTTTTACATCTTCAGTTCTGGCTTGTACATATTGTTCTATGACAAATCTTTGTTCGTTGTTCGTCAATTTCTCAAGATTTTTCGATTTGTCTTCTTGTTCTGATTGCTTACTAGACTCTTGCGCAATTTCCTCGTCATCATATCTAATAACCTCGGTTACTTGAGTTGATTCACCTTGGAAACGAGGGGTTTTGGGTAGACTGGACTTACGCAAAGCTCCCCCATCCCCAGACCAATTCATCTCGGCTGGTAGCGGTCTGTCTTCTCTCGATGTAGCTATGGCTACCTCTCCTTCAGTCAAACCACTCCCAACTCGAGCTGATTTAGCCTGGGAACGGGCGATTTTACGTAAGTCCAGTAGATCTTGCTTATCGTCTGTAACAATTTCAAAAATTGGTAATTTTTTGTTGGATTTTTTGTTCTTCTTGTCTTTTTTCTCGGCAATATCAAAAAAACTCTCAAACGAACTCATCATTCGTTTATCGTTGTCCGAGTTATCGCTACCCGATATTTCCATAATCTACATTCTAAAGGATTTTATTTATTGTCTTCTTTTGAGTCTGTACCTTTTGCTTCGGTTGTATCTGTTGGCTCGACGGTTGGTTCGACTTCATTACCAGACTTAGTGGCGTCTTCGACCAATGATGCTTGTGAAGCATCGGCTACAGCAATTTGATCTTTTGGCATCTCTACTATAGCTATTTGCGTTTCGGGTTCGGTCAAGATTGTTACTCCAGCTGGTATCGGAAGATCGGCTACAGTCAAATGGTCGCCAACCTGTGCTAATTTACTAGGGTCTACAATCAGCTTGTCGGGTAAATCTTTTGGTAAGGCCTCAACTTCTACGTGATCAAGTTGCTTGAGTATAAGTAGACTGATTTTTTCTGCAGGAATTTCAACGTCCTTAAAGACGATAGGCACTTCGGCTTCAACTTTTTCATTTTGCTTAATAGCCTGGAAGACAATATGGCGCATGCGGTGTTTGGTCGGCTCAAAATCAATATCCTTAATAAGTGCCAGGTGGTGTTTGCCACCAACTGATAGCTGTACTGGATGGTGCTTGCCAGCTTGCTCGTAAGTTTTATGTAGCTTAATGTAATCACCCATAACATGGATGGATGAATGGCCGTGATCGTGGATCACCGCCGGAATTAGTCCGTTATTGCGGAGTTTACGTAAGCCCTTGCCTACAATTTCGCGCTCCTGTAAATCTACTGATATATCCTGTACTGTCATGAATCCTCCTAAAGTACTTTTATATTATAGCAAAAAACAGTAGTATATGACGAATGTTAGATATAAATCAATTAATTGAAAGTGGCGGCATTTTATTAATTGCTTTGATTGTTTTTGCGGAATCAGGGCTTCTTTTAGGTTTCTTTTTGCCAGGTGATACTCTACTATTTGGTGCCGGACTGCTTGCCTCTCAAGGTGAATTATCAATATTGCCATTGATCTTGGTAATTATAGCGGCGGCAATTGTTGGTGACAATGTTGGTTACAGTATTGGCCAACGAGCTGGACCACGAATTTTCCGTAAGAAAGATGGAATTATATTTCGCCAAGAATATATAGAAAAAGCCGAGGCTTTCTATGAGAAACACGGCGGCAAAACAATAGTACTAGCTCGCTTTATCCCCATAATACGCACATTTGCTCCGGTAGTAGCTGGTGCTGGCAAGATGTCGCGACGAAGATTCATGTTTTTTAATATTGCTGGCGGAACATTGTGGGGTGCAGGTATTACACTGTTGGGCTATTGGTTTGGGCAACGAATCCCTCACCTGGATCAATACATAGAGTACGTGATAATCGGGGTTGTCGTCGCGAGCCTTGGGTTATCCATGCTTCATTTGTTGAAGGATAAAGAAACTCGCCAAAAACTCAAAATTCGCCTAAGAGATATATTACTTAACAAAAAAAATAATTAGTCTTCTATATCCGTAGTGTGTGCGTGTGCCGCAACGGTTCTGTCGGCAATCGTGTCAAGTAACGAAAGGTCAGGCACAAAATCATCAAGCAACCTAATAGTGCGTAGGGTCGTGTAATTGCCATGGCAGATTTTACGATATATTTGTTCCTTGAGAAAAGGAGCTGGTCTAAGTATAGAATACATCGGGTTTAGACGCTCGAGTCTGTATTCATGACGCTCACAAGTATAGTCGACCAATTCTCTCATAGCCCATAAAGATTCCTGAAAACGATCTTCCATAGTCAACTTATGTTTTCGGTATTCAGGCTCTTGGGCTATACGAATAACCCTAACAATGCCGTGAATCATCATACGCTCCGCTGTTGTAATAATATCGCCGGCAGTGCTTTCATTATTTTCAAGTCTATGTATATTTACCATATCTTCAGGAAATTGAACGATTGCTAAGCCGGCGCAATAACGTATGTATGCTTCGCTACCCTCGCTAAAGTCTTCGGGCGTCAAATATTCGGCAGCTGGCATCACAAAACCTTCTTTAGAAAATTACCAGTAAAGGAACTGTTGATTTTTGCTACTTGTTCCGGTGTACCTTCGGCGATAATTTGACCACCTTTCGCACCACCCTCTGGACCCATATCAATCAAATAATCGGCAGACTTTATGACATCGATATTATGCTCAATAATAATCATACTGTTGCCGGCATCAACTAAAGCATGTAAAACATGTAGCAATTTATCAACATCTGCCATGTGCAGGCCAGTCGTTGGTTCGTCAAGTATGTAAAGGGTGCGCCCCGTGGGACGGCGCGACAATTCACTGGCCAGTTTAATACGCTGCGCCTCGCCACCGGAAAGCGTAGTAGCGGGTTGACCTAGTTTTATATAACCCAGACCAACGTCTACGAGTGTCTGAAGTCTACGAGAAACTGCCGGAATATTTACAAAAAACTCCAAGGCCTGTTCGCAAGTCATATCCAGTACATCACTAATCGTTTTACCTCTGTAATGTATCTCCAGAGCTTCACGATTATAGCGTTTACCATTACAAACCTCACAAGTTACATAAACATCCGGCAAAAAATGCATCTCAATCTTGATAATACCGTCGCCGGCGCAATTTTCACACCGTCCGCCCTTAACATTAAAACTAAATCGACCGGGGCTATAGCCCCGCAATTTAGATTCCGGAACTCCAGCGAATAATTCACGAATAGTGGTAAATAAACCTGTGTAAGTTGCCGGGTTAGAACGTGGTGTACGGCCAATGGGCGATTGGTCGATAATTATAGCCTTATCAAGCTGTTTAATACCTTCGATTTCATCATGTCGACCAGGAACTTCATTGGCACGCATCAATCTAGCCGATAACTCTTTGGCCAAAATATCGTTAATTAAGCTGGATTTTCCAGAACCAGATACGCCACTAACCACAACAAGTTGGCCAAGTGGAATTTTAACGGTAATGTTTTTCAGATTATTTTCACGGGCACCTTTTATGACTAGCGATTGACCGTTGCCTAATCGACGCTTTTTTGGAGTAGCTATTTTCTTTGATCCTCTTAGATATTGTCCGGTGATACTTTTTTCATTTTTCGTTATATTATCAGGTGTACCAGCGGCAACAACTTCTCCACCATGTATACCTGCGCCTGGGCCAATATCAAGTACGTAATCGGCTGTCCTGATTGTTTCTTCGTCATGTTCAACCACAATTACTGTATTGCCTAGATCTCTAAGATGTTTTAGGGTACTAATAAGTTTAGCGTTATCACGTTGATGCAGGCCAATTGACGGCTCGTCGAGCACATAAAGAACCCCTTGTAATCCAGAACCAATTTGAGTAGCTAAACGAATACGTTGTGCCTCACCACCGGAAAGTGTTACCGCGCTACGCGCTAAACTTAAGTAATTCAAGCCAACGTCTTGCATAAAAGTCAGGCGAGCTTTAACTTCTTTAAAAATCTGTTTAGCAATTTGTGATTCTTTTTCATTAAGTTGCAAGAGATCAAAAAAAGTTAAAGCATCATCAATAGACAATTCGCAAATATCCATGATTGATTGGCCGTCAATGGTAATCGCCAAAACCTCCGGCTTTAAGCGTCGACCGTGACAGGTATTGCAAGGACGCTCACGCATAAAACGCTCTATATCTCGGCGCATAAAGTCGCTTTCGGTTTCTTTATGGCGACGTTCCAAGTTCGGTATAACTCCTTCGTAGGTTGTTTCAAAAGCACGACCACCACCCAGACTTACCCGATATTTCTGTATACCAGTACCGTATAAAATACGCTCTAAATCATCAGCTTTGAGCTCACCAGTTGGCACATGCAAACTAAATGAATATTCATCGGCTACGGCCTGCATTTTTTTCATATACCAAGCGTCGGCAGTAACTCGATTAAATGGCCTGATAGCACCCTCGGCTATAGTTAGCCGGCCGTTTGGAATTACTAACTCCGGATCAACCTCCATACGCGAACCTAAGCCAGTACAGATTGGACAAGCACCATGTGGACTATTAAAACTAAAAGTTCGAGGCTCTAACTCTGGAATGGTTACATCTGGGTGATCAATACAGGCATACATCAGGCTATAGGCAAATTCGTCATTACTATCGGCATTCAAGATTTTAAGCTTGCCGTCGGCAACATCAAATGCTTGCTCCACGCTCTGCGCCAAGCGTCCGCTGTTATCCTCATTATTGACTATACGATCAACTACTATTTCTATATTGTGTTTATAGTTTTTATCAAGTACCGGAAATTCATCAAGTGCATACACCACGCCATCAACACGTGCCCTGGCAAAACCGGCACGCATGTATTGTTCTGATATATGTTCAAAAGCACCTTTTTTGTCTATAACGATTGGGGCTAAAATCATTAGACGAGCACCATCTGTCAAGACTGACACCTGGTCAACAATAGCGCTGATGGTCTGACGTTCAACTGACTTTCCGCAAACTGAACAATGCGGTACACCTACACGAGCAAACAGTAAACGTAGGTAATCATATATTTCCGTGACAGTCGCCACTGTACTTCTAGGGTTTCGACTAGTCGATTTTTGATCAATAGATATAGCCGGACTAAGCCCGTCAATCTGATCCACGTCTGGTTTTTCCATTATACCCAAGAACTGTCTAGCATAAGAGCTAAGCGATTCAACGTATCGGCGCTGACCTTCGGCATAGATAGTGTCAAAAGCTAGGGATGATTTTCCGGAACCCGACAGGCCCGTAATAACAACCAGTTTACCGCGAGGAATAATAACATCAATATTTTTCAGGTTGTGCTCACGGGCACCTTTAACAATAATTTGGTCGCTCATAAAAGTCGAGTAATTATACCCGAAAAACAGATAAAATTCCAGTGTACGTTTTGTAACCTTGTCAACTCAAAGCAGCAAAGCTCGTGTTAGAAAAAATACCTGAAGATATTAACTGTAATTTCCCCAAAAGCAATTACCAAACCAATACCTGCCACACCCACTACGCATCCGAACAAAAACAACAAAGAATCGCTAAAAATTAACCCGAGAGCAACTACTACGGCACCAAGCGAAGGGATAGTATCAAGACCTGAAAATGGTGGCGCCAAAAAAGCACTAAGTGCTAAAGTAAAAAAAATAGCACCAGCCAAGCGCGTAAAATAAAAATTATTAATAAGCCCTCTCAAACGTGGTCTGGAAAACTTCTCAAACCATTGAATTCGATCAATCATAAACGGTATAGTTTTTTTTTGAAACATTTCTCCAAACTCCTTTTTGCGCCAACTTTTAGGCAACCACAAGGTTTTCATACCAACAATCATCTCTAAACTTAAAAGCATGACAATAAGTTCAAATACGTGAGTCACACCTCCTGTTGGCAATGGCAATGCTGGTATGAACATGAGAAACAAAATAGCTACAGCAAAACCGCGTTCTTCAAAAATCATCTCCAACGAACCCAGTGTTTTTTTGTCATTATTATCAAGCCACTCTTTAAATTGCTGGCTAAAAAGTTGCTTAGAGCCTATGCTAGGTAGTTTCTTGGGTGTTGAACTCATAAGCCCAGTGTAACAAACAATGGTCAATAATATACCGGACCTACCCAAAGCTCCCCCATCCCCAGACCAATTCATCTCGGCTGGTAGCGGTCTGTCTTCTCTCGATGTAGCTATGGCTACCTCTCCTTCAGTCAAACCACTCCCAACTCGAGCTGATTTAGCCTGGGAACGGGCGATTTTGCGACAGGTCCAGTATACGAAACACTCTACCTATAGGATACTTTGGCCGTACAATTCAAGTTCTTCTAGCAAATAACGAGCATTATCGGATAGGTCGGTTCGTGTCCGCAACTCCTTTAAACGGGCAAAATAACGTGCTATCCAGCTTTCAGTATTGCCACCAAGCAGTTTATGCTCTTTGAATTTTTCCCAGATAGCTCGATCTTTATCATTCAAAACTTTTGGATAATTTCTAGCCTTGTAGAGTGGCAGAAGCGCACTCAATCGCTCATCGCTAAACTCAACATCGAGCGTAGATAATTCGTTCGGCTTCGTCGTTCTTACCAAACGCATCTTGCTACGATCCTGATCATCAAAAAAACCGTCATACAGCCTAGCATCCACATTACTTTCGTCTAGCAATGTTGAGGTTTGTTGTTCATCCAGAATTTTAAGAGCAGCTAGTAGATGTTCGGTAAAATCTGGCTGGCTAGTTAATTTTTTATAATTTTTCCGTATTTGATCGAGCGGTAATTCCAGACGCAACTGACTGGCTTCATCTAAAACACTTAACGGAGCAACGGCCGGACAATGATTAAACTGCAATGTTTTGACGGGTAGTCGCACGCCTGGATCATCGGCTCGACGACGCCAAGCTTCAGTCAAAGCTTTCGGGGTGAGTCCGAAGAATTCTTCTGGATCATAGCGCAAATCATACACTAACATTCCTTGTCTGGCTGGATGTTTGGCTATGATCGCCCCCGCTGTGGTTTTTTCAAATTCACCCTGATATTTGCCAGAGGTATACAAAAACAATTGATTGGTATTAATGAATTCAGCAACTTTCTTTTTTTCGCGCAGAGTAAGTAGAAAATCGAAGAGCTTCGGCTGCTTGGCACGAATCAACTTGGCAACGGCAATCGAAGCATTAACATCGCTAAGAGCATCATGAGCATTGGAATGGTCAAGTTTATTGGCAATCGTTAAAAGTTCTAGGCGATTTGATGGCTGACCATTACTGTCAAATGGCCATTTAATACCTTCGGGGCGTAGTGCTCTAGTCATCCGTACTACATCCAACAAATCCCAACGAGACCTCCCATCCTGCCACTGCCATTCATATGGATCATAGAAATTTCGATAGTGCAAAAAACGCATGAATTCATCATCAAAACGAATAGTATTGAAACCTACGAATATCGTGCCAGGTCGGGCGATATCCTGATGAAATAAACTCAAAAATTCAGCCTCACTAATACCATCGGCAAGAGTTTTTTGTGGCGTTATACCTGTCAGCAAAATAGCATCTGGATCGGGTAATATGTCTTCAGTTAATCTAATATAGTAATTATGTGGCTCTTCGACTGGTTCCAGATCTAAGGTTGTTCGCTGGCCAGCAAACTGCATGATGCGTGCTTCCCGCGGATTGAAACCAGTAGTCTCTAAATCATAGAAATAAAAAGTCGGTTGGCTCATAGAGCTAATAGTACACGATTTTCGCACTTTTCCATTGACCTTTGGTCACACCAAGAAACAATGAAAAAGTGCAAAACTCGTGTTATTTTGTGTAAACTGGACCTGTTGCAAAATCCCTCGTTCCCAAAGCGAATCAGCTCGAGCCGAGATTAGTCGGTCTGGAGATGGGGGAGCTTTGCGTCAGTCCAGTAAAACTCAATTTCTCCTAAGGATGGATTGCCAAAAATAATTTTGTCGTCTGTTTTTATACCTTGGCGAGTGAGCTCATGCATAATGCCCATTTTTTTCATAATATCACGTAGGCGCCGTACACCAGCCGAATTAGCAAAATCAGTTCTAGCGGCAAAACGTTCAATTTTTTTGCCGGTAATCTCATAACCTCGACTGATTTTTTTAACATGCCAAGCTTCTTCATTCTCAATCGTTAAAATTGGCAATGAACTGACCTCGTTAACCTCGTCAGGTTGTTTGGCGCGCTCCGTATCAACAATAGTTTTTAGCTTATACAATAATTCAGATATATTTTGTTTGCTCTGTGAAGATATAGCTACTACAGACACACCTTTGGGAAGAGCTTTTTTAAGTGTTTTGATATGATTAGCGACTATTTTGTCGTCAAGACCTTCAATTTTGGTCAATGCCACTATTCGTGGACGCTTTGATAAATCTATCTTGTAGGCTTTTAGCTCGCCTTCAACTATC
This sequence comes from Candidatus Saccharimonadota bacterium, assembly GCA_016178135.1. Lineage (GTDB taxonomy): Bacteria > Patescibacteriota > Saccharimonadia > Saccharimonadales > JACOTW01 > JACOTW01. The sequence continues at coordinate 37,579 of JACOTW010000010.1, forward strand.
TTGAACGATTCTACAATATCTTCATCATAAACGTCTATCAACTGTAGGAGCACGCCAGTTCGTTCCACGTGTCGTAAAAACTCGTCGCCCAGCCCTTTGCCTTGACTCGCCCCTTCTATGAGTCCCGGGATATCGGCAATCAATAGACTAGACTTATCGTCAATATCCACTACTCCTAGATTTGGAGTAAGTGTAGTGAATGGGTAGTTAGCAATTTCTGGCTTGGCATTACTAACGCTGGCCAAAAGAGTAGATTTACCGGCATTTGGTAGACCGATCAATCCAACATCGGCAATCATTTTCAGTTCTAATGTTACGGAAAACTCCTGGCCCTTTTCGCCCTTTTCTGCTACTTGTGGTGCTTGACGAGTAGACGAAACAAAATGAGCGTTGCCAAATCCGCCCTTGCCACCCTTGGCCAAAATAACTTCTTGACCATCAACTGTCAAATCGGCCAATAGTTGGGCGTGTTCGTTTAAACTCGACTTACGCGAAATCTCTCGTTCTCGGTGTAAATCAGCTCCAACTAAGTCTGTTTTATCTGAAGAACTGTTAGCATTCGAGATTATTTGGTCTGGGGATGGGGGAGCTTTGCGTAAATCCAGTTTAGGTGATTTGAGCATAACCGTCGTACCAACAGGTACCGCCACTCGCGTATCAGTGCCACTTCTACCATGTTTTTTTCTTTTGTCGCCAGGTTTGCCAGATTGAGCAATTAACTCTCTTTGATAACGAAAATTGGCAAGTGTGTTTTGATTGCGACTGGCTACGAATATGATATCGCCACCATCGCCACCATCGCCACCATCCGGTCCACCTAGACGGATATATTTTTCATGACGAAAACTAACCCGCCCATCGCCACCACTACCGGCCTTTAATGTAACTTCTGCTTTATCCACAAACATATATACCTAGAATACAGGGGTTAGGTCAACTAGTCCAGACTGGACCCGTCTAGCGATAAATGTAGCGTGGAAAACGAGACACAGGAACCCAGTCGCTATAACCAACCCTGCCCCAGCCAGCCAGACCATTCATATCAGAATATTTTATCTGGGAACCATCGGGAGAAACTGCCTCCACAACCCCAACATGTCCGGCATAACCAGCGTCAGTCTGTAAAATAGCACCCTGTACAGGCGCAGTACTTACTGTCCACCCACTTATACGAGCCACATTATCCCAGGTATTGGCATTACCCCAGTTGGACGGCACAGCAATCTTAGAAGCAACATACCAAGTACAAAAGCCATAAGCATAAGCGTTATGTCCATAAATAGCCGACGAACCAAAAGAAAAACCAACCAAATAATTTGACGCAACACGCGTCGTGGCTATAGTGCCATCAGGAATTACAATTTTATCGCCAACTATTAGGCCACTCACTTCAGCATCATTTATTGCAATTAACGCGTCTTTGTTAGCGCTATATTTTCGGGCAAGACTATCCGGAGTATCGCCAGCTTTGACCACATAAACAATACCGTTGACGGGGGGTATATTAAGCTCTTTGGCTTCGGGTACATTATTGCCGTTTAAATCGTTAGACCACCTAATACTATCCGAAGTTACGCCAAATTTAGCAGCTATACTACCAACGTTATCGCCAGCAACCACCGTGTATGTCTGAATGTCTTTTTTGGATTTAAGCGCCGTAGCTACAACCTGTGGCTTAGATATAACTTGTTCGTCAGATGAGGCGAAACTTAACTGGGCGTTAACCGAATCAGCCTGCTCACCAACCGACGGCGCTTCAAATAAATTAGCTAATCTAGCAGCCTGCACCGCGATATCAGCCGAAGATATTTGATCTAAGGGGTTGGCGGCGGCAAATTCCGAATCATTAGCCAACGCGCTCTGACGAATACTTTCGCCAGAACTTGGATTTCTAACCACAAAACTAATTACCCCTATCAACAAGGCAATATTAGCAGTTAACAGACCGTAACGAATAATGCGTTTACGGGATTTATTATAAGCTCGGCGTAAAATACGCCGACTAACTTTTGGTAAACCTAACCGCTGCGAAAGCGATCCAGTGATGATACGAATAAATGCTCCGTCCCACATGTGTGGGATACACCTGAAGGGTTAGTTCTTATTATTTACAGGACAGTTCGACCAATCCTGATTATTACTTTACGCCTTAGGGTAACAACCCGCGTATGCCCGACTCAAAAGAGACGCCAAAGGGGAAGTTACCGGAAAATTATAGCAAAATAACCGCTGGAAGGCAATCTTTTTTACAGCTATTTATCCCCGTTAAGAGCATAGTTTTTTACAGTGCTTGACAGTTAGGGCTTCGTGTTCGGCTAGGGTACGCGAAAAATATGTGATGCCGTCATCCCCTGCAACAAAATATAAATAATCGGTATTGCTGGGATTTGCCACTGCCGTAAGCGACGCCAAACTTACATTACTAATTGGGCCTGGAGTTAATCCGACATGCAGATGAGTATTAAATGGCGAGTCATAAGTAAGTGAGGCATCTTTACCAGCAATTATTGAACCATAGAAAGCCGTAACGTCCGAGCCAAGCATCATGCCTTCTCGAAATCTCTTAATAAAGACCTGTGCTACAGTTGGCTTATCTTTGGGGTTATTAACCTCTTGATCGACTATTGATGCTAGTATAACTCCTTCGTGAACAGTCAGGCCCTGCTTAATAATTCCAGCCCTTAGTTCAGGGGTCAAGTGTTTATTCATTTCATCCAACGAAGCTCGAATAATCGTTTCCACCTTGGTGCTATTTGTTTTCTGGAATGATTCCGGATATAAATAACCTTCTAGTGAAGCTTCTTTGGGTTTATTCGCCAGTGCTGGATGATCCAAATAAAGTGCAGGATTAAGTGCCAGGTCAACATTAGTCGCTGTAAATCCAGAATTAATTAGTGCTTGGCGAATCTGATCTAGGCGTTGACCTGGCAAGATAGTTACCAGATCCGTTTTTATTTTGCCTTGAGAAATAATCGCCACAATCTCCTGAACGCTTTGATTGGATCGAAGCAAATATGTTCCAGCTTGTAACTTGTCGCGGATATTTTGAAAACGAACATACCATTCAAAGGCCCAGGTAGATTTAATAAGACCCTTGTCTTGAAGAATAGTGCCAATTTCTTTTATTCCAGTTCCAGATGGTATGGTGATCTGCTGAACGTGCTGGGAAGCATTCACCGGTTTCAGGTTTTCCAAATAAATATGTCGCGTTGCAAAAATTGCCCCGCCAAGTAAAACTACTAGGGTCAAGACAATAACTACTAGTGGTCTAAGCCATCGTTGACTAGATTTACGCACAAATCCCTCTTTTCCGAAGCAAATCAGCTTGACACCAGTTTCGCAAAATCGTCCATTCCCAGAGTGAATTATCTCGAGCGAAAACTGTTTTCCCTAAACTGGACTTACGCAAAATCGCCCGTTCCCAGGCTAAATCAGCTCGAGTTGGGAGTGGTTTGGCTGAAGGAGAGGGAGTCGTAGCTACATCGAGAGAAGGCAGACCGCTATCAGCCGAGATTAGTTGGTCTGGGGATGGGGGAGCTTTGCGTAAGTCCAGTAAAGTAATATAGCCCCCGCAAAACAAATTCGGGGGTTTTGGAGCCGATGATCTTCGAGTCAAAAACTGGCTTTTCCGAGGGAAGCATATCATTAGATAAGGTGAGTGAGGAAAGACAGCTTTTGGTTCGGCCTTTAGAGAGGTCAGTGCTTCGTCTTGTAAGTAAATGTCTTTTTGAGTTTTTTGGCCCAAATTTTCGGCAAACTTTCGCACAATTTTTGTTTGGCCGGTATCTTGCCCGTCCAGGCCTCGTGGTAGCCCAACAATAATAGTTTGCACTTGTTCTTTTACGCACAATTCTTCCAGATAGTCCCAAATTTTTTCATCATTTAATACCGTGTCATAGGGATGTGCCAAACGAGCCACGCTACTAGCAATAGCCACTCCAATACGTACATTGCCAATATCAAGGGCCACAAATTTATGGATTGCTGGTGCCATTTGAGCTGTTGTCATTATTAACCTGTTCAAACGTAATTGTTATTTTGCCGGTTTGCTTTGGCATTTTGTAGACCCAAAATGGGCTGTAATTTATAGTAACTTCTTTTACGCCCGGACGACTACCGATTATATTCTGGGCTTCACCTTTTTTCTTGCCAGCTATAGCCTTTTTAATACCGGTAACGTCTGATTGTACGCCAGCCACGACTTCAGTTTGCAACAAAAATCTTACATCACCGTTAGCCTGCTTATTAACATCTCTGAAAACCGTCGCATCAAGACCGTTGTCAAGAATTTTTTGTTTCTTAGTGTCTATATGGCCCTTGGAGTCTTCTTCTATTAGTTGTTTGACGGCATCGAGTTTTACTCCCGTCATAACATAACTGACCGTAACACTGACATTCACTTCTGTTGCCTGATCACCAACACTAGGTGCGGAAGTAACTACCGGAGCGCCGACCGTCAAAGTATCAGGTAACGCCAGATAACCTTCGGCTACTAGTAATTTAGAAACCTCGGCCTTACTGGTCTGTAGATTCTGATCCAAGATTTTCTGCTTGGCACTATCCAGGTCCGCTTGGCTTACGACTTTAACAATATTGCTAGTACCGCCACTCATGGCCGAGCCTTTACCAGTCATGGTCGGAAAATTGGACACAGCATAATCCCTTGCACTCAAGTTATAGCTATCACCGCCATTTTGAGCCATAACGACAACCGATGCAGATTGTTTATTTGCCTGACAAGTATCGCCAGTGTAGCTACTCGGCTCAACGTCAACTGCTTCGGTGGTAATAAAATTCTTGCTACCAGAAGATATAGTGGTTCCAGCAGGTACAGTTCTAACAATATCTCCGAGTTTATCAGTCTTATTGCAGTTAATGAATTTCACGGTACCAGAGGCCTTGGTACCTAAGTCTTTTTCGCCTGTCGCCATCGCTTTTATGGCATCGGTTTTTTTATATTCTTTAGTAATTGCAGGGACAATTTTTTGCTGTTTGTCGAGTTCTTTGGCTGCCGAACTGGCTGTCATCGTCAAACTAGCCGCGTAACTGGTAGTATAAGTTTTTATAACAATCCTGGCACTGGGCATGACAAAAAAGGCAAAATACCAAAATACAATAAGCCCGACTAATAAAATGCTACCTAGAATTAGTTTTGTGCGGAATTTGTCAAAATTCGGGATTTTGAATTTCTTGTTCTTTTTCGGTTTGGTGGTTTTTGGTAGTTTTTCTTCGGGCTCCAAATCATCATTGTCAAACTCAATAGTTTCATCTTCTGGCTGACGAGACAAGCTAGCCAATTCACCAATTGGCCTTGTATTATCAATACTGGTGCCAGTTGCTTCTTCTGGGCCAACATCTTCGCTAACCGTCAGTGGTGTGCTGTCAGGCATAGATGGCGAGGGTGGAATTGCTGGCTTAGTTTGCAATGTCCTGGCAACATGCACGCCTACCGCACCAGCTAGGGGTAAAATACCGGTTTCCGACGTAATCAGTACGATGTGTTTTTTGGCCGTATCACCCGTACGTTTCAATAATCGCATATTTACAATGCTCTGCAATACGGTGGCCCGCTTTGGTAAAACTAGTGCTACGATCCTGTGCGAACTACCACGCACCTTATCTATAATGCTGGTAATTTCATCGTCAAGATCAATATAAATAGTGTCTTTTGGCTGTTCAGCCATGCGTATATCCTTTGGAAGCATCAAACGAGTATCTGGCTTGAATCAAACTAGCCCGTCCACAATCTGACAACTGATCAATTTTTATACTGTATTCTGATGATTGTTTCATGCTCTTAACATCCTGTCTATTTTCTCCCGAATTGAGCCGACGTTACTGTTGTCTTGATTCAACGTATCAAGACCAACCCTAAGCAAACCCATGGCAGTTATAAAAGTATGATCGGTAACTGAACCAGTTTTGTCAACAATCCCCACCACCTGCTCTGGTTGAATATGCTGCACGACTGGTTTCCGAGTAAACGGCAGACCCCGATACCAGTTGGTTTCTTCTAGCTCATTCATCAACATATCGAGACTTGAACCACCACCACAAAGCAATAAACGATTGGGAAGATGATCGAGTTGAGTAAACTCTCCGAGGGCTAGTTCCACACCACTAATCCATACATCAAGTGTTTTATCTAAAGCTTTTTCAATAGCAGGCACTTTTTGTGGCGGTGCCTTATGCGTACCCAGTGACAATTTTAGAGCTTCAGCTTGCAGAAAATCAACGCCAAGATCACGCTCAATAGCGCGCGTATAGGCCCGCCCGCCAATACCAAACATCTTTGTCCCTTGCACACCGCCCTCATTAATCACCGCCACATCAGTAGTTCCACCACCAACATCCATCAAAACCGCACTCATGCTGGCATTTGGATCATCACCAATAACCGAACGAGCCACCGCGAACGGCTCGGCCGCTACAGCCAATAGGTCGAGGTCAAGTTCCTGGGCAGTTCGTTCCAGTGCTCCAATATGAATCATTGGCGCAAACGCCGTATAAAGCTGAACGACCACTTCTTTGCCCTGAAAGCCTACTGGATTAGTAACCTTATAGCCATCGATATCAATATTCACTAACGCACTATTCACTAGCCGAATCTCCACCTCTTTGCCGCCAAGCTCCCAGACCAGCTGTTGTTTGGCTTTAGTCTGTGCACGATCTTGAACTAATTTAATAATTTGCTCGACTTCGTCGATATCTAGTGGTTTGTTCGGATTTTTACGACTGCAACGCACGGTTGTAGTAGTTCCCTTTACCAACTCGCCGGCAATACCAATGACAGCCGTACGAACGCTCACGCCAGACTGTTGTTCGGCCTGATTAAGAGCTTTGTCGCAATTGCCGACAACTGCGGCAATATCGGCAATAGCGCCAGCCTGCATGTCGGTTAATTGTTGATGGGCACGACCAACACCAATAATTTCCAATTGGTCATCTTTTACTTGAGCAATCAGCGCTTTGACGTTTTCGGTGCCGATATCCAATCCCAAGATATATTCGCCTGTTTTGCCAACTTTTGACTTATGGGCAATTATAGAACTGGAGACGGACTGGGAAATGGTCTTAATTTTATCAAGCATAATCTTAATAATTATACACGAGTTTCGCACTTCGCCATTGATGCGTAAAATCTCATCCCAAATGCGACTTTGCCGTAACTTTCGCTAATTCCAGTGTAGCAGTCTCCGGATTTTCTGCGTAATATTGCGCGAACTGGGCTGGTGTCATCATGTTTGGTAGTCCCATATGCCAGCGCCGGTGGAT
>JACOTW010000011.1 GCA_016178135.1 Candidatus Saccharimonadota bacterium
GCCCCAAGGGACTATCTATATTTGATGAGCGTTTTTCACGGTATCTATAGTCTAGATAGTCGTCCCAGAGTAAGTCACGTCAACGACGTACTTCATCGACAATGAGGAATTAAAGGGTCTCACCCTTAACAGGGAAGAATTTTGGTGATTCTTTTTACAAAGGGAACCTTTGGAGTAAATTGACGAATTAAAAATCTGTAATACGCTCATCTGCTAAGGGTCAGACCCTAAGATTACTAAGATTAGATTCAGACTGTTTACAAAAATTTGACAACAATATGATATAGTGGTAAGGTAATTTACAATTATGTTATTTTACGAAATTCGTTAATACTGTCATACATTTCTGCGACTTTTAGCGTGTTTTAGTAACTAACAAACTTCAAAAAAACCGAGCAGGTGTATGACTAGTAAAGTAAGTCATGACTGTTCGGTTTTTTGTAGGAGATTGATATGGGAAAGATTGGTTTAGAAACAATGTACGAATCAGAAGTTCATATTCCTATCCCCAACAGTGAGCTAGAAATACACGGAGTATTACGTGGTGATTACAATTCCCCACTAGCCGTACTAGCTCCTGGCTTGGGGGGCTGGATGCATGACCTGCTGCTCTTTAACGCATCCCGTTTTTTTGAGAAGCAGGGGTTTGCGACTTTAAGAGTGAGTTTCTATGGTGACGATAATAAACAACGTAACATTAGTGACTTTGGCGTGAAAACCAGTGCGGCAGATATTGATACGGTTGTTGATTACGTCAAGGAGCAGGGCTTAGAACGGGTTTGTGTAATAGGTCATAGCTATAGTGGTATGGCGATTGTTTACTCTACAAAACAAGCGTTCGATGCTGCAGTTTTGTGGGATGCAAGTCATACGGGTGGCTATTATGAGCTTCAAGCAAAGAAGAATTTAGAGAACGATTTCATGTACATTAAAGAGCTTGATTCATACGTTTCGGCAAATGGTTCGGGCTATGTGTTGTCGCGTAAGGTTTTTGAAGAATACGCACCAGGTAGCACGATAATGGCAAAGAACTTCAACGTTGATACGCTTGTGATAAACGCTTCTAATAGTGGTAAAGCTATGGAGCGCTTTGGTAAAGACTATGCCAACAATATTAGCGCAGAAACAGAATATATCGTTATCCCAGACGCTTCCCACGAAAGGAAATTGACTATGACGCTCAAGAGCTGAAATCAATAAAAAATGGAGAGTGCCTAGTAACTCTCCATTTTTGCTATAGTTGCTAAATTTGCCAACGTCTAGCATAATTTCAAACAAGTAAGGAGATTAAGAGTGGCTGGTGACATACAACCAATGCGAGGTGCGCAAAGTGAAGTTAGTGAAGATCAAAGAATTTGGACTATTCAGTCAACCATAGGTGTGTATGGGGTTTACGACCCTGAAAAACAGCCTACACCTGAAGAAATCATAGCGATGAAAGCTGAGTTTAACAGGAAAGACACACTAGATAATGCTGCTCCGAAAGTATGTACTCGAATAGTTCTTGATATGCTTACTACGACTGATAAAAGTGGCTCGCTCCCTAACGACGAAACTGCAATAAGAGCTGGTATAACAGACGCAGATGGAGCAACGGTTTATTTTAAAAATAGATATAAAAACGTATTCGATTTAGCAGAAGACGTCGGTTATCTATCTGGGAGCTGGATGCAAGACTTAACCCAGGCTTCTGCATTGCCAGGCAGTGAATGGCCCGAAGATTTTTCACCTCCAGCAATATTTGCGGAAGAGCTAAAAGAAGTTAAGGCTGAAGAAATAATAGAAAAGACACGTAAGCTTGTTAATAAACTGAGGTTTGCGGGAGACCACAGCAGCACATTTACTGTTGATGCAGTCACTCAGCTAGAGGTTGAGAGTAAAGATCCTGAGGCTGAACCATTATATTTATGCAAAGTGGGTCTGGTACGAGCAATAGCAGAAGGTAAACGGTATGAGTTAGAACAGTTTACTGTTGACCCAGATACTTCAGTTCTGAGAATGACACAAACGGGTCACTTATTGGGCGATGAGCGTCTACCCGATGAGGGTTCTCAGTCTGAACGCCGCGCTAATCTGGTTGAGCTACTCGACATTGCCAACAGACTTAGTCATATATACACAAACAGAATAAATTAATGGGCATTAAGAGTTAAAGGGTCTCACCCTTAACAGGGAAGAATTTTGAATCTCAAGGTCTGACCCTTAACAGGTGAGCGTATTACAGATTTTTAATTTGTCAGTGTTGTACTGGGCGTGGAATAAGAAGGGGTTCATCTGTAGGTGTTATTTTCTGCTAGTTTTGTGGGGCTTACTAACCACGAGTTTCGCACTTTTCTGCAGTACCAGATCACAGCCCAGCGGCCGTAACTTTCCACTCCTCCCTCACCATAACTACGGTTATGCTTCTCTCGGATTGAAAACTTACGACTCACCGGGCTGCAAACTGGTATCAACGGCTAAGTGCGAAACTCGTGCTAACCAACGGAATCTAAGGGAACCTAGGGACAGTCCCTTAGCTTCCCGGTATCAGCAGATAAAATATTCGCTGATGATTGCTTAAGCTTACTATTGCGTTATGGATTTATTTATTTGTCATTTAAAAATAGGTGGAGTACTATCAGATTAATAGTTATGGTTAAAGTAGCAAAAAACATTTCGAAAGGATCAAAAATAATGAAATCCAATTCGAAAAAACCTATTAGTGCGAGAAAAAATAAAAAAGCTAAGTGGTATCAACAAATATCTCGCTTTCGTATTTATGGTTTTGTCATCGCTTTTGCGCTTGTCGGAAGTTATCTACTCTACCAGGGCCGAGCGGCTACCCCCAATGCCACTGCCAAGATGGGAGTCTTCCGGGGAGCTCAAACGCCAGGCGCGGTATCGGATTTTGAATCCTGGCTCGGACGTCCGGTTAATTACACCGTAGGATTTTATGGCAGAACAGGTAGTGATTTTTCGGCTATTGAAAATTCCGGAGCCGTATGCCAAAAGTGGGCACCAACCAAATACTCACTTGCTTTATCAACCGCTATGCTTCCATCTTCTTCGAGTTATACCTTGGCGGCCGGTGCCAGGGGAGATTACAATAAGCACTGGAAGATTACTGGTCAACAATTAGTAGATAAGGGTTGTGCCGACATCATACTTCGCATTGGCTGGGAATTTAACGGCAAATTCTTTTCCTGGGCAGCTTCGGGCAAGGAAGCTGACTACGCTGCTTACTGGCGACAAATAGTAACCACACTGCGTTCGGTACCAGGACAATCGTTCAAATTTGATTGGTGTCCATTGGGTAGCGTAGTTAACGCCGACGTAGAAGCCGCTTACCCCGGGAGTGAGTACGTAGATATCATTGGGCTTGATCATTACGACGTGTTAGGCACCACAGCTTCTTCACCTGAGGATCGGTGGAATAAACAACAGAATGTTCGTTACGGACGAATATGGCAATTGCAATGGGCTAAGGATCACGGTAAACAAGTATCTTTTCCGGAATGGGGTATATCAGTCCGTCCTAATGACAATCTAGGTGGCGGCGACAACCCGTACTTCATCCAGAAGATGTATGAATGGATGAATGCATTGCCAGCTAGTGGACCTGGCTCACTGGCTTACCAGGCCTATTTCGAAGATGATGCCGTTGATGCCAAGCATTCCATCATGAGCGGCGAATTCCCTAACAGCACTGCCATGTACAAAAAACTATTCGGAGTATTACCTTCCTCAACTCCAGGTGACACCACACCACCATCAACACCAGCCAGTCTGACTGCTAATGTGTCAAGTGACGATCAGATCAATCTGTCTTGGTCAGCATCAACAGATAACAAAAAGGTTGAGGGATATGACGTGTACCGTAACGATACCAAGATAAGTAGCCCGATAACTACTAGCTTTAGTGACAGCGGTTTAACTGCCAGCACAAAGTATAGCTACTACGTTATGGCTCGTGATGCAGCTGGTAACAACAGTGCTCCGTCCAGTAAGGTTTCAGCTACCACAACATCCGCTACACCTGCTCCTACCCCCACACCAACACCGACTCCTACTCCTGCCCCAACGCCTCCACCAGCCAGTACCGTAAAGACTTCGACCTTTGACGGAACTGCTAGCAAGTACGGTAGTAAAACCTATAGCCTGTCACTACCTAAGGCTGGTAGCATCAAGTACTCTGTTGCTTCACCAACGGATGGCGGTGGCCGTTATGATGTTCAAGTCTTTAACTCAGCAGGCACCAAGATTCATGAACAACTCAATGCTTACGTAACCATTAGAGGTAGCTTCACTATTACAAAACCAGGAACATACCAGGTTAAGGTTAAGACACGTTGGTGGAGTTCTAATAGCTTTAGGTTGAATGTTAATTATCCGTATTAGGCTCAACTGATCTTTAATCCTAGGGCCTGACCCTTGGCAGATGAGCGTATTGCGGATTTTTAATTCGTCAGTTTGTTCCAAAGAGTTCCCCTTGGAACACGAATCACAAAATTCTTCCCTGTTAACTGGACTTACCCAAAATCGCCCGTTCCCAGGGCGAATCAGCTCGAGCAGATAGTGGCTTGACTGAAGGAGAGGTAGCCTTAGCTACATCGAAAGAAGGCAGACTGCTATCAGCCGAGATTAGTTGGTCTGGGGATGGGGGAGCTTTGCGTAAGTCCAGTAAATAGCCATACTTGTTTCTGGAGGAAACGGAGTATGGCTATGACTAATATTAACAGTCGCTACGAATATTTACTGGAGGCTCAAGTACTTTACTGGCGAGCCAAAAAGAGACGCAACCGCCGGAAGCTAACAGCTATTCTGGATGACGCGGTAGAGATAACTGGGACCTAATGGACAGCCCCGTAGAAACTTGGGTTCGAATTCACTAACATAACCAGAAAACAAACAGCCACCTTTTCAGATGGCGATTTATTTTCTGGTGATCCCGAGGGGAATCGAACCCCTGTTGTCCCGCATATGCGGGATGTCCTAACCGTGTCACTTGTATTATAGTCCCCGCAAAACAAATTCGTGGGTTTTTGAAGCAATGATCTTTGAGTCAAAAACTGACTTTTCCGAGAGAGACATATCCTTAGATACGTTGAACGAGGAAAGGCGGTTTTGGGCCAAAGAGGGTGATTCGAAAAGCCCCCAGAAACACTGATAAGTCGCTTCAAAGCCTCATGACTTTTCCAGGATTTGAGCTCTTTCTCTCTTTTAACCGACTCAGATCTTGTTTGGAAAGACTCACTGTGCATAAGCCGAACAGGTAGAAAACCTTTGGTTGAACGCACCTGGCCTGCGTTATGTCTATACAACCGCTGATCTAAATTGTTAGTCTGACCTACATAATACGCATCGTTGCCTAGAAGTAGTATGTATACGTAGAACATAGTATAAGACCGGTGAAGTGTAGCATAACAGAGGCCAAAAAGAAATCCCCCGTTTTTACACGGGGGATTTCTAGAAGTACTTATGCGAGCGGTCAGTCATTGCTCGTTTCATGTTTAACCCTAGCATATTTTTGACGGAAATGCTACTGGTTATCCACAGAGAGTTTTGACTTACAGATCGCGGGCAAAACGTCTTGCCGCAAACAAGCGGTGAGCAAAAGCTCCGACCACTGAAGTAGCTAAGAACAATCCAACGACATCACCGGCACCAGTGTTAGGTAACACAGTAGGGGTAGTTGAGGTAGTTGAACCAAAGCCTACGCTTTTAGCACACGCACCACTGGTAACAACTTGTTCCTTGCCGTTAACCGTAAATCGTGCCTTGGCACTTACATTGAATGGACCATCGCTAGAGTACTGGTGGCTTTTGCCAACTGGTGTGTTGGTAGTCAACATTGCAGTACTATCGCCCCAGTCAACTACAGCGTCCTTGAAAGTCGCACCGTTTGTGGCGGCAACTTTGAACTGGCTGATATTAACTGTTTTGTTATCACCCTTGGTAATGTCTAGAAGATCGCAGCTTACTACTGAGGTATTCTGACAAGCCTTGTTGGCGGTAACGGTTGCAGTGTTGTTGTACTCACCGGTTTGGTCAGTATCTACAACGGCGGTGTTCTTTAGGGTGTTGACACCACAAGCTAGCTTATCTGTTGAAGCAATGTTAGCTTCAAAGGTAATGAAAGCTGAAGCGCCTGGCCCAAGGCTACCAATATTCTTCTTACCAGTGAAGAAAGCAGTTTCTTCATCGGCAGTCATAACAGTGCCCTTAAATGTACCGTAGTACTTCTTGACTGTTCCGGAAACATAGCTCAGACCGTTAGGTAGTGGATCGCGAAGATACACATTACTAAGAGTTTCGTTACCTAGGTTAGAAGCGGTAACAACATACTCCAAACGATCACCAGCGTTAGCTGATAAGTTGGTGGTTGTCGCACCGGTAGAACCAGCTAAACGTACTTTCTTAACAATTCCTACAGATGGAACCTTAACTCTCGCGAGTACGGTTACAGTTGCAGAAAAGTTGTAGCAAGGCTTTTCGTTCTCAAGAACTAGACCTTGGCCACTTGTTACGATATCGTCAGAAATTTTTACTTCTTGGTAGTTAGGAGCCGCATTGGTCCCAACGTTGTGCTTCCATACGGCAGAACCGGGGATATACTCTAGAGTAGCATCGGCTCGGTTTAGATGTACGGTTGCAGATTTTTGAATAGTGTTTGAATTGTCAGCACTAGTGGTTTCACGAATTACTTGCGTGGTACCAGCAGCAGTTGGCATATCAATCTTTACTTTTAGGTTTTCGGCAATTTTGCCAGAATTTTCGTCTTCCATGTTGTGGTAGTAAACTTCAACCTTAACGACTTCGTCGTACTTAGCATTTACATCACTTACATATTTTGTGTCCCCAGCAGTAACGTTGGCTACACCTATTGCACCTTCTATCTGTACAGTTTCAGCAGCTATAGAGCTAACTGGCAACATTACAGCAAGGCCAATCAAGGCGGCGGCAGCGACACGCTTAGGGAGTTTACTGAATAAACGTGAAAATAGTTTCTTCATAACACCTCCTATAAAAATGTGTTTGAACTTAGTTAAATTAAATAATGAACTGAAAAATTCTTGGTCGGTTTATAAATTGTTAAATTACATAGGACGAACAGCACTCCACCTCTGTCTCCCTAAATGTTCTAGCACATATTAGCATAACCATTCGTATTTGTCAATATTATGGTTATGTTAACTTTGTTGTTGTCAAATCAGATCATTACAGAAAATTATGTGGGGGGGTATTGCTTGTGGAGAAAAGGGAGCTTGAAGGCTCAAATGATCAAAGATCAACCTTTTTCTCCACAAGCGTGACGCTTTATACCCCAATTTCGTACTACTTTTGCACTAACAATTCCCCGGACCCAACGGACACGGCTGCTGATTATCGACGGTTGTCGATTGATCAGAGTCGCTGTTGTCCGTAGGACCTGTGGGGGGTGGTGCATCGCCAGAACCGGAATCGCCGGATGGATCACCTTGGGGGCGATCTGTCGGAGAGGCTTCGGACGTTGGAACACCAACATTGACTCCCGACGTGCCATTGTCTTGCAGGGGCTGGTTGCCTCCGTTGGGCGGGCAGTTCGAACCACCGTTCAACATGCAGTCGTCGCTCTGGGGCGGCTTCCGCGTAGTTGGTGTGGTGGTGGTCGTTGTGGTCGGCGGCACCGTTGTCGGCATTGTTGTTGTCGTCGGAGACGGCATTGTCGTCGTTGAAGACGGCATTGTTGTAGGTGGTGTCGTAGTCGACGTAGTCGGCGGCGTCTCCTTCCACGGGTTACTGCACATTCCAAGCACACCTCGGTCGTCATGAACGCCCTTGGTTATGTCATTCGGATCGACGGGCACGGCGAGGGAAATCCTCACCTGATGACGCCCGTCGCCGAAAGCTTGACAACGATCCTGCGCAAGCCCTCGGGTGTTTTCGAACCCGTTGACACGCCTGATCGGCAAGTTATCGACGTTCCTAATGCCTTGATCACGCAACATCTGCCGCGAATATTCGTCGGAAACCGACGAGTTCGACACTAGGATGAAACGCAGGTCGTGACCTTGGTTGACGAACTGCGCAAACTTCTGCGCTTGTTCCCAGGTCACGCCGATACGGCTTTCCAGGCACTGCTTGTACCACGTTGCATCCTGCTTCTCTACGGTGGTGACCAGGTCTGGCCACGACTGCACCGTTGAGAACACCGGATCGGTGTTGTCTTGGTTC
Source organism: Candidatus Saccharimonadota bacterium (assembly GCA_016178135.1). Lineage (GTDB taxonomy): Bacteria > Patescibacteriota > Saccharimonadia > Saccharimonadales > JACOTW01 > JACOTW01. Next base: position 8,194 of record JACOTW010000011.1, read on the forward strand.
CCTACTGCGGGGTTCTCCGATGTGAAATCCATCGGTGTTCCCTTTGTGGCGCGCGCGCCGACCAGGAGGCCGACGAGCACAAGTGCACCGATGACTACGAGCCAAAAGCTCGAGCCTCGTCTCCATGTTTGCTCGCTCATGAATCACCTCCTGAGTGTAGGCGAGCTGAATGTACTTCTGACTTGTTTAGGGTATGCCCCTACAGGTGTCAGACAAACCTGCTGCGTTTCACTGCCGTAAAGGCCAGTAAGGTAGTAGCTAGTACCTTTCACCTGCATCCTACGGATGGGAACGGCGCTGGTCGATGACCCAGCCGATCCATCCGCCGATGAAGAATCCAGCGCCTACGTGGGCGATGAACCACACGAAGTTGACGAAGATCTGGAGACCTCCCTCATTCATGTTCCGTGTGGGCCACTCCGGCCACTGAGTCCAAAGGATGATCGCGATGATCACCCCAAGGGCCACGCCCACCCACTGAACACCGCTGTACCCGCGGGGGTCGAAGTTCGACCTGGGCTGGGGCTGGGCGTCTAGGATGATGAGGATGATCGACAGCCGGTTGGCGTCGGTCACCACCACGTGCACGTTGCAGCGCCGGGCCACTAGGACCTGGAGCTGTTCGTTACTCATGTTCTGCAGTTCGCGACGCGTGTAGACACGGTCGGGCTGCAGGTCCACGACCGGGATGGCCGTGGTCGGGGAGTCTACGGTGGGACGGGCTGGCGACGCAGACGCGGGAGGCGTCTGGTCGTGGTCGTGATCATCGTAGTCGGGCACCTCATCGCTGGAGGCGAGGTGCACGAGGTTCAGAGCACCAGCAAGCCGGCTCTCCTCTTCTATGAGCACCCCGTCCTTGTCCTTCAGTCGCTGCATGGCAAGGTTTGCACCTTGCGCTACATGCATTCTTTGTTTATCGACTCCGTCGCGGTCCCTGCGGACGTTCTTGAGCCGATCTTCAGCTGCGTGTGCCAACTGACCGAGAGCTTTGAGAGTTTCCTCTGCCGGCTCGGCAATGTTTTCTGTGGACATAACTTTTCCTCCTACCCGTTCAAGGGCGGTTGGACGGCTTTTGGCCGTGCTGACGGACAGGATTGTCCAATCGGTTTCACCCGACTCCAAGTCCCCTAAATGGGATTCAGAACAGCACCCTAGCCACCTAGGGGGTGGACAAAGTGCTGTTCTGACAAAGAAAAAGTTAGTCTTATTGTTCTTTTGAAAGTGTACAAAATTGGTTTAAAGCGTCTTTTCTGCTTTGGGAGTATTACAACCTTACAGGGAGTCTTGCGACTCAACCAACAGGCGTGACACTGCAACCAATGCAGACCATGAAGTACTAGTAGTGGCTGTTGCTTACACGCCTTCTAATACTAGCTGGTCTGCACTGGACCCTAACAGAGATACTCTGGGATTTACGCCAGAGATGCCTTGTTGTTCATGCTTGAGTGCCAGGTGTGATTTCTCTCCGAGAAACGTCCTTGGGTTGTACAGATAGTACTACTCAAGGAGTATCGCAGGAGAAAATCGTGCCTGGTGCCAATAAGCTAGCAGTGCTTCCTGCAAAGCGGGAAGGCAGGCTAGCTGGCATGAATACAAGGGTAATTCGCTATAATGATCTGACTTGTTAACGTACCCCTGAACTCGGGGTCACAAAGAGAGTTAAAAAACCCGCTCCGGCGGTTAATGCTCTGCTTTCGCAAAAGTTCACCGTTCCCACCCCTATTCGAGGATGCCACCATACTACCATAATCTTCAAATATTGTCAATATTTAACACAACCTTTTTAGACATACCACAACTCACCAGCCTCCATCATCAGGCCACGGAAATAGAGTGGGTCATGATTACTACTTCTATTTTACCTTTCGACTGGGAGATTTTGTCGCTTGGCAAAACTAAAACCAAAAGTACTACCCTTGCCCTCCTGACTTCTGAAAATAATACTGCCACCTTGGGCAACGATAGCTTTTTTGGCCATAAATAATCCTAGACCCGTGCCGTCTGGGCGAGTTTTTTTGGCGTTCGTAGCCCGAAAAAATTTTCCGAACAAATGGTGTTGTTCATGTTTTGGCACTCCTATACCATTATCTGTAACTATATATTCGATAGTTTTGTCGGTATCGCTTAAGCTGACTTTTATCTCACCTCCCGCTGGCGTGTAATAAATAGCGTTATCTATAAAATTCATAATTACTTGTCGAATTTTGGTTTCATCAAACATCAGTATCGGAAAGTTTTTGGGCTTTTCATAGGTAAGAGTTAGTTGGCGAGATTTGGCGGTAGCCTTAAGCTGGTTAACTTCGCCCTCCACGACCTCGGCTAAATTAGTTGGCGCTACTTCAATAATAAACTTACCCGTACGTAATCGCGACACATTAAGCAAGTCGGCAATCAGATACACCATACGCTGCGAACTAATAAAAGCCTGATCCAGTAATTTGCGTTGCATAACATTCAGCGGACCAACATCGCCCTCCAATACCATGCTTAAATAACCCTTAACACTAGTCAACGGCGTACGCAACTGATGCGATGCCATGCTAATGAATTCATCTTTCGTTTCATCCATCATCTTAAGTTTATTGTTGGTATTACGTAACTGCTGGGTGGCGTTTTCCATTTTCTGTTGCAAAGTTAGATTGAAATTCTCAATCTCTTCGAATCTAAGTGCATTCTGAATAGCAATGACAAGTTCATTAGCAATAATCTCCAATATATGAATATCTTGCTTACTGTAAGGATTGCCACTCTTTTTTTGTCCTAACATAAGGTAGCCAATACCCTCTTTTTTACTATTCATAGCGGCAACTATACGAACTAAAATCCTGATATTGTTACTCTCTAGGATTGCCCGCAGTTTGCTGTCCGCGCCTTCAAGCTCATCAGCAACTATTACCTTTTTCCGCGAATACGATAATAAATTACTTAGCATGCGTTCTTGTTCGTCCGATATTCGCTTTGTAACACTACCGATAGTTCTGCGCTCAATGTAGGTCGTTTTATGAAGACTAAAAACAGCAAAATCAGATTTTAGATTCGTCTCTATAACTTCAACACAATTTTTAAGCAAAACATTAGTGTCGATAGTTGATACTAAAATATTACTAAACTCATCCAGGAATTGTCGCTCATCATACGCATCCCTGTAAAAAAACCTATTAGTTGTTTTATCAAAAAAGCGTTTTAGGGGTGGAAACATTATGCCCAAAAGTAGAGACGAGGCAATTAAAAATACCTGCTGCAACGTATTGAAGCTCGTAGATCCCAGCAGATTAATAGCCACACCCACGATCAATGTGCCGGAAACAAGAGCTATGGTGCTTATCAACAACAAATAAGCCAACGACCGCGCAACCACAAGCCTTATATCAAACAATTTGTGCCGCACTATGGCTACAAAGATCATAATCGCGAAAAAAACTGTTGAAAGGGGACCTGCCCAAACAAAACTTGATATTCCGAAATTTGGCAATAATAAATTAGTCACACCAGAAACTAAACTCGCACTGAAAACAGCAATAAAAATATAATTAATTTGGGTTTTTTTATAACCCATCGTAGATCGATAATGTTGCCATAACAAGAAAGAAACATAAGAAAGATATAGGCTAAAATATAATGTATATAAATAATACCCGGGTTGTGCAAAAACAATACTATTTTGTATCGATGAGATATCGATGCGCAATACAAATAAATTATTCCGGAAGATCGAGACGCCAGTGATCAATAAAGCCAAATATATCGCCGAAACATGCAAAAATTTACGATTCACTTTACCAACAAATTCTGAGGTAAAAAATACTAAGAATAAGGTCGTGTAGACTGGTGCGATAACAAATAGCTTAGCGCCAATGTCTGTCAAATAACTTTGTTTTGCAAAAAGCATTAATGCATCGCCAGTCGACCACAACGATCCCGCAACAACAAAATATGCAAAAAAAATGTTCTGCATATTTTTTATATTGTTTTTCAATACCAATAAGGCAAGGCAAAAATCGATAAAAGCAATTGTGTACAGTAAAATAGCGATCATAGCGTAGGCAACATAAGCTTAAGAACAATTATACACCAAGAACCGAATAGCTAAATCTGACCGGGGAAAATTATAAATATTGACCAAAGCTCTGCAATTTCGCAACTCTTACACCAGATTGTTCACATATTCTGCCAATTTTTCTAGCTATATCAGATGAAATTGGAGTAGTCGTTGCCAGGTCATAGGCCTCCCTGTGACTTATGCTACCAGCTTCAGCCTCGCAACCCCATATTTCACTCTTATCGTTCACTGGACCCCATCCACCATAAGAAAATCCATTTTCTTTTGTCAATATATTACTAGGATTCATATCCTCACCTATTACCCATGCCAACGAACCACCACGCGCTTCGACCTCTTCCCTGTTAAAACACCCTGGCTGTGAATCATCGATAATAATTTTGCAAGTTAAATCAATATCGGCAAGTTGTGGGTCTAAGTCCATACCGATAGGGGTAGTTATAGCCGCTATAGTAACATCTGACTTATCTATTAGCTCCCTTATATCACTCGCCATTAATACCCTGTTTGAACCATACTTTTCAATAAGTTTCATGTATGCTTTTTGAGCAGTGCTTGTGGATGTGTCGAATAAAATTACACGCCGATTCGGATCATCAAGTATATATTCGGCACTTGAAGCACCTATTGCCCCCAAACCTATCATGCCGATACACTCCGAGCCTCCGCCCTTAACACTTTCCTGTGCTTTATTAACTGTCTCTCCGATCAACCATACCGTACCACCGTGACCAGTGGTAATATTTGCACCCGGCACATTAATTGTCCTTCCTAGTTTAGTATATTTTGGTAATGTAGCGCCTAGGCCTATAATGTTGGCGCCCAGCTTATTATGCGCAAAGTCTACTGTATCGTTAACAATCTTACGCGTTATGTGTAGTGTAGTAGTAAGATTATTAATATCATTTGGCATATCTTCAAACACCGGTGTAAAAACCATTACACCTTTTCTGCCCTGTTCATCTTGGATATAAGTATCCAGGATAGCGGGACACATACCCTGAAAAGTACGTTGACGCGTCAAGGGATCTACACGTTGCAGTATTGGTAAATAGGGATATATTTCGGCGCTATATTTTGTATCTTTGCTATTGAGTCTTGTTGGAACCAGAAATGCGAAAGAAGCATCATACCCAGTATCTTTCTTTTCTTCAAATAAATCGTAAGAATGATTAATATAATCCAAGCTTTGTTCTAATTCCTGCTCAATATTCGCGTCTTCAGCACACAGCTCCATTAATATTGTGGCAAGTTTGCGATATTTGACCATAAGAACATCCCTATCATAAACACCATAGTTTGGGCGCCACAGTGGATCATTATCCATATCAAATTGGCCGCTCAAATCAATTACCTCTGGTCGTTCGGCTTCATTTAGTTCGGGACGCTGATCGGGCGACATGATTTCGTGTTGCAGTATATGTGTCATATCCTTAGGTCTATCTCGACTCCTTTTTTATAAGACTTGTGTACCTATTTAGTAAAAATAAAAACGACACCAAGTATCCCACCCCATAACACTCGCTGTCGTTGTTTAGATAATAATTTGCAAAGATCCTTTAGTAACCTAATAAAATATACCATACAGCCGTCCTGAAACACAAAGCCCTAATTTAGAGTTATAGATGATGGAAAACTGTGAAGGTTCTTGTCTGATTCGATAATACCGTTACGCAAACGAATTGTCCTAGTAGCCGTAGTTTCTTTGTGTGAAATAATTATAACCGTTTTACCTATTTCTTGAGCTAAATGGGCTAGCATGTTATTGGTCTCGGTGGCCGTTTCGTCATCAAGTGCAGAAGTTGGCTCATCAAGAACCAGAGTTGACGGATTGTGAGCCAAAGATCGGACAATAGCAACTCGCTGCGCTTCACCACCCGACAATTCTTCTGCTTTTCTTTTCAGCTTGTGACCAATGCCCAATATCTCAATGCACTGCTCGACCATTGATTTATTAACCTGAACCATTTTGTCGGTATTTAAGTTGGCTGGCAATTCAATATTGTCGGCAACTGTTAGCCCGCCGATTAAAATAACCCCTTGGGGGACATAACCGAAATATCGACCACGCAAGGCAGTTCTAACATGTTCATCGTAGTCATAAATATTCGTATCACCGTAATAAACCTTGCCGTGTTGTGGTAGCTTATTTTTAAAACTCATACCCAAAATATAGTTAGCTAATGTAGTTTTACCATGACCCGATGGACCAGCGATCACGACATATTCACCAGAATCTATATTCAGACTAACGCCACGCAGTGCTTGCTCTTGATTAATCTGAACAGTCAGATCTTCAGTTCTGATTATAAAGTTGGGGTCAATTTCGGGTATTTCCACCGTTCTGCGTAGAGTCATTATATGGATTGCCTTATCTCTGTAGGCGTATCCAGCCGATTGATTGTTCGCCAAGTGCCTATATAGCCTACCAGATTAGGAATTAACATTGCGGTCAAACCAGCCCCCATTAAACGACTGTCCATAATTTCTCTAAATCCATATTGTGAGCCATTAGTAGCATACGTCAGCCCGAGAGTTAAGGCTCCAGCAAAAGGTATAGCCAAGACATTACGCCTAACCGTTCTTAGTAACTCGATCTTTCGGAAAGTATCTTTTTGATTACCCTGACTATTAAGCATGGCATATATCTTCTTGTGTCGCTCAACTTCTGTTGCGCCAATAAACATCTCGCCTATACTGCTGGCCAACAACAAGTACATAACAAAATTCATTTGGGGCGGTTTAACGCTTCGGTTCCAAAAAGACTCGTAAGCCTTTTCAAGTTCCGCAAAAGTCCTGGTTGCCAAATGAACATCAAGGCTCTTAAGATAAGCTGTAGCTTCTTTTTGATCATCAAAGCCTAAAGCCACAGCACCTGAATATTGCTCGTCTTTAAAAATACATTCTTGTAGTTGTTCAAGCGAACCAAAAACCGCCACTCTATCCAGCCCTGGTGCTATATCAATAGTTTTGGCCACCTCGACACTAACACCCTCAACTTCAACCTTACTGCCCGGCTTGACGCCCAGCTGCTCCCCAACTATAACCGATAAACTATCGCAAGAGTCAGTGGCTGGCAGCGAGACATCGTAGGCTTTTTTGATGGCATCGTTTGGCAAGGCAACAATTGGCGCACTTGAAGGATTGGCCTTGCCTGTGGGATTGTTAATATCTCCTAGTGCCAATATATAAGGAACTATCTGCGCACTCTCTGGTTTGGCTTTAATCAATTTGTCAATATCGCCAATCGTAACGTCTGAATGATTAAACGGAATAACGCGCTCGTGTTGAGTTAAGACAAATGCTGGACTACCATGCGTTACACCTATCGCCTTCTGCAATTCCTTGATCGGTTGATTGGCACTTGTCCCGGCCGTACTGCCTAGGCCAGCACTAGCAGCAACTGAACCTATCAAAATAATCGGCGAAAGCTTGCCTATAATTCCACTATTACGGCTTTCAATAAGTTTAAAAGCGTCTTTGAGATATTGATTTCTACGCCTTTTATACAACAAGCTACCAAAAATTAACACCTCGCCAGCAAGCACATATGGACCAACGTCAAGTAAAACATCATTAGCATTCATCAATATCTCGGTTGTCGTAGAACTAACCGGTGGTTTTGGCGTAAAGCCTTTGTCAGCCAAGTGCTCAATACCGTCAATAGCCCTAGCCGGAACATCATGGGCTAAAGCCGTGCCTACACCAGTGCCCAGTGTTGCTGCAATTATTACACGACTAGCTATTTTCCGAAGCATGGATGGTTCGTTCGGTTCTACTGTATGCAAAACATCAGTAGTAGCAACTTGCTCCAGATCAGGACTCACACCCCCAGGACCTGCACTTATATTATGATTGGTCATTATTGTCCCTAATTATACTGGACTTTTGCACCTTTTCGTAGCAACAGACCGTAGCTGACTGGCTACAAACTTCCATATTTCTTCTATGTATAAGAGTCGGGAGTAATAAAAAGTGCTAAATTCGTGCTAGGATAAGGGTATGACAAAGATCGTTATAGTCGAAGACGATGTTATGCTGGCCGAAATTTACCAAACTTGGCTGACATTGGCCGGATATGAGTGTTACTTGGCAAATGATGGTCAAATCGGCTTTGATTTAATAGCTAAGGTATTGCCAGACTTGGTCATACTTGACCTTATGTTGCCCTCAAAATCCGGTGATGATATTTTGCGAGAAATGCGCAAAACTGACTGGGGTAAAACGATAAAAGCTATCTTTCTAACCAATATCAGTGAGTCCGAGGCACCCGATGGCATAGAAGAATTAGTGTTTGAAAGATATATAGTTAAAGCTAACTTAGCTACCAATCAATTATCTGAAATTATAGCCGAAGTATTAAAGCCTCTGCCTCAATAACACGAATTTCATATTAACCCTTGTAAGCACGCCATGCTTGCCGTAGTATAAAAATATGCTTGCCAGAATCGCGATCATTGAAGATGATCAGGCTATATCACAAATGTACCGCATCAAGTTTGAGGCGGAAGGATTTGAAGTTGAAACCGCGGAAAATGGCAAATTAGGGCTTGAGCTGGCAAAACAATTCAAGCCACACATAATTTTGCTTGATTTAATGATGCCGGAAATGTCTGGTGACGAAATGTTGGCCAAAATGCGCAAAACTGACTGGGGCAAAGATATCAAAGTCATCGTACTCACAAACATGGGTGAACAGGAAATCCCTAAAAGTATGAAAGATTTGGGTGCAAGCGCTGTCATTCTAAAAACCGACATGACCCCTCGACAAGTCGCCGATTTAGTCAAAAAACAATTTTCCTCAAATTAAGCACATTTCCAAGCAAATAGTATGATGTTGCCAGTAATCGTTGCTGTACTGGACTTACACAAAATCGTCCGTTCCCAGAGTGAATTATCTCGAGCGAAAACTGTTTTGTCTGAAGGAAAGGTAGCCGTAGCTACATTGAGAGAAGAAAAACTGTTTGTAGCCGATAGAATTCGATCTGGGGATGTAGGAGTTTTGCGTAAGTCCAGTGTATGTCGCCACATGGTTACTGCTTCTGTTTTACCCCATAACCATATAATTCATCGTATTCATTAAGATTACTGGGTATAAACTCTGTTACTAAAGCCTCGTAAGGCACAGGCACCCCAGGCCTAGAAGGGTGATTACCGCGATCCCAAATAGCGACTAACGCACGTGTCCGCTCCAGCACTTCCGGCACCTCTAATACGCCCCTAGAGGAAGTAAAATTATTAAAAACGTCTTCTACTATAACAATATTGCTTGAGCCAACAATTAAGTACCCATCTTCTTCCGTCTTATAATCATAGGATTTGCTGCCCAGATCGCTATCTATTTTTTGCAAATATGCCGTGGATGTGCCTCGTAGTTCCGGTTGCTTGACCAGTTCTTCTGCTAATTTTTCTCCTCCTCTAGGTATACCAATCAACACATCAGGCTCAAATCTCATGGTAATTCTAGCCAAATGATGCATAATAATTTTTAATCGCAGTGAATTCTCTGGGGTAAATAAATGATCAATCTCTAGTTTATTGTTGCCCTTTTTACCGCTAGCAAATTCAAAAAAACCTAACTCTAAAACGCCAGCCTCTAAAACCGCTTCTCTACACGGACCTCTCTTGCTCATACATTGATATTCTATCACTACACGCGCTTCGGATTAAAACTACTAATAATCCTACTATAGGATGTGTTGTTGAGTGGCACGAATAACATTTTCAAAAAGGGCACAGACTGTTAGTGGGCCAACTCCACCTTTTTGAGGGGTTATTGTTAAGTCATCACGATCATATACATCATCGGCCAAATCACCTACTGTCCTACCCTCTTCACTAGCCACACCAGCATCAACCACCACCGCACCCTGCTTGATCATTTTGGAATATAGAATTGCCGGACTGCCGGTGGCAGTAATAATAACGTCAGCCTCTTTGGTGTGGGTAGCCAAATCAGCTATACCACGCTCTACTACTTCTACGTCTATTCCGGATTTTTTGAGTATTTTTTCCAGTGGCGCACCAACTAGTTTGCCACGACCAACCAAAAGTACGTGCTTGCCGTTTAAATCAACGTTGTAACCAGACAAAAGCCACATTATGGCCATTGGCGTAGCAGGATCATATTTTGCTTTTTCTCCGAGAGCATCAACATCTTTTTCGGGTGCCACCATATTTACAATCTCGTCGGTCTGGCCTGTGTCAGCAAGAGGTAACTGGACTATTATGCCGTGAACTAATTCGTCTGCGTTAAGTTTTTTTAGAAGGTCTGGGACTTCTTTTTGGTTTACAAAATGGATGTCTGCTTCCGCGCCAAGATCTGCACCGTATTGTTTTTTGAGTTTGACATAAGTGTTGATGACCGGATCGTCTTTGCACTGGACAATGGCAAGTTTGGGAACGGTGTCATGGGCTTGAATCAACCCTCGGACCTGTCGGGCTTGGCGCTCTTTGATAAACTCAGCCAATTCTTTTCCGTTTAAAAGTTTCATGCTCTGCTATTGTACCGTAATATTGCAAAAACAGGGGTAATCTGCTAAAGTTTCCCTGTTAAGAAACGGGCCAGTAGCTCAGCTGGTTAGAGCACCTGCCTCTTAAGCAGGGTGTCCGGGGTTCAAGTCCCCGCTGGCCCTCCAATTTATGAAGTCCCCTTGAGGGACTTTTTAAATTGGAATATCTTGCGAGTGCTTGAACTCTGGACACGCCAAAAGGGTGTCCGGGTGAGAACTGCCTGGGTGGCAGTTCGCAAGGAAACCTACTCTTCAAAACTTGTTTTTGAAAGATGTAGTTTCGGGCCTGCCAAAGGTAGGTCAAGTCCCCGCTGGCCCTCCAAGTTCCCCTCACCATATTGATTCATTGTAAATATTTTGTTTAACCTCGGTCGGAGCGACGGATTTTGAGTTCCCGATTCTATTTGTGCGAAATTCGGCGCTTGGTCGAAAAATACACTAAAATAACTAGCCTTTTTGGCCTGATCCATCTGTTCTAGCGCCAGTTCATCCAGGTGTTCCAGGAAATATCGGATGGTTTGCATAACTTTGCGCATATCAATTGGCTTCTTGGATGAGGCTTTGGCTTTTCCGGCTCTTAGTTTTTCTATCTGCTCTTCACACTGTTTCACTTTGTCCTCCAGTGTTTTAATTACGCTTTCACTACTAACGAGCAGGATCTTTTCACTAGCTTTTCGTAAATCTTTTATGAACGCATTGTAGAAAGACTGCTCATCTTTCGACTCCATACCACCAGTAATCTACTGTTATGCCCCAACCATTTGTGGTTGCCTGGGCAACAGCTAAATCACTTTTAAAAGGTAGGCCAACATGTAAAACACCACCCAGTCGGGTGGCGGCTTGGCGGAACGTTAGAAGTTGGCTCTTGGTATGGTCTGTCCCTATGCTGTCAGCGGTTTCAACCTCACAGATGATTGGGATATTTTGGGTTGGATGAACGGAAGTTACGTCTGGTATATGATCACCGATTTGTGCTGGCCTAAGGCTAAGGTGCTGTGGGTGATCGGCTCGGATACTACGATGCCCTTGGCGGGCATATTCTTGAGCCACCTGCAGAACCATCCAATCATGGTTGGTCTGGGCTTGAGTGGCGCGAGCAATCACTTCTTCCCCTTAGGGCGATGAGGCCCTGACTCTTTAACTGTTGTTTTTGGGTGGGTCTTTGCATACTTAGGTGTAACAAATTTCCCGTCAATTGCGCTGTGATAGCGTGGTGTTGGCTTCTTGTCTGCCATGATATTTACCCTCTCTTATAGTTAATTACTATGGTTTTTATTGAACCACCTCTGTAATCTTGCTCTCGGCTGACTACATATGGTGTAGTGTTCACGTTCAATGGTACTAGGCATTAAAAAGCTAGTCAAGACATAAAATCAATTTATCAAACAGTACAACAACCTCTTGACCTACTGGCTCGGCTATCCTATACTTTGGGTAACTATGCATGTGATCCAAGAGAGACTGCTAGAGTTATCAAAGGAATATGATTTGGTTAATATGAAGCTTTCCGTTATTGGGAAGCTGATTGGCGTTGCCCATCTTCAGACGGTTAAACACCACAGAGACCAGCTTATTAAGCATGGGTATATTGAAGCCAACGATAAAAAGACCGGCTTGTTTGAAGATAGCTTTAACACAGAAACCCAGGCTGAGTTAATCCGAATCCCAGTACGAGGGACGATTAATGCTGGTCCAGCTGCTGCAGTGGCAGATGACAGGGTACAAGGTTTTCTGCGTATTTCTTCATCACTACTAAAGACATCTGCCCCAGTTGATGAGCTCTATGCCTTAAAAGTAGAGGGTCGGTCAATGAATCAGGCTGCAGTCGGTGGGTATCAAACTATTGATGATGGTGATTATTTAATAGTAGATGGCAGAGATTTTGAGCCAAAAAGCGGCGACTATGTTATATCACTCATTGATAATATGGCCAATGTAAAGCGTTTTGTGCTCGACAGACTCAATAAGCAAATTGTCTTAATGTCAGAATCAACGGATGATTTCCCACCTATAGTTATCCATCCTGATGATCCTGCTGACTTTGACTACCTAGCTAAAGCTAAGGTGGTTCAGGTTGTCAAAAAACCAAAGGTTGCTTAGATAACTAACGTTATCGCTGTTTTCTCTTCGGCCTAGTGTGATGATGGACCAAATGGAGTTGTTCTTAGCAAATCTGGATCTATTGAATGGGCCGTTGCAAGCGTTAAATAGGTTCTGCCAAGTAATTGCTGTAAGCCTGGATCTCCAATACGTTGGGGTAACTTACGATCAGCATACATCTCCTGCATACTCACAGCGATTAGACCAACTTCGGGATCTTTCCATAAATCAATGCTAAAAATACGTCCGTATGCAACTTGGTTATTTTGGAAGGAAAGTGGTTCTTTCATAAGGCCAGCTGCTATTAACATAGAATCAACGTATCCTTCTACCGTACCATCAGCTTTATATCTGAGGTCACTCTTAAAGTATGGGTTGGCCACTTGTTCAATGCCATGAATTGGGACGAGGCGGCCAGCTTGTTCTGTTAGCCGCGGTAATAAATCATTATTAAGTACTCCAAGAGCGACTTCTGGGGATAGTATAGATTCAACAGCAGGCATATTTTGTATTAAACTCCCTATATGACCTTAATGCAAGCAGCAGCGTTTTGAAATTCAGTTGGTATAGTTGTCATTGTGATTAGCCATAGGTCGGGTTAAACGATTTACTATCTAGCAAATCCGATGTTCGGTACCTTATCTTGTGTCGTTCGTAGGGTTCATGCAATACTGTTCTCCAGCGCAAGCATTCATCAAGTAATGGTTTAACTTTTTTAATGCCTGCACCTCCATCCTCCGTCGCAGAACCTTGTGGTTCAGCTATGGAGGATTTGTGCTTTGTGGGACTTGAACTCTGGACACGCCAAAAGGGTGTCCGGGTGAGAAATGCCGGTGGCATTTCGCAAGGAAACCTACTGTTGAAAACTTGTTTTCAAAGATGTAGTTTCGGGCCTGCCAAAGGTAGGTCAAGTCCCCGCTGGCCCTCCAATCTAGAATCTAGTAGGAACACGGTAACTGAAATGTCGCGGTGTTTTTATTTTGCCCAAGCAGGTTTTGTTTGCTGGGTAATTTTATCAAAGTCGTGATAGTTATTTGTAAGCTCATCACCAGACCTTATGTCTTTATTCGCAACAAAGTAAGGCTCGGTTGAAACTTTACTATCATAAACAACTGATAGATTATTTTTTGGGCTGTGGTTTGTAAACTGCGCAGGGTCATTATCGGGTGGAAATACCCATAACCCTGACCAGGGTGATAAGTAGGCAGTCTTCTCAAGGACATCCTTCTTTTCGGTAGAAAGTAAATTATACTCATTAGGAGTTAAAGCTATATCGTGACCATCTTTATATATCCACACAATAGTATTTTTTGCTATGTTTGCTTCGGCAAAAACGCCACTACCGTCAATATTTGATTTTGCTACTTTAACTGGTACTACATACATAAACCTTATTATGGTTACGTTGCAAAATAGTTGCAATAGTTAGCACCTTGCTCCTACAATCATAAGCACTATGAAAGACTCCGTCACGGGAGTCTATTTGTTTTGTGTTTGTTTATATAATTATAAATTCTACACTTACTGCATGAGAGAAAGTGTTACCCAAGAATTTGATTACGGTTGTGGTATTGCTTGTTTTGCATTTGCATTAGATGTCACATATAAACAAGTCGCCAACCAATTGGGAGAATTGCAAGCTAACAGTACACGTTTTTGGATTAAGGATTTCACGGCTGCTCTAAATAACTCTGGTAAGCATTATATCGCTAAACACGTGAAGCCACCCATGATGAGAAAAATCTACAAAGAAGGAACAATTGTTCTAGTCAGGCGGTCAAAACAATACCCGACTGGTTACTATTTAATTCGTCATAAAGGTCACTGGATGGATCCTTGGATAAATCTGCCATCAAATAAAGACATTAAGCATGCTGAGTCGGGTTTCAGAAAACGGCTACCTGGAAAGCCGATGTATGCCCTGTTGCCACAATCTTAGTCCTGATAAGTTCCACTGTGGCCCTCCAAAATGTTTATGTTTAGAATCCTCTTCTTGGGGGGCTTGTTTCGAGCCATTGACACTAAAACCTACAAAGAATATACTCTGTAGTATGAATACTGTTATAAGCGTGAGGATTGATAAAGATGTCAAGGCTTCTGCTCAAGAGGTTGCTAATAGTGCCGGACTTACACTAAGCACTCTGGTTAATGCCTACCTCCGCCAGGTAGCTGCAACCCGTCGCATTGAGTTGTACGCCCCAGAACAAATGACTCCTAAGTTAGAGAAGCTTATCGCAGAAGTGGAAGCTGAACTGAAAAGTGGTAAAGCAAGCAAAGAGTTTACTAACGTAGAGGAGTTTCTTGCTGACCTTAAGAAATAAACATCATGATCATTCGCTACTTGCCAAAGTTCAAGAAACAATATAAGAAACTACCCCTTAAACTACAGCTTCAATTCGATGAGAGAGTACAATTATTTGTCGTCGACCCCACATTACCAATGCTCAAAGTTCATCCGCTTAAAGGTAGGTATAATGGCTACTGGAGCCTGAGCGTCAGTGGTGATATCCGTGCACTCTATATTATGGATGGTGACACAATTGTCATATTCGCACTGATCGGCTCGCATAGTCAGCTATTTGGCTAGCCGCTGAGAATTCCTGAATTTAGTTGCAATAACGTATACGATGGACTAAATCCTAGGGCCAAACGCACCCGGGGAAAGCACTCGGATGTTTATTTTTTGCGCTTCCAGACTTCAAAGTGAAAGGTAATGTCGTTTTCTGTGATCGGCTCGCCACTACTGGTTCGTTCGAATTTGTCCTCGAACTCGGGGAAAAATTTAGTACACCCGAAATCGCCCTGCAACCGTGTTAGGTACAGTTCATCTGCCATATCAAATGTGCTAGCAAACAACACGGCACCGCCGATGTTCCAAACATCTCCTTGGGTATTCTCTAAACTGGACTTACGCAAAATCGCCCGTTCCCAGGGCAAATCAGCTCGAGCTGAGAGTGGTTTGACTGAAGGAGAGGTAGCTTTAGCTACATCGAGAGAAGACAGACCGCTATCAGCCGAGATTAGTTGGTCTGGGGTTGGGGGAGCTTTGGGTAAGTCCAGTAAAAACCGACGGGCATCATAGACTGGTTCAAACCCAGATTTAAGCACTTCGTTTTGCTCATAAGTCGCAACATAGTTACTAACGCCTGGATATGGCTTAGTTAGTTCTTGGTAGAGACCGTAGCCCATCAGGATTGTTGCTGTCCTCAGTTTGTCGCGGTAATACCTGACGTCAGAAGGGATTTTGCCCTGCCACGGTATGCCATGGTCGTTGGCTATACCTCTTTTATCGTCTATGGCTGCTATGAATCTGATCACACATTTACAGTATCATGTTTTACCAACGGCCTAATATGGTTGAGTAAATAGAATGAGCCGGTGACAAGCATATGTTTTTCCGGGCGGTCTAGTAATGAACGCAAGGCAGTTGGCGCATCTGTGATAACTTCTACGCTATCAAATCCCATATCTTTAGCTGCTTTAGCAATGGTTTCAGGATTGAGTGGCTTCTTTGGAATATCCTGGTCTGCAAAAAATGAGGTAACCACTAAGTGCGCTGTGAGAGATTTTAGCTCCTGCAAGATTTGTTTTACATGAACATCCTTTTCTTCCAGTAAACCAATGAGTACAGACATGTGAGTTTTTGGAAACTTTTGTTTTAAACCTCCAACCAGGGCATGGATCTTTTGGGCATTGTGCGAGCCGTCCATAATAAGTGTTTTGTCATGGTACTGACAGGTCTCCATGCGAGCCGGAATGTATGTTTGAGCTGACTTGGCTAATTGCTCTTGGGTTAATGTATCAAGCCCGTCACGTTCAGCAATATATTGCACCGCTTCTTTGGCAAGATACCAATTACGTCTCTGGAACAACGGCAGTTCTTTTAGCAACTCCTCTGCTTTCATAGGCAAAATTTCATGTAGTTCAGCCTGCTGCTGATCGGCTACTTCGCGCAAGATCGTCATTACCTCACTGCCCTGCTCATATGCAAAAACCGTATTGTATGGCCTGATAATTCCCGCTTTTTGGGTAGCAATAGCTTCTATAGTTTCACCAAGAACTGAAACATGGTCGTAGCCGATATCAGTTATCACACAGGTTTTATCCTGCCGGTTTACTACATTCGTGCCATCCAGCAGCCCGCCTAGCCCTACTTCTACCACTGCGTAATCTACTGCCACCTTAGCGAAGTACCAGTAGGCAAAAGCCACCAATAGCTCAAAATACGTCGGTTTGATACCTGTTTTTTCAACCAGGTTTATAAACTGCGCTAGATTACTGCAAAATATCTTTTCTGGTAATGGCTTTAACCCGATTTGTATCCGTTCGTTCACTTCATCAACATGCGGTGAGACAGTCAATCCCACTTTCAGACCGTGAGCTTTCAGTATGGATGATACATAGTAAGCTGTCGAAGTTTTGCCTGACGTCCCCGCAATATGTATGACCTTATATTTTTCCTGAGGATTGCCAAGTTTTTCCATCAGGGTAGTCATGCGCTCCAAGGTGTAGGCTTCTCTCTGGGAGGTCTGGGGAATATAAGTCTTCAGGACTTCACGTGCGCCTTCAAAATTCCTAATCTGTTCCATATCTGGTAAGATGATACACTAGTAACGCGCATTTCGTGCATATTAGCCCGCGTAGCTCAGTGGATTAGAGCATCTGTCTTCGGAACAGAGGGTCGGCGGTTCGAATCCGTCCGCGGGTACCAATTAAATAGCCTTAGCTTGTCTAGGGCTATTTAATTGGTAATGTGCTGAGTTTGACTGCTGACCCATCAATAGAGGGTCGGTGTGAAACATGCCTGTGGCATGTTGCAAGGAAACCTACTCTTCAAAACTTGTTTTGAAAGATGTAGTTTCGGGCCTGCCAAAGGTAGGTCGAATCCGTCCGCGGGTACCAATGAGATTTAATAGTAGTCGTCATAACTGGCGTCGATTTTTGTTATACTCCCCTTATGAATATAAATGCAGAAGCAAAACGAATAATGGTTTTTGGAGATTCGTTGTCATGGGGTTACCAACCAGGTACTCAGCATATACGGTATGATACACAAACTCGTTGGCCGGGCCGACTTCAGCTGCTATTGGGCGATGGCTACGAAATTATTGAGGAGAATCTTAACTCACGAGGTATCGAGAATGGAGATTCACGACCTGGTAAAGAGGGTCGAAGAGCACTAGATTACATTGAAGCTGCCCTTGATAGTCACGATCCCCTAGACGTTGTAATCGTGCTTCTTGGCACAAATGAGCTAAAACACGAAATGGATTTGGCTGCATACCAGGTTGGTCAAAGTATGGAAAAACTCCTGAGAATTATCAAGGAAAGACCATCACAATTTAGAGATACAAAACCCAACATATTGCTAATATCGCCACCTGTCGTGAACGAAACTACGGAGTATTGTCATGCTGGTAATAAATATCTCGGCGCAACGCAGAAGTCAGAAGAATTATCAGGCGTATATCAACGAATTGCGACAAGGCTTGGAATCGGATTTGTATCACTAAGTGAAGTCAGCACTGGAGTTGATGGGGTACATATAGATGCAGATGGACATGCTAAAGTTGCTGAACTGGTTCAGGAAGCAATAATAAAGTTCTAACTTAGTTAATAGGATGCTGTACCATTTCCCAGTTTTTAACTAGGAGATAACTAATGCCTAGACAGCACACCCAAAATAAGTTTTAATATTTGTACATATCCCTAGTTCAACTACTTGCGCGGTACATGATTCTCAGAAGTTTAGTGTCAGATAAATGGTGCAAGTTTGAAGCAGAAAATGGCGTTAAGGGTCAAAATCTGGAAATAAAATTTCCGTAGCGTTGCGAAGTGGTTTTGAGAAGCAAAAGATGGGTCAAGTATCGTCCTCTGTTTACGCCAGCGACTTTGCTACGAAGTCACCAACTTTTAGTGTTTCAGCGTGGTAATTTATAGGGCTTCCGTCTGGCTTAGTAACCGCACCGCCAGCACCTTCAAGGATTGCTTGACCTGCTGCCAAGTCCCAAAGGTGTAGTGGCCCGTCAATGCGTGGGTAAGCGTCTGCTAATCCTTCTGCAATTTCAGGTAATTTAAGCTGAGAGCCAACTTGAACAATCTTTGAGCTTTCAAAATGCTCTGCAATGTATGTAGATGTAGGCTCGTTAAGGTCGGAGCGACTGCCTAATACAACGCCGAGTTTTTGCGTAGACACTCTTATGTGCTGCGCTTCTTGATTCTGAATCTTTTTGTAACTACCCATTTCTAGTCCACCATAATAAGTAACGCCAAGTGCAGGTGCAGAGATAATTCCAAAGCTCGGTCTATCGCTCTCAATGAGTGCTGCACAAATAGTAAAATGACCTGTTCGGGCAAGGAACTCTTTTGTGCCGTCAAGCGGGTCTACTAACCAGAACCGCTCACCCTGAACGGTTTGTACGTTAGTGTCTTTATCTCCTTCTTCGCTAACAACGGGTATGTCTGGGAACAACCTTAGCAATCCGCCTGTAACAATGTGGTGTGAAGCAATGTCGACCTGTGTTACGGGCGTATTATCGGCCTTTATTTCTACTATCGCAGAATGATTGTCGTAGACATCCATTACAGCCTTATCAGCTTCTTGAAATACGTCTAGCAATTCTCCTAGTTGTTCTTGAACATTAGCCATAGATTTTAACCCTATGCAGCAAGGTTGGTTTCAGCTCTTTTGATTTCCGCTAGAAACGTTTTAAGTGCTTGGACTGGTTCTGGTGAGCCATAGATAGGGCTACCAACAACTAATATGTCTGAGCCAGCCATAATAGCGTCGTAAGGGTTACTTACTTGTTCTTGTTTACTTTTAGTTTCTTGTCCAGGCATACGAACGGCAGGGTTGAGTTTTACAGTGTCCAAATCACTAACGGCTGCTAGTTGTGTGCCCGGCAAAATAATACCGTCAGCACCGTTATCAACCGCAACATGCGACCAGTGGCTAATCAGCTCACTTAGTGACATATTGTGGTGATTTCTTGCATAGTCTTCATTCCAGCGTGTGTAGAATGTAACACCTAGGATCGCAGGTCTATCGGTAACGTCAGCTAATTCTTTTACTGTCTTTGCTAGGTTACTTTCAGCGTGTGCCCAGACGTTTGTATGAGCAACACCCATGTCTCCAAGCCAGTTCACAATATTACTCATGGTACGAGAGCCATTATTCATCTTGAGGTCTACAAAGACTGGTTTCTCGCTTGCAACCACTTCTTCAATATAGCCCTTGCCCCACATAAGCGTGTGGTCAAGATTTACCTTAAAGCCAAAGCTGCCTTCAGCGTCAGAGCCTACAAGCGTATCAACAAGCTCTAGGTTCTTCTGCCTATCATCTTCATCTAGTCCAACATATAGTAGCTTTTCAGCCATAATTACCTCTGTACTGGCTCAATTCCACGAACACGTTGCCATTCTGCTGGACTTGCTAAGAAGTCACGGTAGGAAGCTACTGCGTCTTGACTATAAAAGCCTTCATTAACGGCTACATCTAACAAGTTTGGAAGCGTAGTAAGGCGGGTTAGGTCAATATTGTTCTCAGCTAATTTAGCGTTTACTTCGGCGTGGTCGTAGTGCAGGATTGTCGCACCTTTATTAGCCACGAAGCCAAGTCCTCTAAGAAGATTTAGAGAGTTAGTAGTTGTTTCGCCAAAGTTTACTAATTCTTCAACGACTAGCCAGTGTGCAGGAGAACCGTCTTCACGAGTTTCAGGAATATGGTCAAGTCCAGTAATAAGTTCCTTGTGCCCGCCTTCTTTGCGAGTACCACGAACGTATACATAGCCAATGTCTTTACCAGTCATTCGCTGGTAGTCTTCACGACACTGGTATGCAGGAATCATACCACCTGTAGCATTTCCAGCAATGTTATCAAATTCAACGCCTTCATCAACCAATCGTAGTGCAAGTTGTTCTACAAGTGGCTTGAAGACATCTTGTCTTCCAACAGTACCTTTGACCATGACATAGCCGGGACCAAAGTTACCAGAACTATAAAGAAATGGTTCTTCGCCACCGTCTACATCACGGATTGCAACTGCTCCAACTTCTAGTAGTTTTGCACACGCTGCTTCTTCTGACATTCTTGCTGGTAACTCTCCGACTCCCGCCATATTTTCCTCCTTAAATGGTTTGCACTCATTTTGCAGCTTATTACTGTTATTTGCAATCATTAGCACTTTATTTTGATGCTTGTGCTTCGGTATTCATACTGTTTGCAGTAAAATTACCTCAAGGAGAAATTTATGGCTTTCAGTGTAGGAGAAACGATTACAATACCTAGTCCGATAGACGTACATGCTCATTTGCGTGAACCAGGCGGAGAAACCAAAGAGACAATCGAAAGCGGGACGTATGCTGCTTTAATGGGTGGTTATCAAGCAGTGTTTGATATGCCAAACAATCCTAATGGTATGCAGACTTGGAGTGAGGAGCGAATTGACCAGAAAGTTGACATTGCTGAAAGTGACGCACATACGCACATTGGTTTTTATGCAGGAGTTAATCTTGAGGAACCTGCACTGGAAGAATTTTCTGGAATGGTTACAAAAGCCGCAGGTCTTAAAATATACATGGGTCACACTACAGGTAATGTGAAAGAGCACGACCTTGAAGTTGCACGACCCTCTATTGACGCTTGGATTAAAGCAAGTAGAGTTTCTGGTCAGGACGCAAATCCTCCAATCCTTCTCCATGCAAGAGAGGGTGTTGGAGAAGAGACTGCTGAATATATTGCAAGCCAAGGTTATCCTGTACATTGGTGTCACCTATCAACCAATACGGAGGCACAAAGTGCTGGTCAATTAGCGAGTCGTTATCCAGAGTATTTCACGGCTGGCGTTACTCCACACCACTTGACAATGACAGACAGGGACGCTGATTTTAAGTATGGTTGGAATGGTGCCAGAATGATGCCGCCACTAGGTAAAGAAGTAGATGGAGACGCTCTGCTGAGTGCTTTTAATAGTGGTCAGATTCAGATTCTAGAAACAGACCATGCACCACATACAGCAGAAGATAAGCAACGAGCTGAGGAAGAAAACCCTGAAGGACACGATGGAGTTGACTGCACGACATGCTTTGGGGTGAGTGGTATAGAGTTTGTACTGCCAGTTATGATGAGTTTAGTTCAAAGAAATAAGCTCTCAATGGATCGCCTAGTAGAAGGCTTGTATAACGAGCCAGCTCGAATGCTCGGTATGGTTGCAACAGGACGTGCCATCACAGAAATTGTAATTAGACCATACGAAATTGGTAGTGACGATAGACAAGGAATGAGTCGCAATAATCCATATGTTGGTTGGACGGCATGGGGTAGAGTAAGTAAAGTTACTATTGACGGAAACATCAAACAAGACAACGGCAGGTTTGTACAAAAAGGTGGCAATAGAATATTAAGGGCGGGAGCGGAGGTTTAATTATGGCAAATGCAGAATATGCTGTCGCAGGAGTAGAGCTAGATTCACCATTGCTCAATGCGGCAGGTTCTATTAACGGTCCTAACGCAGAGGGTCTACTTCGGGAAGTTGATTTGCTGGCGAGTACGGGTATCGGTGCAATCACTGTGGGTTCATTCACGATTCCACGCCAAGAAGGTAACGAAGTGAAGTTTGGAAGCCCCACTTATCACTATGATGCTGTTGAAGGTAAGACTTATAACTCAATGGGCTTACCGAATATAGGGTTAGACGAAGCGGTTGCTCTTGCTCCTGATGTGGTTAGTCGCTCTCACGATAAAGGAAAGCCTGTTATTTATAGCGGTTCTCCCACTATGTCGCCTGAAAGTGGTGAATCGGTTGAACAAGCCCGAAGACTAGTTTATGAGTTCTTGCAGACAGGCGTTGATTTAGTAGAGCTAAATGTGTCGTGTCCTAATGTGGTTACTGAAGGCGGGGGTAGAAAACCTATTATGGGTTACGACTTGGAGAGCATGGCAGAACTTATTGACGTTTTAGCATCAGAAGTTGGCGAAGGCCAAAGAGTTGGTGTTAAGTTGCCACCCTATGTTACAGACGAAGAAAAGTTGCTTATACCAGAAGTAGCTAAAATACTCCGAGCTAAGAACGTATTCAGCTTCTTGGTAACTGCCAACACAATTCCTAACCAAATTGCCCGAAACCAAGATGGCAATCCTATATTAAGTGTTCCGAACGGTGCTGGTGGTATGAGTGGTCCTGCCACAAAAGAAGCTGGTCGTGAACAGTTGCAAATGTGGCATGAGCAAATGGGTGATAGGCTGGACATTGTTAGTGCATTAGGTGTTGATAGCGGTCAAGAAGTTGCAGTAAGGCGTTCGCTTGGTGCGGTAGCAGCAGAAGGAGTTACATTCTTATGGGAAAGCGACAACTGGGCTTCTAAAGTTTCAAAGGTATTGCACGATTTTGCTGACGCAGTAGAATAATACAAATTAGCTTACAGGCGTACTATCATTCATCTGACTCACGGCTTTTTGTTGCTGATCCATTTGTATAAGAGTTTCTATGTAGCCCACTAAGTTATAGATTGCCTCTTGATATTCTGCGTCAGTATCGTACTTAATGCCAGTCTTAGCAAAAGCAACTTTCCAGCTTTCTAAATCTTTGCCAGAAATTGTACGCATAATTTGCTCCTATATTATTGTGATAGGAGTATAGACTATATAGGTAGGCATGGTGGGTGGGTAGTTCATAGAGCATTTGAGCTATTATAAGTAAGGAACAATGACCTAACCTGCTCTAGTATGCTGTACCAAATTACTTACGCTCAAAAATTTGTTATGGAACTTTTTTGGATGGAGCTAATTCGCCATGGGAACGGGGGATTTGTGTTCAGTACGGCTTTGTAGTCGGACAAATACTGCCATGGTCCAGCTAAAGTCTGGTTGAGTGGCATAACGGCCCCGTAACCCAACCCTACAATTAACTACATCATATTTTTCCCATAATGTAGCCGTGGCCGCAAACACTTTTTGATTACAATCCAGCCATTTGCGTGTTAAGCGTTCAGCATCTTTCTCAAAACCATAGCGACTTAAGCCCTCGATAACAACAAGTTGCAGTGGCGCCCAACCGTTCGGGTAATCCCATTGTTTATGACTTGGTTTCATTTTTACGGTTGTTGCCAGACCGCCAGCATGCTCAAAAGCTTTTAGCATTTTCAAGCATTTTCCGGCCTGTTTTTGATCAGCCACACCGCACCATAATGGATAAAAACCAGCTAATGTTTTGAGTTTTTCCAATCTATTAGTTTTTAGGTTGTAATCATTATAAAATCCAGATTTTTCATCCCAAAAATAATCATTAATCAACTTTTTTCGGCGCTTCATAGCAGCACGCCAGTATAGTTGTTTTGTTTTGTCGTTCTTATAGACAGCCCATTTTAGAAAATCGCTTTCATACTTATAAATTAAACAATTGAGGTCTACCGGCAAGAGACGAGCATTGCCACTATAACGACTGGATAAATCCCAACCCGATTCAAAAACCGCCAATAATTTACCAAAATATTTTGGGTTGTATTGGCTTAATCCGCTCTTGTGGTTATATCGTGGCTCACTCATCCAAACACGTTCGTATTCTTGCTGTGCGATATTCATCACATAATCCATCCAGGCTACATCAACCCCTCCATGTTCAAAAACCTCAAAGGCCATGCTGGTTAGAAACGGCGGCTGGCTACGTCCAACACTAGTCCAACTATTACGGGCAGGAACAAGGCCAAATTTATCAAACAAAAAACACAAATTGTCTATCATGTTTTTGGCCAGCTTTACGTGACCATTAGTTACTAGTCCAAGAATAGTAAAATAACTATCCCAGTAAAATTGCGTGCCTGCAAAGTAACCTGGATTGGGAGCTATAAAATTATGTGGCAACGATACACGACCGATACGCATTATAGACTTACGCAAAACTCCTCCATCCCCAGATCGAATTCTATCGGCTAAAAACGATTTTTCTTCTGTCGCTGTAGCTGGTTCGCCCTGGGAACGAGGGATTTTGCATAAATCCAGTATAATATTGCGAATGCCGAACCCGGAATTATCTTGCACGAGATCATTACTTAACCAATGATTTTCAATATATCTTAATATTTCTTCCGAATTATCATTAATCATACTAAGATTATTTGCCTGATCTATGTCAGTTCTTGCGGTGTTTGTCTGTGTTTGGCAAAGATTCGGGCAGAGCTTTTGGTTCACTCTGTTCTAGGGTTTTTTGCAATACTTCTAGCACACTCTTGGCGTGCTCTTTACTCATACCAAGTCTAGCAACTGGTACAGGCTGACCATTAGATGTGATGCTCTGCATAAAGTTCATGATTACACCATGGTTATTGACCATGACATTAACCTGGTCAGTATAAATAACGCGAGTGTCAACCGGCATAACCAAAATTGTCTGAATTATGTTGCCAGGTTCATTACTTCTTGTGTTGAACAGTGGCAACTCGTCATGGCTATAGCCGGCAGTCTTCCAGAGTTTTATGGCATCGTCCTCATTAACATCAAAATAGCTAATCAACAGTAACAAAATATCTTTGCTGGGCCGATTCTTGCCCTGTTCAAAGGCCAATAACGCGTCGCTATCAATTTCTACCGCGCCAGAAACTTCGGCCAAGCTTTCTTGTAGTTTTTCCCGTAATCGTTTTAAACGAATACCGAGCGGCTTAAATGGCTGGTCGGTGTCTCTCTGCTCACTCATATCTTATTTATGTTACGCCCTAACCTAACGAATCGCAAGCCTACCCACCAACAGCCTCTAAACCAAAACTTAAACTGGACCTGTCGCATAAGTGCAAAACTCATAAGAGTTAAGACCTCTTGCAAAATAACTCCGCAGTCCAGAAACCGCCCTTTTTGCCCCAAATTGAGTCAAAACTTTCGCACCGTAACAGGTGTTACGCGTTGTCAGCTTTAACTCAATTGGAACAAAAATCATCGGCTCCTGGCTATACGGCTTATTCTGCAAGAGGTCTTTAGAGTAGAGTTATTTGGCGGCGAGGTTTATACTGGGCTGGATGCAAATACTGAAAGATGTTCCTTTGAGCGATTATTCAACCATGCGCTTGGGCGGAGTCGCAAACTATCTCACTAAAATAAATGATCGCGACGAAATCAGCGAGGTGCTTACTTGGGCAAATAACCGCCAATTACCGATACTGGTAATTGGCGGTGGTAGTAATATTGTCTGGCGTGATGAAGGCTTTTCGGGTTTGGTTATCGTAAACCATATTTCGGGCTACGATCTCAAGTCTTTTGATGAAACAACCGCATCGCTAACCATTGGCGGTGGCGAGAATTGGGATCAAGTCGTTGAACAAACGGTTAAGGCAGGATATTACACCTTGGCGCCACTCTCGCTTATACCAGGTACAGCTGGTGCCGCACCTGTTCAGAATATTGGTGCATACGGCTCCCAATTATCTGATGCCCTGTCCGATCTTGAGGCGTATGATCTACACAAAAATAAGTTCGTAACATTCCTTGGCTCTGAATGTGATTTTGGTTATCGTACCAGTAGATTTAAGAGTACCGATAAAAATCGATTCTTGATTACAAAAATAACTGTTCAACTAGACAAAAATAGCCCAAAAAAGGAAGAAATGTACCATAGTTTGAACAGTTATTTAACAGAGAACGATATTCAGACAAGAACACCTCAAGTTATTCGTGATGCAGTTGTTAATATTCGTAATTCAAAACTTCCAGATCCAAAAACAGTCGCAAACTGCGGCTCATTTTTTGCTAATCCAATAATCACTACCAGCGAACTAAAACGAATCTTAGACGCATACCCAGATCTAGCCAGTTGGCATTCAAAGTTCATCTGGGAACTACCCAATGAAATGGTAAAAATTGCTGCAGGTGCACTATTAGAACACGCTGGATACAAAGATTTTCATGATCCAATAACCGGCATGGCTACATGGAGTAAACAGGCGCTCGTATTAGTAAACGAACATGCAAAAAACACTGCTGACCTCTTGATATTTAAGCAAAAAATCATAGACACTATTCAACAAAAATACCATATAACTCTGGAACAAGAACCGGAATTACTTCCCTAATTTGGCAACGGAAACGCTTTGGCAAATTCTTGTATCTGCTTACTTAACTTGTTAAGCATTTTTTCATCATCATGATGTCTTAATGCTTGATCGATCCATTCTGTAATTTGGATCATTTCATTTTCTTTCATGCCACGCGTTGTCAGTGCCGGTGTTCCCATACGAATACCGCTAGGGTCAAATGCCGAACGTGGATCAAACGGCACGGTATTTTTATTGACAGTAATACCAGCTTTGCCTAGGGCTTTTTCCGCATCTTTGCCACTTATAGATTTGTTCGTAACATCTATCAACAATAGGTGTGAATCCGTTCCACCACTTACTAAAGTGTAATCTCGCTTGAGCAGTTCGGTGGCAATGGTTTGGGCGTTATCGATTATCTGCTTGGCGTATGCCTTAAACTCTGGCTGCATGGCCTCTCTCAAGGCTACGGCAATTGCTGCTGTTTGATGATTGTGAGGGCCGCCTTGCAAACCAGGTATTATGGCCCTGTCAATCAATGATGGTATGTTTTCACGCGTACGCTCTGGTTTTTTTAATGGATTTGATGGCAGGCCATTGGCCAGTATTAATGCTCCTCTGGGGCCGCGTAAAGTTTTATGAGTAGTCGTGGTTACTACGTCAGCTATGCCTACAGGACTAGGATAAACTCCTCCTGCCACCAAGCCGGCTACATGGCTCATATCGGCCAACAAATATGCCCCGACGGAATCAGCCACGTCTTTGTATTTTGCCCATTCATAAACGCGCGCATAAGCACTGCCGCCGGCAACTATTAATTTTGGCTTATGCTCTTTAGCCAATTTATACATCTCGTCAATATCAATATAACCATCTTTACCTACGTGATACTGCACAGCATTATAAAAAGTACTGGAAAAATTAAGCTTTAAGCCATGTGTCATATGTCCACCATGAACTAAACTTAATCCCATTAACATATCACCCGGATCCAGCAATGCATAGTAAGCAGCCAGATTAGCGGGACAACCAGAGTGAGCCTGAACATTTGCATGAGTACTACCAAAGAGTTTTTTGGCACGATCACGAGCCAGGTTTTCGATTTTATCGACATTTTCGCAACCGCCGTAATAACGCATCCCCGGGTAACCCTCGGAATATTTATCGGTCAGTCGTGATCCAAGTGCTGTCAAAACATCACCGGAGGTATGATTCTCACTGGGAATCATTTCTAATCCATTCGTCTGACGACGTACTTCGGCTGCAATTAAATCTTCAATCTCTGTATCATCCATAAATCACCCCATTCGTTAGTAACGATTATTCGCAACAAGAATATAAAGCTATTCTACATTAGAACTTGAATAAGAAAAAATAGTTGCATTTTATATCGCAAGCGGTATACTTATCTGGTCTATGCAGACTACAAACGAGAAAATAGGTCATTTAATTTACCAGATACGACAAGACAGAGGCCTTACCCAAGCAGCCTTTGCTCGCAAACTCGGCACTAGCCAGAGCGCAGTTAACCGTATTGAGCATGGCAACCAAAATCTAAGCCTAGAGACACTCGGTCGCATAAGCGACGTCTTAAATAAGCCACTTATTTCAATCAACGGTGGAGCTATCAACTTACGTATTCAGGGTGGACAAGAATTATCTGGCACTATCGAAGTCAAAACCTCAAAAAACGCAGCTGTCAGTTTACTTATGGCATCTTTATTAAATAAAGGTACTACCAGATTACGCAAAATGCCACGCATCGAGGAAGTAAATCGTTTGATTGAAGTTTTACAGAGTATTGGAGTACAAATAAAATGGTCGAATGATAATGACCTAGAGATCAAACCCCCTCAAAAACTCAATTTGGACTCAATAAATACAGAATCCGCACGCAAAACCAGAAGTGTAATTATGATGTTTGGCCCATTAATTCATATGTTCAGCGAATTTAAAATCCCCTATGCTGGCGGTTGCAAACTTGGTACACGCAGTATCCGTGCTCATGCGACAGCCATGGAAGAATTAGGTGTAAATATCGTAGCTAAAACCGGTCATTATACAGTTGACGCCAGCCATAAGCATGCGAACGATGTCGTAATGTATGAAACAAGCGACACCGCTACAGAAAATCTGATTATGGCGGCCGCGCGTTTTAGTAAACCCATAACCATACATCTTGCCAGCGCTAACTATATGGTTCAGGATCTTTGTTATTTCTTAAAAAAATTAGGTGTAAAAATAGATGGTATTGGTACAGGCACACTAACCATAACTGGAGTAAAAGACATTAGAAAAAATGTTTCTTATGCACCAAGTGAAGACCCTATAGAAGCCATGACCTTTATTACAGCAGCAATAGTTACAAATTCTGCAATAACGGTAGCGCGTTCACCAATTGATTTTTTGCGTTTGGAACTGCTAAAACTAAAACACATGGGTCTAAAATTTAAGGTAGGTGCAACATACAAGGCCGAAAATGGCTACACCGATCTGACGGATATAATAATTAAAAAACATGACGGCACATTGATAGCACTTGAAGACAAAATTCATGCTAATCCACATCCGGGTATTAACATTGATAATTTGCCCTTATTTGGTGCTATTGCCGCAGTTACTAAGGGTCGCACGCTCATACATGACTGGTTTTATGAAGACCGTGCTATTTATTTTACCGAACTGCGTAAACTTGGAGTAAATGTTTCTTTGGTTGACCCGCACAGGGTCTACATAGATGGGCCAGCAAAATGGAATGCTGCCGACGTAACTTGTCCACCTGCCCTAAGGCCAGCCATAATTATCCTGCTTGGCATGCTGGCAGCACCCGGTGTATCGATACTTCGCAACGTTTATTCTATAAATCGCGGTTACGAAGATTTTGCTAAACGCCTAAACAGTGTTGGGGCCCAAATAACAGTCATGCACGATTTGTAGAAACTTATGATATAATCACCCCTGTTGCGGGATTCGTATAACGGTTAATATGTGAGTTTTCCAAACTCAAGACGGGGTTTCGACTACCCCATCCCGCACCAAACATTGCGTGGCAGTGCATTTACCATTTAACAGTGAATTGAAAAATGATAATTGCTTTTGCCGTAGCAAAAGATATGCCCCGGTAGCTCAGCTGGATAGAGCAAGTGGGTTCTAACCATTAGGTCGGGGGTTCGAATCCCTCCCGGGGTACCATGCGAGATTCAATTAGTAGACGTCAGAACCGTAAAAGATATTACTGGGGCCAGGAGCGGAAACTTTTTCTGTAATAAAACTTGTCAGGCAATATGGCGAAATTCTGTTTTGCATATAGAGAATAATCACTCAAACTGGAACGGTGGAACGGCATCATACAGAAGCATTCTGATAAGATATGGGGAACTACGAGTTTGTGACAAATGTAAAACTGTAGACAAAAGAGTTCTGGCAGTGCATCATAAGGATAGAAACCGCAAGAACAAAGTTGTTTCAAACCTGGTCTGGCTGTGTCATAATTGTCACTTCTTGGTCCATCATCACAAAGATGAGTCAATTGGGTTTTTGGTGCCTGTAGCATAGCTGGCCTAATGCGTCGGGTTGTGGTTCCGAAGATCGCGAGTTCGAATCTCGTCAGGCACCCCAATAAATTATAATAGAAGGTTTTTAGGTGATTAAAAAAGTTATTAAATTTTTTAAACATTACAAGCAACTTGGTTTTGTTGTTGTTTCAATTCTGGCGGGGCTGGGGTTGGACCTAGGAGGTTATGATATCGCCGCGCACTGGATTCTGGGCATCAGTGCATCCATCAATCTCATGCCATTGCTATGGGGTATGTTACAAGACCTGCGCAGTGGCAAATACGGAGTCGACATATTAGCTGCAACGGCCATATTAACCTCCGTAGTATTGCAAGAATTTTGGGCCGCAATGGTTATCGTAGTGATGCTGACTGGCGGAGAAGCCTTGGAAGATTACGCCGAGCGACGCGCCAAAAAAGAATTGACCGCCCTGCTATCACGCAAACCCAAAAAAGCCCATGTTTTACGCAAGGGCAAAACACTTGAACTAAAAGTAAGCGATATTGTGGTTGGAGATAAAGTCATCATTCTGCCAGGTGAAGTTGTCCCTGTTGACGGGGCAATTATAGAAGGCACGTCTGACTTTGATGAATCCGCGCTGACTGGCGAAAGCATGTTGCTTACCAAACAGGTGGGGGATCAACTTTTGAGTGGCTCTATCAATATTGAAGGCGCGGTAACTATCAAAGCGTCTCACAGTGCCGCGGATAGTCAGTATCAACAAATCATTAAACTGGTACAATCCGCCGCGGCATCGCAAGCACCGTTTGTGCGACTGGCAGATCGCTATAGCATCCCGTTTACAATATTGGCCTTTATGATAGCTGGGACGGCATGGTTGGTGACTGGTGACGCTATAAGATTTCTAGAAGTTATAGTTGTAGCTACTCCCTGCCCTCTGCTACTTGGCGCGCCGATTGCCCTAATATCGGGTATGAGTCGAGCGGCCAAACACGGAATCATTGTCAAAACTGGATCAGCCCTAGAACGACTGGGGCAAGTAGAAACAATTGCATTCGACAAAACCGGCACACTGACCCGCGGGGCTCCCACCGTAGGGTCAATCAAGTCATACAACGGATTTAGCAAACAAGACATATTGCGCTATGCTGCTGCACTCGAACAAAGCTCTCCACATGTTCTA
This sequence comes from Candidatus Saccharimonadota bacterium, assembly GCA_016178135.1. Classification (GTDB taxonomy): domain Bacteria; phylum Patescibacteriota; class Saccharimonadia; order Saccharimonadales; family JACOTW01; genus JACOTW01. The sequence goes on from JACOTW010000011.1 coordinate 39,578, forward strand.
GCACAAGCCGTAGTAACCGCAGCCAAGGATGAAGGGATCAAAATCAACCCTGCCAAACAAGTCAAAGAAGTTGTCGGTCATGGATTGATGGGTCGTTTGCAGGGAAAGACAATTATCATTGGACGTGCCTTCTATATACAACAATCTGGGATTAAAATCCCGCACGATCTTTCACATAAACAAACTACCAGCTATCTTGCAATTGACGGGAAACTGGCGGGGAGTATTAGTTTCGTTGACGAAGTTCGACCAGAGACAAAAAATATGCTTACCAAATTAAAAGAGTATGGGATCAAACATACTCTAATGGTCACTGGCGACAACAACGCAACCGCACAAGCAATCGCAAAACAAGCTGGCATAGAAACCGTTGTTGCTGACTGTCTGCCTGGTGACAAAATTCACGCGATAGAAAATGTGCGCTACAAACCAGTAGCATTTGTCGGCGATGGCGTCAATGACGCGCCAGTTCTGACAGCCGCCGATGTAGGTATCGCACTTGGCGCGCGTGGCTCGACTGCAGCCAGCGAATCAGCTGATATTGTTATACTCCTTGACGACGTAGAAAAAGTTGCCGAAAGCCTAAAAATCGCTAAACGAACATTTTACATAGCAAAACAAAGTATTTTGATGGGGATTCTCATGAGCATTGGGCTTATGGGTATCTTTGCAACTGGACGATTCAAGCCCGTCCATGGTGCCCTGATTCAGGAACTTGTCGACGTAACCGTTATATTTAATGCCCTACGCGCCCACGGATCATTCAAAAAACAGAGCTAAAGCATTATCAATACGACATACGTGACTAATGGTACGGTAATATTATCAGTGCCCCAAAGCGAAATGTTTTCTACGACGGTAGTCAAGATTGGTAAATATATTAAAACAACCCACGAAATATGCGTAGCTGTAGGCGCGCCATACGCCATCGCCCAACAAGTAATTAAAAAAACAGTTACGAAGAACACCCCTGTACCAACCAGACTTTTGGTGTGACTAAAAACATGATAGCTATTCCCTTTGCCGTAAGTCGTCCCAATCACCGCTGCTAATCCATCGGCCAATCCAAGATTCAGGATGGCGGTAATAAAAATCCAATTCGCGGGGGCTAGGATAGCTAACGTGATAATCGAAAGTGGATATAAATACTCACCAGCAGACAGTCGCCCAACTTGGCGCATCCATGGAAACAGTTGCCAGTATCTAGCAATCAAAATAATTACAAAAAATAATACTTCCAAAATAATTATGGTGTGGTAATTGGTAATAATGGATAGACCAACGATAACCACTGCGTGAGCTATATGAACAATTTTTCGGCTGACCTCATGTGAGGGGTGCCAGGTATGGTGGATTATCCAGAGACCCGCACAAAAAACAACGGAGCCCAACAGCAAAGATACAAAAAACCATACAGTCATTAGATAACATTGTAGCAAACAATCGTGATTGGTTTCGATGCAATTTGATTATGGATCTAGGCTAAATCTCTGCTGGCTAACCATAGGAACCTAGGAACCGAGGAACCGAGGAACTGTCCCTTAACAGATGGCGAGGAACCGAGGAACTGTCCCTTCGAGGAACCGAGGAACTGTCCCTTAACAGATGAGGGAATTACAAATTGGCTAGTTCGTACTTTAGCTCATCTAGCATTTGTTTGTTTTCTTCATAGTCGGCAACGAACTCCAGGTAACTTTGGCGATCATAATCGAATTGGGCAAGCACTTTTTGGGTTTGTAGCCACTCCGGC
>JACOTW010000013.1 GCA_016178135.1 Candidatus Saccharimonadota bacterium
TTTGAAGCAATGATCTTTGAGCCAAAAACTGACTTTTCCGAGAGAGACATATCCTTAGATACGTTGAACGAGGAAAGGCGGTTTTGGGCCAAAGAGGGTGATTCGAAAAGTCGGGAATTTGTTTTGCGGGGGCTATAATTAGCTCTAAAGCTACCTCTTCTTCAGATAAAACAGTTTTCGCTCGAGATAATTCGCCCTGGGAACGAGGGATTTTGCCCAAGTCCAGTATAATAGTTTTCATGGATTTTATTAAACAAAATACTGCAAATGCGACCAAGTTTATAGTAGTAATTGTTGCATTTGTAGCGATTATTGGTTTATTTGCGGCAACAATAATTGATGCTAGTAATTCGCATATTTTTGATTTGCGATTTAACATCTATGCACTTGTTTCGCTGGTAGCCGTTATAACTAATCTGGCTTTTTTATTTTTGGCAACGCGTATCAATATTCGTGGGACTGAAGCCGTCTGGTTTAATATTCTCATTTCTACGATAACTATTTTTGCGCTGTCAGAGTTCTTTATGCGTTTGTCCGCAACACCTGATGGCGCAATTTTTTGGGGTAAGTTTCAGGGTGTAGTGGCCCTAGAAGTTGGCTCGGCATATTTATTCGTATTGAACTACTTAAATCCGCGTATCAAGCATGTGCGTACCACGGTTATTTTATTGCTTGGCTCTTTTTTGATGTTCTTCTTTTTTGTTAATGGCAATCTATTGATCAATAACAATCCGGCAGACATAGAGCTGTATTCCTGGGGATACTACAATGATATTGGCCATTATTTTATATTTCAAACTATCTGGGTGCTTGGGGTATCAGCAACCATCTTCTTTTTACTTATAAAATATGTCCAAAACAGCACTAATCCAGTTCTGGCTAAACAAGCAAAATTATTTCTAATAGCATTTTCGTTGATTGCTTTTGGCGGTATTGTAACAGAGATGATTCTGCCAAGTTTTGGCATTAAGATATTCTCTTTGCATATTGTTTTCTCGGCAATCGCGGCCGGTATTATGCTTTGGGGGCTAAAGCGGTACCATATATTCAAAATTAGTCCGGCACTTATATCAGAAGACATACTATCACTTATGCATGAAGCGGTTGTAGTGGTTAACACAAATCTGGAGATTGAATATACAAATCGCGGTTCAGAACAACTACTAGGAAAAACAGGCGATGAACTAGCAAGACGTTCGCTACTAGACTTTATAACCAAAGAGTCTGCCGAATCTATCAGTATGAGTATCAAAAATCTGGCAGACAAGGTTATTCAATCTGATCATGAAGAAGCTTTACTCAAGTCCAGTATTATTGTTAATAATCAGGAAGGCCACAATACTTATGCTCAATTATCTATATCACGAGCAACCGAAGAAAATGGTATTGATGGCTATATTATGGTATTCGAGGATGTTACTGAACTAAAAAACTCCTATGAAGCACTAGAGAAAGAAAAAGCTAGTATAGAGCACACGGTTCAGGTACGTACCAAAGAATTGAGGGAAGCTAAGGCGCGTATATTAGACACGGATAAAATGAAAACCGAATTCGTCTTGCTAACCTCTCATAATTTACGAACTCCACTTTCTGCCATAAAAGGTAATATTGAACTGCTGACACTGCCAAGTTTTAACGATATTCAAAAACAAAATTTGATTCAGGGTCTTCAAGCTGCCACAAGTAAACTCGGTAACCTAGTGGAAGATTTGTTAACTATCAGTACGATAGAGGCCGGCGAAGGTGCATGGCGTGAGGAAGCAGATCTCCAAGAGACCATTAAGCCCTTACTCGAGGAATCGGCCGAGCTAGCATATAAAACCAGTAATAAATTTAGCACCCATATAACTGATGAGGAAGTCAAAGTGCTTATCAATATTCGACAATTTCGTACAGCTCTACGTAATTTACTAGAGAATGCCTTTAAATTTACCCAAGAGGGTGAAGTAACCCTCATAGCCAACGTTGTTGGTGGGCAGTTGATTATGGCGGTAAAAGACACGGGCATGGGAATTGCAAGTGAAGAATTGCCCAAGTTATTTACTAAATTTCATCGAACCACTGATACCCTGCGATATGAATACGACGGCGAAGGTATTGGGCTATACCTAACAAAATTAATTATAGAAGAACATGACGGAAGCATAGCAGTGAAGAGTGCTAAGGGTGAGGGCTCCACCTTTACTATCACTCTTCCTCTATCTAAAAATAATCCCGCTAGCTCTTAAGTCCAGTAGAGTTTATGTGCGTATGAGAGCTAGTATTTTTTCGAGATTTTTTACCAGTTCATCTGTTGAGCTGTCGTTTACTATGGTGTAATCGGCGTAGGCTATTGGGCCGCCTTTTTCAATGTTTTCAATCTCGGCGACCTCGCGGGTAATTAATTGTTCCAATGTGTATGTTCGATGTGAATCTTTGCGGTCCAGCACTCTCTGGCGACGCACTTTTTTGGGCGCAGCTACGGCGATTACTGTTAAATCTTCACCATATTTTTCATCAAGGAATTTGTATTCGCTCCAGCTATAAAGACCGTCGAGAACGACGACTTTTTGCCCCGCCGCAAAATATTCGTCTGCCTTGCGGCTAGCATGCTTGGCTAGGACCGCCTGGCCTTCGACTTTGCGCATATCTTGACGCACGAATACTTCGTCTTTGATGTTGTCTAGCCCGCGCCTCTGGACTTCCTCGTAAACCATGTTGCCGAAGTGAATAACAGGCCAATTATAGTTTTCTGCCAGGTAATCAGTACAAGTTCCTTTGCCACTACCCGGCATACCTACTAGAGCAATAACGCTTTGTTTCACTTAGGTCAGTGTAACTTATTCAGAGTTTTATTTATAGCACGTGGTTCCAAAAGTGTTTGTAGTAGCGACCAAAGCTGCAAAAAGGCGCTGGCTATAAAGCGGTCTACAATCAAGATGCCTTGTGGTTCTTGCCCATAAGAACAAATTAGAAGGGAAGATTTAGTAACACTCCACTCAACCGGTGCATCATATAGTTTTTCTTCTAACCAAGTTACTTCTAGGTCGGTGCGCTTATGTGTTTCATTGTTCACGGTACTTTTTTCATTACTTACAGTTAGTATTCCAAACCTTTTTAAGCCGTACCTGCCGGGTGCTGTGCGGATTTCATGCATTGTTTCGAAACCCATGTTGAGTATATCTGAACGAGTGCGGATAAAATGTAAATCTTCGCCAAGTTTTATTTGGCTACGGTAAAGTTCTGCCAAGGCTTTTGGGCCGCTTACAACTTCTACTGCCGGTACTGCCGCGTGGCCATAGTAGCTATCGAGTAGGCTAGACATAACTTGTCTGGCCGCCTCCTCACGTGCTGTTGCTTTAGCGCGGTAATCGGCGGCTAAAGAGGCAAGTGCCATGGGGTTAGCTATACGGTATTGAAAGGTCCTCCCAACCTCTTCTTTACTAGCGAGCCTGAGCTCAACCAACTTATCAAAAAGTTTGTAGGCGTTGGTGCGAGTGGTCTTTAGGAGTGATGCGGCAGCTGCTGGACGGAGCTCGACCTTTTCTACCAATAAAGCGTAAGCCAAGGCCTGTTGCTTGCTTAGACCAACGGCTTCAAGTTTTGAAATGTCCATAGCAGAAGTGTAGCACAAAAGTCATTAAACGTGAAATTATTATTCACAAATAAGTTAAGAACAGATAAGACTCTATACAAAAACTGAAAATTCGTGAAATTAGTATTGACAAACCATCATTTATGAGGTAACATTTATTCTGTTAAACATTGACAAAGCACAAGGAGTATGATATTATGAGCGAAGTGAGTCAAACAGAGCAGACATTCCAAAATAAACAAAATATTGAGGCATATATTGCTGAGCGTGTTGGCTGGATGGCCGATGCAGTTGAGGTATTAGGTGAAAGCCGTGATTCAGACCCTTTGCAAGTTTTTGCGCCAGCAACTGAAATACGTGATGACGCTGTAGCTTTGGTTATTTCTGACGAGCAAGCAGTAAAACTACGGGAAGTAGCTGGTCGCTTTGGCATTGGTGGTGAAGTAGATGTCAAGAGCGCTGCCAGTCACCAGATATTAGAAGGTGGTAAGCCCTGGAAGATTGAAGCCGAGGCCCAAATAACGGATGAAGCACGAACAATACTATTTGCAGGTTCTCCGTTCAGAATGCTTGGCCAGGACGAACTTGATTACCTGAAAACTAGGCTTCCAGAAGGTGTTAAACCTGCTGCTGATGAATATGGTATGTCCCGCCAGATTGCCGAACTGCAAGACGGGTTCCAAGCCTTAGAAGAAGATGCCGTGTTGCCATTTGGCTACGACATCGAAAATTCTCATGCTCTTGTCAAGGAAGCAACCGGACAATTGGTTAGGATTGGGAACATTGGTGATGCAGACGTAGTAATGCTGCGCGTAGACCGTGAGAATTATGTAGATGAGGAAGGTACAAACAAGTACCGAAACCAACCTGACAGCGCCGCATTGCTAAAAATTATTGGAAAGGTATTAAGCGCGTGTGGCGATGAACAGTCAAGTGTAGGTATAAATAGTAGCACCACTTATGCTTCCCGTGCCGTCGATACTGTACGTGCTGGTCTGAGTAATGGTAGAGAATTCAAGGTGGGCATGTATGGCCGCCAAACCCTAGCAGATATTAAGGGCGAGCCAATAGCTGCTCCAACCGGTATCAACCAGATTCCTGGTGAATTGCACACAATGCAAGAAAAACTTTCCCAGCTCCAAGCTGAATTAGCATAAGACCAGTAATTCTTCAGAGGCGGCTCTCTGGCTCAGTGGGTGATAAGTGCGTATACTGTTAGGTATGAGTGAAGTTATTGCTCCAAAAAAACTTGCAATTATAGATGGTAATTCAGTTTTTTATCGTGGCTATTATGCCATGCCTAATTTAAGCACAAAGGATGGTACGCCTACCGGCGGTGTTTATGGTTTTGCCGTTATGGCTTTGGAGGTTATTAAGCGTTTAAAACCAGATTACGTCTGCGTAGCCTGGGATAAGCCAAAAACCAATATTCGTAAACGAGTGGCTATGTATCCGGAATACAAGGCTGGTCGTAAGCCACCCCCACCTGATTTCTACGAGCAAATTCCAGTATTGCACGAACTACTAGATGCTTTTGGTTGGCCACTTTATGAATTGGACGATTATGAGGCTGACGATATCATGGGGTCGTTGGCGGTACAGGCTGCTGACGTAGGTATAGATGTTCAACTTGTTACTAGTGATCTAGATATGTTGCAATTAGTTCATCCCAAAGTTCATGTCTATGCTCTAAAAAAAGGTTTGAGTAATATCGAACTGTTCCGTCCGGAAACATTTATAATGAAATATGGTATTTTGCCAGAGCAATTTTTAGATATGAAGGCGCTAAAAGGGGACAGCTCAGATAATATTCCGGGCGTGCCAGGTATAGGAGAAAAAGGCGCTATTGAGTTACTAAAACAATTTAAAACACTTGATGGCGTCTACGAAAATCTGGAACTTACTAAAGAAAGTTTGCGTAAAAAACTAGAAGCTGGCAAAGAATCAGCTTACTTAAGTAAAAAAATTGCAGCTATTTGGACGGATGCGCCAGTTAATTTGGATTTAAGTGAAGTAGATGGTAGTAAAGTGGACCCGGAAAAAGTTCGTGACTTATTGCAAAAGCTGGAGTTTCGCACTTTAGTTAGGCAATTACCAGAGGTTATGCGTGTACAGGAACAGCACGAGGTTCGTAGTGTACTTGAGCATGGCGGTGGCAAAATTGAGATAATTGACACGGAAACAGATTTAAAAAAACTAGATTTTGACAAAGCCCATCAGCTTTTTCTGCATAGCCGATGTGCCGGTAAGCATGGTCAGGATCCGTTGATTTTGATTTTGAGTGTAGATGGCGTTCAAAGCTATGTTTTAGACCTCGTAAAGCTCTCTAAGAATACTGTTCAAAAGCACCTAAAAGCAGTTATTGAAAACGATTCGATTCCCAAAATAGGTTATGACATAAAATCGACAATTAAAATGTTTTACACGTTAGGAATCAACCTGAAAGGTGTGAAGCACGATGTTCTGATAGGCGCTTTTTTGCTTAATAGTTTGCGCCGCGAACAGACTTTGACCGAATTGGCTAACGCTGATCTTGACTATCAGGGTTCGCAGCTGGAAGACATTTCAACAGAGGAGTTGATGCATCGGGCATCAGAAATTATGCTGATAATTGAAGCGCTGTATCAACAGCAAACCAGGGAACTCAAAAACATGCCACGTCTTTTAGAATTGGCCGAAACGATCGAGTGGCCGGTAATTTCGGTGCTTGCTGCCATGGAATATGAAGGTATCGAGCTCGATACCAGTTATTTGAAGAAAATGTCTGAACAACTAAATGATACAATTAGTGATTTGGAACAGCAGATTTATGGCTACGCCGACCAAGAATTTAATATCAATTCTCCAATGCAACTTGCTGATATTTTGTTTAACAAACTAGATTTGTCCAAGATTGGTATAAAAAAGGGCAAAACAGGTTTTTCGACGGCGGCCAGCGAGCTTGATAAGTTGCGTACCGCGCATCCTATTATAGATCTTATTACCCAGTACCGTGAAGTGACTAAACTGAAAAATACTTATGTTGATACATTGCCAACTATGGTTGACGATAAATCTAGGGTTCATACTACATTTGCCTTAACGGTAGCGCAAACTGGTAGGCTAAGTTCAAATGATCCAAATCTGCAAAACATACCTGTCAGAACAGACCTCGGCAAACATATTCGCACTGCGTTTGTGGCCGGAAGAGGCAAAGTCCTTGTAGGTGCTGATTATTCCCAATTTGAATTAAGGATTGCCGCTTATTTGTGTGATGACCTAGATTTAATAGACATGTTTAATAAAGACGTTGATGTCCATCTTGCTACTGCTGCCGAAATTTATGGCCGCGAACCGGAAGATATTACTAAAAATATGCGGCGCGATGCCAAGGTTGTTAATTTTGGTGTTATGTATGGACTATCTGCCCATGGTTTGGTTCAGGCTACCGGCATGACGTATGAACAAGCCCAGCATTTTATTAAGCGTTATTTTGAAGTCAGGCCAAAGCTACTGACGTATATTGATTCAGTAAAAGAAAAAGCTAGCCAAGATGGTTATGTTGAGAATTTACTAGGTCGAAGACGGCCAACTCCGGATGTACATTCCAGTAATTTTGCCATGCGCGAAGCCGCCATGCGTGCAGCGGTTAATATGCCGTTTCAGGGAAGCGCCGCGGATATCATGAAACTAGCAATGGTAAAAATCCAGGAGAATTTTGACCGGAAGATGGAAGATGGAAGATGGAAGATGGAAGAGGCTCCAAAAATGCTGTTGCAAATACATGACTCTGTCATTGTTGAGTGTCCAGAAGATTTGGCCGAAGAAATAGCTAAACTTTTGAAAGAAACAATGGAAAATGCCTATAAACTACCCGTAAAACTTACCGTAGACACCAGCATGGGAAAGAATTGGGGGGAATTATAAACGGCATAAATATCGTGTCAGAATTTACAGAAAACCCCTAACGGGGCTTGATTAAACTATATCTTTATGCTTTAATTAATGTCTAATAGGACTTTCTATGAGGCGACCAATATTCTCAATTTTAGGTATTATATTTATCATCGTGCTTGCGGTGCTCTTTTTTAATCGTGGCTCGAATGAACCTAGTCCTGCCAAAAAAACACAAAAAATATTACACGATTATGCTAACAGCAATGCGATTGTTGGTTTTACTACGCAAGGTAAAATTGTAGGAGATGATAAATATCGCTCTATCCGCATAACTATTGGTCGTGATTTTCGTAAAGTAGAAGTGCTGGATGGCTATGAGCAAGTCGTTGAAAAAGCCCAGAACTTTTCTAATAACGAGGATGCGTACGGAGTATTTTTGCGGGCGCTGGAATTGCATGGGTTTACAAAAAGCCGAAAAACGCCAACTGCTGACGAACGTGGTACTTGTCCGACCGGCAATCGCTATGTGTATGAACACAAAGATGGTGATGATAGCCTACAGCGTACATGGTCAACCTCCTGCAATACCAGTCAAGGTTCTTTTGCTGGTCAACAGGTAGTGCGCCAATTATTTCAGGCACAGATAACTGATTATGGCAAATTTACAGCCGGTATACCTATTCAGTAATAACCTGCGTGTTAAAGTGTAGATAATGATTAAAGCTATTATCTTTGACTGTTTTGGTGTGCTTGTAGGGAGCGGGTTCAAAGAAACTTATCGTCAAGCTGGTGGTGATCCAGTAAAAGATGGTGATTTTATTAACGATCTACTGGGTATGGCTAATCTAGGTGTTATTTCGACTGAAGAAATGAATAAGCAAATTACTGAAAAAATTGGAATAACTCACGAGAAATGGCGCGTATCAGTTTTAGAGTCTGAACTACTCCATAAGGAGCTGATGACGTACATCCAAGAACTTAAGAAAAAATACAAAGTAGCAATTCTTAGCAATGCCAATACCGGAACGCTGGATCGTAAATTTACGCCCGAGCAGTTAGCAATATTTGATGCTGTTGTGGTTTCTGCGGAAGTCGGCATGATTAAGCCAGACCCCAAAATCTATGAATATACAGCAAATAAGCTTGGGTTAAAGCCGAGGGAATGCGTATTTATTGATGATATTAAAGTTTATTGTGAAGCCGCTAGGATGGTAGGCATGAAGGCGATTTTTTATAATGACTTCAAGCAATTTCAACGAGAACTGATCAAAATTTTAACGCCCGATTCTAATAACTAATCGTTTTTCTGTATCGCAAAGCTTTTGCAATGCGTGTAAGTGCATACGCAGTGTGCCGGCCAGGGCAGAGCTACCAACTTCTATAATTATTTGATTTGTCTGTATTGTAATGGAGGCGGTGGATTGAAATTTTTCTTTTACAAAATTCTTAATTATCACCACAATATCTGGCGTTTCGAATTGTTTTTCACCTAAAATGTCAGCCAAGCTGTCTGTCATGGATTCTATTATATAATGTAATTCATGCCAGAGCTACCGGAGGTTGAAACTATTAGAATTGGGCTATCTAAACTATTGCCAGGCAAAACAATAGTTGGTGTTTGGCATGATTGGCCAAAGAGTTTTCCAAATTCAGAAATTGACGTTAAAGAATTTTTGATTGGCGCCAAAGTATTGGAGGTAAAGCGCCGAGCCAAAGTGCTTTTAATAGAACTTGATTCTAAATACAGCCTGGTAATACATCTTAAAATGACTGGCCAGCTCGTTTTTGTTGCCAAAAACTTAGAAGATAGAAGATGCAAGATAGAAGATGGCAGGGCTGCAGAAAAACCAACTTCCAAATTCCAACTTCTAACTTCTAAGGACGAAGTCCGTTTTGGTGCTGGCCATCCCAATGATTCACTCATCGGCAAATTGCCAGATAAATCCACTCGTGTAATATTTGATTTTGCTACTGGCGACAAACTTTTTTTCAATGACCAGCGCAAATTTGGTTGGGTTAGATTATTGCCAACGGCGGAAGTGCCAAACATAGATTTTTTTAAAAAAGTTGGCCCTGAACTTTTAGATATAAATTTTACTGCTAAAGATTTTGAGGAACGCTTAAGGCGTCGTCCTAATAGCGGTGTTAAGGCTGTAATTCTCGATCAATCAGTCATAGCAGGAGTGGGCAATATTTATGCCGATGAATCACTTTGGGCCGCCAAAATTCATCCCGCCACTCCTATCAATAAACTGACTTACAGGTCGATCCATGTTTTATTTGATAAACTAACAGAGGTGTTAAGGCTTAGTATTGAAAAGGGTGGTTCAACTGACAAAAACTATGTAAACGCCGAGGGTAAAAAGGGCAGTTATCTGAATTTCGCTAATGTTTTCAGAAGAGAAGGTCAGCCTTGTCCTCGTTGCAGTACCATACCGATTTCTCGCAAAACTCCCTCATTTCCAGACCGAATTCTATCTACTGCAAACAGTTTTTCCTCTCTCAATGTACCTTCAGGTACCTCTCCTTCAGATAAAACTATTTTTGCTCGAGAGCTGATTCGCCCTGGTAACGAGGGATTTTACGACAGGTCCAGTATAATCATAAAAATAAGAGTGGCAGGCAGAGGAACACACATTTGTCCAACGTGTCAGAAACCCGTAAAAGCCAAGTCTTAATTATCAATACGGAGCTAAATTATGATCATTACTCTAACTGGTTCTAATTCATTTATGCTACATCAAAGACTGCAAAAAATTATTGATGTATTTGTTGTTGAGCATACCGATATGGGGCTTGAAAAGTTTGATGGTGGAGAAGCGGAGTTTGATAAAATACGTGAAAGTTTACAGAGTCTACCGTTTCTGGCTAGCAAGAAACTCATAGTTTTACGGACTCCGAGCATACTAAAACAGTTTATTGAGCAGGCGGAGATTTTACTGGCCGAGCTTCCTGAAACTACTGATGTTATTCTTGTTGAACCAAAGTTGGATAAGAGGAGTAGTTATTATAAATTTTTGAGCAAACATAGTGAATTTCATGAGTTTGGAAATCTTGATGAGCAGAACTTGAGTACATGGCTTGTTCAAATGGCTAGAAATAATGGCAACAATCTACGGTTTGCTGATGCTCGTTATTTGGTGGAACGCCTTGGCACAAACCAGCAACTTCTTGCCGGAGAGTTGGATAAACTATCAAATTTTAATTCCGATATAACAAAAGAAAACATTGATCTTTTGGTTGAACCTACCCCACAAAGCACAATTTTTCAATTACTTGAAGCTGCACTGAACGGTCGAACCAAAATGGCGCTGAAACTATATGATGAGCAGCGCATACAAAAAACCGAACCCTTCGCGATTATAGCAATGTTGGCTTGGCAACTACATGTCGTGGCAATTATTAAAACGGCGGGTGCGCGGTCAGATGCAGATATCGCTAGCGAGGCCAAGCTAAGTCCGTTTGTAGTTCGTAAATCTCGACTCATAGCTGATAGGTTGTCCTTTATGGAAGTCAAACTGCTACTTGACGAGCTTCTACGCCTGGATGAGCGCTTAAAAACTGAAAATATTGATGCTGACGAGGCACTTAAAAACTTTTTGCTAAAAACTAGCTTTTAGCAACTTTTTTTGCGACTGGTTTCTTGGGTGTAGTTTTCTTTGGGGTGATAGGTTTCTTTGCGACTGGTTTCTTGGTAGTCGTTTGGATAGTATTAGTCGCTGCTTTAGCTTTTGCGGCTAATTGTTTTTTCTTGCGGGCAACTTTGTTCTTGTGCATTACGCCTTTTTTGGCGGCTTTGTCTAGGGCACTTTGAACTTTGGCGTAACTATCGTTGGTTTTTTTGCCACCACTAGTTATGGCTGCCTGGAAGCTTTTTAGGGCGAGCTTGATACTTCTTTTGGTTTTAACGTTACGAATCGTTGCCTTACGGGCAACACGGACGCGCTTTTTGGCAGATTTAATAATAGGCATTTGGATCCTCGTTAATATTTTATTAAGTTCTAATGATTACTATACCTATAGATAAGAGATTTGTAAACCAAACTCACACAAAATCATTCATTCCCAGATGTGCTCACGTTAAAAGTTAAATGGACAATGCTTGTGGTTTGTGGTAATCTGCAAAACAGAGGTTGCAAAAATAAAAATGGAAAACCCAAAAACAGTAATAGCTGAACATATAAAACAGGCGACTAACGTGCTTGTAACCGTTAGTTCTAGTCCTTCTGTAGACCAGTTATCGGCAGCCATTGGCTTGACGTTGGTTCTTAATAAGCTTGGCAAGCATGCCACGGCTGTTTTTAGTGGTGAAATACCTTCGACTATTGAGTTTTTACAACCAGAAAAAACTATTGAAAAAACTACTGACTCTCTACGTGATTTCATAATCGCTCTTGATAAGTCCAAAGCCGATAAGTTGCGCTACAAGGTTGAAGATAAGTTGGTAAAAATATTTATAACGCCTTACCATACTTCAATTAGCGACAAAGACCTAGAATTTAGCCAGGGTGATTTTAATGTAGATCTTGTACTCGCTCTTGGTGTACATAAGCGCGAAGATCTTGATCAGGCCATTACCGCTCATGGCCGTATTTTGCATGACGCAACAGTTGTATCCATAAATACCCAAGCAGTTGGCGATTTGGGCTCAATTAACTGGGTAGAAGCATCGGCAAGCAGTTTGTGTGAAATGATGGCAGGGCTAAGTGAATTTGTCAAAATGGGCTTGTTTGACGCGCAAATCTCCACGGCGTTCTTAACGGGAATTGTGGCAGAAACTAAACGGTTCAGTAATGCTAAAACTACCTCTGAAACAATGTCTATGAGCGCGAAGCTTATGGCAACTGGCGCGAATCAACAGCTGGTCGCTACAAAATTACAAGAAAAAACACTTCCATCAGGTAATACGGGCTTATCATCTGATGTTGCTCCAGAGCCCAAGTCTGGGGCGAATGGATCCCTGAATATTAATCACGAAACGAACACCAGTCCGATTGAACAAATTCATATTGATGAACAAGGGACAATGCATTTGGCGGATAAGATTCCACCAATAACTCCACCAGTAACTCCTCAACCTATGGCACCTCCTTCGGCAGATACTAATTCACGAACGGTGATTACGGAACCACCGACCTTGGGCGGACAATTAACGGCTAACGCCGAGCCCGAAGCCCTGGACCCAAGCGTCGACATGTTGAGCTTGCCGGCTGTCGACACGCCACTTTTAAGTCATAACTCTGACTTAACCGTGGCACAACCTAATGAAGCATCTTTGCCTACTTTGTCTGCCAGCGAGCGGGTTGTTATGCCATTAACCCCAGCTGTCGATGCTTCGGCTAAGGATAGTTCTATTGACAAATCATTGACTACCGTTGAGCAAACAGTCTCGCCCGAGTCGCCCATCGTGGACAAGATTACGCCACCTACACCGCCAGTTTCTAATACTATCGATATTGATGATGCCAGAAACGCGGTTCAACGAGCCGTTGAAGGTAGTACTACCGAGCTACTGCAACCCATAGCGTCTTTAAACGCTCAACCCATGGATCTTGATCTTGGCCACAGTGAACCTGCCCAATTAGCCCCAACCATGCCCCCGTCGCCGTCAGCCGACCCTTTGCAGGTTGCTATGCCAAGCAAAAATATTACGGATTCTAGCGATTTATCGAACTTAAATCTACCAATACCTACCCCAACTACAAATTCCAATCCGCCACCATCAAATATGTTTGTGCCACCCGACAATAGGCAGTCGGTCGATAATACGGCTATAACGGTAGAAAATCCGATCGCGCCACCACCGGTACCTCCTCCCATGATGCCCTCGGTATTCAATATGCCCAATACTGACAATGACGCCCAGACTTCATCTATTCCACCTTTGTTGTGATTCTGTATAATTTTTGGCATGGACGGCTTATTACTGATAGATAAACCATCTGGCTGGACATCATTTGATGTCGTAGCCAAAATTCGAGGGATTTTGAGATCACAAGCAACTCTTACGTCGAAAATTAAAGTGGGTCACACGGGAACATTAGATCCTCTGGCAACTGGTTTGTTAGTACTTCTTATAGGTTCATATACCAAACGGGCTCCAGAATTTTCTAAACTAGATAAAACTTACGAAGTCACCATGAAACTGGGCGAAACTAGTACTACTGGCGACGAGGAAGGCACGAAGACCCAAGTAACAGATATACTGGACTTACCCAAAGCTCCCCCATCCCCAGACCAACTAACCTCGGCTGATAGCGGTCTGTCTTCCTTCGATGTAGCTATGGCTACCTCTCCTTCAGTCAAACCACTCTCAACTCGAGCTGATTTGCCCTGGGAACGGACGATTTTGGGTAAGGCCAGTAAGCAACCAACAGAAAATGATATAAAAAACGCTATAGCGTTTTTTATTCACACAGAGTATATGCAAGTTCCGCATGCTTTTTCGGCGATAAAGGTCGGTGGGCAGAGGGCGTACAAACTGGCACGGGCAGGAAAAGAGGTGAAATTGGAGCCCAGAAAGGTAAAAGTTTACAGTATACAGCTGACAGCTTACAGTTACCCGGAGGTGAAGTTCACCACCGAAGTTTCATCGGGTACCTACATACGCTCGCTGGTGGAAGACATCGGCAAGGCACTCGGTACCGGCGCCTACATGTCCGACCTACGCCGTACCCAAGTAGGCGACTTTAAGGTAAAGGATAGCCAATTAGTAACAGGGGTAGAAAACACCATTATATTGACAACAATGCCATAAGTATGTTATAGTACAAATATGAGTCCTGAAACAGACATTTTTTCAAAAGACAGATTTAATGAATTTTTTCCTGACCAAACTGATGGTCATTACCGTGGCGGTAGCTGGAACGGTGAAGTAGACGGTATGAAAGCCACTTATGGAGCTATTGAACCCGACACTGAGGCAACATACAGCATAGGTAGCCGTGAAATTGTATTTGTTGAATCTGGTTCGGCGTCCGTAAGCTTTAATAACGATGAAGGGAAACAGATTACTAGCATTCATCAAGCCGGAGATTTATTTGAATTACCTCTTGGTCGCGATTTTACCCTGAAAACCATCGGTAAAGAAAAATTCATATACGGCTGTCTTTATCCAGATGCTAAACGTTAGTTGCTTAACAGAGAAGAGTGCGCACGTCAAGGACGTACCTTGACATGAGTTGAGCTGGCGCGGTTGGGGTAGTTTACTTTGTTTGAACTGGAACAACCGCTACAACGACAACCGTGATATGCGCGTTGCTCCCGCAGTGGCGTACTGCATTTTCTTACGTTTTTTGCTTTCTTACCGCTCATGTTCTACAATTGCACCAAAGCATAAGCTAACAGCTAAGAGGTCATTGCAGTGCTAGTTACAACAAACAAAGCAGAGAGAGAGACCGTTAAGAGCTAACCTCCCCGGAGGTTCTCTCTACCCTCAAAGATGTAGTCCGTCCAAGCAGTATCGGTCAACAAAACGGTGTAGCCGCACTTGACAGTGCAGGGACAGTCCCTGACGCACAACTACCTGCTTCCTTGGCCCGTGACGCTGAGGTGTCCGCGGCGGTGGCTGCAATCCCATCCGACGCTGCAGCCAGTACAGCCAGTCTGCGCACCCTCGGCACATCAGGAACCTCAGCCACAGCCGGCAACGACTCCCGGCTGTCCAATGCACGGACTCCTACCTCCCACAAAACGTCGCATGCGACCGGTGGTACTGATGTACTGACTCCTGCTGACATCGGTGCCGCTACCACCGCCGCGCTTGACGATGAGCGAACGTACAATAGTGCGACCTACGCGCGAGTCCACACCGGCACCGTCGCGCTGCTCGGGGACTCCATCTCCAAGCAGGGAACGCTTCAGCAGGGGTCCGGTGCATCACTTCAGAAACTCAAGACGGCCTGGGGGTTCTGGCCTCGCGCGTCCGTGCTCCTGCGGCAGCGCCTCACAGTCCTGCCAGGCCCTAACGTAGGGCAGGACTCCTTCGGGGACGGCGGCCTGTCGATCCGGCAACTCATCGACAACGGCCATGTCGCCGGTGCGGTCGCCGCCGCACCGGAGCACCTCGTCTTCCACGCCGGGACCAACAGCATCGGCTCTGCGGATCAGTCCGCCGCTTCGACGTTCGCGGATTACGTCGAGGCCGTCGAGATGGCGACTGACGCGGGCATCAAGGTCTGGGCGACCACGATCCTGCCCCGCGTCGTGAGCACCGAGACAACCGCAGGGCAGCGCACCGCCCTCCGCGACTGCAACCGGCTGATCGTGGAATGGGCACGAACTGCCCCGAACGTCCACCTAGTCGATTGGGCGGGCGCGCTGGTTGACCCAGCGGACGGCAACGGATTGCAGCTCTACTACCGCGACTTCACCCACCCCAACGCCATCGGCGCGTCACGCATGGGCAAGGTGCTCGCGGACGCGATGGCGGCACACGTCCCGGCTGCTGACCCGACCCCTGACGGCCTTGAGTCGGGCGTCATGATCTCCGGCCGGTCGATCCAGAAAGGCACGGGCGGCACCTTCTCCGGCTCGAATCCTGGCGGCGGCTCTGGCTCCCTTCCAGCGAACATGGTCTGCTACGTCGATACCAACGTCACGGTCGTGGCGAGCAAGGTGGCCCGGACGGACGTGTGGCCCGGCGAGTGGTCGCAGTTCCAGATCACCGCCGCGACCGCCACCACCGGAATAAAGGCGAGCATCCAGAACGGCACCTCGGGCGGCACCTGGAACATCGGGGATACCGTCTATGCCGAGGTCGAGTTCGAGACCGACCTGTCCGCCTGGGCGCTCCGCTACCTGTACGCGCAGGCCACGTGCAACGGCACCACGTCGCTGTCGACAGACGGCTCGATCTCGTCGGCAGACATTGCCATGCAGACCGGGGCGCTGCATCAGCCAGGCGTGGCGGCGGGGTTGTTCCGCACCCCCGCCATTGTCATCCCGACCGGGACGAACCGGATGCAGATCGACCTGTTCTTCGGCGGTGGCCTCGGCACGGTCCGCCTGGGACGCGCCCAGATGTACCGCGTCTGACCGCCCGCTAGTAGTGGCTAGCGACATCCCCTCCCAACCTCGAAAGGACCGCCCACGATAAGCTAAGGAAAGCTAAGAAAGCTAAGGGACTGTCCCCTAACAGATGAGGAATTAGCAAGATATAGAAGACTGTCTTCTATAGGTGTCATTTTGTGTCATATATCAGCTAACTGATACTTTACTGTTTCTGTCTAGGAAATATTATAGCCCCCGCAAAACAAATTCCCGACTTTTCGAATCACCCTCTTTGGCCCAAAACCGCCTTTCCTCGTTCAACGTATCTAAGGATATGTCTCTCTCGGAAAAGTCAGTTTTTGGCTCAAAGATCATTGCTTCAA
>JACOTW010000014.1 GCA_016178135.1 Candidatus Saccharimonadota bacterium
TTCATATTCCAGGCTACTTCGTATTGTGTTAGTGTACGCATTGGCGACACTCCTTTCATTTAGTTTAGTATCTAAACGAAAGTATACGGGTGTCGCTACTTTAATTACTTAGCTTGTCGCATTGTTAGTGGGAATTTTCCGCTATAGCCATTGATAGATTTGGGCATTTGTTATGCCATTTATATTAATTCCGCCATGACTACGATTGTAGTAGGGTTGATTTTCTACGAGTATGCTTCGCAGGGCTCTGCCGAAAGACCCATGACTAACAACCAAAATATTGTTAGAATCCTGGTTTTTTAGCCATTCGTAGGCCAGTTTCGCCCTATTTAAAACAGTATCTACCAGCTCTATGTCCACTATACCATCAAGATCCATGTCAGGTGCCCACAGCTTACCCTCTAGTTCACCAAAATGTCGCTCGGTTAATAAGGGGTTAATCTTAATATTCTTCACAGGATAGTTTATTTCTTTAGCAATAATTTTGGCTGTTTGATGCGCTCGGGATAGGGGTGAGCTGACGATGAGGTCTATTGCTAGATCTCTAGCTTGTTTGCCGGCTTGTTTTGCCTGCTCTTTGCCTTCTTGAGCCAAGGGAGTATCAGTGCTACCAGCAAAGAGTTGCTGCTTGTTCATCTCGCTTAATCCGTGCCGAACAAAATATAACTTCATAATGTAAAATTATACATGATGGAAATTACGATTGAGTCAGGAAAATACGTTATTGCCGTTTCAGGTGGAATAGATTCCATGGTTTTGCTGGATTTACTTTCTGGTCAATCGGATCTTCGGCTGGTAGTTGCTCATTATGATCACGGTATTCGCACTGATTCGCCATTGGACAGACAGTTGGTGCAAGAGGTTGCTCGCAAGTCTGGTCTGGTTTTTGTTTATGATGAAGGTCATCTAGGGTCAGGCACAAGCGAGGCGGTTGCTCGTAAAGCACGATATGATTTTTTGCACCAAACTCGTAAGGCCTCTGGAGCGAGGGCCATTATTACAGCACATCATAAAGATGACATGCTGGAGACGGCAATTTTAAATATTATAAGAGGTACTGGGCGCAAAGGACTAAGCTCTCTAAAGTCCACGGACGTTATCGTCAGGCCCTTACTGCATTTGTCGAAACAACAGCTCAAGGATTACGCTAATACGCAAGGACTCAAGTGGCATGAAGATAGCACTAACGAAGATACGCGATATTTTCGTAATTATGTTCGGCATCGGGTTCTGGATAAATTTTCTGCCAAAGACAAAGATGATTTGAGTGGCTTGATAGGCAGGGTAGGTGAATTAAATGAAGAAATCGATTATTTGCTAATGAACCATCTGCATATGCAGCCTGCTTTGGATAAACTTGATCGCTACTGGTTCACTATGTTGCCTCACCAGGTAGCTCGGGAAGTTATGGCCACTTGGCTACGACGCCATAACGTAAAGGATATATCTACAAAAATGCTTGATCGTCTGATTGTGGCGGCAAAAACCCTCCAAATTGATCAAAAAACCGATGTAGATGCCACCCATGTTTTAAGTATCCAAAAGGCCACAATAGCACTCCTGCCCCGCGAGCGCTAGATTTGCTAAAACAGATTATGTATAATACTTATTTATGGATAAAAAACCGTTCAAGAATTTGAAATCTGGAGGCAAACCCCAAAAGCGTGGCTTTAAGAACATTGGCTTTGTGGCTATGATTATTTTGTTTGGGTTGGTTATTTTTGCAGCTTATGGTCAACCGAAAACACTCAAAGAACTACCATTTTCCGATGTGGTCAGGCAAGCAAACCAGGGTGAATTTCAAAAAATCGTAGTTTCTGGTAGTACGCTTGAAATAACCAAAAAAGGCGAGGACAAACCGTCGATCAGTTCTCATAAAGACCCTCAAGTTGGGCTAAAGGAAGATGGTTTGGACACTTCAAAAGTTGAAGTAGAGTATAAACCAGAGTCTTCAAGTGGTTCTCTTTGGTTAACACTAGCTACAACCATCGGTCCGGTAATTCTGATTAGTCTAGTTTTATTTTTTATAATGAGAAGCGCCCAGGGTCAAGGCAACCAAGCTTTGAGTTTTGGCAAGAGCAGAGCTCGCCTGTATGGCAATGAAAAAGACAAAGTAACTTTTGCGGATGTTGCCGGTAGTGATGAGGCAAAACAAGATTTACAAGAGGTAGTTGAGTTTCTTAAATTTCCTAAGAAATTTGAAGCTGTCGGTGCACGTATTCCCAAGGGCGTACTATTAGTCGGTCCTCCGGGAACAGGTAAAACAATGTTGGCTCGTGCTGTGGCTGGCGAAGCTAACACGCCATTTTTCAGTATTTCTGGTTCAGAGTTTGTTGAAATGTTTGTTGGCGTTGGTGCCTCACGCGTACGTGATTTGTTTGCCAAGGCCAAGAAAAATGCACCGTGTATAATTTTTGTTGATGAAATTGATGCCGTGGGTCGTCGTCGCGGTAGCGGTATGGGTGGTGGCCATGATGAGCGCGAACAGACACTTAACCAGATATTGGTTGAGATGGATGGTTTTGAACAGGGTACGAATGTAATTGTTCTAGCTGCCACTAACCGTTCTGACGTGCTTGATCCGGCCTTGTTGCGACCTGGCCGGTTTGATCGGAGGGTAAACATTAGTTTGCCTGATCGCAAGGACCGTGAAGCTATTCTTAAAATACATTTTGCCAAAAAACCACTTGCCAAAAACGTTGACCTTGACGCTTTGGCAGCTAAATCTGCCGGTTCTTCCGGCGCGGATTTGTCAAACATCGCTAACGAAGCGGCTATTGTTGCTGCTCGCAAAAATCGTCGTGAAATAACTGGAGATGATGTAACCGCGGCGTTTGAAAAGGTCGCCATCGGACCGGAGCGCAAGAGCAAGATTATGAATGAAGCAGAAAAGCAAATGACTGCTTATCATGAGGCTGGTCATGCTATTGTTGGTCATGTTTTGCCAGACAGCGATATGGTACACAAAGTTACTATTATTCCGCGTGGTGGTACCGGTGGCGTAACATGGTTCATACCGCCGGAGGACAAAAATTACCACAGTATCATTGAATATAAAGATG
The DNA here is from genome assembly GCA_016178135.1 of Candidatus Saccharimonadota bacterium. Classification (GTDB taxonomy): domain Bacteria; phylum Patescibacteriota; class Saccharimonadia; order Saccharimonadales; family JACOTW01; genus JACOTW01. The sequence continues at coordinate 3,063 of JACOTW010000014.1, forward strand.
TATTGGCGCGTATGCTTGGTGGACGCATTGCCGAAGAAGTAGTTTATGGGTCTGAACGTGTAACGACAGGCGCAGGCAGCGATTTGCAAAAAGCTGCTGAATTAGCTCGGGATATGGTTATCAATCAAGGTATGGGCAAGAAGCTACGCGACCAGGTTTTTCATGTTGATGAAGGTATGATGATGGAAAGATTAGTACATGAGAGGCAGTATTCTGATGAAACAGCTAAGGTTATTGATGATGAAGTAGAAAGCTTAATAAGCGAGGCTGCCAACCGCGCTAGAGTCGTCATAAAGGCAAATTTGACTAAACTCGAAGTACTAAAAGATCGTTTAATAGAAAAAGAAACAGTCGAAGCGGACGAAGTAGTCAAGATTCTCAAAGATACTACATTACCTAAAGCAGCTACGCTGTATAATTAGTTTGAATGAATCAGTGGATAAAACGAGCAAATAGAAAAGTTGGCCTAGGTAATGCGGCTGCTTTGCTTATAGTAATTTCTTTGATCGGACAAGTTCTGGGGTTCTTGCGCTACAAAATGGTAAACGCTAACTTTCCGGCACTTGGACCTAATAGCACCGATGCTTATTTCGCAGCCTTCAAGATACCTGACTTTTTCTTTTTCACGCTTGCTGCCGGAGCACTCGGCGTTGCTTTCATGCCAATTCTGGCAGAACATTTGCAGCGTGGTGATCGTAAAGGTATCTGGGAGTTAAGTAATAGTTTATTAAATCTTCTGGCGGTTGTAATGTTTGCCGTTGGGTTGATTATGTTTATTTTTGCCGAGCCGCTCATTCATTATATTGTGGCCCCTAGTCTGCCAAAAGAGCAATTACACAATGCCGTTATGATCATGCGTTTTATATCATTTAACCCCCTGTTTTTTGCCATTTCAGGTATTTTGACAAGCGTACAACAGACGTTCGGGCGATTCTTTTTCTATGCCATTGGTCCAATTTTCTATAACTTCGCGATTATCATTAGCGTTGTTTTGTTTAGGGGTAATATTGGTTTGATAGGGCTTGGCATAGGAGCTATGGTTGGTGCTTTGCTCCAGCTTTTGGTGGCACTTTTTGGATTGTTTGATACGAATTTTCATTGGCGGCCGAAGATTATGTGGCGTAGCCACGATTTTAGACGTATTTTGCGTCAGTTGCCTCCACGCTCAATTGATCAAGGCATTGATTCTATAAATAGTATTGTGGAAACAAATTTAGCGATAAGACTTGGACTGGGCAATATTACATTTTATGAAAATGCTTATATTTTGCATACAACGCCAGCACTCGTTCTTGGTACTACTATTGCTACCGCGGCATTTCCGCGGCTCAATGAACGTATTGCTCAAGGTCGTACTGACTTGTTCAGGAAGGACTTTTTACGAATATTAAGGGCAATGATCTGGATCACTATACCAGTTGTTGTTGTTTGTTATTTTGCCCGAGGTTATTTTGCCCGATTGATCTTTGCAAAGAACGCTTCAGAGATCGCTGTTATTTTTGGCTACTTAGCTGGCGCAATATTTTTCCGCACGATCTATTCTATTATTTCACGATGGTTTTATGCCCAAAAAGACACCAAGACACCACTGTTCGTGTCCCTATTTACTATTGGTCTTAATATAGTTTTGGCGTATTCGCTAAGCCGACCATCTTCATACGGCATAGTGGGTCTTGCACTGGCCCAGTCTATTGTCGCCGCTATCGAAGTTACTATTCTCATGACCATCATGTTGTTCAGAGATCGGAAGTTATTTAATGCGGAATTCTGGGGCGGAGTTTTACGAATTTTATCGGTTACCGGCTTCAGTGTGGTAGCGACATTTATCATGATTTCATTTTTACCGCTTAACGTAAATGATAAAGGTTTTATTACGCTTGGTACCAAATTGGGGGCAATTTCGGTCGTAACCCTTTTTGTACATGTATCGTTATCATCATTATTTGGTCTGGAAGAAGCTCGTCCAGTTATTGATCGGCTCAAGCAGTTTATTTTCAAACCTATAAAGATTTAGTGGTTGTAATAGTGTATCCTCTGCGAAAAATTGTGTAAGTCGCGTATAATCTGGTGAACATGGACCCATCACATATACGTAATTTTTGTATCATTGCCCATATTGATCATGGCAAGTCTACTTTGGCTGATCGATTATTAGAGCTAACACATACGGTGGCGAAAAGAGATATGAAAGCGCAAATGCTCGATAAAATGGATCTGGAGCGCGAAAAAGGCATTACCATCAAACTAGCACCGGTCCGTATGCTGTACGAAAAATATGAACTAAACCTAATTGATACCCCTGGGCATGTCGATTTTAGCTATGAAGTGTCACGTAGTTTGCAGGCCTGTGAAGGGGCGATATTAGTGGTGGATGCCAGTCAGGGTATTCAAGCGCAAACACTAGCCAATGTTTATTTAGCTTTGGCTGCCAACCTGGCTGTAATCCCTGTTCTTAATAAAATTGACTTACCGGCTGCTGACGTTGATCGAGTGAGTGCGGAAGTTATGAGCTTGCTTGGATGTGCCAAAGAAGATATTTTGTTGATTTCGGCCAAGACTGGCCAGGGTGTAGGTGCTGTTTTAGCGCGCGTTATCGCTAAAATTCCGCCACCCAAAAACGGTAGTTCCAGTATGACTCGTGCGTTGGTTTTTGATAGTTATTATGATGATTATCGCGGGGTTATTTTATATGTAAGAGTATTTGACGGCAGTATTACCAAAAACGCGGGGTTTAAAATGATGGCGACAAGTTCCGAAGGCATAGCACTGGAAGTTGGTGCACTTAAACCAGCAATGGTTGAAACTCAAGAATTAAAAAGTGGCGAAATTGGTTATATTGTAACCAACCTGAAAACAACCCGCCAAGCAAAGGTGGGCGATACCGTTACGCTGGCAAAAGAGCCGGCAACAACACCGCTACCAGGCTATAAAGAGGTTTTACCATTTGTTTATGCCGGTTTTTTCCCAGAGAGTAATGATAAATATCAAGAACTCAAGGATGCAATTGAAAAACTGAGCTTGAGTGATTCGGCCCTACAATTTGTGCCAGAGAATTCGCCGGTTTTGGGGTTTGGTGTTCGGATTGGTTTTTTAGGGTTGCTTCACATGGATATTGTGCGAGAACGACTGGAGCGTGAGTACAATCTAGAATTGGTTGTAACTAATCCTTCAACTGATTATCAAGTAACACTCAATAATGACGAGGAGTTGGATATAAAATCCGCCAGCGAATTGCCAGACGTATCTACTATCAAGGAAATACGCGAGCCATGGGTAAATGGTGAAATCATTGTACCTAATGAATATGTCGGCGGAATTTTGCAGTTAATTGCAACTAAGCGGGGTCGTCAAAAAAACCTAAGTTATGTAGATAAGCGGGCGTTGATAGCCTTTGAAGCGCCATTGGCGAATTTGCTGACCGATTTTTATGATCAGCTTAAAAGTATAACTAGTGGTTACGGCAGCTTCAATTACGAGCTTTCTGATTATCGTACGGAGGATTTGATTAGGTTGGATTTCTATATTGCCGGTGAAATAGTTAGCGCGTTAAGTATTATGGTGCACCGCAGCGAATCCGTAAGTTTAGGTAGGTCGATAGTTGAAAAACTAAAAGAAGTTATTCCACGCCAGAACTTCCAAGTTGCCTTGCAGGCGGCTATTGGTGGCAAGTTTATTGCCCGCGAAGACCTAAGTGCTTACCGCAAAGACGTTACAACCGGTCTCTACGGAGGCGACGTATCCCGAAAGAAAAAAGTCCTAGCCAAACAAGCTAAGGGTAAAAAGCGTATGAAACGTTTTGGAAAAGTAGATATTCCCGCCGAAGCTTTCACCGTAATGCTCAAGCGGAACTAAACTGGACCTGTCGCAAAGCTCCCCCATCCCCAGACCAATTCATCTTGGCTGGCAGCGGTCTGTCTTCTCTCGATGTAGCTAAGGCTACCTCTCCTTCAGACAAACCACTCCCAACTCGAGCTGATTTAGCCTGGGAACGGGCAATTTTGCGTAACTCCAGTAAATAGCTAATCAGAACACTATTCTTTTGGTAGGCCTATTTCCTTAAATTATCATATTTTCAGTGATGGTAGGCGCTCCTACGGTTATGCTAATAGCTAAAGTTTATACACCGTAGATGATGTTATATCTAATGTGGCGTTGTTTAGGATTTGTAACTCTGTACTTACGCTTAATGTTGGGTTTTCAAAAGTTTGGTCAAATACATGACATGTAGCTTGGTATCGATTCGAACTTATATTATTTTGTATATATTCTTGTGAGCTACCGAAACCTACGCGCCAAGTTGATAAGGTAAATCTAATGTCAGCGGGTTTATTCGTGACAAAGTTATAGCATATTTTATATTTACCAACAGTAACCCCCTGGTAAGCAACCTTACTTCGCCAGTTAGTTATGTTGCTGGTGTCTCCTGATGGCTTGCTGGTTTGCCAATAACTAGATCCCCGGCTGCTTATTAACTTACCCACATTATATTGGCTAGCAACTTGATCTTTTGCTCTTGTTACTTGTGGAACAGTATTTATTTGTATTTCAGCAGCACTACTAAAAGCTAGTTTGTATACCCCGAAGCCACCAAAGCCTAGTACAAATACCATCGCTATCATCATTTGTGGTTTGCGAAGGCGAGACAACACTGATACTTTAGTTTTTTTCTTAGTTTTTGTCATTTTTATTCCTTATGGTTACTTTATGACCTTAATATATCGGGGGGGGGGCTGGTTTAGTCAAGCTTTTTAGTCATAAGTGATTGACAAATAGTATACATTGTAATAAACTGAAACAGTGAAGTATTTTGATTGGGATGAACAAAAAAACGCTAAACTCAAAGCCGAACGGGATATTTGTTTTGAAGATGTTCAGACAGCCATAGAAGAAGGTAGAATTCTTGAGGACAAAAAACACCCAAACGAAAAACGCTACCCCAATCAAAAACTAATAGTTCTGGAGATACGCGGATACGCATACCTAGTCCCGTGCGTAGAAGATGACACTAAAATTTTTATGAAGACCATAATTCCAAGCCGAAAAGCTACAAAGAAGTTTTTAAAGAAAGGAGAATCACAATGAATCAGCCCTATTACGATCTAGACGATGAAGAACAACAAATCCTTGAGGCCTACGAAAAAGGAGAATTTAAGAGTGTTGCTAATTTAGAACAAGAAAAAATAAGGCTCCAACAAATTGCCAAAAATACCTTAAACAAAACCAGGAATATTAACATTCGGCTATCTGAACGGGATTTGTACAAGCTAAAAGCCCGGGCAGCCCACGAAGGCATACCATACCAGACGCTGGTTTCTTCTATACTGCACCGTTCCACCGCCGACAAAAGTTAAGCTTGCCAAAGGCAAAAAACGCATGAAACGCTTCGGGGCAAGGTAGACATCCCCACCGAAGCGTTTACAGTCATGCTCAAACGGGGTTAAAGAATACAATACTCCCATCTTCTAGGATCTATAGGTCCTCCAGGTCCTGTAGATACTCTTGCGCACATAGCGTCCGCAAACTCTGGACCTGCTATTCCGTCAACTTTGATTGTTTTATATCCAGCCGATCCTGGCGTGTTACGCAACTGTATTTCGTAGGTGATTACACTTGCTGTTGTTTTTGAATCAAATTTACCATTCTCTAGCAGTGGCCCCGCCTTCACATCATTTAGAATCATTTGTAAATATTTTACGCAGTTGCCTTGATCGCCAAGCTTTAAATAGCGTGTTCTACAGCTTGTTTGGTAGGTAGCAGCACTACTAAAAGCCAGTTTGTATACCCCGAAGCCACCAAAGCCTAGTACAAACACCATCGCTATCATCATTTGTGGTTTGCGAAGGCGAGACAACACTGATACTTTAGTTTTTTTCTTAGTTTTTGTCATTTTTATTCCTTATGGTTACTTTATGCCGAAACTCCTCCATAGTTGCCGGATCGCATTATCAGTCGTATCTTTAATTATTTTATGACCGTCAATTTCTATAAGAAGATTTTTTTGCCGGTAAAAATCCAGTACGGGCAGTGTTTTTTCGGCGTATTCTTTTAATCGGATTTCCAGGATGCGGGCCGCATCATCATGTCTATGAGATCTGTCCTGCTTGGTTTGGGATATTTCAAAACGTTGCCATACACGCTCGACATCTACTCGCAAATGTATAACTGCGCGAATTGGGTGGTTTGCCTGGTGGCAGGCACGTAATATTGTTGCTTCCTCACCGGACCAACGACCTACGGAACTTAAGATTAACGGTTTACCGGCGAATACAGGCTTGGAAATATACGGCAAAATTATTTCAAGATAATAATCCGTAGGAAATAATTCCCCCGTTTCCATGAGCTTTTTAATAGTAGCTTGATCTTTGTGGCTACGTAGAATATCTCCGCCACTGACGACCGATGCGTTTAGTACGCGTGCCAGATTGTGGGCAAGAGTATCTTTACCGGCAAAAGGTAAGCCAAAAATATTAATCGATCCTGATCCAAGCCAATCTTTAATCTTTTCATATTGTTCCATAGGTTGATTATACTGGACTGACGCAAAACTCCTCCATCCCCAGATCGAATTCTGTCGGCTACAAACAGTTTTCGTTCGAGATAATTCACTCTGGGAACGGACGATTTTGCTACAGGTCGAGTATATTTATAGGACTTTCGCACTTTCTCGTAGCAACAGGACACAGCTATAGCCCCCGCAAAACAAATTCACGACTTTTTGAACCGCCCTCTCCGGCCAAAAGCTGTCTTTCCTCACTCACCTTATCTAATGATATGCTTCCCTCAGAAAAGCCAGTTTTTGACTCGAAGATCATCGGCTCCAAAACCCCCGAATTTGTTTTGCGGGGGCTATAACTGGCTGCAAACTGTCCATCTTCTGTCAGTGTAGCTTTAGCTACCCCTCCAGAAGCTAAACAGTTTTCACTTCAGTTACCTGCACCCTGTTATCTACGCAAAAGTGCGAAAGTCCTATTTATCGAAGTGGGTTAGCACTCTTGACATGAGACTGCTAAAAAATTAAACTATCCTTATATCATGACAGACAGACAAGCAATGATTATACGTGCGGTAGTAGAACAATACGCCGAGGTCGCCAGTCCGGTGGGTTCTAGTTTGCTGGCAAAAGTATTTAATGTTTCTTCTGCAACAATTAGAGCGGAAATGGCCGAGCTAGAGCGACTGGGCTACATCAAGCAACCGCACACTAGTGCCGGTCGTATCCCGACTGACAAGGGATATCGTTTTTATGTTAATAGTTTGGGCGATCAAGATGAGACTGCAACTGATCGTCGCGCCACTCGGGCCTTGGCTGCTCGAGTGGGTGTTGGTGGTGGAGTGCCAGACAAGACAATACGTAATGCTGTCGATACATTAGTAGAGTTAACTTATAATTTGGGACTTGCCACTATTGGCGACCAGCTTTACATGGGTGGTCTAGCTAATTTATTTGGTCAACCAGAGTTTATTGATGGCACGCAAGTTCGGCAGGTTGCTCAATTGTTGGACAATCTAGAACCATGGCTTCGCGAGGTAGCACCTAATCAGTCACTAAATGTTTATATAGGTGCCGAGAATCCAATTGGTCGGACTGCAAATTGCTCATTAATTATTAGTCGTTTTAGAAGCCCGTATAGCGACAGTAGTTATATAGGAGTACTTGGGCCCACAAGGCAAAGTTACCGTGAAGTCATGAGCTTAGTTGAACGGACTGGAAGAACTCTGGAAAGGGCATTATATGAATAAAAAAACATCTCCAAAAACTATAAATGACCTGGGATTGCTGGAACAAGTCAATCAATTAACTGAAGCATTGAAGCGAGAACGCGCCGATGCTGATAATATTCGTCGCCGTCATGACGAACAAATTGGTAATCTCAAAAGTTCGGTTAAAGTCAGTGTTATCCGTGATCTGTTGCCGGTCATAGATAACTTTGAGCGAGCACTTAAGCATGTTCCACAAGAACTTGCCAATGATGAGTATATAAAAGGCGTTCAAGGCGTAGTAAAACAATTTGAAGATACGCTGGCAAATATGGGGGTGGAACGCATAAAGACGGTTGGTCAAGTTTTTGACCCACGCTTACATGAAGCAATGAGCATGGAAGATGGCGATGGTACGATTGAAGTTGTTTGCGAGGAACTTCAATCTGGCTTTTGCTTGGGCAACCAAATCATTCGCCATGCCATGGTAAAGGTAAAAATGGAACCGAATTTAAATAATAATACAATAAAGGAGAAATAATATGGGAAAAATAATCGGAATAGATTTAGGAACAACTAACAGCGCCATGGCGGTAATGCAAGCTGGAAAGGCTGAAATTATTGCGAATAGTGAAGGCGCGCGTACCACGCCGTCAGTTGTGGCTGTCAATAAAAATGGCGAACGGCTGGTTGGGCAAGTAGCCCGTCGCCAGCAGGTTACCAATTCCGCTAACACCATATATGAGGTTAAGCGTTTAATTGGACGTAATTTTGATGACAAAGAAGTCCAGCGTGATTTAAAACTCATGGGATACGAAATTGTCAAAAGTGGCAAAAGTGTCAAAGTAAAAATGGGCGACCCTTCGGCAGGCTCAGGGCAAGCTAAAGAATATAGTCCAGAAGAAGTCAGTGCCATGATTTTAGGCAAACTCAAAGCTGACGCCGAAGCTTTTCTAGGTAGTCCAGTTACCGAAGCTGTCATTACCGTACCGGCTTATTTTGATGATTCACAACGTCAAGCTACCAAAGACGCTGGTAAAATTGCCGGACTAGAGGTCAAACGCATTATCAATGAACCAACTGCCGCTGCACTGGCCTATGGTCTGGATAAAGCCGATAAAAAAGATGAAAAAATTGCCGTCTATGACCTAGGCGGTGGAACATTTGACGTGTCAATTCTAGAGCTTGGCGATGGAGTTTTTGAAGTCAAATCAACCAATGGTGATACACACCTTGGTGGTGCCGATTTTGATCGCATAATTGTAAATTATCTAAAAGATGAATTCAAAAAAGAGCAAGGCGTGGATTTGACAGATGATAAAGCCGCCATGCAGCGTTTGCGTGATGAGGCCGAAAAAGCCAAGATTGAACTATCGACAACCAATGAAGTAAATATCAACTTGCCATTTTTGACCGCCGATGCCGATGGCCCAAAACACTTTGAGCATAAATTGACCAGAGCAAAACTGGAAAGTTTAGTTGGTGAATTGATTGATAAAACAGCTGATCCGTGCCAAAAGGCACTTAAAGATGCTGGGCTAAAAGCCAGTGATATTGACGCTATTGTGTTGGTTGGCGGGATGACTCGTATGCCGGCCGTTGCTGAAAAGGTCAAGAAGATTTTTGGCAAAGATCCTATGAAAGGCGTTAATCCAGACGAAGTTGTAGCTGTTGGCGCGGCTATTCAGGGAGGCGTTTTACAGGGTGATGTCAAGGACGTACTACTTCTGGACGTTACGCCGTTAAGCCTAGGTATAGAAACTTTAGGTGGTGTTTCTACCAAGCTAATTGAGCGTAATACCACCATCCCAACTTCTAAAAGTGAAACTTTCAGTACGGCTGCCGACAATCAACCACAGGTAGAAATTCACGTGGTTCAGGGCGAACGCGAAATGGTTTCAGACAATAAATCTTTAGGTCGTTTTGTTTTGGACGGTATCCCAAGCGCACCTCGTGGCGTACCACAAATTGAAGTTACATTTAATCTTGATGCCAACGGTATTTTGAATGTTAGTGCCAAGGATAAAGGGTCTGGCAAAGAGCAAAGTATCACTATTCAAAACAGTGGTAACTTGGACAAAGCCGAAGTAGAAAAAATGGCCAAAGAAGCCGAAGCACACGCCGAAGAGGACAAGCAAAAGCGTGAATCTATTGACGCTCGCAATATGCTGGACAGTTCGGTTTATCAGGCTGAAAAGATGAAATCTGACAATAAAGAAAAGCTATCAGAAGAAGATGTAAAAACTCTCGATGAAGCGATTGAGGTTGCCAAGAAAGTTATTGCCGATGACAAAGCAGACAAAGACGCTTTAGAATCAGCGGCCAAAGCATTAACTGAAAAAACCATGCCGATTGGCGCCAAGATGTACGAAGAAGCCAGCAAGTCTGATGGGGCAGGAGAAACCACAGAAGACCAAAAGCCCGACAAAGATGAGCCAGTAGAGGGCGAAGTTGTCGATGATAAAAAGAAATAGTTTAGGGTACGTGGAAATATACTCAGAAAATTAATTAATGATTCAACAATTATTGTTGCAATAGCCTGTCCGATGATTGAAAAACCACAAGCTACCAAAGTTTTTAGTTTTCGGCACGACTGGGATTTTTGTTGTTTGAGCTGGTGTTGATAGCTTATGAATTGAGCCATAAGCTAAAACCAATAATAATTACTGGTGTACTTTGGGCAATTCTATATATAATAATATTAATTGGGATAATAAAATATGGCTAAACGGGATTACTACGAGGTTTTGGGGGTCGGCAAGAATGCTTCTGCTGATGAGATCAAAAAAGCATTTCGAAAAGCCGCAATCCAGCATCATCCAGATAAAGAGGGGGGGGATGAAACCAAATTCAAGGAAATCAACGAAGCCTATGAAGTCTTAAAGGATGATAAAAAACGCCAGCGTTACGATCAATTTGGTCATGCCGGAGTTGGTGGTGCCTCTAGCGGTGGTAATCCATATGAAGGCTTTAGTGGTTTTGGCGGTCAAGGTCAGGAAGTACATTTTGATTTTGGCGATATAGGTTTAGGAGATCTTTTTGGTAGTTTTTTTGGTGGTGGCCAACGCCAACGATCTAATCATCAAACTCGGGGTCGAGATGTAGAGACATCTATAGAAATAAGTTTTGAGCAAGCTGTTTTTGGTACGGAAGTCGATCTAGATTTGAGCTTAGAAGACAGTTGCGAACACTGCAAAGGCACAACAGTTGAGCCAGGATATGAATTAAAAATTTGCGACGAGTGTAAAGGTACGGGTCAGGTTACGCGTGTTATGCGTACGGTGTTTGGGAATATCCAACAACCTACAGCCTGTCCAAAATGTGATGGACGGGGCAAAATACCTGAAAAAATCTGTACGGTCTGCCGTGGTAAGGGTACTCAACGCAAGAGCAATAAAATTGGCCTCAAAATCCCAGCTGGAGTAGATGACGGTGCGACAATTCGTCTGCGTGAGCATGGTGAAGCTGTAGCTAACGGATCAAAAGGTGATCTCTACGTTAATATTCGGGTTAAGTCGCATAAAAAATTCACCCGTGAGGGTGATCTAATACTAAGCGAAGAAAAAATAGGCATGGTTGATGCCGCACTTGGAACTGAAATTGAGGTAGATACTGTTGATGGTCGAGTTGCGATGAAGATTCCAGCTGGTACGCAGAGTGGAACAGATTTCAGGCTTTCTAATCATGGCGTTCCACATCTCAAGAGTAATGTACGTGGTGCACACATAGTAACCATAGTAGTTGATACTCCGACCAAACTTACCAAAAAACAGCAAGAATTACTCCAGGAATTTCAAAATAGTTCTAAGCGTGGTTTGTTTTGACTCGACTCGATTGGTCCAGTTAACTAGGTCGGTATTGACCTTTTACGGCATGTTGTTCGTATTTGTGGAGTTTCATTTCTTGCTCGGCTCTAAATTGAGCCTCATGAAATGAAGCACCAGGTTCCCACGGGCAAGTACCGACAGCTATATCAAGACCAGCATCGGCATATTGTTGGTGGGTTTCCAAAAAGACATGAGTGTTGTCGGAAATACGAGATTTCATTGATTGCATACCTGATTCAATCGGTAGACTCTCGTCATTAGTTCGGGCTATTGATAATATAACAAATTCATCACCCCCTATACGGGCAACAATGTCCTCTGCACGGACACTGCTTTTGAGGACTTCAGCAATTCCAATGATTGCCTTATCTCCATCTTCGTGACTAATTTTGTCGTTGATGGCTTTTATATTAGTACCGTCTATAAAAACTAAGAAACCATTATGATATTTTTTAAGACGTTCGGTAAAGCCCGCATAATTTAATAGACCCGTGAGTTTGTCATAGGTTGCTTGGTGTCTTAATTTCGCCTCATTAGTATCTCGAATCATGGCATAACGATCCAGCCGATTTATTTCTTCTTCGGTCATAGCGATGAAGGGCTTATCACTTGCGGCCATAGGGGTGACGATCTCATTACTTAATACTCGTAGAGCGGCTTGCATTGTTTCATCGCCTACCTCGTCCTGATTATTCATATCATCAGGACCTATAGATTCATCGGGTAAAATTTTGGGATTTTCACTCATAGTTTTTGTTTTTGACTAATTTGACTATAATTAATGATAGCATGAATAAGCTTAAGTTCAACCAAAACGGTTTTATACCAATGATGTTAGCATTACTAGCTACTTTACTGGTAGCGATTGTATTTGTTTATTTACGCATAAAAAACACACATCAATAATATGGCTATGAGCCAAGCCTGAATTGACAAAATTACACTAACATGATACAATCAACATAATGAATATGAGTATCACAGAGATTAATCCTGATGTCTATGCGATCGCTAGAGATATTAGCGAGCGTGATGTTGCTTCTATGCCGTGGTTGCCACAGCTTCCCGAAGTATGGGCACAAGATTTGCATGATCGCATTGAGTATGCCGAGCGTAGATTGATTGCTCCAAATTTGTTACATGACGAATACAAGGCAGGAACCGCGAAAACTGATGATGAGATTCACATAATTCAGCAAATTGCTGAGAACGGTTCAGCCGGCACGCTTTTTACCGCTGAACATGCCTCCAATCCATTAAGTCTCAAAACAGGCAAATTACGCAATGACCCAGATACGGGCACCGCCGGTTTAGTGGCTGTATTAGCTGAAGATTATGGTACTGGCATAATTATGACTGGTAGGCAAACTAGCAATGTCCCATCAGACCCAGATCACCCAATCAAGCCGACGATAGCCCAATCTTTACCAAAATCCAACGGGTTTGTCGCTGTGCATGGAATGGCGCGTGGTAAGTTTATGGCACAAACTGATCGAACCGAGATACAAGCAACTCTTGGTTTAGGCGCCGATCCGACTGATGTAATGCATGATTTTGCAGAGAAGATTGTAGACCATGGCAAAGATATGGGGCTATACGTGACCATAGCTAATGATGGTGAATATTTCGTACAAAAGCCCAATTCTCATGAAATAAAACGAAATTCTGACGGTACGCCATATCGTAATAGATTAGCAGCGCTTGGGCAATTCACGACTACAAACTTTGTGCGCGGAGAGTTACAAGAACGTGGGTTAGTAATGCCCGCTTTGCAGATAGAACTAACACGATTTCTTCGTATTACTCCACTTGATGTCGAGCCAGTGAGAGATAGAATTACGAGGGTGATTGGGATTGCGCTAGGGTACAAATTGCTTGAACGTATTGTTGAATTATCTAAACTGGACTTACGCAAAATCCCTCGTTCCCAGAGCGAATCAGCTCGAGCGAAAACAGTTTTGTCTGAAGGAGAGGTACCTGAAGGTACATCGAGAGAGGAAAAACTGTTTGTAGCCGAGGTTAGTCGGTCTGGGGATGAGGGAGCTTTGCGACAGGTCCAGTAAAGATTATGAATCAGGATTGGTTTAATTTGTCGATGAATTATCCAAAGTCCAGTAAATTAGTGATAGGCTTAAACTATGATTCAGAAAAAAATACTCATAATTACATCCAATAGGAGCAAAACCAACGATTGGGCGGAGCGTGAGCGTTATGTTGAGGACTTTTATCATAACGTTGAGGCATCCCTCGAGAACACCAGCGTAACGTACACGACTTATAACGATATCACTATTTCTGTGATTAATAATGTTGTTTCCATGCGCGACGAAAGGCACAATTTGGCACTCGAAGATTTGGATTTAGTGCATTTCAAGAACTGGCTGTTTGATAATGAGCACGCCTCGTTGATAGCTTTTTACCTAAAACAAAAGGGCGTTGATTTTTATAACCAAGAAGTTGATGCGGGGCTCGCTTGGGGTAAGATTTCGCAGATGTGTCGGCTGGCAGTTGGTGGCGTGGCAGTCCCCGACACGTTTTTTGTCAAGAAAGCACTGCTGATACAGCTAATGTCTGAAAATCGTTTGCCCAATAATTTTACCTTTCCACTTATCATGAAAGCCGATGATGGGGCTAAAGGTGAGGATAATCACTTAATCAACACTTCCGAAGATGCAGCGGTGATTTTACAATCCGCCCCTTTTGAAAAAGAATATGTAATACAGAATTTTTTGCCAAATGATGGTGATTATCGTTTTTTGTTTGCTGGCATAGAATTGCCACCACTAGTATTTATGCGCAAAGCACAAGAAGGGACTCACTTGAACAATACTTCGCAGGGAGGTAGTGGTTCGTTTATCGATGTAGCGAGCCTTCCAGAGGAATATCTTGGATATGCGCGACGGGCGGCACAGATATTGAAGCGGGAGATTAGTGGCGTTGATATACTCGTCGATAAATCAACAGGAAAACCCTATGTGCTTGAGGTTAATTCAACCCCAGCTTTTGCTACTGGTTATGGTGTGCCTCAAAAACAAGCGTTGTTCGTCAACTTTATAGAAAATCAAACTGAATTGCAGGAGGAGGAATAATGAAGGACGTTGATAGCACGATTATAGGACGAGTTGAATTGGTTGATTTTATTGACGGAGATGTATTTGGGTTACATGCCAAGATTGATACGGGAGCTTATAGATCGTCAATTTGGGCAACTAACATTTACGAAAAAGATGGCATATTACACTTTGCCTTGCTTGGACCAAAATCGCCGAACTATAGTGGCGAGGAAATACAAACAAAAGAATACAAAGTCGTTGAGGTAGAAAATTCCTTTGGACATAAGCAAGATAGGTATAGTGTTTTTTTGCGCGTGCGGATTAAGGGTAAACTTATTAAATCAAACTTCACTCTTGCAAACAGGGAACTAAAGACGTATTCTGCGCTTATTGGTCGCAAAATGTTGAGAAAACGCTTTGTTGTTGACGTGGCGACCGGTGAACCGTTACCTGATGAAGAATTGAATGGAGACAACAATCTATGAATATTGTAATTTTATCCAAAGGACCTGGAAATTATTCAAGCAAAAGATTAAAAGAAGTAGCGCGTGCGCGGGGACACGACGTTAGAATTATTAACTACGCTAAATGCTACATGACAATCGAAAAAAGCAACCCCATGATTTACTACAATGGTGAGTCTTTGCACGA
Organism: Candidatus Saccharimonadota bacterium; assembly: GCA_016178135.1. Lineage (GTDB taxonomy): Bacteria > Patescibacteriota > Saccharimonadia > Saccharimonadales > JACOTW01 > JACOTW01. The sequence goes on from JACOTW010000014.1 coordinate 18,292, forward strand.
TGTTGATGCTGTCATACCACGGATTGCCCAATCCTTGACAAAATACGGCTCGTCAGTAGTTCGACAATTTGAAATGCGTGGTGTTTTTACGACGGCAAGCTCAATTGCGATCGTACGTTCCCGTGACAAGTTGCGTTCATATCAACTGTTGGCTAAATACGGAGTAGGCGTACCCAAGACCGTTTTTGCTCGCGAGACGTCCGAATTCGACGAAGTTATCGAAATGGCTGGTGGCGCACCCGTAATTATCAAGGTGGCGCGGGGGACCCACGGCAATGGAGTGGTACTTGCTGAAACTCGCAAAGCCGCTAAAGCGGTTATGCAAGCATTTTTTGTGGAGAGCGTAAACTTTTTGGTTCAGGAATATGTAGAAGAATCTGCCGGGACGGATATTAGAGCAATTGTTGTGGGCGGTAGAGTGGTTGCCAGCATTAAACGGCAAAGCCTGACCGATGATTTTCGTTCGAATACGCATCAAGGTGGTATTGGTAGTGCGGTAAAACTAACCCCAGAAGAAGAAAAAACGGCCATTAGGGCAGCCAAAGCCATAGGCTTGCCAATTTGTGGCGTAGACATGATGAGAAGTAGTAAGGGTCCGCTAGTGCTTGAAGTAAACTCTTCTGCCAGCATCAAGACTCCAGAGTTAATCACTAAACGGGATGTTGCGACCAAAATCATTGAATACATTGAAAGAAATGCTAAAGGCAAACATAAAAAAGATCGAGTCGGTGCATAATTGCACGTCAAACCTCTAACAATTTGCTAGACTAAAGACATGGACTCTCTACTAATACTTGGATTAGTTGCTGGATTGCCACTGGCCTTGGCGATTTTGTTTAGGGTTAGTGCCGTATTTTTCTTTTTGAGTATTGTTGTTGGTAATTTACTGGCCAAGCATTTTGGCTACGATTTTAGTGTTGTTATAGGAAGCTTTATGCACAATAATCAATTAGATGTAATAAGTGGGCTTGGTCTGCAGCTTTTGCCAGTCGGGTTGACGGTTTTTCTAACTAGAAAAAGTTTAACAACTAGTCAGATCATGCTTCACCTAGTACCGCTAACTCTGGCTAGCTCCGCACTGGCGATTTTGGCTTTGCCACTTTTGCCTAAGGGTGTAGAGGGCACCTTCTATACTACAAGCATTGGCGCCCAAATAAGACCTGTAGAAGACCTAGTAATAGGACTCGCTTCAGTATCGGTATTATTTTTAGTTTGGTTTATGCCACACAGTGGCAGTCGCCATGGCAAAAAAGACCACTAGTATTAGCTTTTATCAGATTGAATCAGGGCGTATGGTTTTTGGCCCTAGCAATATGACAAATTGACTTTTAAGGTAAAATGAGGATAATGTAAGGAGTTATTTTCGAACTATCAGCTTACGTGGGTCCATAGCTCAGCCGGTTAGAGCACCTGCCTTTTAAGCAGGGTGTCGTGGGTTCGAGTCCCACTGGACCCTCCACGAAAAAAGTCGAGTCTTGTGCTCGGCTTTTTTCGTGACCGTTTTAATGGACTCACGCAAAACTACCTCACTCCCAGGCCAAAGTATAGTCCCCGCAAAACAAATTCCCGACTTTTCGAATCACCCTCTTTGGCCCAAAACCGCCTTTCCTCGTTCAACGTATCTAAGGATATGTCTCTCTCGGAAAAGTCAGTTTTTGGCTCAAAGATCATTGCTTCAAAAACCCACGAAT
>JACOTW010000006.1 GCA_016178135.1 Candidatus Saccharimonadota bacterium
CAACCTCATACCTTGATTCCTGGCGATGTACTTGCTAACGGGCTTGAAATAGCCGAAGAGTGGTCTGAGGAAGGCAATGGTGGTGTTGGTCTCCACTTCACAGACGGCACACAACGAGTAGTTGCTGCAAGAGTGCCCTTACTACTAGAGGGTGGTGGGAGTGGAAAGTACCCTCTCGACTTAGAGGTCGGAGACATATTTGAAACAGGTTGCGTTGTTTTAGCACCCCCTAGCGAATTTGATCCTGAGGACCCTCAATTTGAGAATAACCGCAGAGAAGTAGAAGTAGCAATCACGGGTGGATTGAGTGGGCACACAATCGGTATCCCGAAGGACTTGGTGGTTGCACTACATGGTGAGGTGTATCCACCTTCAATAGAAACAAGATTCGGTGCTTATGTAGTAGATAATGTCTTAAAAATGGGTGCAAGAGCACGAAGAAACTTGCCACAATACGGTCGGCTAGATAGTCAGGCAGAATTAGATAGGGTTGCAAGTGTTTTTGACAGAATTTCTACATTACGCTCCACTGCACAAAGTGAGAAAGCAGTATATGAAAAAACACTCGGCCAGCTTAGAGAACAGTGCGAACAATTGAAAGGTGTTGAGTTACTAATCACGGGTCGCTTGCATGGAAGAGGTGGAACAAAAGTATATAAGGACGATCCACAATCTTTGGTAGAGAATATGCTCGTTGAAGTTACATCTGCTAGTGTAAATACCTACGAAGGACATGGCGGTTTAGTAACCCAGCATCAACCATTTATTGAGTTTTATGGACGAAGTGTCGAAGGCGATGAATTAGTGGGTGCTTGGATAGGCGTCGGGGAGTTTGGCGTCACCGTTGAAGACCCGATATATGCTGCATGATATAAAAACAGCAGCTTTTGTGTAAGTCCAGTATAATGCTAATTATGAAGAACCCTTCCAAGAAAGCTACTTTACTTTTCCTGGTTCAGGAGGACAAAATACTTCTAGCTATGAAGAAAAGAGGTTTTGGAAAAGGGCGATGGAATGGTGTTGGCGGCAAACCTGAGAAAAATGAGTTAATAGAACAAACCGCTATACGAGAATGTCTTGAAGAAATAAAAGTCCTACCACTTAACATAAAACAAGTCGCAAGCTTAAACTTTTACTTTCCGAGCGATAAATCTGACTGGAACCAGCAAGTCCTAGTGTACATTTGCGATGAATGGGAGGGTGAACCAGTCGAAACAGAAGAAATGAAGCCTAAATGGTACAAGATTGACAGTATCCCATATAAGTCAATGTGGAAGGATGATAGTTATTGGCTACCTGTAGTTTTAGGTGGCAATTATGTTGAGGCCGACTTTACTTTTGATGAAAATGACAATGTATTAAGCCATACTATTAGCACAGTGTCCTATGCATAATCTTAATTGCTTGACCTCCTATTTTAGGTCTATCATTAAGCTGTGAATGACTTCCTCAAAAGAGATGATGATTTTGGTGGCACTAAAGGATTGGTTTTTATTGGTGACAAAATCTTAACTGGACTTACGCAAAATCGCCGGTTCCCAGGGCAAATCAGCTCGAGTTGATAGTGGTTTGGCTGAAGGAGGGGTAGCCATAGCTACATCGAGAGAAGGCAGACCGCTATCAGCCGAGATTAGTCGGTCTGGGGATGGGGGAGCTTTGCGCAAGTCCGGTTAATTTACCGACGAGACGCCAAAGCCCCCAAATACCCTTTATACCTAGACGTACCAGGAGGTGGTGCAGAGCCAGGAGAGACGCCTTTTGACACTTTCAAGCGAGAGGTTAAAGAAGAGTTTGGGTTAGATATCACGATTGAACAGATAGTTTATAGCCGTCGCTACCAAAGCGACATAAACGCTGGTGAAGTTGGCTGGTATGCAGTTGCAAAATTACCTGAAGAGTCGGTTGACCAAATTGAATTTGGTGACGAAGGCTTAGAATACTTCTTGATGACACTTGATGATTTCTTGAAACGTGCCGATGCATGGCCAGTTTTTCAAAAACGAGCCGAAGATTACGCAAAATCTTTAATAAGCAAATCCATCCAAGACTAAAAATTAGCTACGGTAGTTTACGCCTTGCCCCTCCTAGAATAAGCATTTTGACAATAAATGTTGTTTGTTTATAATAAATTTATGATTAAGAAAAATAATGTTATTACAAAAAGAGATTGGGCAATTTTAGTGTTATTTTTGGCTATTATTGGCACTAATTTAGTCTGGTATTATCAGTATCGGCAACAGGACAAACTAAATAATGCCTACTGGACTAATTTCTCGGCACACCAAATTGAAATCAATAAACTTCAGGCTTGCCTAAACGAAAACACTCGACCGTGTGAAATTACACCAACAGTGCAAGATATTAATAACTAGTTGGCTTAAAAAAGATTTTTGGTTACCTTGCTCTTGAATGAAATAAGCATAACAAGGTACACTAGTGCATATCATGGCACAAACTACATCTAAGGCACCGAATGTGCCAGTTACTAAATTTAAAAGAACCAAGATTATTGCTACTGTTGGTCCGTCCACGGATAGTTATGAGCAAATACTGGCACTTATTAAGGCTGGCGCTAATGGGTTAAGACTTAACTTTAGCCATGGTACTAATGAAGAGCGTGAACGGCAAATAAAATGGATTCGCAAAGCCAGTCAAGTTTACGGTAAACCAGTGGCTATTATTCAGGATTTGCAAGGCCCTAAAATTCGTTTGGGCGACTTCGACGGTATCATCAACGTGCATACCAATCAGAGCTTGGTTTTTGAGTACGGGGCGAATTATGAGCTTTCTGGGCACATTCCCGTACAATACGATATATCTAAAAAAGTAAAACGTGGCGAGCGTTTATATCTGTATGACGGCAAGGTTCAAACCATTATTACGAGTGTTCAAGACCGTTTAGTTCATGTTGTAGTCGAAAATGACGGCATTTTAATTAAGCGCAAAGGTATTAATTTACCGGACACAGATTTTGAAGGCGACATAATTACCATTAAAGATAAGAAAGATTTAGTTTTTGGATCAACTATCGATATTGATTATGTGGCACTTAGCTTCGTGCAATCCGCAACAGATGTACGTCATCTGAAGCGTCAGATTAAAAATCTTGGCAGTAATGTCAAAGTTATAGCCAAAATTGAGACCAAAGCCGCTATCGATAATCTAGAATCTATCGTTCAAGAAGCGGATGTTATTATGATTGCTCGTGGCGATTTAGCTATCGAAACACTGCCGGAATCAGTGCCAATTGTACAGCGTCAGATCATTGGTCTGGGGCTCAAATATGCTAAGCCTACAATAGTAGCAACACAGATGCTTGCTACTATGAATGAGGCACCAGAACCAACTCGTGCAGAAGTGTCAGATATTGCTACGGCTGTTTTGGTCGGAGCAGACTGCGTGATGCTTAGCGACGAAACGGCAAGTGGCCAATATCCTATAGATGCCGTCAAGGTTATGAAAAGAGTTATTTTGTATACTCAATATAATGCGCCACTGAAAGTCAACTGGAACGATCCTCAAAAAGAAATCCAGACTCGCCAAAATGCTATTTGTGGAGCAATTATTGCATTGGCTGATGGTATAAACGCTAAGGCTATTGTTGCCGAAACCAAGTCCGGGGCAACGGCACTTCAGATAGCGGCTCGTCGTCCGGAGCGGCCAATTATTACGGTTACTCCTGATCCGCGCGTTTCCCAACAATTGGCAATTGTTTATGGCACAAAGAACTATGTTCGTCCAGATGATAAGCTAGCAGCCAAAAAATTAACCAATTGGTTACAGCAAAACAAAGTATTGAAAAAGGGCGATATGGTTGTAACGGCATTTGGGCAGTATCCTGGCATGGTTGGAACGACTGACACCATCAAGGTAAGGGTTTTAGAATAAAAATGCATAATGGGGGGGCAAAACGTACAAGAGCATTTAGTATACTGCACGCGTACTACGCAATTTTATGAGTTTTTATAAAAAAACAATTCGCGATATTGATATAGCTGGCAAAAGAGTACTGCTAAGGACTGATTATAATGTCCCGCTTAATGAAAAATATCATATAACCGATGATTACCGAATTAAGCAGTCGCTACCTACTATACGATATTTGCTGGATAAAAACTGTAAGGTTATTATCTGTTCGCACCTAGGGCGCCCCAAAAGTGCTGATGATATTTCATGTAGTCTTAGGCCAGTTGCCAGACGACTTGGCCAATTATTGGATCAACCAGTTGAATTTGCTGAAGATTGTGTAGGCCAAAAAGCTGAAGAAGCAGCCACGCAGCTTTATCAACAACAAATACTTGTGCTTGAGAATTTGCGTTTTCATCCAGAAGAAGAAACTAATGATAGTGAGTTTGCCAAGCGACTTGCTAGTCTAGCTGAAGTATTTGTACAAGATGGTTTTGGAGTAGTGCATCGTGCTCATGCGTCAACCGACAAAGTAACCAGCTATCTACCTAGTGTTGCTGGTCTGTTGCTTGAAAAAGAAGTTGATATTATCACGAATGTCATGGAAAATCCTAGACGGCCTCTCGCGGCGATTATTGGTGGGGCAAAGATTGCAGATAAAATTGATGTTCTCAATCGTTTTTTAGATATTGCTGATTTTGTAGCCGTTGGTGGTGCTATGGCTAATACTTTTTTGTTGGCAGAGGGCATAGATATCGGTAAAAGTGTGGCCGATATAGATGATATTGACTTGGCAAGAGAAGTTATTGCAAAGGCTCGTCATAAATCCAAAAAGCAACATTTTATTTTTTATCTGCCACAAGACGGAGTAGTGGCTACAAGTTTGAACAAAACTGCCCATACTCGAATCGTGGATTGGGACGCTCACGTTATAGCGGACATCGAAAATTATCCTAAAAGGCCGTCTCGTAAGACTGGAAAAGTGGCACACAATGAAATGATTCTGGATATTGGACCTTTTTCAGGGGCCTTTATCGCCGGTGGCTTGCAGTTTGCTAATACTGTAGTTTGGAATGGTGCTATGGGTGTAACGGAGACACCAAGCCTGAATGGTCCCATCGGGCCTTTTGCGCATGGTACGGATATAATTGCGGAAGCTATGCTCGGTGAATATGGACACAAACCATTTACGGTGGTAGGCGGTGGCGATACAGTAGGCTACATAGAAAAGCATAAATTACAGAATCTTGTTGATCATGTTTCTACTGGTGGCGGTGCTAGTTTGGAATTGATGGCCGGCAAAAAACTGCCAGGAGTTGAGGCTTTGTTAAATAAAGAGTAATATAAGCATAAGTTTTATGAAACGTACACTCATTGTTGCCAATTGGAAAATGCACCTCAACACTTCACAAGCTAGCTTGTTACTTCATAGGTTGCATGAACGCATAAAAATTCATAGAGATATTGAAATAGTCCTGTCACCAAGCATGCTTGTGTTGCAGCCTTTGTCGCTTCAGATTGATAGGCGTAAATTTCGCTTGGCAGCTCAGAATGCTTTTCACAAAGATGAGGGTGCGTATACTGGCGAGGTTAGTTTTACTATGCTACAAGACCTAGTTCATTATGTGATCGTCGGTCATTCTGATAGAAGGTACAAATTTGGTGAAGGTCTTGACACTGTACGCGATAAAGTAGCCGCCGCTGTTCGAAATGGTATCGTCCCTATTTTGTGTGTGGGAGAAACCAAAAACGAGCGATTACAAGGCGAAACCATGCAAGTTCTCCATGATCAAGTAGTTAGTGCCGTTAGTAATCTGACCTCGCGCGAAATTCATGATATCGTCATTGCTTATGAGCCAGTTTGGGCACTTAGTAGTGGTACTGATTATCTTCACCATGAAATACCAAAACCTGGCGACATAGCCAAGGCTGTGGTAGCCATTCGAAATGATATCAGTGAACTTTACGGCAAAAAAGCATCAGAAAGTGTTAGGGTGCTTTACGGTGGGAGCTCAAGTGCCTCGACTGCTCGTGGTTTGATGGAGGTTGAGGGAATTGATGGCTTATTGGTCGGTGGCGCTAGTCTGAATTATCATGAATTTTCTGGTATCGTGGATGGTGCTTACCGTATGCGTCGTGCGGAAGAAGGTTGATATGGTAAATACAGGAGAGAAAAAGAAACTGGTTTTTGATGTAGCTAAGCCAGGCAAAACGCCGGCAAACGCATCTTCTAGGCCAATAATTGTAACGCATCACCCCATAATTAAAGATTCAGTGGTTGTGGGCGATACAGACAAGAAAGACGAGACGCCTGCCGTAGACGCAACATCCAGCCAGCAAAGCGCACACATAAGTAACTATGCTGGTAAAATCATAAAACCCATGGAAACCAGTGATGATTCCGTATCAATAGAGGATACATCCGCGGTTTCGACAGAGTCAAATGAGTCCAGTAAAGAAGATACCGAGATATCTGCTCCGCAAACAAACGATACAGATGAATCACCAGAAGCCAGAGTTGCCGAGGAGACTAGTCAGAAGGAAGCCGAAGAAAAATCTGCCTCAAAAGAGGCAAAAGAAGCAGAAGAGCGTGATGTTAGGTTGCAAAAACTGGTGGAAGAAAAAAAGTATTTTGTAAACGTGAGCGAAAATCATCGCCAAAATGGCACAAAGCCCATAGCGGTAATTTTATTACTGCTATTTTTGGTTGTCTGTGGAGTTTATTTTGCTATAGATGCTGATATTATAAAGACCGACCTAAAACTACCGTATAGTGTGTTCAATTCACAATAGTTATTTTTTTGTCTGCTAAAATATCCTAGTGCTAGAAGATTTAAATACTGAACAAAAACGAGCCGTGGAGACCACTGAAGGGCCATTGCTTATTTTGGCTGGAGCTGGTTCCGGTAAAACCAAAACTCTTACGCATCGTATCGCGCACATTATTGCTACCAAAAAAGCTACACCTTTCAATATTTTGGCGGTAACTTTTACAAATAAAGCTGCTAAAGAAATGAGAGCGCGGGTCGCAAAATTACTTGGTGAAGACCCAAATAATCGATCTTTCATGCCTTTTATGGGTACATTTCACTCCATTTGTGTCAGGCTATTACGCCAGGATGGAGAATACGTTGGCGTACCGCGTAACTTTGTAATTTTTGATGAAGCCGACAGAATAAATGCAGTCAAGCGAGCCATTAAACAGCTAATGTTAGATGAAAAAAGCTTTCCGGCAAGAACAATCGCTAATTTGATCGGTACTGCTAAAAATGAATTAGTTACACCGGCTGAATATACCGGTATTGGTAGTGGGCCACTACACCGTGCTGCAGCCCAAGTATATCCACTTTATGAAAAAATTCTAAAGGATAATTTGGCGCTTGATTTTGATGATTTGATCGGTCGAACCGTACAGCTACTACAAAACCATAAAGAGATTAGGGATAAGTGGCGAGGACAATTTAGTTATATTATGATTGACGAATATCAGGATACCAATGCTGCTCAATACCAACTGATAAGATTGTTGACGAACACCGACAAAAATATCGCGGTAGTTGGGGATGACTGGCAGAGCGTGTATTCATTCAGGGGCGCGGATTTTAGGAATATTTTGAACTTCGAAAAAGACTATCCTAAAACAACGATTATTAAATTGGAGCAAAATTATCGTAGTACCAAAGCAATATTGGACGCTGCTCATGCTGTCATTTCCAAGAACAAACAACGTTCAGATAAAAATCTCTGGACAGATGCTGGTAATGGCCAGCCGGTACAGCTCTTGCAAGCGGCCAACGAACGCGCTGAAGGCGAGACCATTATTCGTCATATCAAAAACGCGATTGATGTGCGATTTAGACGGTTTGAAGATTTTGCTGTGCTGTACAGGACCAATGCCCAAAGTCGCGCTATAGAAGAAAGTTTTGTACGCTATGGCATACCCTACAGGATAGTGGGAGGTCAGCGCTTTTATGATCGTAAAGAGATTAAAGATATTATGGCTTATCTAAGACTGATTTATCAGCCTGAAGATCGAGTTAGTTTTGAACGAATAGTCAACGTGCCGACTCGCGGTATAGGTACTAAATCCATGCAGAACTTCTTTGATTGGCAGGTTGCTAAAAGTCTAACGCTGGCCGGGGCATTACAAGACGTAAACAGTTGTTCGTCCTTGACGCCAAGGGCTCAAAAAGGATTGTTCGAATTTGGTGACATATTGGTCAAAATGCGCGAATTGGTTGAAGAAACAACATTACCAATTTTTATGGATAGTTTGCTTCGGCGAATTGATTATTTTAATTTTCTGGACGATAAAACACTTCAAGGTGAATCCCGCCAAGAGAATGTGCGGGAACTTATCAGTGTGGCTCGGGAATATCAAGATCTGGGAATTGATGGATTCTTGGAAGAGGTTTCTTTGGTGAGCGACCTTGGATCCCAACAGCTTGATAGCAACGCAGTAACTTTGATGACTCTTCATAGCGCTAAGGGCCTGGAGTTTCCGGTAGTTTTTATGACGGGTCTAGAAGAAACTATTTTTCCGCATTCTCGTGCTTTGTACGATCAGGGCGAGATGGAAGAGGAGCGTCGTCTTTGCTATGTTGGTATGACGCGCGCCAAAGAAGAGCTATACCTGACTTATGCTACAAGTCGAATGTTGTATGGTAGTACGCAGTACAATCCACCATCCCGCTTTTTAAGTGAAATTGACAGCGAGGCTAGTCTACTGGACTTACGAAAAACTCCTCCATCCCCAGATCGAATTCTATCGGCTACAAACGGTTTTTCTTCTCTCGATGTAGCTATGGCTACCTCTCCTTCAGATAAAACAGTTTTCGCTCGAGATAATTCACTCTGGGAACGGACGATTTTGCGTAAGTCCAGTCTAAGCCTAGCCTCCGATTTTAGCACCTCCCCGCCTGCTATCGGGGCGCACCTGATAGCAGAAGCAGAAAGTGAAGTGAAGTATGTGCTTGATTTGAATGAAGGAGATAGCGTAAAACACAAGATATTTGGATCGGGTACGATCTTAGAAATAGATGGCGATAATGCCAATGTTTATTTCAAGGGCAAGGGAACCAAAAAGCTTAACATTGCATTTGCTTCGCTGGAGAAGATTTAATGAGACTATTCTGGATATATTTAGGTAGATTGGTTTATTGGCTTAGTTGGCCGGCACTGTTTGTGTACTTGAGTTCCGGAAAACGCACTCGTGTATTGATGATTTTTGAAGATCAAATTTTGGTTACAAAAAACTGGATGGGTAACGGTAAGTGGTCATTGCCTGGAGGCGGTCTTCACCACGGCGAAGAACCGGCAATAGGCGCAGTACGTGAAGTTTTAGAAGAGACTGGTATCAAATTAAAGCCAGCTAGCTTAAAATTACTCGGTCAAGAAACCAGCATATTGAACTCGCATAAAGATACACTGGACTTACGCAAAGCTCCCCCATCCCCAGACCAACTAACCTCGGCTGATAGCGATCTGCCTTCTTTCGATGTAGCTACGGCTACCTCTCCTTCAGCCAAACCACTCCCAAATCGAGCTGATTTAGCCTGGGAACGGGCGATTTTGCGTAAGTCCAGTACAGGATTCAAGTTTCGCTATATCGGATTTTCAATAATCATGGAACAGGCTAGTACTATTCGCCCGCGGTGGTTTGAAACTGTTGAAGCCAGATGGATACCTGTGGCCGAATTAACCGAACGTAACGCCAAAGAAGATTTACTGTATCTGCTGAGATTCATATAGGACTTTCAGAACTCGTGTACAATAACAGAGTGTTCGGAGTCAGTATTTTCTTTGATATTTATGAATAATCAACAATTTAGGAATAAAAAAATCAAACACCACCCATTGGTTATTCCGGTGTTGACTTTTATGGTGCTTTTTTTTGCGACTTGGGCGGGATTTATTAGTTTAAATGGTCAAACTATTGGGGCGAGTGATTCGCATTTAGTCAGTATAAACATTGATGGCAAAGAACAGATAGTGCCATCTAGGGCTAAAACGGTTGGTGAGCTTTTGCTGCGTGCAGGCGTTGTATTAAATGAACACGATAAGATTGAACCAACACGTGAAACGCCTATAACTGAAGACAATTTTCAAATTAATATTTATCGAGCACGACCAATAACCATAGTGGATGGTGACAAAAAAATCGTTGCTCTTAGTGCCCAGCCGACGCCCCGTGAGGTTGCTAAAGAAGCTGGATTAACTATTTATCCAGAAGATATTGTTAAATTAACCCAACCTGACGACATACTGAAAGATGGTACTCTTGGTCAAAAAGCAATTATTGATAGAGCGACGCCAATAAAACTTAATCTTTACGGTAAGACTTATGATCTTAGAACGCATGCCGTAACTGTAAATGAGTTAATAAAAGAGCAGCACATTGACGTAGCGCAAATATCTGTTTTTCCTTCGCCAGGTACGGCTCTTGCTGCTGGTTCTGTGGTGTTCGTAACGTTGCCAGACAGACAAATTGTTGTTATGGAAGAAGTTGTGCCACAGACAGAAGTTACTATTAATGATTACAGCTTAACATTGGGTCAAACGGAAATCAGAGAGCCGGGTCAGCCTGGTAAGAGAGTCGTGGCCTATGAAGTGGCCACGGACGGTAGCAGAAAACTTTTACAAGAAATAATAGTAGTTCAGCCAGTTCGCAAACTTGTAGTACGGGGGCGCAAGATAGATAAGATATTTGACGGTAGCTTTGAGGCAGCGTTGGCTCAACTGCGAGCTTGTGAGGCGGGTGGCAATTATGCCAATAAACGTAATCCTGTATATAGGGGTGCTTATCAATTTAACTTCAGTACTTGGGCTAACTATGGTGGTTATTATGATCCGGCCGACGCTCCGCCAATTATTCAAGATCAAAAAACCTGGGAAACATATTTACGACGTGGTTGGCAGCCGTGGCCGGCCTGTAGTATTAAGCTTGGTCTTCAAGATGCGTATCGCTAATATAGCCCCCGCAAAACAAATTAACGGCTTTTTGAACCGCCCTCTCCGGTCAAAAGCTGTCTTTCCTCATTCACCTTATCTAATGATATGCTTCCCTCGGAAAAGCCAGTTTTTGACTCGAAGATCATCGGCTCCAAAACCCTCGGAAAAGCCAGTTTTTGACTCGAAGATCATCGGCTCCAAAACCCCCGAATTTGTTTTGCGGGGGCTATATTCACGCGCTTCTTATTTTGCCATTGCCCCTTGGTCGCACCAAATCGGCTACACTCAGGGTTATTCGGTCTGGGAATGAGGGATTTTGCGTAAGTCTAGTATAAGTTTACCACTCGCTAAAAAGTCTCTTGGCCAACATTGGCTGACTGATACCGCCACACTTGAGGCCATATGCAATGCGGCCAACGTTATTATTGGCGATACGGTTTTGGAGATTGGCCCAGGAACGGGTACGCTCACTGAAAAATTGCTAGCAAGACAGGCCAGCGTAATAGCAGTCGAAAAAGATGAAAAATTATCAGCCGATCTACTGGACTTACACAAAGCTCCCCCATCCCCAGACCAACTAATCTCAAGCGGTAGCGGTCTGCCTTCTTTCGATGTAGCTAAGGCTACCTCTCCTTCAGTCAAACCACTATCAACTCGAGCTGATTTGCCCTGGGAACGGGCGATTTTGCGTAAGTCCAGTCTATCAAGCAACTCGGTTCATGGATTAAAAGTCATCAACGAAGATATATTAAAATTTGATCTTACAAATTTGCCCGCAAGCTACAAAGTTGTAGCAAACATACCTTATTATCTGACCAGCAATTTGCTAAGAATGCTCTGTGAATCGCCTAATTCGCCAGATAAAATAGTGTTATTGGTACAAAAAGAAGTGGCCCAGAGAGTGGCATCTAAACCTGGCAATATGTCACTTTTGTCGGTAAGCGTACAATTTTACTATGAAGCCAAATTGGGTCAGGTTGTGCCCGCCAAATTTTTTACGCCACCACCTAAAATTGACTCGCAGATTTTAATTCTTGATTATCGTACCAAACCTTTATTTCCAGATGTGGACATGAAGAAATTCTTCCAATTAGTAAAGGCTGGATTTGTCGCCAGACGTAAAACGTTACTCAATTCGCTAAGTGGCGGGCTTCGAATAGATAAATCAGAGGTTATATTGTTTTTGCAGCCAACAGGTATTAGTCCAAATATTCGACCCCAAGAGCTTAGCCTAGAAGATTGGCACGCACTCTACGTGGCGTGGCAAAAATCCTAAACTCCTTCCCTGCTTTAATACTTGACTTGTTAAGTATTGGTTGGCTATACTTTTATTAGAGGATAACAGATGCAACCAACTAACAATGTGGGGTACCTTCTTCAGCACTTGGCCGGTGTTCTAGCCCGCCAATTCGATCAAGTTTTACGAGAACGTCTGGGTATAGGGATAGCACAATTTAATGTATTGATGACTCTGCAAGACCAACCAAATGTTTTACAAAAACACATTGCTACTACCTTAAATCAGACTGAAGCTAGTGTTTCGCGCCAAATTAAATTGCTCATAAAGATCGGCTATCTGGAAATAATTACCAATCCATCCAATCGACGTGAACACATTGCACATTTGACGGCAAAAGGTCTACGAATCACCGAAAAAGCACTTGAAATACTCAATGAATATCACGCGCCGATGTTGAAAAGATTAAATAAAAAACAGCAGGTACAAATATTAGAAATGCTCAATATTATGTATGACTTTGTATCATAAAACGGCGGTTAGGCTATTCTTTTCTTTTACTGGACCTGTCGCAAAGCTCCCCCATCCCCAGACCAATTCATCTCGGCTGGTAGCGGTCTGTCTTCTTTCGATGTAGCCAAGAACTAATTAACATCTATCTGTCGGCTAAAATCATGACAGCTACTAAAGATTCGCTATCAACGGATAGATGTTAATTAGCTCTAAGGCTACCTCTTCTTCAGCCAAACCACTCCCAACTCGAGCTGATTTAGCCTGGGAACGGGCGATTTTGCGACAGGTCCAGTTTATGGTAAAATACTATGACCGTCGAGAGACGGATTACGGGGCTGAATTTAAGCTCGACGTTGGATTTTAACAGTTAGATCAGCAGGCCGCTTGTCAGCGTCATAGACAAACCACGAACAAGCGCAAAAACTTTTCGTAACGCTGTAGCTACAGTAAAGTCTTACTTTACTCCTAGCTACGCATTTGCTGTAGCCTAAGTTGCTATAGTCGCGAGCTCAATGACTTCAGATATTTGAGTATCGTGTCATATCATCTGGATGCGCCATGTGAGAGATCCATAATTTGGCTAAGACTAATGGATCAAACTGTAAAACCTTTTGGTCGTTTCTACGTTTTACAGAATTCAAATGACCTATGCCTGTAGGATAGACTAACTAGCTAAACTAGCGGACCCGGAGGGCAGAACTTCGGCAGCTCCACCAAATGAGCATTATCCATTCCGGATAGTGCTTTTTTATTTGGTAGCGATGCGAAATTCCTATAGACTCGTGGTAATGTCATTAGTAATTAATAAACTGGACTTACGCAAAATCCCCCGTTCCCAGGGCGAATCAGCTCGAGCGAAAACGGTTTTATCTGAAGGAGAGGTACCTGAAGGTACATCGAGAGAAGAAAAACTGTTTGTAGCCGAGGTTAGTCGGTCTGGGGATGGGGGAGCTTTGCGTAAGTCCAGTAAAGGTCGTTTGGCCACAAGTTAGGTTATGGTGGTATTTAGAAAAACCAGAGATTTTGCTCACAAGTTATTTCCATATAAGGTTGTGCTTACGGCTGATGATACAAAAGTCGCTCGAGACTATATCGCTGCCTATTGGTCGCGGCTGGAGCGTTTTCATCCCAAAGATGACGAGAGTCAGCTTGGATTACCTAAGCCCTACCTTGTGCCGGCTTTTGAGGAAGGCCATGAATTTGATTTTAACGAACTGTATTATTGGGATAGTTATTTTATGGTTCAGGGGTTACTGGATAAAAATCAT
Organism: Candidatus Saccharimonadota bacterium; assembly: GCA_016178135.1. Taxonomy (GTDB): domain Bacteria; phylum Patescibacteriota; class Saccharimonadia; order Saccharimonadales; family JACOTW01; genus JACOTW01. The sequence continues at coordinate 13,876 of JACOTW010000006.1, forward strand.
AAAGAATTGACACTTGGTATATTAGAAAATTTGGTTCATATGTTTGAGAGATTCAAAATCATCCCCAATGCCTCTAGAACTTATCTGATGGGACGCAGTCAACCGCCATTTCTTACAAGTCTAATTTTTGATTTATATGATACCTACAAGATGGATAAGCGCTGGCTAAAACGTGTAATTAGCGTTGCGGAGGCTGAATACAATATGGTGTGGATGGGCACGACCAAGCCTAATGCTAGGCAAGTTTATCAAGGGCTTTCACGTTATTACGATATTAATTATCTAAATGATCTGGCCGAAGCCGAAAGTGGCTGGGATATGAATCCTCGGTTTGGACGTCAGGCGTTGCATTTTTTACCGGTGGACCTAAATACCTTGTTGTACAAATATGAGATGGATTTTTCTAGAGCGGCGGAGATTTTCGGCGATGAATCCAAAGTTTTGGAGTGGCAAGAAAAAGCCGCCACACGGAAATCAGTCATGGATAAACTTATGTGGAATGATCTAAAGGGGATGTATTTTGATTTTGATTATACTAAAGAAAAGCGCGGAACGGTCAACTCATTGGCAGCGTATTATGCCTTATGGACTGGTATGGCTGATGAACAACAAGCTGCCCGATTGGTAAAATCTTTGAAGCGTTTTGAGGTAAGGGGCGGCGTAGCGACCACTGATGCCCCGATTCTTAGTAAGTTTGTGCCAGGCAATTTGCCCATGCAGTGGGCTTACCCGAATGGCTGGGCACCGCTGCACTTCATTGTCGTGGAGGGGCTGGAGCGATATGGTTATCACCAAGAGGCTCGGCGTATTGCTCTGAAATGGCTCAAAACTAATCTTGATTGGTTCAATGCACATGGCGTTTTTCTAGAGAAATATAATGTTGCTTCACCAGGCAACCCACCCGCTAGAGGTGTTTATCCATCACTGACAGGTTTTGGCTGGACAAACGCTGTTTTTGAACACTTCTGCCAGAAGTATATCGATAAATAGGGTAGACTAGGAGGTATGAATTATTTTGTAACGACATCTATCCCGTATGTTAATGGTGATCCTCATTTGGGGCATGCTATGGAACTGGTAATGGCTGATGTTATTGCTCGCTGCGCACGTCAACAGAATAAATCGGTGATTTTTAGTACTGGCACAGATGAACATGGTGGCAAAATGGCCGAAAAAGCCCAAGAGCTGAATTTGACGGAAAAAGCCTTTACTGATCAAATGAGTCAAAAATTTCGTGATCTAGCCAAAGACCTAAACATCAGCAATGACCGATTTATCCGAACAACTGACGCGGGTCACGAACAACGTGCCCAAATCATTTGGAAAAATTTGGAAAAGGACATCTTCAAAAGCACTTACACCGGTTGGTATTGTACGGGCGATGAAGCGTTTTTTACAGAAGCTACAGTCAAGGAAAATAAAGGCATTTGCCCTAATCACAACCGAGCCTATGAGCAAGTTAAAGAAGAAAACTATTTCTTTAAACTTACCAAATATACCGATCAGATCAAAAACGCCATAGATAGTGGGGCTTTTAGAATAATTCCAGCGACCCGCAAGCATGAAATTCAACAGATTCTTAAAGATGGGCTGGAAGATATTAGTATTTCCAGACCAAAAGGTAAGATTAGTTGGGGTATCCCAGTGCCCGGTGATGATACGCAAGTAATGTACGTCTGGTTTGAGGCGTTGATGAACTACATCACCGTACTTGGCTACCCTGAACATGAGGATTTTCAGAAATTTTGGCCGGCCAATGTTCAAGTGGTTGGTAAAGACATTACTCGATTTCATGCGGCTATTTGGCCAGGTATGTTGCTTGGCTTGGGGTTGCCTTTGCCTAGAGTGCTTTATATCCACGGCTTCATCAACATAGATGGCAAAAAAATGAGCAAATCGCTCGGTAATTATATTTCACCAACCGAGATAATCGAAAAATATTCTGCCGATGTACTTCGTTATTATCTTCTCCGACACGTTTCGTCTTATGGTGACGGTGATTTTTCCTGGAAAAAACTAAACGAGGCCTACAACAATGAGTTAGCCAACGAACTAGGTAATGCCGTTCAGCGAACAGCATCCATGGTTACCCAATACCAAAACGGCATTATTGGCAATATTCTACCACCCGAACATGACATAGCACAGTACAATGAGGCTCTTGAAAGCTGTCATTTTGATAGAGCACTTGATGAAATATGGGAACAAGTTCGGGGCTTAAACCAATATATAGACGAACAAAAACCCTGGGCCATTAACAAAACTGGTGACAAAGAGCATTTGCAAGAAATCCTAGCCTATCAAGCTAGTTGTTTATTGGAAATAGCAGAATTGTTAAATCCGTTTATGCCCGAAACCGCACTAAAAATCTGTCATGTATTTGAGGAGGGCGTGGTGCACCCCATAGAAAATACTTTATTTCCGAGAAAAGATTCATCTGATACTCAATCTATAGCCGTCCCAAGACAAAATGACCAAATTTTGAATAATGGATGATGAGTCTAGTAGACACGCATTGTCATATACACTTTTCGGATTATCAGCTTGATCCTGATGATGTTATTAAAGCTGCTCAAGTTGATGGCGTAACACGATTTTTGTGTGTGGGATGTACGTTGAAAGATAGCCAGCTGGCGGTAGAATTTGCCGCCAAACATGACAATGTGTGGGCTAGTATTGGTCTTCATCCTCATGAAGGGTCAATTTATGTCAATGATCATTTGGCGCTTCAGCAATTTAGGGAAATGGTCAGCAGTTTAAAGGTTGTGGCTATTGGTGAAACGGGATTGGACTACTATTACAACCATTCGTCTAAAGAGGATCAAAAAAAGTTGCTGCGTTTTCAACTTGATTTGGCAGTAGAGCATGATTTGCCGTTGATTTTCCACATTCGTGAAGTCGCAACGCCATCAGGAGATGCTGGACGAGCATTTGATGATTTTTGGTCGATTTTTGATACATACAGGGGTCTTAGAGGTGTTGTACATAGCTTTTCGTCAAATATACACAATCTAAATGAAATCTTGTCAAGAGGTCTATACGTAGGCCTAAATGGCATTATGACCTTTACTAAAGATCAAGAGCAACTAGAAGCTGCCAAAGATGTGCCTTTGGACAAAATTTTGCTCGAAACGGACGCGCCGTTCTTGACCCCTGTTCCGTTTCGTGGTACAATCTGCCAGCCCAAGCATGTGAGGTTGACGGCAGAATTCCTAGCGGAACTACGCGGTGAAGACCTGAAAACATTAGCTCGGGCTACAACTAAGAATGCCCAGGAGCTATTTAGAATCATATGAACCAGAAAAATCTTGAGGAACTTTACGGCCAAGAAGTATGGAATGAGCGCCTACACCATATCGACCAAAGTGTAGTTATACTTCAAGATGTCCGCGATCGTAAATTTGGAGCGCCAGCCGTTGGCGATCAATATGCTGATCAAGTTAAACGTCATATGTTACCGACTAATCCCGATACGCCTAATGAAATTACTGATACCGGCATAGACTTTGCGACCGAAAAAGCACGTCTCTTGGCACGAGCCGCTTATGAACAATGGGAATCTATTGATGGTTAAGAAGCTGCTTAATATTATTATTGCGCGTCGTAAAGCTGAACGTCGAGCGATGTTGTATAGTGATCTTATTCGTCATGAGGCAAAGATTGGTGGCGAACTTTTTGGGCCGGTTCATGCTGGAGGTCATCGTGAGTTTTTCTGTCTTGATGAACGGACTTGGGTTTGGCACGAAGAGTGGACTGGAAGTACGGGTCGTCATAGTAAGACTGTTCGTTATGATGTTCGTCCCGATACTATTTTGAAATCTCAACAGGGCCATTATCAGGAAGTTAGCAAAGAAGAAGCGGATAATCTGGTTGAGGCTGTCAAGTTATACCAACAACGTGTTCGCGCCGAATTGTATTCTTTCGCTGCTTAAATGATGAAAATTTATTTAGACTATGCGGCAGCTACACCAGTTGACCCCGAAGTCTTGAGGGCTATGCAGCCATATTTTTCAGAAAAGTTTTATAATCCCTCAGCACTTTATCTGGACGCCAGGGCGACAGCCAAAGACGTTCAAGATGCTCGAGCAAAGATTGCCAAACAGCTGGGCGTCCGTCCGTCCGAGATAATTTTTACAGCCGGTGGTACGGAATCTGACAATCTAGCGATCAGAGGAGTAATGGAGCAATTTCCGAACGCGAACCTAGTAATTAGCGCCATAGAGCATGAAGCAGTACTAAAACCGGCCCACCTCTATAATTATAAAGAAGCACCAGTTAATTCTGATGGAGTGGTTGACCTCAAGGTGCTAGAGAAGTTGATAGATTCTAAAACCGTACTGGTTAGTATAATGTACGCCAACAATGAAATTGGTACCATACAGCCGTTACGCGAAATCGCACAAATTATAAAATCAAAAATTGAAAGTCGAAAATTGGCTAAATCAGCATTGCCCCTATTTTTTCATACTGATGCTTGCCAGGCTACGAACTATCTACATGTTCAAGCTAATAAATTGGGCGTGGATATGATGACTGTTAGTGCCAGCAAAATTTACGGACCAAAACAGATGGGTGGACTTTATTTGAATGCACGCGTGAAACTGTCTCCTCAAATACTTGGCGGTGGCCAAGAGCATGGCATGAGAAGTGGCACCGAAAACGTTGCTGGCATAGTAGGTTTTGCCACTGCACTTGATATAGTTCAAAACAATAGGCTAAAAGAAGTCGCACGTATGCGCAGACTACAGGAGCTGGCCCTTGATCTGATTAGGCAAAAAATCCCCGCTGCCACTATAAACGGGTCCAGTAAACATCGTTTGCCCAATAACATTCATATAACCATTCCTGGCCAAGATAATGAACGGCTTATTATGTTGCTTGATGAAAAGGGCATACAGTGTGCCGCCGGTTCTGCCTGTAGTGCTAGCAATGAAGAGCCTTCTCATGTGTTGAGTGCACTTGGTTTGACGGATAAAGCAACTCAAAGTAGCCTGCGTCTTACTATGGGACGAGATACTGATGAACGATCTATACGCTACGCCATAGAAGAGCTGGCGTTAGCCGTATATACTACATTCGACTCACCCAAAATCGTCCATTCCCAGAGTGAATTATCTCGAGCGAAAACTGTTTTATCTGAAGGAGAGGTAGCCATAGCTACATCGAGAGAAGAAAAACCGTTTGTAGCCGATAGAATTCGATCTGGGGATGGAGGAGTTTCGGGTAAATCGAGTAAAGAGCTATGACGAAGAAAACCGTTTTTGTTGGGTTAAGTGGCGGAGTGGATAGTTCCGTTGCCGCGGCACTCTTGAAGCAAGAGGGTTATAAGGTGGTGGGTGTATACATGAAAAACTGGAGCAAAGACTTACCCGGGTTTCCGTGTCCATGGAAAGAAGACTTCCAAGATGCTAAACGTGTAGCGATACAGCTAGGTATTGATTTTAAAATGTATGATTTTGAAACCCAATATCGTCAGAAAGTCGTGGATTACATGCTTGATGAATATAAAGCTGGGCGAACACCGAACCCCGACATTATGTGTAACCAAGAAGTAAAGTTTAAACTATTCCTAGACACCGCACTTGATGATGGCGCGGATTTTATTGCTACGGGACATTATGCACGCATCAAAAACGGTCAGTTATTTACGGGTTTGGATGAGAACAAAGACCAGAGTTATTTTTTGTATAGGGTTACTGAAAAGGCATTGCAGAAAAGTTTGATGCCTATCGGCGAATACAAAAAACCAGAAATTCGTGAACTTGCCAAAAAACTTGGTTTGACAACGGCCGACAAAAAAGATAGCCAAGGTATTTGTTTTGTTGGCAAAGTGGGCATTAAGGAATTTTTGGAACAATATGTCAGAGCTAAACCTGGCAAGATCATCGATCATAATGGAAAAATAATAGGTGAACATGACGGAGCTATATTCTACACTTTAGGTCAGCGTCATGGGTTGAATCTTGGTGGCGGATTACCTTACTACGTAACTGGCAAAAACATGGCGAAAAACGAAGTTATGGTAACTACGGACTTGAATGACAAGGAATTGTGGAGTAAGGAACTAAGGCTGACGGATGTTCACTGGATCAACGATAAACCGGACACGATTAAAAAATATCAAGTTCGGGTGCGTTACCGTGCCCCATTAGTGCCTGCCAATCTAAAAATACTGGACAGGTCCAGTCTACTGGACTTACGCAAAGCTCCCCCATCCCCAGACCAACTAATCTCAAGCGGTAGCGGTCTGTCTTCTTTCGATGTAGCTAAGGCTACCTCTCCTTCAGTCAAGCCACTATCAACTCCAACTGATTTGCCCTGGGAACGGGCGATTTTGGGTAAGTCCAGTCTATTACTGATTTTAGAGGAGTCGGTTAGGGCTGTTACGCCTGGTCAGTCGACAGTTATCTATGATGAGTCCAATAGAGTAGTTGGCGGTGGTATTATTGTTTAGTCGCCCAATAAGCGTTGGCGCAAGAAAAGTAGCCTTAATAATACTACCAAAACATGACATGCCAGACACGCGACAAGCCAGGCGCTAAACATAGTAAAGGCTCCAGAAGGCGTTATTTGCACACCAAAACCACTAATAAAAACATCGATAAGCCAGCGGAAAAAAACACTCCAAAGAAAAAACACATAAATCATTATAATCATCACAACCGCTACATGATATAAACCTCGTAGCACGGTATCGCGTAAAGCGCTGTGGTCAGGATGTGGTATACCATCTTCGTCTCTTATTTCCTGTAAATCTTCGCCGAGTTCACCAAATAAAGTAGTAGTGTTGCTGACAACAAACCAGACGGCAAGCCCAATAATGCCCCAAAACACAAACAGTAGTATGTTATTGAGAGTAGTATTCTCAAAGAACGTAAAGACGGTTAAAAAATCCTGCCGAGTCGATTCAACCAGTCCACCGCTGGCGTAATCTCCGAGAAGTAATCTGTAAAATGACGTAGTAGTTCCTAGTACATTGGCAGCTCCAGCTAAAAGCAACAAGGCCGACACGGTACTGACAATAGCTAAACTTAGACCAGAGGGAGCCACTATATCGCCAACTAACTTTAATTTTGATTTATTCATATTTGCTATTTAAGCATAGCAAATATGACACGTAACTGACAGGTCCAGTAGACTCGATTTTAGGTCTTTTGTTTGTGATGACGCATTTTGGGATGGCTCTAGGATTGTATGTTAATAGGCGTATTTTAGGGTTTGCTGGTCTTGAAATCTGCTAAACTGTATTAGACATGATAGCTCAGGAAATTCGTAAGGCTTATTTAGATTTTTTTATGGAACGGGGACACAAAGTCATCCCACGGGCGCTTTTGATGCCATATAACGATCCAACCACGTTGTTTACTGGTTCTGGTATGCAACCGCTAATTCCGTATTTGCTAGGTGAGCCACATCAGGATGGTACTAGGTTGGTGGATAGCCAGACGTGTTTACGGGCACAAGATATCGATGAAGTTGGCGATAATCGTCATACTACTTTTTTTGAGATGCTAGGCAATTGGTCGCTGGGAGATTATTTTAAGGCCGAGCAAATACCTTGGTTTTTTGAATTTCTGACTGACAAAATTGGGTTGGATCCGGAGCGTATTTTTGTAACTTGTTGTAGCGGTTTTTCTGCATACAATGTTCCAAAAGACAGCGAGTCGGCCGATATTTGGGCAAAATTATTTAAGGCTAAGGGTCTGGATGCAAAACAGGTAGAGATTGGCTCCGAAGCCAATGGTTATGAGGTGGGTGAGCAAGGCGGGCGGATTTTCTTTTACGATGAGAAAAACTGGTGGAGCCGTAACGGCGCGCCCAAGGACGTCAAAAATGGCGAACCGTGCGGCCCCGATACCGAGATGTTTTATCTTTTCCCAAGTGTTCAACATGACACTAAATGGGGCAAATATTGCCATCCGAACTGCGATTGTGGACGATACATCGAACTAGGTAATTCGGTTTTTATGGAATACCTAAAAACTGATAAGGGGTTTGAGAAATTACCAGCCAAAAACGTCGATTATGGAGGTGGATTGGAGCGGATTGCCGCCGCCGCCATTGATAGCCCGGACGTGTTTAAGATTAGTTTACTGTGGCCAATCATTGAAAAGTTGCAAAAACTGTCCGGCAAAAGCTATGACAACCACACCAATGCTATGCGAGTGATTGCCGATCATCTGCGTGGCGCGACATTTTTAGCGGTTGATGGCGTGGTGCCGAGCAATAAAGAACAGGGTTATGTGATGAGGCGACTGCTTAGGCGGGCGATGCGTTATGCGTTTGAGCTGGGGATAGAACAGAACTTTTTGGAGCAAATCGTACCAGTAATTACCGATATGTATCATCAGGATTTCCCAGAGGTGGCTAGCAAACGTCAGGAAGTTATAGATATTTTGGTCAAAGAAGAAAAAGTCTTTCGCCAGACACTGCGGGCTGGGGTAAGAGAATTAAGTAAACTTAGTCAAGACGGACTAACTGGTGAAGAGATCTTTAAGTTGTATGATACTTATGGATTTCCGGTGGAATTGAGCATTGAGGAAGCCTTCAAACAAGAGATTGAGGTTTCAGAAAACTGGCGGATGGCTTTTGACACTAAAATGGCCGAGCAGCGTGAACGGAGTCAGACGGCGAGCAAAGGGGCTTTTAAGGGTGGTTTGGGCGGACAGACCCTTCAGCATAAAAAATATCATACTGCCACGCACCTTATGTATCAGGCTTTGCGGGATGTGTTGGGTGATCATGTCATCCAGCGAGGTAGTAATATTACCGAGGAACGTCTAAGGTTTGATTTTTCGCATCCAGAAAAAGTTACACCCCAGCAATTAGAGCAAGTTGAAGCTATAGTGAATGAGCAGATCAACAAAGATTTGCAAGTTACTTGGGCGGAATATCCCACCAAAGAAGCAACCGGTAAATTAGGAGCGTTAGGGCAGTTTGGCGACCGCTATGGCGACACCGTAAAAGTCTACAAAATGATAGCCGATAGAGCACAAAAACCCTTTAGTTTTGAAATCTGCGGCGGTCCACACGTAGATCACACCCTGCAATTGATCGAAGATGGCAAACACTTCAAGATTATCAAAGAAGAATCCAGCTCCGCCGGCATCCGCCGCATAAAAGCAGTCTTACAATAGGGCTTGACCAACTCTCCAGGGGGGGGGTATTATTACCGTAATGCCCCTTATGTTATTAAAGATAACCCTCCAGGAGAAATGAGACAATGACCAGACTGCCAACCCCCGGTTCAGATAATGGTACCTGGGGAAACATCCTCAATGATTACCTTAGTGTTGAACACAATGCTGACGGCTCTTCAAAGCATGAAAACAAAACGGCTAATGCCCATGATGCTTCGGCTATTTCAGTGTTGGACACGGCCGGGAACTACACGGCAACCAACGTCGAAGGTGCCCTCGCGGAGCTCCCTGACACATATGCGCCGCAGTCGTCCCCCGTATTCTCGGCCACTGATGCGGGCATCAGTGCTCTCAATGGGGCAGCATACGGCAAGTCGGGGGGTCAGTGGTTCTCTAGCACGGGCAGCCTCGTGGCGCAATTTACCACAGAAAACCCATCCCTTGGATATACCGAGTGGGACGTCTTCCCATCGACACCCGAGTCGCGCACCAAATTGTCGTTCTGGCACAAGTCGCCCACCGTTCTAGGCGTGTCCGAGAACAACCTGCGTCCACTGTCCATCGAGACACATGGCCAGGCCGAGGCAGAGAATCACGTCACCATCTACTCGTCAGTTGATCCCGCCGGAGACATGCGGCAAAACGGTTCTCTGCTGAACAACGCATACGAGGCCCATGTGCTCCAGTGGCACTGGGGGGTCGAGTGGGATAACCGGCTGGAGTGTATGACGTTCTTGCATGTCAAGGGTCACCTGCCGATCCCTACCTGGAACGCGTTCGGCGGGGCCTACCTTGGGATGAATCCTGACGATGTCGGCCAGCCCATGATCATGTTGGCCAACGGCACCGCGAATAAGGTCGCGATTATCGACAATCGCACTGGCGTCCTGCGACTGGTGCCTGGTTCGGCGGGATCTATTCTCCTGGGTGGGGCGACCACCCTGAATGCGGGCGGTCTCGACGTGACGGGGGCAGGGGTGACGACGAGGCTAAGGGGCACCCAGGACCCCGACGGGTCGGTGAACGGCGTGTGGCTCGGGTTGCTTAATACCGATGTTGGTCAGCCCGTTATTACGTTGGCCAACGGCACCGCCACTCAGCGGGCCAGGATCGATGCCCGCTCTGGGATTCTCCGTCTGATCGTCAATGCCTCGGTACCGGTGCAGATGGGCGATAACACCCTCGGGTTCTTCGGGGCCGCTGCATCGGCAAGGGGTGCGGTTACTGGGTCCCGTGGGAGCAATGCCGCCCTGGCAAGCCTGATCACCTACCTGGCCAACAAGGGTCTTCTAACGGATTCGACCACGGCATGACCACATGGCGTTTGCTTCATGTCCTCGTGCAGCCGGTCATCGTCGCAGACGACGGCGTCACCCTTGGCCCCCCTTGTGTGCCTCCTGGCGGGGCTAAACCTGTTCCTCTGGCTGACCTTGACGGGCTTCGTGCAGTGATCGAAGCGGAGCTGGCGGCACTCAACGCTCAGGCAGCGGAGAAGCCGCAGCCCCCCGATATCACCGAAAACACCCACAAGGTCTCGGAGAACACCCACAAGAAGAACACCCACAAGTGAATTTGGAGGGAATTTGGAATTTGGAGGAATTTGGAGGACGTGAGGAATTTGGAGGACGTTCCTCTAACAGAGGAAGATGATTGTTAGTTTCGCTGACTGTCCAGGTTCAGTGAAGCTATCTGTCAGCCAATTGGTATTTTAGTTCCGTAATCATATCTCGTAGCTCCTCATAATTGGCTACAAACTCAATATATTCATCGCTTGAACTAAATAATTCCAGAATTGATTCTGGTTTGAGCCAGATAGGTGGCTTGATGTCTCGGTAATACTTTAAGCTCGAGTAGCGGTAATTTTTCCATAGCCTTGGGTTGAGGTGTATGTAGCGCGTGATGTGCTGTAGGTATTGGTCATTGTCAATTCTTACGGCTTTATAGCGACCTTCAAAGAGTGAACCAGTTCGTTTGTACTTTAGATTAAAATACCGGCTGTAACTGGTCATGACACTTCGCATTAATTTCTCGAGGAAGGGGATATCTTTCTGGTAGACCAAGAGGTGAAAGTGGTTTGCCATCAAACAATAGGCAATTATAGCTACATGCTCAAAATAATGAGGGTAGGGTTCGCCAGTTTTGCCCCTGGCCTGCTTTGCAGACAGATAGCGTTCAAATAATGCTAAGAAATATTTATAATCTGCAGCTTCAATAAATATCTTCTGCCTGTTTGAGCCACGAGCATAATAGAGGAACGTCCTCATGGAACCTCATGGAACCTCTCATGGAACCTCATGGAACTCCCTCATGGAACTCCTCATGGAACTCTTGCAGGCAAGTGATATTTAGCAAAGACGAACTTGATGTTCTAAAGTCTCAGACCAATGACATTGTAAAAATCGTGGAACCATATGTCGATTATTATTTAAATAATAAAAACTTTAAGCAACGTGGCGGCGCAGTCATTTATGATTTGGCCGTGCCAATGTACTATCTATACCCTCAAATGTTTACTGTAGAAAATGGAGATGTAAATGTACATACCTATTTTGATGAAAGACATGGCCAAACAACCTTTAGGCCTCATGAAAATTCGACAATAAAACTTGTCAGGAATATAAACAGCCAAATGTTTAAGGAAATATTTGCTAAGGCTCTTAGTTAAATAAGTTGCTTATGAGTGAGGTGAGATGAAAGTTACCATACGGGTTAAACCTGGGAGCAAGAAAGGTTCGTTGGTACAGCCTAGCTTAACCGGTGAGTTACTGGTATATGTCAGTGAGCCGGCTGTAGAAGCTAAGGCAAATCGCGCGGTAATTGATATTTTGGCCGACTATTATGATGTTCCAAAGTCTAACGTAAAAATAGTCGGTGGGCATAAGTCCCGAAACAAAATCGTTAACATAGAAATGCTATGATTAATACAATATGAAAACTGTTCCATATCATGGCAACCCTGGTAATGCCTGTGCACTGGCTTGCTATACGATGGTAGGGCAATATTTGTTACCAAAGGAACATATTACGTTTGAAAAGTTTGGTGAAATGGCTGATTGGCGCAAGGGTTATGTAGTTTGGGCTTTCTCCATTTGGGAATGGATGATGGAGCAAGGAGTCCATATTGATGAATATGACATTGTAGACGCCAACCTATGGAGGGATGGCATAGAAGGTGTCCGAAAAGCACTCCCCGCCAAAGAATTTGCGTTCTACAAAGACAATAGTTTTGATTTGGATAAAACATTAGAAAAGTTACCAGCAGTGCTGGATCATCCAAATTTTAAATCCACTAAATGTAAAGTTACCTGGAAAATGATTACTGAAGCCGTCCAGCAGCCAGGAATTTGTGAAGTTACACTCAATGGTTGCAAGCTACACAGGGTTAAAGGGTTTAGTGTCCATAGGGTGGTGATAATTGATATCACAGATGACGAAGTAATCTTTCATGATCCAACACTGGCCACTGAGGGTGCCTACAAGCATGAATCAATCAAGCATTTTCGCTCTGCTTTGGATGGTCTAAGCGGCCCAGAGCTGACCCATTATTATCTATAAACTGCTATGATTAAGGTATGAAACTCTTACTCACTTCGTCAGGGATTGCTAACCGGTCAATTGCCGCAGCTCTTCGGGAGCTTACTGGTAAACCGTCGCAGGAATCAAAAGTCGGTTTTGTTCCAATTGCTGCAAATGCCGAAGGCCGCAACAAAGACTGGCTGATTAACCAGTTTCTAAATTTGTGGCGGCATGGCTATAACTGGATTGATATTATCGATCCAACTGCTGCAGATGTGCAGTGGGAAGATCGTCTTAAAGAAGTAGACATTGTATTTCTAAGCGGAGGAAATACCTTTCATCTACTCAACCAAGTGCGCAAAACTGGTTTTGATAAATGGCTTAACAAAAATCTGAAAAACAAAGTTTACGTGGGTGGTAGTGCCAGCACTATACTAGCTACGCCAACTATTGAGGTGGCTAGTACGCCGCCAGGCGACCCGAATCTACCAGGTTTAAATGACCTGACGGGTTTGGGCTGGGTAAACTTTGAAATCGAACCACATTGTGACCAAGACCGCTTCGCAGTAGTTGAAAAGTACGCGAAAAGTAAGCCATATCCTGTGTATGGTATTGACGACGAAACAGCTATAAAAGTTGATGGTGACAGGGTAGAAGTAATCAGTGAAGGTAGCTGGAAATTATATGATGCCTAAAGGTAAAACCCGTACCCTCTGGAATAATCGAAAGCGGGAAGGGTAATTTGTCACGCCACAGCATCTACGAAACTCCACGAGTATAATATTATCTATGCCTAAAATTTTAGAACGCAGAATTATCGGTGACCCTATACTTCGCAAGAAAGCACGTCTGCTGAAACCATCAGAGATAAAATTGACCAAGATCAAAGAATTAATTGCGGACATGTCATATACATTGCGGGCAAAGCAATACGGTATTGCTATAGCCGCTCCACAGGTGGGTGAAAGTTTGGCGTTAGTTGTGATAGACCTAAAAAAGACTCCGAGTAGACCGGACGTCGTGGATTACAAGGTCGTTCTGATAAACCCAAAAATCACAAAATATATTGGTAAGATTAGGCCAGTTAGAGATGGCTGCATAAGTGTTGGAGCAGATGATGACCCTTTGTATGGTTGGAGTGAGCGTTCACCTAAAGTTGAAGTCGAGTGGCTAGACGAATCAGGCAACAAAAATAAAGAAAAATTTGACGGGCTTTTAGCGCATGTCATGCAACACGAAGTAGACCACCTAAATGGGATATTGTTTGTTGACCGAGTGAAAAACCCAAAGACCTATATCCACGCAAGTGAATATCTCAAGAAAATGTAAAAATGTTATGTTGTGGGTAATATGCCCAAGACATCAATCGGGCAGAGCTGAGTGTTTAAGGGCTTCATATAGCCATACCAAAACGTCATTTTGTTTTGGGATGGCTATACGTTAGCTTGGAAGTAAGCACGTTTCTTATCTCGTATTATTTCTCTCATTGTAACTCTTTTCATACCAGAGTCAGAGTAACCGAATTACTAACTAACCGAAGCGAGATAGGTGTCTTTTATTTTTATCTGATGCGTTAGGGTTGCTATGCATAAAAAATGGTGCTACTATGAGATTAATAAGCGTTAGGGAAAATTAAAACTTTAAAATAAAAGCAAAAAAAGGTAATAACTCGTGTATTATCACGCAACAGTACCGTCAGGTTACGGCCAGTATCACCAGTCCAATGTTAGCTATTTACGATATATTGTTTTAGTAATCATTATTACAACAGCACTTGGTACCGGCTTCATAGTTACCAGAATTTTTGCGGGTATTCGTCCGGTTAATTCGGAATTGTCTGCGCCAAGTGTCGTAACTAAGCCTTCTTTATCTACACCATCCCCGCCACCTGAAAAACAACAAGCGCCAATTGTGGCACCTACGTCGTCATCCAACTATAGTTCGGTTCTAAAAAACGATTTAACTGCTTGGCAGACTGGTCAGAAAGGTTCTAACTGGGCTTTTTATATCAAGTCTATAGATGGTGGCAATCTTGATGTTGCCGTAAATGAATCCCGTCAGTTTGAAATGGCCAGTATTTATAAATTATTTCTCATTAAGCCCCTAGCTCTGAAAATATCGCCCGAAACATGGTTAACTACCAAAATTACTAGCCGCACCTATGCTGATTGTGTGGATGCGATGCTAAGCGTATCTGATAACCCTTGCGCCCAGGCGATTGTCCAAAAACTCGGAACTCGTTATATTAATCAGCAGACAAAAAGTTATGGTTATAATGACACTAACTTTTCTAGATCAGATTACTTTTCCGGAACGGTTGCTAACACGGGCTTGCTGCTGACGCGTTTATACCAAGGTGATGGCTATGACCTCAAGACTAAAGAATTATCCCTCGGAGCGCTTGCCAAACCGAAAAAGATCGAAGCATTACGCGGAGCGTGTTCAGACTGCCATGTAATGAATAAAATAGGCGTAAATAATGGGGTGAAACATGATGCCGGCATAGTGATAAAAAATGAAAAGGCCTACGTAGTAGTTATATTTTCTGACCATGCCGACTGGAGCAAGCTCACAGAGGTATCAAAAATAATAAATGACTACCTTTAGTACGCATTTCGCACTTTTTCATCGCCCCAGATGACACCTGACAGGCTACAGCCACTCACTACTCATTCAACATAGGCTATGGCCCAAGCCTCCCTCGGATTAAACAAATGTAACCAGCCAGCTGCCACGTGACATCGCATCCGGAAAATTCCCACTAACAATGCGACAAGCTAAGTAATTAAAGTAGCGACACCCGTATACTTTCGTTTAGATACTAAACTAAATGAAAGGAGTGTCGCCAATGCGTACACTAACACAATACGAAGTAGCCTGGAATATGAA
>JACOTW010000007.1 GCA_016178135.1 Candidatus Saccharimonadota bacterium
ATCCACCGGCGCTGGCATATGGGACTACCAAACATGATGACACCAGCCCAGTTCGCGCAATATTACGCAGAAAATCCGGAGACTGCTACACTGGAATTAGCGAAAGTTACGGCAAAGTCGCATTTGGGATGAGATTTTACGATAGCGAGTGCGAAACTCGTGATAATGTTATAATTCAAGCGTTCAATCAGAACAAAGCTGATTTGGGATAGGAAAATGCAGTAAGCCGGGGTAGCTCAGCTGGTTAGAGCGCAGGACTCATAAGCCTGAGGTCGCGAGTTCAAGTCTCGCCTCCGGTACCACAGAAATAGAGTGTCTCCAGTGGGACGGGTTAGCCACTGACGTCCAAGACCAAGACCAACAACAGATCATGAATCAATGACTGAAGAACTGGCGCTAATGTGAACCTCCACAAAACCTTGTGTTGTTGGTTAGTTTGTGCTAGAATTAGCGTAATTGTTTCGATGAATCCGGGTTCGTAAAGTTATTTACTCGATGTTCATTGCCGACAATGAATGTAAATCTAAAGTAAATAAATTAACGAACAACAAGGATTCTATTTTTATGTCGTATTCATATACTTCACGGTCCAGTCACTACAATAAGCCACGCCCTTCAAACGGCAGAGGTCGAAGAAATCAACCCAACAAACAAACGATACATGCCAGTAAATTCGTGCAGGCCGCTAAACCTGTCCAAATTGATGCCTACACCCCAACCCATCAATTCGCGGATTTTACTATTCATTCACTTCTCAAACAAAACATCATAGCCAAAGGCTACAAAACACCATCGCCTATCCAAGATCAAGCTATTCCCCATGGTCTAAATGGTCAGGATATAATTGGCATCGCCAACACCGGTACAGGTAAAACTGCGGCGTTTGCCATTCCAATCTTAAACAAACTTTTTGACGACAAAAAATCTCGAGCACTAATCATCGCGCCAACAAGAGAACTTGCCCAGCAAATCGAAGAAGAATTTCGATCTTTCGCTAAAGGCAGCGGTTTATTTGGAGCGCTCTTGATTGGTGGCTCGTCTATGGGTCTTCAGCTAAGAGATTTACGGAGTAACCCAAATATCGTTATCGGTACACCAGGACGCATCAAAGATCATCTAGAACGTCGTACACTTAATCTGTCTTTGTTCAATATTATAGTTCTTGACGAAGTCGATCGCATGGTTGATATGGGATTCATTAATGATATTCGTTACTTACTGGGTGCTCTAGCTCCCGTGAGGCAATCACTGTTTTTTTCCGCTACTATTGATCCTAAAATTGAAGGACTCATTCAAAGCTTTCTCACCAATCCGGTCACCATATCTGTTAAAACGGGGCAAACCGGTGAAAATATCGAACAAAACGTTATTCGCTACAATCACAGTAGCGAAAAAATTGATAAACTGCACGACTTACTGACCAGAGAAGATGTTGCCAAAACATTAATTTTTGATGAAACTCATCGTAATGTAGATCGCCTTACTAAGGAGCTGGAAGTTCGTGGCTTCAATGTAGACGCTATTCATGGTGGCAAATCACAAGGACACCGCCAGCAAGCATTAAGGCGCTTTCGTAATAATGACATCAAGGTACTGGTCGCTACCGACGTAGCCGCCCGAGGCATTGATATATCTGATATTACTCACGTGATTAATTATTCGGTACCCAACACCTACGATGATTACATTCACCGTATTGGTCGAGCTGGTCGAGCTGGTCGCATAGGCCACGCTTTGACTTTTGTTAACCCCTAATTTTGATCATCAATCTTAGGTTTGATAGGTAGTGCTCGGGGTTAACTTTTGGATGCACCCTAAGATACATAGCATGATTTTCGATAAAAGAAATCAGATTATCGGGCCACAGAACTGCATTAGCCCGATAAGCTGACTCGGTCTTTAGCCCTGGATCAAGCTCCATAAGCCGCAATTTTTCGCGTATTTCTTCTTCCGTCATTTAACTACAGTTTAACACATTTACTCTGTTTATGCTCAACTTTCCCAAAATCCTTAGACTGGACTTGCGCGCTTTCTCATTGCAACAGACAACAGCTGACTGACTACAAGCTGTCTATATTCTGTTATTATTCCAAAAGTATAGTCCCCGCAAAACAAATTCGTGGGTTTTTGAAGCAATGATCTTTGAGCCAAAAACTGACTTTTCCGAGAGAGACATATCCTTAGATACGTTGAACGAGGAAAGGCGGTTTTGGGCCAAAGAGGGTGATTCGAAAAATTGTCGGTTGGTAATAGCTCAAAAGCTAATTCGCCAAAAAATATTTTTTTCACAATATACTCCGTATTTAATTTTTGTTTTGTTTTTCAACATACATCATTATACATGATTTTGTATATTTGTCAATCTTGGTATGCCGCATGTTCAGTACGTCCGGATTGTAAAAACCAAATTTTTATGCTTAAATACACTATGCAGGTTCTTATCTGTCGTTCGCGGTCGGGATATTTGTTTCTTGGTTATTAAAGAGCAGGTCCGTCGATAAGCGTTTGCAATAAGGGGTCGTACCTGAAAGTTAATAATTAGGAAACAATATATGTATAAGTTATTTGTAGGTGGTTTGCCATTTTCAACTACTGACGACGAACTGCAACAGGCTTTTGCCCAGTACGGTACCGTTGCTTCAGCAGTTGTTATTCGTGACCGCGACACCCAACGCAGTAAAGGTTTTGGATTCGTTGAATTTGAAAACGATGAAGAAGGCAAAGCTGCTCAGGATGCAATGAATGGTAAGGAACTTGGTGGCCGTGCTATTACGGTTAATCAAGCCCGTGAACGCGAAGAACGTCCACGTCGCGACTTCGGTGGTGACAACAATCGCCGTAGCTGGTAATCTACCAGACGCACTCTATTCCGCAAGGTATTAGAGTGCGCTATCGCGGGGTAGAGCAGTGGCAGCTCGTGTGGCTCATAACCACAAGGTCGCAGGTTCGAGTCCTGCCCCCGCTACCAAGAAAGATTCAGAAGGCTCTTCGGAGCCTTTTTCTGTTGTTATACATCTGTAAAGTGGGCTGATTTGAGAGGTTCCAAACTTACCGCTCGTAGAGTCATAGACCAGCCTCTCTGGAAACAACATATTTTGGAACCTAATTTGTATATCTAGGTCAGATTCTATCCATTGCTTGTCCACGTTGTCCATTACAGTAATTGCAAACTCAATATCTGTTTCATGAATGGTTTGTTGTTGTTCCAGCTCCCTTAATTCAGTGGACTTCTCTAGTTTCTGTTGGTCAAGTAACCCTGTCAGGTCATTCTTCTCCTCAACAGTTATAACACCCTCTGTAAGCTTCTGAATTGCATTAAGCCTAGAGGTGTCAATTTGGCTTAAATCCTGCCTGAGAGTGCTTATGTGCTGGTTTAGCTTACCCAGTGCATTACCCGCCTCTCTTATCAATACTGTTTTGTATAGTTTTAAAATGCCCTCTGATGGTTTTATGCGTTTTAGCATATCTTCAAAATCATCATGTACTTGTCTGGCCTTTATGGACTTAACTAAGCCCTTACAGGTGGCTCTGGCACAGTGGTATCTAGGAGAGCGTTTGCCGTTCCCAGTAGTCGGTGCTGAGGCATACAGCTTATTGTTACAGTTATGACAGAGTAGTAGCCCTTTTAGCGGATACTCCCTGTTTTGTTTGAGGTGTGTCTCATTTTTTCTGCTGTTCTTACCATATAACAACGATTGATTCCTCTCAAAAGTATCTACAGATATTAATGACAAGTGCTTACCATCCACTAACTCGTAGTTGGTAAACTTATCACTAATGTATCCAGCGTATATAGGGTGTTTTATCATTCTGTTTATGCTGTCTTCGCTTAGTATCTTGCCATAACGGCTCCTAAGCCCAATATCTGAGGCGTAACGGCTCAATTCGGCCTTTGTCGTATCTCCAACACTAAAGCGTTCTAAGACCTTCTTAACCTTTTCAGCCATCCCGTTAGGCTTAAGTGTTGGACGCGGTTTGCCACGCTCATTTAGTATCTTGTGTGTTTCGTAGCCAATCATGGGCGGATGTTGCCAGTAACCCTGTTCCGCCAAAGCTTTCATATTATCTACCGTTACTTCCGCCTTGCCCTCATTGTCCAACTGACCAAGCAGAACTAGGAAGTTTTCCATGAATCTACCTATTTTAGTATCATCTACAACCGATTCCGTTGCTGAACGAACGGTAATCCCCATAGTTTTTAAAACTAATCTAATCTGCTGTACGTATGAGTCTAAATCACGAGACGCCCTTCTCATGTTATAGACAATCAAATAATCTATCTTACCTCTGAACTTCTTTGCGAAAGCGAGTAAGTTTAAAAGTTCTTCACGATCCGCATTTTTACCTGACTTCGCTATATCTTCGAACCACTCGATTATTTCTATATCTTTATCTTCAGCGTACTTTGTAATTATTGCCCTTTGTGTCTCAGGACTTTCATTATCTATCTGCCTTGTAGACGATATTCGTATGTATGCAACTGCTTTTTTTCTCGTTTCGAGAGCCATAGTACTCACTATACACCAAGCTCTTTTTTGGAACTACTTCTTTGCAAGTATTGTTTAGCCATAAGAGTAAGGGTGTCTATTATTTCGATCATTTGGTTGTCGGATAGCCCAACAGAATCTTTACCAAGTATTTTTCTGGCTTCCTTGACGCTAATTGAGGGCTTATAAGCAGCTTTTAGACCTAGGTACATAAAAAGAACGCACTTCCCCTGCCGATTGTCGCCAACCAGCATTAATGCGTTCTAAATGACTGCTTATGTTTTATAAATCTTAAGGAACTATATATATTCTAACATTTGCTCTTATCAGACACAATATAGGGCAGTCTTAGCCGTTTTTGTTGACCTGTTGCATAAGATTCACATGGACTGGCTGCATGGGTATAATACCCTCAATTTTATCTAGATATACCAGAGCTTTATAACGTACATTCCAGTCAGGAAGGGTGATATAACCACCGTTATACATCCTGCCGCCCGGAGTTTCTGCATAGAAGTCTTCAGGTTCTCTGGCGGGGATTTTTTTAGTTGCTCCAAGCATTTGCCCCCACAATCTGGCTCGCTCGATATTCGTGTTCTCGGCGTACTCCTCAATCAAACTTATATAGTTACGCCGTTTCTGTGCGATTACGTGCGATTCAGACCTCATAAGGCGTGAGGCAGTGCTATTACTTTGCATAGCAGTACCCTGGATTGCTTCTCGTGTAGACATGCCTTCTGCAAGACGCTGAAGCACTATAGACTTGTCTTCAAGTGGAATCGTTTTATTAGCCATGCTCCTATTTTACACCTATCTAACAGATAGGAAATAATTTCATAATTGAAAAAGGTGTTTGTAAAGAGTTATGCTGTGGATGTCTAGATTAGCGACAGTTTTTATTTGCACTCGAGAATGGGCAACCTCTCTCGAAAACGATGAGTGCAAACTTGTCGCTGGTCTAGACAATCTAGAGGAGGTTGTCCTTTTTGATAGCCTCTGAAATTAATCAGGAGGCCGTATGAGCACCCACAGCAAAAGACAAGAACTTATTAATCAAGCTAACTCGTGGGCAAACTGGAGTTTCGCGGGGCTATTATTTCCTGCTGGAGGCTGGTTCGCTGGTATCAAAAGCCTGATGAAACTAAGCAAACTTACCCCGAAGACAAACGAAGAAATACGGTTATTCCAGAATATACGCACCAAGGCGTGGTGGGCGTTGGTGTTATCTACTCTGACTTTTATTATTGTAGTGTGGGTCAGAATAGACAACTACCAGCAAGCGGAGCGGGAAGCGACTGAGGCAAGCCAACAAGCAGATGAGGCCAAGAAAACAGAAGAAGCACAGCAAGAACAGGCTGCTGCGTCCAGAGCTACTCAGCAATTACTACTAAATAACTGCTTAGAAGGGATTGATAAATGGTATAGAGAAAACTCAACCGGCCTTAATACTGACTCTTACTGGGATAGATTATTAGAACTTCGCAAGCAATATACTACTGAGTGCAATGCCAAGTACCCAGTGCAATAGGAAGGGAAAATATCAATGATTCATGCCGCGTTATGGTTAATATCAGCTTGCATAGTAGTAACTTTTGTTCTTGTTGGTTTGGGGTTAGCAGGAGCCTTGCTTGGGTTTCTTTTTAGTAAGGAGATGGCACCAATAACAATTGGAGCTATTTTACTTATTGGGTTTTGGGTATATAGAACTGTTGATAGCCAAAATAAGCAAACAGAGGTTCGTCGTAAGAACAATACGGTATTACAGCAACAGTGTATTGATAGAGTACGGTCAATAGCAAAGGCTAATTTTAAGCCCGATTTAACTTATCTTAAGAAGTTAAATGTGGCGAAAGAACAAGCCATCACTGATTGTGAAATAAAATACCCTACCTACTAGATTATTCTTTATTTACTTTTCCCCAAGGTTCAATTCTGAATTCACCCCAGTTAAGCATAAGCTTATACACAATCTTTATGCTTACCATTCCATGAAATACTTGACATGTTTTGTCAAGATGATATATACTGTAATGGCTAAATCGAAACGGTCATCTTCGGATGGCCGTTTTACTTAACTTAATAGAGAATAGCCCTGTGCTGTGCAACTGATTCAAGATTAATTAAATCTATACAGCCCTCTTTGTCCAAGTCCTTAAGTTTTCCAGATGTGTTCAGGCTTGCTGGATATTTCAAGGGAGAGAACACCCGTACTTTTTTTCTGAGTTCTGAAACTACAAATTCGTATAAGTAAGCGAAGTCTCCATCTCCAGAAAAAACGATAATATCATCGCATTTATCAGTAATACAAAGCCTTGTTACATCAACAGTAAGTTCAGCGTCGCAATTCGCTTTAGATTTATCGTTCATTTTATGCTCGTGGATGAATTCATTTTTACACTTCGGGCATTCACAGCCAATTTCTATAATTTTTCCATCGTAGACTTGGACTGGTTTTATTTTCATTTCATAACCGAGTTTGGCTAAACCATTATATTTGTTTTCACGCTGCGAATCGCCTTCAACTAAGCCAACGTATAAGAATACTTTTTTAACATTCTTCTTGTTTCTTAGCCACCAATAGAGCTTTACATAGTCAACGTTCTTATAGCCCATAGCCTTAAAACTCTTAAATAGGTTTTCTCCGTCAATAAAAGCATATGTTACTGGTTGCTTGGTCATGCAACACATTATAGCTTGTTACGCTATTAAATTAGGATATTCGCCTCTTGCGTTCCAGTCTTAAGGGGTAGAGTAAATAATCGGGTTAACTACTCTTGAGAGTATCTTCCATCTCGCTAACTCCTCACGGATATTGTTCCAATTCGAATGAACAAGGGCTACCAAAATAAGAATCCCAGCTTGTCTGGGGTTTTTATTTTGGTACAGAGTCAAGATTCCGGTTCTGCGACAGAGATTTTCTGAAAGAAAATATCGTAGTCGCAGGTTCGTTGGAGCAACAGCTCTCGCAGAAGCTCGCTTAGAGAAAGCTGTTGCGGATAAAGGACGAAGTCCGCTGTCCTGCCCCCGCTACTAAGTTTTGATTTAAGTCGGCCGAAAGGCCGATTTTTTGCATTAACAGATAAGAATTGTTCAGTTTAGCGGCTCCAAAACCAGTTGAGAAATTGTAACAAACCTGCAAAAATTACATCTGTTAGAGTATGGACCTCTGAAGCTCCTGAAGCCTGAAGCACTCTGAAGCATTTCAGTAACTTTTGCGTTGGGATTGACAGGTATTACAATGTGTGTATAATGTATTACTATGAATACATCAGTTATCAGTATCAAAACCGATCCCAAGACCAAGAAGGAACTCCAGGGCTTCGCCGAATCTTTGGGTATGACAGTGAGCGGGCTTATCAACGCACAGGTGCGTCAAATGCTGCGTGACCGCAAGGTTGTGTTGACCGATACGCTTGAGCCCACGCCTTACTTAGAAAATATCATGCGCCAGACCGAGAAAGACCTAAAAACCGGCAAAAACATTAGTAAACCAATGACGCCAGATGAACTTTTTGACCACCTAGCTAGTCTATGAACGTACGTCCACAAAAAAGTTTTAATCGCCAGTTTTCTAGGCTAAAGTCTAACCAAAAACAAACAGCCACCAATCGCATTAAGCTGTTCGTGATCAACCCCTATGATGCTCAGCATCCACTCAAAGGCGAGTGGCATGGTTACAGATCCATCAGTGTAGGCGGTGACTTGCGTATTCATTTCAAAGAGCTGCCAGATAAATAAGACCATTCTTTTTGTAGCCATCGGCACGCACGCTCAATTGTACAAATAAACCCATTTCGGCACCCGCCTACGGCTAGCTTCCCGAGTGACTTTCTCTCCCTCATAATCTTCTAGAAAATTCTATACTGGTCTGAACTCGAAAGCTGTTCCATGACCTTAATATTTTATCGGCATACCATAGGTGTTAATACGTTAAATCACATTTTTATTATCTGTTCGAGATTAAACCCCATATCCCCATATCCCCCATTTAATG
Source organism: Candidatus Saccharimonadota bacterium (assembly GCA_016178135.1). Taxonomy (GTDB): domain Bacteria; phylum Patescibacteriota; class Saccharimonadia; order Saccharimonadales; family JACOTW01; genus JACOTW01. The sequence goes on from JACOTW010000007.1 coordinate 8,482, forward strand.
GCGAATGGCAGGCACTACCAGACGATAGGTTTATGACAAGTGCCGAGCTGCTTGAATCAGTCGAGCGGGTGCCACGCCTATTCCCAAATGCATAAGTTCGAGTCCTAGCTATTGGGTCAAGTAATATAATTTTGAGCCAAAACTCGATTCCAGCGAAGTATAGCCCCCGCAAAACAAATTCCCGACTTTTCGAATCACCCTCTTTGGCCCAAAACCGCCTTTCCTCGTTCAACGTATCTAAGGATATGTCTCTCTCGGAAAAGTCAGTTTTTGGCTCAAAGATCATTGCTTCAAAAACAAGTACAATTGCAGGTACCGGCAACGGTATCGAAAGCAGAATCAAGCTTTTCAGCTGTAATTACAATAGTCAACAATGGCGATACGCCACAGACAATCAATTCGATACGAGTCAGTTTAGTAGAAGACCGCAGCCAACCTACAAATGGTACCGCGAATTCCACGGAAAGTTTGCAGAAAGAATTATCTGTAATAACTGATCAAGATCATTTTATTTTAAAACCAACCGAAACCAAAATGTTAACAATGACCATACCACTTAATCTTAGTAAATTAATGACCGAAGAAATGTCTGATAACCCAGTATCTTCAGTTGCTGCGCATATCCTTGATGGCCTTCAAAAGACCGTAGACGCTATGGACAGTTCTAGCTTTGAGCACTACGTTGAAGCCGTTGCTAATGTCGATGGCATTGCCCTGGATCCTTCGGCCCGGTCAAGTATCCAAATCCTGAAGCCCGGACAAATCGGAGCGAGTTTCCGTTTATAACACGGGTTTCGCACTTTTTCACCACCCCAGATCAATCCCACAGGGCTGCAAACTGCTTATGGAATTAATAAGATGTACATACTGAACACCGATTTTTGGGCTCATCATTCAAAATTTGGTCATTTTGCGTTGACAGGCATGGCTATTGTAATGCCCATAGTTGACACGATAGTGTAGAATGTATTTAATATCAATAAATCTAACGATAGCCATCAGTCTAATGAAACAGTCAACAACTAAAGTTAGGAAAACAAAAACAATGAAAGCCAAAACTCCGTATAAGACTAACAAAAAACCAAAAAATACATTTTTGCAACAACTAAAGAAGCGATTACCACGTTCTCGTGTAGTCATGCTCTTGTTTGTTATCGTGTTCGCTTCTACAGGTATTTACTTTTTATTTTTTAGCAAAGCAGCGACACCTCTAACGGTTGAGCAAGTTGTTACGCAGTTTCCTCAAAGACGTACGGTCTATGAAGACGCGATATTGGGCAGGGACGCCGCATCAGATTTTGATATGGGAGCAGCGCAGGGAACGATAATGTTGCAACGCCGTAATAGAGACGGTGCGAGCGCCTGTAACGATGCCTGTGTTTCCAAGGCCAATGATCTAATTTATAACAGTACTGACAAGATAGATACGGCGGAGAAAGAATCACAAGCCATTCATCACGCGGCTGCATTTACGTATTTGCGTGCTTACTTGATGTTCAAGGATAAGCCGGACTTATTATATCCAGCTACCAAATCAAAGCTCAAGACTGGGTTGAAAAAAGATGGCACTACCAATGCCCAGAAATCATTGATGTTTTGGCGCAATAAGCTATTCGATAAATATACCGTTGATAATATCAATTTTGATATAGCCAGTTTCAACCCTTGGAATCCAAAAGGATCAGGGGGCTATAACGGCACCGAAAACCACAAACTCCAGGTTATTACAACCGGTATGCTGATGTCGGAGGTTTATGCTGGAGAATCTTACAGAGGCTATGCGGTAAAAGACTCTACAGCTGTGCGTGATGATTACTGGCACTATTTCCGTGATGCCTTTTTCCGATATTCTGACGCATGGGGGAATGACAGAACAGATCATTTCAGGCTAGATATTGCAGAATTTGAGAAAGATAGCGCTGGTTACGCGCATGTTTACATGGGTGATTACTGGATGATTCGCGATTTGTTTCAGGATGCCGTGGTCCAAAAACATGCCGAGATTATGCTAGATCGATTGATGATTGATTGGTCAGAAGACATGGTAAAAAATATGTACACAGGGCAAAATGACCGATGGTACAGCATGGATGCGTCAGTTGGTGCATCACATCATTTACAGCCAATGAATTTCTTGCTTTTCGATAATCTAGGGTATCAATTGCCAGCTGATTATAAGTATCTGTTTTCATGGGGACGCTGGGCAGCGTTGAGTATAGCAACCAGTGACTATAATCCTACGAACACGAATTTTCCCAAGGCAATTATTGATGTAGCTCGAAACAAAGGGGACGGATATCTGGTAACAGATGGTACGGGACCAAAAGCTAACTGGGTTGAAAAAGATTTCGGCCTGGGATTTTTATTGGATGGCACTACCGGTGATGAACATCATTCGGGAGGCTTCTATATTCATAACACCAATTCCATGCCAGCTGGGCTAAATATTATGCCTTATTTTGCGGTTGATTCCACCAAAGCCGATCCAGAGGGTTGTAAATCTCCGAGTCCGTGTAATGGTCCGTTTCGTAAACGCAAACCCGCCCATGACGCTAAAGGGGTAGTGACCGAACGAGTCGCGATTACTCGTAGCAAAAGTGGAGATCTTAACCCCAGGATATGGATTCAGGATAAGTTTGATACCAAGGACTATAGTTCACCACCATGGATGTTTTTTAAACAAAAGTCTTCCGAAGGACGGGATGTTTATATGGCAGTTCGCCCAAGTGCGGGTCAATTCGCGGATGATGGAAATGCCCAAGGCGGGCAAATCAGAGTGCTTAAGGCAAACGAGGCAATCCTAATCTGGGAAGTCAGTACATCTGATGAGTATCCTTCATTGGCGGCATTTAAGTCTGATATTTTGGATAATACCCTACAGGTTACATCATCCGATGTTACGTATAAATCCAGCAAACTAGGCACCACACTGTTGTTTAATCGTTCTGCTTTAACTAGCCACAAGATAAACGGTGTACTGCAAGATTTCAATACCTTTAAGTATGGTTTCAAGACTCCATTCCTCCAGAATCCCTATAATTCCAAAACAGCTAGTATTACCAGAAATGGCTACGGGGTTACGTATAATTGGGATCCCAATAATGATAATAATTTTGATGGGATGCCATCCAAATCCGTAGATAACACGGGCGGTAGTTCGTCCACTCCCCCACCATCCACTACAGACACCACCGCCCCCACCACTCCCACCAACCTGGCAGTCACACCCACAAGCTCTACCCAGATCGATCTAAGCTGGACAGCCTCAACCGACAACGTTGGTGTAGCTGGTTACGATATTTATCGTGGCGGTACCAAGATAAACACTACCACTGTCGCCGGCTTCACAGACACAGGACTCCACCAGCTCCAGCCCCAACAACGACCACCAAAACTTACACCGCCACCCTAAGTAAATCCGGCTCCAAAAAACAAACTATACAAATACCCAAAGCCGGCACAATCAAATACTCTCTGTCTACCAAAGAAGGTAACGGCAGATACGACGTAAAAGTTTACGACTCTAGCAATAAAGTCATAGCTCAACAGCTAAACACCAACGTACCACTATCCGGCACCTTTAACGCATCCAAAGCTGGCAACTACACCATAGAAGTTAAAACCCGTTTCTCAAGCGCACGAACCCACACACTTAAGGTTACTTATCCTAATTAGGATAAGTTTCATTAGACCTACCCGAAGCTCCTCCATCCCCAGATCGAATTCTGTCGGCTCCAAACAGTTTTCACCAGAAATAATTCACTCTGGGATCGGGCGATTTTGCGACAGGTCAAGTGTAGATTCAAAAAGTAATTTCCATCTTGACAGAAGGGTTGTCAACCACCGTACCGTCAAGTAGATAAATAATCCGCTTGCTGGCCTTGGCAATTCTTGGATCATGCGTAACTATGATGAATGTTTTGCCTTCTTCTTGATTGAGCTGTTTGATTAATCTAAATATTTCAGCACCAGTATGACTATCTAAATTACCGGTTGGTTCATCTGCCAGAATAATGGGCGGATCCAAAATCAGTGCACGAGCTATCGCCACACGTTGCATCTGTCCACCAGACAGTTCTGATGGTTTATTGTTGAGTTTATCGCCCAGACCAACGGTTTCCAATAACTTGATAGCCCGTTGCCTATAAAAGCTTTTTCGACGCAAAGGCATTATTGGCAATAATACATTGTCTAACGCACTCAAAGTAGACACTAGATAGAATGATTGGAAAACAAAACCTATTTTTTGGCGACGAACTTTAAAAAGACGTCCTTCGGGAACGTTGGTAATATCGACTCCATCAATTATAACGTGTCCGGATTCTGGCCGATCCAGTGCCCCCAGCTGGTTTAATAACGTGGTCTTGCCAGAACCGGATGGGCCCATTATGGAGACCAGCTCACCTTGCTTAATAACAAAACTCATATTATTGAGCGCTTTATAGGCGGTCTTTCCTCTAACGTAGGTTTTGTTGATTTTATTTACTTCTATTATGTTGCGATTTTTCATAATTTTATAGTGCTTTCAGTGTTTCAACCGGACTGACACGGGCTGCCCGAACTGCCGGATACAAACCCCCGACAACACCCATGGCTACCCCGAAAAACAATACTCCAAATGTTAATAACGGGGTAATAACAGCTATGTCGCTGCCTAGATAATTATTTATAATTTGCCCGATACCTAGCCCAACAAAGAACCCGATCAATGCTCCGCTAAGCGATAAGGTGATTGATTCTATAAAAACAGTATATAAAATGTTGCGGTTGCTCCAGCCACCAGCTTTTATAATGCCGAATTCTTGCATCCGTTCCATAACGCTCATCAGCATGATAATCATTATAGAAACACCTCCGGCTACTGCCGCGACAATCGCTATAACCAGTAGAAAATTGCGAAAAATATCCAGCGTGTTATTGATATCTCCCAGCAAGTCTTTAGATACGGCAGATTGAACCGGATTATCTGTACTGGATAGAGTTTGTTCAATTTCTTTAGCTAGCACGCTTACATTATCCGTACTGTCGGCTGTTACTCGAATACTGGTAATTTGATCTGGCCTGAGTCCGGCTATTGTTCTGGCTGTAGCTATATTGGTTACTATATTACGATCATTGATGTCATTGCCAGTTTCAAAAATACCAACAATAGTTAATGTTACTGTGTCAGGAGCGTTTTTTGGTGATCGAGCTCCTAAATTGTTTGGAGGAATCCTCGGAACTATTATTTTTTGTCCGATAGTGAGTTGCTGCCCGCCAGTTAACTTATTTTGATTAAGCAGACCCTTGCCTATTATGGCTTCATCGTCCTTAGTTATAGTATTGCCCTCTATAATCTTCACTGACGGACCGTCCAGAGTTTTATCTATACCTAAATCAAGTCCTTGAAGCGGGGTTCCGATTGGGCTTTGACTTTCCAAAAACTGTTTGGGGATAGCAGTATTTATTTGCGGGGATAGTGACTTGATATGATGAAGATTTTTAATCTTTGCCAAATGACTTACGGGTAGGGGGTTGCCACCGCCTATAAAACCACCTATAACTGATGATCCTTTTGCTGATATGACTACATCGCCAGCCACTTTATTTAGAGTATTGTTAAGTTCAGTATTCATGCCACTAGACAAGCTAAGCAAAACCGTCATTAAGGCCGTGCCGATACCGCTACCAGCAATCGCCAAGAATGCGATACCCTTACGGCGAAACCCATTTTTGATAGCAAATCTAAACACTTCTGAACACTCCCCTTATTTTGCCTCGTTATCAAGGTTAGTTTGCATAAGCTTAGTATACACCTCATGCACATATAGTTGACTGTTTTTGTGTTAGTGACTAAACTAATTAGTAAAATTAAATTAAGGGGATCTATGTCAGACAAATTATACAAACTTGGTCGCTGGTCATTCAAACGTCGTAAGTACGTGTTGAGCGGTTGGCTGGTGATTGTAATGATTTTTGTTGGCTTAATGACTACTTTTCAACAGCCTATTTCGTCAGAATTTACGATACCTGGTACAGAATCTCAAGCAACAATTGATACCTTAAGTAAGAGTTTTCCGGCAGCTTCTGGCACATCTGGACGTATAGTATTTGCGACGCCACCAACAAAAACTATTACTGACTACCAGTCTGTGATTGATCAAACTGTTCAAGACATTAGTAAAGTTAAAAATGTGGCGGTTGTTCTTGGTCCTCTACAGACAAGAGCTATTTCGCCAGATGGACATGTCGCCATTGCTCAGGTTCAGTTCAGCGTTGAGCGTGGCGGCATTAACAAAGAAATGACCCAGGCCATTTTGTCGGCCCTGGAAGTCCCCCGTGCTACTGGTTTGCAAGCTGAAGTTAGCCGTGACATTCTCGGTCAACCCGAACCGGCCTTGGTTGGCCCTGGTGAAATCGTAGGTGTAATAATTGCCGCTATGGTGCTTATCGTAACGCTTGGTTCATTGGCAGCAGCCGGTATGCCGTTGGCAGTGGGTTTGGTCGCGGTATCTATAGGTGTTACTGGCATTTTTGCACTTAGTGGCGTCATTAGTGTTAGCTCTGTTACGCCAGTTTTGTCGATTATGTTGGGGTTAGCCGTTGGTATTGATTACGCACTGTTTATCGTCACAAAATATCGTAAATATTTACTAGAAGGTATAACGCCGGCTGAAGCGGCTGGTCGAGCTATTGCTACTGCTGGAAACGCTGTTATTTTTGCTGCGCTAACCGTAGTCATTGCTCTATCAGGTTTAAGCGTTGTTGGTATACCATTCCTGACAATCATGGGGCTAAGTGCGGCCGCAACTGTCGCAACCACCGCAACTGTCGCAGTTACACTTATACCGGCTTTGCTTGGTTTTGCGGGCAAACGGGTATTAAGTAAATCACGCCGAGCCGAAGTGATGGTAGCTAAACGTAAACACACCCGAGTTAAAGTTACCGAAGACAGTCATAAAACTTTTAGCTACCGTTGGGCCAAGAAAGTTACAAAACATCCACAAATAGCAATCGGTATGGTTTTATTTATGATAATTTTGATAGCTCTGCCAACAATAAAACTACGATTGGCTTTTCCTGGTGACGGCGACGCGCCCATAGGCACAACAGAACGAACAGCCTACGATCTAGTTAGTAAAAGTTTTGGGCCAGGTTTTAATGGACCGTTGATAGTAGTTGCTGAATTACCAAACAAACTATCTCTAGAGCAAGCTCAACAAACAGCCGGACAGTTAGCTCAATCTTTAGCAAAAGTTGAAGGCGTACAAATTGCCTTACCTGGAGCCATAAATAAATCTAATGATATGGCCATCCTGCAACTTATTCCAAAAACTGGGCCTTCTGATAACGCTACAAAAGATTTAATCCAGCAAATACGAACAAACAGACAACAGATTGCTGGTAATTCTGGTGCCAAGCTGTCAGTAACTGGCGCAACGGCTGTGTCTATAGATCTTGACCAAAAATTAGCTAAAGCTTTACCGGTTTATATCATAGTGGTGGTGGGCTTGTCTTTACTGGTACTACTTGTAGTATTTCGCTCGGTACTTGTGCCCGTCAAGGCGACCCTAGGTTTCCTGTTGTCTTTATCGGCAACCTTAGGCGCGTTAGTAGCATTATTTCAGTGGGGCTGGCTGGGCATTTTCGATAAAACACCAGTGGTGAGTTTTTTGCCAATAATTGTTGTAGGTATTTTGTTTGGGCTAGCTATGGATTATGAATTCTTTTTAGTGTCTGGTATGCATGAATCCTACACTGTCAATAAGCACGCTTCAAAAGAAGCCGTAATCAATGGTTTTGCTCATGGTGCCCGTGTGGTTACTGCCGCGGCTATTATTATGGTGGCGGTTTTCAGTGGCTTTATTTTTGGCGACGAGCCTATGATACGAATGATTGGCTTTGCTTTGGCGTTTGGTATATTGATTGATGCTTTCGTGATACGGATGACCTTGGTGCCGGCAGTTATGGCGCTTTTAGGCGATGCTGCTTGGTGGTTGCCAAAATGGTTGGCTAAAATACTACCAAATGTCTCTATAGAAGGCAATGAAGCTGTTTATGAGCTCGAAGATAAACAGAATCAGCCCAAGTAAAAGATGGTTAATTATTTGATGGCACAAGAAAATCGTCAAAGCGTACTACAGGAAGTCCTAGAAAACATAACTGCAATTTACCGGCTTATGGGGAGCAGTAGAGATCAATTCTTGGCTAGTCTGGGCGTTAATAAGCCCCAGATAGAGGTTTTATTTTTGTTAAATGAGCATCCTATGAATATTAAAGCCATTGCCCAAAAACTTAATATTACCAGTAGTGCTGTTACCCAGATCGTTGGTAATCTGGTCAAAAATGGATTATTACTACGAGAGGCCAGTTCGACCGATAAGCGAGAAACTATGATACGCTTGAGTACTCAAGGAAAAAAACGTTTTCAAAAAATTAGAAATGTATATATGAAAAAAATGGAGGTGGTTTTATCTAATATTAAAGACGAGCAGTTACGAAGTTTAGAATTAATAACAAATCAGATTATAAAAATAATTGAGGACAAAGATGAATAAAGAATTAGAGCTACCAAGCAGTGCCGCTGAATTTAAAAAAGGTTGGCGCAAGTGGATTCCGGTAGTGATTTTGAGTTTGGCATTAATGATAATAGTATTGGACACCACGGTACTTAATGTTTCCCTAAAAACTATTACTCAAGACCTAGGTACTGACTTAAAAGGTATCCAGTGGGTCATAACGGCCTATGCATTGACGTTGGCGTCATTGACTATTACGGGTGGTCGTATGGGTGATTTGTTTGGCCGAAAACGAATGTTTATGGTTGGGGCAGTTATTTTTGCCATTGGTTCGTACATAACGTCAATCAGTCATTCGGTTGGAATAATGGTTATCGGTGAATCTATTATAGAAGGGATCGGTGCCGCTATGATGATGCCAGCTACCGCTTCTCTGCTTGTGGCAAACTATCGAGGGCGTGATAGAGCGATTGCTTTTGGTATCTGGGGTGGTATAGCTGCGGCGGCGGCTGGTCTCGGGCCTATACTTGGTGGGTGGCTAACGACCAATTACAGTTGGCGTTGGGCGTTTAGAATAAATATATTTGTAGCCGCGGTTTTACTGCTGGGTTCGTTATTAATTGATGAATCCGAAGACGAAGAAGAAAAACACCAATTGGATGTACTGGGTGTCGTTCTTTCGGCAACGGGATTATTGTCGTTGGTTTTTGGTGTTATACAGTCGGCACAATTTGGTTGGTGGATGGCTAATGAGTCATTTTCTGTTTTTGGTCATGCTATTAATATTTTTGGGCTATCTGTTACTCCGCTAGCTATTGCTTTGGGTATAGTTCTGCTTGTTACTTTTGGATGGTCGCAGTTACGACGTGAAAAACTTGGATTGACGCCTCTGGTATCCATGAGATTATTCCAAAATTCACAGTTTACGGCTGGCGCAACAGTAACCATGATTTTGTCACTTGGGCAGGTAGGTTTAATATTTGCCATTCCGGTATTTTTGCAGTCTGTGCGTAATTTAGATGCTTTGCATACCGGATTAGCACTCTTACCGATGTCGGCATCTTTATTGATTGCGGCCCCATTCTCGGCAATAATTAGCAAAAAGTTTTTGCCAAAACGAATTGTGCAAGTTGGGTTAGCTATCAATGCTTTGGCTGCTTTGGTGATTTGGCAAAGTATTTCTGTTACAGCTACACCAGCCACGTTAGCTCCTGGCTTAATATTGTTTGGGGCTGGTATGGGATTGGTAATGGCCCAGGTTAGTAATTTGACATTATCGGCAGTATCGGTAGACGAAGCCGGTGAAGCATCAGGTGTCAACAACACCATGAGGCAAATTGGGTCTTCTTTTGGATCGGCAATAATTGGAGCGGTTTTGTTTATGACTTTAGCTACTGGCTTGTCTAATGGTGTCAACAAAAGTACGGTTATTCCAGAGCAGTTAAAACCAAAATTATCACAGGCTTTGTCTTCTAGGGCTTCATCGGTTGAATTTGGTGGTGTCAGTAAGGCAGAGGGCAAAGATGCTCCAAAATTGTCCGAAACCGTACAGAACGAATTAACCGCAATTGCCCACCAAGCTTCGGCTGATGGCAGTAAAAAAGCTATAATTTTGACCGGCATGTTTGCATTATTGGCATTTATTGCGGCAGCAAAATTGCCCAATTCTATAACAATAGAACGCAACGAATCTCTAGCATCCAGACACTAATGTGTTTTTAGGTTATTCGACGGTAATTGGCTGTAGATTCTTGAGCCCTGTTTTCACAAGCCTAACAATAATCCGGCCAACACGAATAGCTATCGGATCAATTATGTTGGCTGGTATGACTGTCTTGGTGCGTGAAAACAAAAACTCCTGTTGATTGTCTTCGTTAGCAAGTTCTGTCAAGTACTCAATTGCTTGCACCAAAAAATCAATGTCGTGCCGGACTATTAATTCATCTAAAGCATCCTGGGGACTTCTACGTCCCAGCAACTCAAACAATCTTATAATTTTTTCTTCGATTTCTGGGGCTAATGGTGATGCTTCAGTAATACGCAGGTTATCTACTGTAAAGAGTTGGTCGATTTCCTGTATCAGATTAGTAATTTCTTGCATTTCAGGAGTTTTGGAAGTTTCCTGGATTAATGTGATTAGTTCGGCTAGTGATTTTTCGATTGGTTGCCGACTGGCTGTTTCACGGATTTCTTCCAGATTGCCGATAGTATCAATGACTTCCAAGGAGCCTAAGTATTCTTCAAATAGGCCCACATTTGGGGTTTCTATTTGTGTATCAAAATCTTGTTCTGTATCTGCAACCGTATCCGTCACGAATGTAATTAATGGTTCTATAGTCATTACTGGCTCGATATCGTCAGTTATACTGGACTTACGCAAAGCTCCCCCATCCCCAGACCAACTAATCTCGGCTGATAGTGGCCTGTCTTCTTTCGATGTGGCTACCTCTCCTTCAGCCAAACCACTCCCAACTCGAGCTGATTTAGCCTGGGAACGGGCGATTTTGCGTAAGTCCAGTTTATTTGGCATTAGTTTGACCTCTTCCTTGATAATTGCTGTTTTTGGGTCTATACGGCTAGGCGTGTCAGTGTCAGGAATAAGCTCTGGGCTATCCTCCGTAATGGAGTCTTTATTAATAATATTTGTTTTGCCAGGAATAATGACGAACTTTGTTGCAATTATGGGTGATTTGGATATTTGCGTTTTGAGGGTAGGGGCTGGACTATTGGTTTCTTCGATGATTACCCGAATATCAGAAACTTCATTTTTCAGTACATTTTCATTGTGTATAATTTCATGCCTCAAAGACGCTGGTAAGATAGGGCTGGGTAAGATTTCGATACGTGCAGTTTGTTTACTTGTTATCTTTGGCTCAAATACTTGGCTGACCTTAGCGGGGATAGTTGTTTCCGTGTTTTTATTCACTGCCCGGGGTGCTTTTTCTATAGTTGCTTCCGGATGTTTTACCTCGGTTTTTAAATAAGCTTCGACGACAATCTTGAAGGCTACTTCGCCCAGTTTGGCAAGATAGGGACATACCTCGCGCAGTTGTGATTCCGGTATAGTCATACCATTGTAGGTAATTATGCGCTCGGTCTGAATATCCCCTGTTGTAGTGGCCAAATTTTCCTGGTTGATCGTGGTAGCTGTTGCCCCCTCGGCGGTCGTATCAGAATGTTCCGCTAACCACCAGATTTCATCGCCAAGTTCTGGCACGGCACTCATTTCTATCGTGTCGGGCAAAATTTACTCCTTTGGTGCAAGATCGGTTACGAGTGTTCTGGCTTCTTCCATCGTCAGACTACCCAATATATTTAATAAATGATTGGTGCCCTCTTTGTCTACGCAAAGTGGCAGAGCATCAGCAAGAGAGGCAATTTCATCAGTTCCTGGTTTGACAACTGGCATGTCGCCAACCTTGTCTAAGATTGCTTGTACGTGCGGCGTATATTCCGGCGAGCTCATATTAACAGTATGGCAAAGTTTATCCCAATCGACAACTCGTTCGACTTAGCTCATCTAAAATCTTTCCCAAATAGTATTCGTTAGCTCATGAATAATGTTTCCGAGATAGAAACAATAAAGTATCGGTTAGTTGATATATGACACTAAAAGACTCCTATGACTCCTATAGAAGACTGTCTTCTAACTGATTTGGAACCCTAATCACCAAAATTCTTCCCTGTTAAGGGTGAGACCCTTTTAATTCCTTATGTTAGGAGTCGAGAAAATGGATGGGGTGGTCAAGTCAGGTATTAAATATGAACTTGCCGATCACTAGTACGCAATAATCCCCTCTCTGTTAGAGGACTGTCCTCTAGATCCCCCCATAATGTGATAATTTTAAGGCGAGGCGGTGATTCTTTATCTGTAAATTTATAAACTTGCAAACTTCCCATCTGTTAGGGGACAGTCCCTTAAGCTCCCAAATTGTATATCCGGGCCTTATGGGCGGGGGTCAGGCTCCGCTGCCGAGACTGTTGCGGGCCAGGAATGCGAGCAGGCTTGCCTGCGGTGTCGCGGAGAAGTTGCTTGCGTCGCCGTGCGTGCCGGTCGATGTCAGCGTGGTGACCTCTGCGGCATACGGTGTGACGGCGGTCACGAACGCGTCGAGGTTGGCAGCCTTGTTCATCGTGACGTCATCTGTGCTGGCAATACCCCACACGGGCACCCCACGGAACGCGGTCCCGGCCATGAGTGCCGGGTCGTGGCCTGCGGTCTTGGCGGCGTAGTCTCCGCTGATTCCGTAGGCCGTGTTGATTCCAGCGGTGAACGAGGCGTTGGCGTAACTCGCGGCGAGGTTCGTGGCAGGGTAGATCAGCGCCAGAGACGCGGCGGGAACCTTGCGGGCCGCGAGGGTCAGCGTGGCAGACAGCCCACCCATGGACTGCCCGAGGTGATGCACCGGGCCGATGGCGAAGTGATCCCGCAGGTACTGGTAGAGGTTGACGTAGGCGTTGATCCCGGCGTCATTGCCCCAGTTGTTCGATCCCGCAAGCGTGGATGCCACGATGTACCCGGCATCCACAAGGGACTGGATGAACGCCCGTTTGACAACCTCGGAGAAGGGGCCGTTGGAGTCCTCACCGACGCCGTGGTGGTAGATGACCACGGGGGACGGGGTGCGCGAGTCATAGGCTTTGGGCACGCAGACCCGCATAGTGTTCGCGGCTGAGTCCACAGCGGTGACAACCCAATCCGCCGCCCCCTCCACGTTGGTCCGGGGCACGATGGTGTTGATGCTTGTCGTGGCGGCGATGGGGCCAATGCTGGTTCCGGACAGTTGTCGGGTGTCGTTGAGCCAGTACGACGCGGACACGTAGTTGGCCGCTTCGGGGATCGCAGACCACGGGATGCGGTCGGTCCACTCGACGGTATGTGCGGCGTCGATGAGCGACGCGGAGATGCCCAACTCGTCGGACTCGATGGTCACGGTGTAGGTGGTGGAGACCGTGATGAGGGCGGAAGCACCGACCGCGTACATGTTGCTGGTCGGGTAGCCGGGGACGAAGGTGCTAGCGTTCCACCGCTTCGGCTGGTTGCCCAGCAGTCCCCACATGAGCGAGTAGGTGCCGTTTGCGGGGAGCGCCCCGGTGTTGGCCCACAAGCCGAACATGGCCCAATCGGTGCCGCCCGCGACAAAGTTGATCGTGCCAGTGATGCGAAAGCGGGAGTTCTTGGGGACGACGAATGCCCGACCGCCGCCGCCAGGGTTCTGTATGGTGCCGAGGCCGTAGACCTTGCCCGCGCTAACTTGGCTTTGGGTGGCGGGGTTCCATGCGGTGAGGTTGGCCCATGTCTCGTTGAACCCGGTCGCGTCGTCACGGTCACGTCGCAGCCGGGTCACGGAGTTGGAGCGGTCCCCGGCTGCGAGGTCACCCAAACGGCGCAACGCGAACTGGTCGGCAGCCGTCCCATATGTGGAATTAGCGACCGTGGTGTCAATCTTGGCGGCGAGGGCTGCAGCCTGTAAGGTGCTGACCGGCTTGGCCGAGTCGGCAGTGTTGTCGACGGATCCCAAGCCGAGCGTGGTTGGGGTAATGGCAGCAGCAGCACCAGCCACGTCAAAGTCACTTGTAGCATGAGTAGAGGCAGTACCAAGTCCAAGGTTAGTCCGGGCAGTAGGAGCGTCAGTAAGATCACTTAGGTTACTAGACTTGTCGGTTTTACTAGCTAGAGTACCAGTAGCCTTAAGACTACCGTCTGGGTTGTGCTCAACTGCTAGGAAGTCATTTAGGATTGTACCCCAAGTACCATTATCTGAACCAGGAGTTGGAAGTCTCGCCATGGAATATATACACCTCTTTTATGCTTATCCTTTATATGTGAGTTTACCCCCCCCCGAGGGTTTTAGTCAAGATTCTATGAGGGATTCTATGAGGGATTATGGGAAAAGAATACTAGACAGAGGCCTTAGAGCCACCTGTCAAGGACGTACCTTGACATGTTATGGAAAACTGCGTGTTAATTTTACTTAGTTTTCAGGGTGCCAATAGGACGTTCCTCTATAAGAGTTAAATCGTGTTTGTTTGGATTTGGGGTTAGATTTCTAGGCCGGTTACGTATTGATATGATTCTAGGATGAAGTTTTTTACTACTTCTAGTTCTTTTTTGTCCATGGGAGTATAGAGTAACACCATGCCTGGCAAGCCAACGTGCTTGGCAACGGGGTGGGGTTCTGCCCAATCGTGTTCTATGGCTTGCAGGGCGATTGGTTCTGGTAGGGGTAAATGTAAGCTGGCATCTGGATGAATATGAGCAAATTCGCGCCCGACTAGCATGGTTTCTGGGTGGATGGCGTGGACGGATTCGTCCAGCCACAGAGCACGGGCACCTGGTACGGAGATTTGGGTGGGCCGTTCCGAGACGTTTGGCAATGAAAAGCAATAATTTGCCAATTTTTGCATGATTCCATCTGGCGGTATAACACCAATTTGGGTATGAGGCATGCCCTGATGCACTGTCGGTTTGTTGGGTTTTTTGAATAATTTATCGGTCATTTGATGCTCAACAGTCCTGTTGTGGGTAGTTTGGTGAGGTCAACTGTGCCGTGGCTGACAAACGAGCGCATGCCCGCACTGCCGTAATCGTAAAATTTATCATTAAAATAGTCCACGCCTTCATCTGGATCAAGTAGTGCCATGGCTGCCAACATGGGCCGATAATGATCGTCGGTAGGCACTGCCAATAAACCAGCTTGTCCTGCTTTGTGTGGATTTATGAGGCTATCCAAATGATAATTATCTATGGCTTGTTTGGTGTGGTTGTCAAACTCCATAGCCCAATCAAAAATACCGTCGTCAAACCGCATTGCACGCAAATTATGCACGATATTGCCACTGCCAATAAACAACACTCCTTTTTGACGCAGAGGCTTTAATTGTCCGAATATACTCAGCAGGTCTTTTAACGACTTAGTCATGTCTAAACTTATCTGCAAAACCGGCACATCTGGCTCTGGTAAAAGATGTTTGAGCACGCTCCAGGTGCCGTGATCCAACCCCCAACTGCTATCTAGTGCTGATTCGTATTTGATTAACTCCAAACGTAATAATTTGGCTAGTTCGGGGTCGCCCTTGGCATCATACGTAACCTTGTAGAGTTCATCAGGAAAACCGTAAAAATCATAAATAATCGGCTGTTTTGGCGCATCAGTAATGTGCGTGCCATGCGTCAGCCAATGAGCACTGATCACCACCACGGCTTGTGGCTTGGGCAACTGTTGCCCCACGATTTGCCAATTATCTGTTACGGGGTCGGTCTGAATGGCGTGCATTGGGCTACCATGACCCACAAACAGGACTGGCATTTTGGGGCTAGGTTGTAGGTGCTCTGCTAATTTTTTGAGCTTGTCCATGAGTTACTTAATCACGCTGGTTTTTTGAGAAAAAGCATTGATGGCGTTGATGATTGGCAGGACTTCTTTGCCGCGGTTGGTTAGGGAATACGTTACTGATATTTTGCTCTGGGTTTCTTCTGAACGGCGGATTAAACGCATATTTTCCAGGTTTTTGAGTCTATCGGTTAGGGTGGCGGGATTGAGATTGTCGACATCTCGTTGTAATTGGCAAAAACGTTGTTCGCCCTCTCGTAGGGCGTCAATAATACGCAGTGTCCAATAATCGCCGATTAATTTTAGATTATCCGAACAGTTTCCCGTGTCTTTCATAATTTTCTACTTGCTATAAAAATTAAAGTACTATTAAATGTATAGTACTTGGATAAAATATAACATTGGAGAGGTATAAGTACAATGAAAGCAGCCCAAATCAAACAATTCGGTCATGCCGATGCAGTAGAAATAGTAGACATTCAGCCGCCGGTCATTCAACCCGGCATGGTGTTGGTAGAGGTTAAAGCCGCCAGCTTGAACCCAATCGATACGGCCGTTCGTGAAGGCTACACACAATCATGGGCCCCTGTAGAATTGCCAGTAACCTTGGGTGGTGATATTGCCGGAATTGTTTCAGAAATTGGAGATGGCGTTACGGGTTTTCAGGTTGGCGATAAAGTTTACGGTCAAGCCAGTGCATTGGGTGGTGGCAGTGGCGCATTAGCCGAATACGCGCTAACCAAGCCCGAACAACTTGGACTACTGCCTGAAAATATTGATTTTAATGAAGCAGCATCACTGCCATTAGTTGGCGTTAGTGCGTTACAGGGCCTGAAAACTCACATCAACCTACAGCCTGACCAAAAAATTCTAATCACTGGTGGAACTGGCGGGATAGGTACAGCGGCGATTCAAATCGCCAAGAACTTGGGCGCGCATGTTGTTACGACGGTTGGAACTCAAGCAGTTGATTATGCCAAGCAACTTGGGGCAGATGAAGTGATTGATTATGCCACGCAAGAAGTTGGGACGGATCAAGAATTTGACGCGGTGTTTGACACGGTGGGTGGTGAAACATTCCAAAAAGCCCTGGCGATGGTAAAAAAGGGTGGCACGGCAGTTACTATGGCCGGTCAATCCGATGAAGCCAAATCACAAGAACTAGGTATCACCATTATTGGTCAAATGACCCATGTAAATACTGCCGCACTTGATGAATTATCTGCCCTAATCACATCAAAGAGCGTAACACCTCATGTTGCCAGCACATTCACGTTAGATCAAGCCAAAGAAGCATTTCAAGCCCGAGAAAATGAAAGCATCATTGGTAAAGTAGTAGTAAGTATAAAAGATTAATCTATGAGGGTAGCTATTTTGGGCGCTACCGGACCAACCATGTTAACCAATAAAGCCTACAAACTCGACACAAATCCCAACATGATGTCCAAAATTTCCAGAGCTAGCGTCGCGGACTTTACGCTAGGTCAATTATCAGATAAACGGTTTATCAAGAAATCAGTCATAATAACGGAGTAAATCATGTCAAAAATTACAATTTATAGTACGGCGACATGTGCCTACTGCAAAATGCTTAAAAGCTATTTGCAAAGCAAGGATATTGCATACCAAGAAATCCATGCCGACCAAGACCAGAAATTTGCCCAAGAATTATATGAAAAAAGCGGTCAGCTGGGCGTACCGTTTACTATCATTGAAAAAGATGGTGGAGTCGAAGAAAAAGTTCTTGGCTTCGACAGACACAAAATAGACTCAATCCTAGGACTGGCGTAAGCAAACTTTAATTTAAGATGAGGAGGGGTATTTATGGAAGAGACTAATAAATTCCAACAATTAGCGAGTGCGGAACAACTAAAGCGTACCGTTGCCGCGCTAGAAACTAACGGTATATCCGCTGTTGTAGTTGAAACTGGCGCCGAGGCAAAGACTAAGGCGTTATCCCTTATAGAAAAAGGCACGAGTGTTATGACCGCCACCTCAACCACCGCCGATCAGATTGGTCTGGGCGAAGCTATTGAGGAATCCAAAGATTTTGTATCTTTGCGCAAAAAAATCACCGAATTGCCCGAGAGCGAACAGCGCGCGGCAGCTCGCCGTATCAACAGCGCGCCCGACTATGTAGTTGGCAGTGCCAATGCCGTTACAGAAGATGGTAAGGTCGTTATCGCCTCTAATTCTGGTAGTCAGCTAGCGCCTTACGCTTTTTCGGCCGCCCATGTAATCTGGGTAGTTGGTACACAAAAAATTGTCGCTAATCTTGACGAAGCCATGAAACGCATTGAGGAATATACTCTAAAGTTAGAGAGTGAGCGTTTGCAGAAAATATACGGTATGGACAGTGTTATTCGTAAAACGTTAATCATAAACAGCGAAGTTATGCCAGGACGTATCACTATGATTCTGGTTAAAGAAAAGTTGGGATTTTAGCCATGGAAGATCATAAGCACCAAAACGAACCGCTGGCCACCTGCCAAGTTTGCAAGGTGCAAGTACCGCGCAGCCAGTTGCTGAAGCACAATCTTAAGGCCCACCGACTACTTTTCATAGGATTGTCGTTGCTAAGGCTACCTCTCCTTCAGATAAAACAGTTTTCGCTCGAAATAATTCACTCTGGGAACGGACGATTTTGCGTAAGTCCAGTATAGTGGTAATTATTAACGTATAAAGGAGTCCCGTCATGCAGGCAGTAGCAGTAGCAGTAGCAGTATTAGTACAAAATAAAAAGACGACCCGTAGCAATGAATACATCCCGGGTGTGTGCAATATTGGTGAAGCTGAACGCGCCAAACGCCGTCAATCTGGCATTATCAGTACTCTTGTCGCGATAGTCCTATTAGTCTTATTAGTGGCTATTGACGCACCTAGGGGCTGGAGGTTACTGCTAATTTTGCCTGTTGCTGGAGCGGCTACGGGGTTTTTGCAAGATGCTATGCATTTTTGCGCTGGGTTTGGTTTGAAAGGTGTTTTTAATGTCATCAATAGTGCTGGTATAACTGACAGTGTTGACCTAGAAGAATTCCGCAAAAAAGACCGCCGCAAAGCATTACAAATTTCCGGATATAGTTTGGCAATCGGCACAGGAATTGCATTACTAAGCTTACTAATTTAATAAAAAGCTATAGAGGGCTACACTGTCAGGCTTTGGTCTGTTTGTAGTCAGTATATTTTCCAGATGAGGGTGTAATATGAATAACCGTAAAGGAGCCCTCGGATAGTTTTGTGACGGGCGGTGGCTGCACTTCCCCATCGTAAGACCGTGGCTTAACTATTTCATGGAAAACAAAATCTTTAATTTTCTGATCAGTCTCATATTCGGCATCACCCTGTATATTTAGCGTACGAGCTGTGTTTTCTTCAAAAATTGTAAGTGATACTTGCCCATGTGCCAGAATATTACGTGCTTTGGTCGTGCTTGATTTGGTCAAAATATAGATTCGGCCAAGTTGGCCAACCAGATAATAAACAACGGCTCCGTAGACATTTCCCGTACGATCTACTGATGACAAAACCGCAATATCATGACTTTTTAAAAAGTTCTGAGCCGAATCATCCAGAAATGGCATAGATGAGGCTGAAGATATTGCAGGAGAGACCGTGTCAGAAACCGGCTGTCCATCATTACTTTCCAGTCGCCTAGATTCAATATATTTCACAAAACGGCGAGCACATTTAAGATTAACGTAGCGAAGTGCATAGTCGGCAACTCGGGTGTGTAGAGTAACGGCAGTAAATAGACCACCTTGATTAAGCTTGACGCCAGAGACAACATCATAAGTAAGTTCGTCATTGGTAGTAAACATTGGTTTGCGATCCAAGAAAATAATCCTATGGTCAGTAGCTATAAGCATAGCTGAACCACTCCCAAATTGACCGTAAACCGCACCACCAATATGTTCATTTTCATGAATAATCTGTGGTAAATAACGACTTTCAGATTTAACTAATCCGTAGCCGGTAACTCCCGCTTCGGCCAATTCTTTTTTGACTCGATTGATATGTTCCGCGCTTATCATTTATTAGATAACTCCTATAACAGATAATTATACGCCACAATTCATGTTTCGGGGCTATGGTCTATACTGGACTATATTTGATATAATACCCCCAGGGGGTATACTGTAAGCATGATAAGTACTCTAAAGAAAAAGGCTATACATCGTTCCAGGATTATACAAGGACAACTAAAAGGCCTGGAAAAAATGATCGAAAAGGAAGAATACTGTATGGATATAATGATCCAGAGTTTAGCAATTCAAAAATCGTTGAGTTCTCTTGACAAGTTAATACTTGAGAACCATCTGCGTACCCATGTTAAGGAAAGTTTTGGCTCTAATTCGGAAACAAACAAAGAGCAAGTAGTCGAGGAATTGCTAAAACTTTATAAATTATCAAATATAAGGAGTCAATAATGAAAAAAACGTCAATATTATATGGGATTATCGGACTGCTGGCAGGCATAATTATTACCGGTACAACCGCCGTTTTGGCTGTTAATAACGATAATCATTCGTTGATGAATGCTATGGGTATGGATACCGACCACAGTCATCAACCATCAGCTAACAACCACGGTGAAATGCCTATGACCGCCATGTCCGCGCAATTGCAAAACAAAAGTGGTGATGATTTTGACAAAACGTTTATTGAAATGATGATTAGCCACCATGAGGGCGCCATTGATATGGCCAAACTAGTCCCCGCCCGTGCCAAACACGACGAAATCAAAAAACTCGGCGAAGCCGTGATATCCGCCCAAACCAAAGAAATTATTGATATGAAACAATGGCAAAAAGGCTGGAACTATGACGCTAACGAAGCTATGCAAATGATGCACGGTACAAATTAATATGCATCCCCAGGAACACGATTCTCATAATATGAACCATGCCACCGAGCACGAACATCATAACCATGCAATACAACATGATCATAGCCAGCATGATAAACACGCTGGGCATAGTCCGCAGATGTTCAAAAAGAAGTTTTGGCTAAGTTTCGCGCTCACCATTCCGGTGCTTTTGTATTCGCATACCATTATGGAGTTACTGAACTTCACTATGCCGGAATTTCCGGGGAGCGAGTGGTTGCCAACAGTCTTGGGAATCGTGATATTTTTCTACGGCGGGATGGTTTTTCTGAAAGGTGCCAGAGCCGAGTTGGCGGCCCGTTTGCCTGGTATGATGACTTTGATATCTATGGCTATAACCGTCGCTTTTGGCTATAGCTTGGCGGTTAGTTTGAATCTGGTTGAGGGTATGGATTTTTGGTGGGAGCTGGCAACGCTAGTAACAATTATGCTACTGGGGCACTGGTTAGAAATGGCGTCGGTTATGAACGCTCAAGGCGCACTCAAAGAACTGGCCAAATTATTGCCTGATGAGGCGGAAATTGTTACCAATGATGGCACCAAAAAAGTAGCTGTTGCTGAACTAAAAGTCGGAGACACCATCTTAATTCGCCCGGGAGCCAATGTCCCAATCGACGGCATGGTTATAAAAGGTGAATCAGACGTAAACCAATCAATGCTCACCGGCGAATCACAACCAGTCAAAAAACATATCGGCGATATGGTTATTGGCGGGACGGCTAACGGCAGTGGATCGTTGACAGTAAAAGTTACCAAAATTGGCAATGATACGGCACTGGCTGGCATTATCAAGCTCGTGGCTGATGCCCAAAACAGTAAATCTAAAACCCAGATTTTAGCGGATAAAGCCGCTTTTTATTTAACTTTCGTGGCAATTGGCTCGGCACTTTTAACCTTGTTGGGTTGGGTATTGTTGTCGGATCGTTCGGTGGCGTTTATTTTGGAGAGAGTGGTAACCGTTTTGGTTATAGCTTGTCCGCACGCGCTTGGTCTGGCAATACCACTGGTTACGGCTATATCAACTACTCTTGCGGCCAAAAACGGATTGTTGATAAGGGAGCGAATGGCGCTGGAGGCGGCTCGTAATATAGACGTGGTGTTGTTTGACAAAACGGGCACCCTGACTAAGGGTGAACAGGGCGTAGTAGATATCGTCAGTGTTAGTGGTGATAATAATAAACTTTTGACATTGGCAGCCGCGGTTGAGTCTGATTCGGAACATCCTATTGCCAAAGCAATTGTAGCATCAGCCCAAGAGCATGATCTAAAAATCCCCAAAGTCAGTGGCTTTTCGGCATTATCTGGACGAGGCGCAAAAGCAAAAGTAGCTGGCAAAGTAGTAGTTATTGGTGGGCCACGATTGTTGGAGGAATTAAAGATTAAGACCATGGACGATGGTGTTCAAAAAACTGCCAAACAAGCTGACATATCTGGTAAGACAGTAGTTTACGTGGTTGCAGACAAAGAAGTAATGGGTGCAATTATGTTAGCAGATGTTATCCGTCCGGAATCAAAACAAGCCGTTAATTCTCTAAAACAAGCCGGCAAACGAGTCGCCATGCTAACTGGTGACGCTAAGGGTGTGGCGACCTGGGTTTCCAAAGAGCTTGGTATAGATGAGTATTTTGCCGAAGTTTTGCCAGAGCACAAAGCCGATGTGGTGAAACAACTACAGACTGATGGTAGTCGCGTGGCGATGGTTGGTGATGGCGTCAACGACGCGCCAGCCCTCACGCAAGCTGATGTCGGTATTGCTATTGGTGCTGGTACAGACGTTGCTATAGAATCCGCTGGGGTGGTATTAGCCAGTAGCGATCCTGGTGGCGTTGCCAAAACCATTAAATTATCGCAGGCAACTTACCGCAAAATGATTCAAAATCTTGGCTGGGCGGTGGGCTACAACGTCTTGGCCATCCCACTAGCCACCGGAGTAACTGCTGGCTTGGGTTTCGTGTTATCACCAGCCATTGGAGCCGTATTAATGTCTATGTCCACCATAATAGTAGCCGCCAACGCACAATTACTGCGCAAACTTAGCCTGAAATAATATTATCCCGAGTTTTGCACTTCACTATCGATGCCTTGGTTGTGCCAAGACGGGCAAAAACTACTTGTAGCCGATTTGGGGTAATCTTGGGCGGATGGAAAAACGTGAAATGCGTGATTATTTCAGACTTGTTAGGTGCCGGACACCTAGTAATACCAATGACCCCATGATCACCGCGCCAGCAAATGAAGCAAAAGCTGCGTATTTCGCAATCATGCCAAATGTCCAATAGGCATAGCCATCACCTAGAAGTATTCCGCGTAACGTTTCTCCCTGAAATAACGCTTGCTTTTGGGCCTGAAGCTTCTGGTTGGTAGGATTTTTCATTGCTTCGGCACTAATTTCTGCATAGGTTTTACCATCAGCTATTACTGCAAGATGACGCCCAATAAATCCATTCGCATATGCTTTAGCTTTTGGACCATCATTTACTTGCTGACCAGCATATTGTTGTAAATCAGGAAATTTAATTGGGTCCAAAGCTGGATCGCCTTTAGCCGGAAAATAGATTTTTTGAGCAGACAACTCATTTCTAACATTTGTCGTAGCGAAATGATAGCCGTACCAAGCCAGCCCTCCCGCCCCTATCAGAACCACGGTTACAGCACTACCCAGAAGAATAAATACTTTCTCTATTGTTTTACGATCTGATTTTGCCATTGATTATCCTTATTGATATTAAAACACAAATTTATTTTTCAGCGTGACCACAAGCAGTTTCGCACTTTAATGCTAATATAGCAACCTTATTCTTGGCGATGCATAAAGAAATTCATCCATGCTTCAAAATTCTTCTGATACAAGGGCTTTTTTGGTTTTGGCTTATCGACGATTTTTTTATTAGGATCAGGTAAATCTATAGTATGAGCAAGTGCTACACCCCTGGGGACCAACACGAGCTTCTCACCCGGCACAGCCTTACCAAACTGTCGCCTGGTAGCGAGCTCTAGATATTGATCCGTATTGTAGTATTCATTACGCAATTTAAGGTTATTGTTTTCTAGTTCTTGTATGGTATTTTGCTGTTCTAGTTTAGAGATTTGTTTTTGCAAATCATAGTTTGTCTGAATAATTCCTACGCTACTCCAACTAACCAGTAAAACCAGCACGCCAAACACCATAAATCCAAGGAAACGTACATCTCGTATCTGTTGCCAAATTGGACTTTTATAGTAGTTTTTTATTTTTTTTAGCACTAACATCATTATACCAAATTGTTGCGAATCTGGTTTACCATAAGCGAACGTGTGAGTCGAATGGTGGGGATGGCAGGATTTGAACCTGCGACCAATCGGTTATGCGCACCACTACAACTTTCGTTGCCTCTTTCGAGTTTGTAGTCCGGACTGTCTCTTCATCCGCATATACGGATGCCTGCCATACAGTCTCTACACCTTCCCAGACTTTATAAAACTCTGGGCTTGGCTCGGGATTGCCAAGGCCGAAGCCGTAGGGTTCCCCGAATTTGACAAGATATACTTATCGGTTACCCGATAAGCAGCCCTTTTACTGTTTGACCTATCTAAGTTAACGTAATGGTTATGAAGAAAGAGTCTAACTGTAAAGTTTGTGGCGATGAACTGACCGGAAAGCAAACGCTTTTTTGCTCAATAAAATGCAAAAATGCGTTGCATCAATCCTATCCTTCGCAAAAAAAGCGAGGAATAGAGCGTAAGCTACATTTCGTCAAAATGCTTGGCGGAAAATGCTCACACTGCGGTTACTCAGCCAATCTTGCCGGTTTGGCATTTCACCATTTAGGCGGCAAGGAATTTCAGCTGGATGTTCGTTCGCTGTCAAACCGAAAGATTGAACCCATTCTCAAAGAAGTTGCAAAATGCAAGCTTCTCTGTCACAACTGCCATGCAGAAGTGCACAATCCAGGCTTAGACTTAGCCAAATTGTCAATTGAGCCGACTGCTCTAACCACTGAGCTACATCCCCATCGACCAAAAGAAGTATATCAGATTAGTTTAACAAAACTAACAGATCCACGGCAACTTAGAGAGTAGGTTGGGCTTAAAAGCCAAACGTATTACGAGCATCTAGTAATATCAGGCAACCAAGAAGTCCAAAAATCAGTAGCGTAGTTAAAGTAAGCATTCTGGCTGTTTTCGAACTAGTTAATCCTTTAACAACCCCATAGAGCCCCTGTCCAACAATAGCTCCAAGGCTGACTCTGCTATCGCCACTTATTTCCGTTATTACTCCTGCCCCCGCTCTATACGTACCTTCTAACGGTAAACGAGGATTAGCTTCGTTTGTTTCTTTTTGATTGGCTTGCTTAATCCGCATATCTACGTCGGCTACATAGAGCAAATCCTGAATATCAATGTTTGACTTAAAATTTTTTATTTTAGTTATTTCGCCCGAATCAAGCCAACGATAATGACAATTAGTACAGGAATCGATGATAATGCCTCTACTGTTGTAGTCAACTTTTTGCATTGCTACTGAACAATGAGGACAGGTGATTACAGACTTCGCGTGGCTCAATGTCTTATTCTGTTGCTCGTGCGGGACGGATTCCGTTTCAATATCACTGAGATACTTGCCTGTCACAAGAGTGCCGTGTCCGTCAGGACACATAAACAAACCTTTTTGTTGCTCGGTAAGTTTACCACTGCAAATTGGGCAAAGCATAAAGTTACTCAACCCCTATAGAGGATGTAATTTTCTCAATATCCGAATAGGTACGTACAATATATAGACATAACACTCTGACTAGCCACATGGAGCCTGTGCCAGTAAGTGGTGCTAGCCGGCTATTTGACAAACTAGTCAGAGTGAGCGGTATCCGTAGATACCGTGAGCAGAACTAGTTTGGCAAAGAGTCGGCTAGTGCTGCTTAGGGGTGCAGGATCGAGACAAGTCAGAGTGTGATGTCTATAGATGTCTCGATTGTTAAATTGCTGATTTACGAGATTTGGCTGTTGCTTGATTGTTGCTTCATGCATAGTCATTAATATGAACTGTTTAATACACCGGGCTTATGCGAAACTCCTCCATCCCCAGATCGAATAATCTCGATTGCAGACAGTTTTCCCTCGAGCTGGTTAACCCTGGGAACGAGCGATTTCGCGACAGACCCAGTAAAGTATACGACAATTGTGCTTATAGGCATATGGATCATCTACTATAGCCCCCAGCTTGTTGAAGTTGGCATTGCCAAGCTGGTCGGGGGTTATCAATCAACCAATCAGCAAGGTCAGCTAATAATCGTTCAAAAGATTTCTGTTCCTCTCCACCAAAAGCTGAATTTTTCAATTATTGTCACAGATTTCGTCATATGACCATATGTGTGATGATTTGGTTTGCTCAATAAGGAAATTTATCGGATTATAGGAGAGCTAGAAGTTCATTAGTGGTTTTTGTTTGCATTAACTTTTCGCGGAGTTCTTTGGCTCCATCGAAGCCGTTAATGTAGATTTTGCAGAATTTGTTTAGCACAACTAATGGCTTTTCGTTGTTCTTCCAGGTTTTGGCAAAAAGCTTAACGTGTTTAGCATACAAATCCTTGCGTTGTCTGGGGCTATAGGTTTGCCATATATCTTCTGAAGAAAATACAAAAGGGTTATTAAACACGCCACGGCCGATCATAATACCGTCCAATGAGTATCGAGCCGCAAGTTCCATGCCTTGGGCGCGAGTAGAAACATCGCCGTTGCCGATAATTTTGGTGGTGGGAGATATTTTGTCCCGCAGCTTTACAATCTCCCCAATTGCCTCCCAGTTGGCAGGGACTTTGCTCATCTGTTTTCTGGTTCTTCCGTGGATACTTAACGCGTTAAGGTTTTGTTCAAACAAAAATTCGTGCCACGAATAATCAATATTATGATACCCCAGACGAGTTTTCACAGATATTGGTAAGCTACCCGCACCGTCTTTGGTGGCCTGGATAATCTCTGCCGCAAGCCCCCTGTTATTAATCAACGCCGAGCAACAACCGTTCCTGACCACATCCTTGACTGGACAGCCCATATTGATATCTATGCCGTCAAAGCCCATAGCCACCATATCTTGGGCGGATTTATAATAATTTTCTGGAGTTTTACCCCATATCTGGGCAATTAACGGCTTTTCAGCGGGCGTATGTAACAGCCGAGGCAAAGTAGCCGTACGTCCGGCACTTTGCAAAGCATCAACATTCACGAACTCCGTAAAAAAAACATCTGGCGGAGCACAACCAGCAATAACCTGCCGAAAAACCGTATCGGTAACATCATCCATCGGCGCCAGTACAAAGAAAGGCTTGGGCAAAATAATTTTATTTTTGCCCATAATTTTATTTTTTATTAGGCTTCAATCGTCTAGTATTTGTGCCACCACCTTCGATAAGTATTTTCTTTGCCAGTTCAATCGCAAATGTATTGGAACCATATTCACGCACAGGAACATCTACAAATCGATCGCCTAGAGCAACTCTTGTAACTAAAGTCCCTTTCCTACCATGAGTGCTTGTGGCTGTAATATCTTCTGCGCGTCCAGCAGGCATCCTGCCCAGATCATCCAAGGTACTCAAGCCCCCTCCGAGTGATCGCCAAGGATCTTCGGGCTCATCTCGTCGTGGTATTGGCGTAGGTTCAAATTCGGCTCCGTTGGCACCTTCTCTAGCCCTCACCCGCTCCATGATTTTTGCCATATGCTCGACAACGTCATTAGAAGATTCGAAAGCTGTTGGCTGAAATTGTGAGGTCAATTCGGGGGGCGGTAAATACTCATCAGCTATTCGTCTGGCTACATTGTTGTACTCATCCAAAGTCTGAATGGGGTGATGGGTATTAGGGTTACGAGGCATTGGTGTCATACATGATATTGTATCATACTTATGTATACTGCGCAATATAGTTGGTATAAAAGCAAACTGCCCCACTTACGCGGGACAGTTTTTATCTATTTAGAGTAGTTTTTTCTACTTGCGTTTAACAGTCAAGAAACCGTTGCGTGGGTTTTCGTTGACCATGAAACCATCAGGCAATTCTGCAGCTTCTGGACGCTGATCCTTGCTGAAATAGTAAATAGTTTGTTGCTTGCCACCGCGAAGTGTGACGTCCTTGGAATTAAGGTAGTATGTTACACCCTTAGAGTTTGTGTGCTTGTATGCCATTGCTACAAATTCTCCCTCTCTTTAACTTTAAGTAATGGTACCCCTAACATACTCTGGTGGGTTTTATATTGTCAATAGGGCTTTATAAATTAATATAACCAGCACCCCGTCATCCAGAGTAAAAATTGCTATTGCATAGCTACACGCTTATGTATTAAACTTAGATTCGTAATCAAAAGCTAAGACATAAGGTGGATATAAATATCATGGATATCAGGAATCAAGATACGCGACCAAACAACCAAGCAAACTTAACTACTCAAGCAGCATCTAGTAACGCAACACGTGGGTACAAAAAATCCAAAGTTGCCGTTGGTATTCGCTTGGCATTTGTAGCACTCTTGTTTTCGGCAACTATTTTGGTTGTAGCCCTGGTGCTTTATGTGGCTATTGGTGGGCCAAAGAATGAAAAAGAATACGTTGATAAAACTAAAGTTCAGGCCGTTTTCCTAAATGGTGGGCAAGTTTATTTTGGTCGAATTGTAAATATGAGTGATAAGTATATAAATCTATCCAACATTTATTACTTGAGTGTTAGCCAGCAAGTTCAGCCAGATGAAAAAAAGACCAATAATCAACAGCAGAATATAACCTTGGTCCCACTTGGTTGTGAATTACACCGACCCCAAGATAATATGCTAATCAATCGTGATCAGGTCATTTTCTGGGAGAACATGAAAGATGATTCTAGCGAAAAAACCGTACCTGGCGCTATCAAGAAAGATACTGCGGCAAATCCAAAAGGACACACTTGTCAAGAAAGTGGTACTAGCAATACGCCCGATGCCAATAAGCCTTAGTAATATACTCGACTTAAGCGAAACCATACGTTCCCAGAGTGAACTTGTTGTATCTGAAGAGGGGTATCTATAACTAGAGAAGATCGGTCGCTACCAGCCGAGATTAGATGGTCTGGAGATGGGAGAGTTTTGCGACAGGTCCAATCTATTCCTCGCTCAACATAGGCTACGGCCTAAGTCTCTCTAGGCCACAAATTTCGCACTTTTCCATCGCCTCAGCTGCCACCTGGCATCAATGGCTAAGTGCGAAACTAGTGTTTAAGCGTATGCTTCAGCCATTTCTCTAGCAAAAAACGCACCACGCCCAGCAACAGAAAAATTAAGCCAAGCACCAAACTCCAGCCAGCCATATCAGGCGACCAAACAGGAGCAATGAAGTCAAACTTATACAACGCATCAGGTATATCTTGTTCCTTGACAGAGTTTCCCTGTATGTATTGTGTAATGCATGGTATTCGATTGGTGCCAGGTCCGTTTTCGGGAACCGCCCGCGCGCAATAACTCGTAGCTTGAGCCATAATATCTTTCTGTGCGGTAGCTACCCTAGCTTGCTCTATTTGTACTAGTCGTTCATAGGTATATTGAAGCTGTATTGGTGGGTATATGCTGTTTTGCCCGCCCGCCAAATTGGCATTCATGTGTGCATAAGTAAAGCCGCGTAACTCCTTGAGTGTTGTTTCGACATCGCCATTTGCTTTATCAACCTGCAATAATTGATCACGAAGCTCCAGAGCTCTTAAATTGTTGTGCCTATAGGCAAAGACAAAAATGATACTACAAATAGCAAAGCCTACAAAAAAATACCAATAGCTAACTGGCCTAATACGCGTCCAGAAGTGATGTATATGTCTTTTATTCACTATACTTTAGATTATACTGGACTTATGCATATTTATTTTAGTGGTATTGGCGGGACTGCTATTGGCCCCTTGGCCCTAATTGCTCAACAAGCAGGTTTTACCGTTTCTGGCTCTGACAAACAAGATTCTCAATACATCACATATCTAAAGAAACGCGGGATAACTAATATTCACGTTGGTCAGAGTCGTGAACAAATTGAAGCAGTTCACCAAAAAAGTCCGATTGATTGGTTTATATATTCGTCGGCAGTTGCCATAGAAAACCCTAACGCTCCAGAGCTTGCTTTCTGTTCAGAAAAAATCATTAAAATATCTAAACGTGATGAATTATTGAACCTGATATTGCAAGATAAACATCTGAAACTAATAGCTATAGCCGGTACGCATGGTAAAACTACCACAACAGCTATGATCATCTGGCTGTTTAAACAACTCGGGGAACCTGTATCGTATTCAGTTGGGGCAAAAATCAGCTTTGGCGATATGGGACAATATCAAAATAATTCAAAATATTTTGTTTATGAGGCCGATGAATTTGACCACAACTTCTTAGGTTTTGAGCCATATCTTAGTGTTATTTCTGGTGTAAGTTGGGATCATCATGAATATTTTCCAACCAGAGAAGACTATCAACAGGCCTTCCGTGAGTTTATAGCTCAAAGTCAACGGACTATTATCTGGCAAGAAGATTATGGATATTTGGGCTTGACCGTAAAAACTCATTATTCATTGCTGGATTCCAGCGAACCAGTAATTAGTTCAATAGATATACCCGGCCATTATAATCGTCTGGATGCTTGGCTCGCTATCCAGGCAGTACATACAATCCTCAAAACACCCATAACTAAGCTGATTGAGCTTATCAAACTTTTTCCTGGTTTACAGCGACGCATGGAAGAGATTGTCCCAGGTCTTTATAGCGACTATGCTCACACCCCAGAAAAAATCCGTGGTGCTATGAGTGTCGCGCTGGAAATAGCCGAGAAACAAAAAAAAGACCTAGTAGTCATTTACGAACCACTGACAAATCGTCGTCAACACTACATACTAGACAACTACAAAGACTGCTTCAATGGTGCTAGGAAAGTTTATTGGATACCCAGTTATCTGGCACGAGAAAATCCAACCCAGAGAATTATTGAGCCGTTAGAGCTCATAGCCCACCTTAGCGATCCAACTATTGCACAACCAGAGATACGTAACGATAAACTAAAAAAAATCATCCAAAAACACCTATATAAAGGTACTATGGTAGTGGCCATGTCCGGCGGAGGCGGCGATAGTTTGGATGAATGGATTAGACACGAGTTTCGCACCCTGCCATAGCCCCAGTTCATACCTGAACGGCTCCGAGCTTCCACCCCTCTATAAACAATACCTCCCTTGGATTGAAAGCTCTCGCTCGTTAAGGGGCAATCTGGCATCAATAGAAAAGTCCGCAAGTCCTATTTATTTCGCGACATTTTTGGTCTTGTCTATTTTCGTCAATCGTGTTGCAATAGTAGTAATGAAACGGACGACTAAAAAAACCGCTCTTTTTCTTGGTCTTTCGGTAAATTCGTTGCTTTTTCCCGTTACTCACGGTGAAATAGAGTCCATAAACCCTGAATATCATACCCAGCCCGAGACAACTATGCCCGTCAGCACAGACAAAACGGCACCCATACAAACCATACTGCCAGATATCGTGAAAGTAGAACCAGTACCAACCAGCTTGATAGAAAACCAAGAAGACAATAAACAATATATAGAAACAACAATTATACCCGTATTAGAAGAAGCAGGATTAAGGATAGTTCCACCCACCAATGTCGATTTTGATCCTGTTAATGCCCCTAATCAGTTTATTGTAACTAATGATGGTAAATGCGGAAGTCAGTTTTCCGTTATAGATAGCAATAAACCTGATACTAAAAATATAACGATTGAAGTGTTTGGGGAACTTGATATTTTGGAAAATGGTAAAGAGTACGTTACGGCGGCTTTTGACAATAGGCTTGGCCACCAAGAAGTTGAGCAGGTGGATGGCCATGATTTCCTCAAAGAAGATCCCGCGTCCGTTAAGCAGTTTGTAGAGGACAATAATAATGCTATGTGTCAAGTAATGATGAGGCAGCCTTGAAATACTCGAATCTTTCATCAAACCACTCATGCTATTATTAGAGTATGAAGCTCAAGAAAGTGGTGGATCGTTCACCACTTTTCAGACCAAAGCGCTACACAACAGTAGTCATGGCATTGATAATATTTACCGGAGCAGCCGGTTCATTGTTTGCCGCTATTAATACTAGATCCATAACTCGCGACTCTTTAATGTCTCGTGCAACTACAGCGGCCGCCGCTCTAAATGTTAAAGACATCCAGAAACTGACTGGTAATGATACGGATATACAGTCACCCACTTATCAAGATTTGAGACATCGACTAACACAAATAAGATCCGACAACCCAGACATACGTTTCGTTTATCTACTAGGTCAACGTAACAACAAAATCTACTTCATGGTAGATTCAGAATCTGAAGCCAGCAAGCTTCATTCGCCACCCGGTAAAATCTATCCGGGAGTATCTAATAATGTACGAGGCTCTTTCATTATAAGCAAAGCATTTATAGAGGGTCCGGTCCAAGATAATTACGGTAACTGGCTGTCGGCAATTGTCCCGATAGTCGATAATTCTACTGGCAATACCGTCGCTTTATTAGGCATCGATATACCTAGCTCTGATTACTACTGGCAGATTTTTGTGTATTCCTTGGTACCTCTGCTTTTGGCAGCCATACCTTTTGCCGGACTACTTAGAGACCGTCAGTTAGAGGCCAAGGAACGTGAAATTACTCAACTCAAGACCCAGTTTCTGTCTGTTGCTTCACATGAACTCCGATCACCCCTGACAGGAACACTTTGGGCAGTGCAAACACTGCTAAAACCAACGACCAACAATAACCTGACAGGTCCACAGACAGACTTACTTACCGATATTTACAGCAGTACGGCTTCATCGCTAACCACCGTAAATGAAATTCTTGATTTTTCAATCTTTGATCGCGACAAAGCTATAAAACTCCAGCATGAGACAGTGGATCTCATACCGGTACTTCAAGAGGCACAAAAAATGCTTAGACTAAGCGCCAAGGAAGCTGATGTTAAAATTGTCTTTTCCAATAAGTGGCCAACTTTAGTTGAAACCATTGGTGATGTTGCCGCTCTGAAACGAGCATTTACGAATATAATTGCAAACGCTATCAAATACAGCCGTGCCAAAACGAAAGTGGAATTAGTGTATCATTTTCAAAATGGTGAACATGTTATAGCAGTTCGCGATCATGGCATTGGCATTCCAAAATCCGAACAAGGTCGTGTATTGGAAGGTTATTATAGGGCAACGAATGCACTAAAAGTGCAATCACGCGGCACTGGACTGGGGCTTTGGATGACTCGCCTAATCATTGAGCGCCACGGTGGTAAATTATGGCTAAAATCAAGAGAAGGTGATGGTACTATTGTTTTCGTTGCTTTACCAACACTAGATAAACCAACAAGCACTTAAACTGGACTTACGCAAAACTCCTCCATCCCCAGATCGAATTCTATCGGCTACTCTTCGAGTCTGAGCCTGAGGGCTCACCTCAGAGTCGAAGACAAACAGTTTTTCTTCTTTCAATGTAGCCAAGAACTAATTAGCTCTAAAGCTACCTCTCCTTCAGATAAAACAGTTTTCGCTCGAGATAATTCACTCTGGGAACGGACGATTTTGGGTAAGTCCAGTTTAGATTGTCAGCGTAAAAAATTGATAATTTGCTTAGTAATTGTTTCCAGATCCAGTGTGGCTTTGGATAAGTACGTAGTTATGCCAGCCTCCATAGCTTGATTCACGGATTGTATGTCGTCATTAGTAGTTAGTATAATAACCCGTAAATCTTTAGTTTTTGGATTACTGCGGAGTGCCTTAATCATATCCAAGCCATTCATTTCTGGCATATTAAGATCGGTAACAATCAAATCGATATCTTGACTCGCTTTTTCAAGCCCATCTTTGCCATTCGCAGCTTCTAGAGCAATCAGGCCATTTTGGCGCAACATAGTTACTAAGCTTCTGCGTACAAGACCATCGTCATCAACTACCAAAACCTTTTTATTCATAGGCTAATAATACTCTACTACCAGCCATATTCGCTATATAGCAATCCCAAAACAAAATGACCATTTTAAGCCACGCCTCAGCGGCCAAAAACTTCCATTCCTCCCTCAGCGTATCTACGGATATGCTTTAGTCGGAAATGGAAGTTTTTGACTCACTGATCCGTCAACCTAAAAAAGACATTTTGTTTTGGGATTACTATAGGTATTGCCGGATTTGAGCTGTTCCAACATAAAACGCACGGCAGGCACGACGTTATCTGGCAGATTTTCTATGTCTAGCCAGGCAATTTCTTTGGGCACTTTTGGCTCGGCGTTTGTCGGCTCGCCCTGCCAACTCATGGCTTGAAAAATTACATCTACGGACTAATATATAACTTGCGATGTACGGGGTTGCTGTATTATATTTCATCGATTATCACCCTCACCTTTGGTAGTGCCACGTTTTTTGCGATCAGCTAATTTGTGAAGATTTTGTTGCATAATTGCATCGAATGATAAACCCAAACTGTGCGCGAATACAGCGACATACCACACCACATCACCTAATTCTTTGGCTAACCCCATCATATCTTCCTCGCTAATCTTTCCCTCTTTGTAGGCGACGATTTTCTTCCACTTTTCTACAACTTCGCCCGCCTCACCAGCTACACCCATAGCCCAGATGGTCTTGTCCATTAGTGGCATCTCATGGCGCAGGGCTGTCGTAAGAGCCTTTTCTTGATATTCGTCAAACGTCATAATCTACACCCTTTATGGTTTTAATTGTTTGGCTTGATTCTACCCCCATTAAATACGTATTTTATAGTGTTCGGTAGCTGTTACGAAATCGTTTTCATCAACATGACGAATCGTGAAAGAGGTCTATTAAATCAGTTAGACACAAGGTTCGTACTTTCCTATTACTACCGAGTACCCTACGTCGACTACGTGATCTACTTATGCTAAAAGGTGTAAATCCTCTATATGGACTATGTATTAGCAATGGCTAAAGTCCGAGGGACGCATCGCTCAAATCATTAACGTTCAAATCTTTACTATCGTCTAAGTCATTAACTGTTTTATCTACTTGGTCAGCCGTATTGCCAACTTCTGTGCTGGTAATCTTGGCAGCTGGTGCTATTGGCGTGGAAGCTGTTGGAGTTACGGTGTTTTTGGCAGTGTCATTAGTCTGCATGTAGAAATACGCACCAGCACCTGCCAAACCAAGAACAAGAATAATGATCAATAGTATAGCGACCATTGGTTTTTTAGTCTTGGTATGGGCGGGTAATTCCGGAATACTTAGATTTGGCTTATCGTAACTAGGAGCAATATTTTGCTCGGGCGCTGGTTCTGGTGATAGTGAAGCTGGTTCGAGTTCATTCATTGGATCATCATCGACAGGAGCAGTATAGGCCCCAGTTAAAGGGTTGCTAGCTTCTGGTGTCGGTGATGATGGCTGTATATCCATTACGGGCATGCTTATTGTTGGGCGTGAATCTGTTTGTTGACTGCCCTGTGGCTGCTGTTCGGGTTCATCCATGATTATTCATTCTCCTTGTGTTTTTCGGTAGTACTTAATTGCATTCTAATCTGTACTAGTGTCGGTTTGATGGTACCGTTTATATAAGTCTTTATGTCCGCAGCATCTTTAGCTAATTTGGCCCTGGATACACGAGCTGTTTCTAGAGAAGCTTTGAAGCCCGTGGGATCAGCCGCGCAATCCATCGTGCCAAGATCAGCAACGGTTTCTTTGTAGGCAGCCATATCTGTCTTAAAGGTTGTTATCATACCCTTAAGAGTAGTGATTTGTGGGTCAAGGGTTGTAGTATCAACGTTGTGGTCTTTTAGTTTGGTAACAAGTTTGGTCAGTTGATTGGTCAGATTGTCATAGATGTTATTGCGACTGGTTTGAAGCCCTTGAATTCGTCCTGACAGGTTATTTACTGATACTTGGCCATTTTTACATTTTGATTTTAGTCGTGATTGTTCAAGTGTTGTTAGTTTAATTTTCAGCTCGGCCTTACGTTCTTTTATACGATCCGCTAACACTGTTTTACTCTCTGCTGTCTGATCACTGGCAGTGTCCATATTCGTCAGTGCGTGAGCCTGACTGACTACAGGCACAAGTGTCAATATTGACATCATGAATGTTGTTTCTAGAACTAATTTTATACGTTTTTTCATGCTAAAAATTCCTTTTCTAACTTATTTTACCATAAGCATTAAAAGTTTAATAAAATTTTAATTTATGGATAGATTCTAGGAGGTTTTACTGGCCAACCAAGTAATAATAAGTGCCGCTACAACGTAATTTGGTACCAAAATAAAAACACTTGTCCAAAAACCATAACTACTACTGTAAAGATAGATCATGACCGCCACTAGATAAGCCAGATAGGGTATATATGTTAACCAGCCTTGCCATGTGTTTGGCAAATAACTCCATCTAACTTTTATAAACCATTTCTTATTATTATTGCTTTTCTTCATATACAAAATTATACACGAGTTAATAGTAATACCATCGTCCCAGGCCAACGACATTGGTAACGTCTACAATTTTAACCGGATTGCCACCATCAATATTTAACGCGTAATCAGACGTTTCCTGGTTTGTGATCATGCGAAATATTAAACTACGGTTATCCAACCAACGAACCGGATTAGTTATGCCGGCTTTTGTTTGAAGAATTTTATCTTCTCCAGTTTTAATGTCATAAGATATCAAAACACGCTTACCATCTCGTACATCAATCCATAGGCTGTGCTTATTATCAGGGCTGTCTACATATATACGAGACACTGGGTTTGCAGGCTGACCACCCAGTTTAGTAACCTGTTTATCGCCAATTTTATAATCGTACCACCCATCTTGCGCAGATAAAATAAGGTGATCATAAGAGGTACGGAACAAATTCCATGTTTCTTTATTTAAAATAGTCTGTTTGTTACTCCCGTCGCTACTAATTCCATAAAAGCCGCTAGCTCCATTTTGGTAAGTATCGGACGTAGCATAGTATATTCTTCCGCCTATCATCATGACATCATTAAAATAATTAGAAGCCGCTAGCTCCTGGTTCTGCCCAGTTTTTGAGTTATGACTCATAAGCCGTTGTCTTTTGGGGTTGGCTGCACTTGATCCAGCGGTAACCTGAACGAATACTAAGCGATCACCACTCCAGCCAACTACTTGTACTAGTTCAGATGTAACAATATCTTCACTGGAGTTATCTTGCAAATCAATCAACGTAAGTGTACTTAACAGATAGCCGTCTTTATTGCGTTTATTTTCTCGTGTAGATACATAAGCAGCGGCTTCATTGATTGGATCTGGCACTAGTGCCAGATCATCACGTTCGCTACCAGTACCAGCCAATACAATCTTTTCATTTTTACCATCAATATCAACAGAGTAGAGGTCATATTTACCGGAACGCTTAGACACGAATATTTCTTTTCGAGCAGAAACAAGTTTTATAACTTTTTCTTCTTTGGTGCTTGTTGGTATTATGATTTCCTCGGATCTATAGCCTTCTGAT
Organism: Candidatus Saccharimonadota bacterium; assembly: GCA_016178135.1. Taxonomy (GTDB): domain Bacteria; phylum Patescibacteriota; class Saccharimonadia; order Saccharimonadales; family JACOTW01; genus JACOTW01. The sequence goes on from JACOTW010000007.1 coordinate 45,676, forward strand.
TTGATCACAACCTTAAGTTCCGTATTATCGCTTGCTTCAACTGTGAGTATGATTTTGCCTTCTTCATCTGATATTGCGTTAGCATCACCGCTTGAAGCTTCTGCCTTATGTATGACTTTGCCTGAAAGAAAATCGGTTACCAAAAACGTGTACTGGCTACCTATTGGCAGAAGCTTATAATCACCTAGTGGGTTGCTACCCCATCCCACCGTAATTTTACGCTTTTCTACTGCAAAAGCTCGCTTTTCAATAACTAGCTCTTTTGTACCAAGTTTCAATCCCTTAAGATTAACCTTGCCGTCGCTATCGGTCTTGCCTGTTTGACCCGATAGCGTAACTGTAACCTTTTTAAGGGGTTGTCCGGTGCTATCGTCAAATATAGTCATGGAGGCACTGGCCCTTACTCCAAGAGCATTAAACATGAAATAACGGCTAACTGGCACAACTGTGGCAACTATTAAAAGACCAGCCAAACTACCAATAGTAATGTAGCGGGCTTTTTTATTCACCCACCAAGCCACGAAGAAGTTTCGTAATTTATCTTTTAAGCTAGGTTTTTTATCATTAAATGCTTTGGCGAGCTCTTTGTCTTCGGCCTCCAGCAAATCATCCCCTTCTTTGGCGATAATTTCGTCAACCACTTTATCTGTATCAGCATCTTTTTCGTCATCGGATAAAGTCTCTTCGCTGAACTCATGTGTTTTTGTAAGCTCAATCGATGGCTCAACAGGAATTTTTGCTTCTAGAATTTCAGGAGCAGTGGTTGCTTCTGAGTGATTCGCGAATATATCTATGTCTTGTGCTTGATCAATAATCGGATCGGCTTCTGAAGGATCCATAATTTTCCTGACATGCTCTTCGGCATCAGAAACATTATCAATATCCTGGCCGTTTTGTTCTTTTTTATTTGCATCAAGCATATGCTTAAGTCTATAGGATTTTTGTACTTTTTTGTAGATAAAAAGATTCTTTTTAGGATTTGATTGATAAACCTATCGCAAAATCTCCGTTTCCAGGGCGAATCAGCTCGAGCAAAAACAGTTTTATCTGGAAGGTACGTAAAGAGAAGAAAAACTGTTTGCAGCTGAGTTTAGTCAGTCTGAGGACGAGCGATTTCGCGACAGGTTCAGTGTACGCCAACCAATATACCAAAGCACCGTGGCAACAATCAGACTTGTGATACCCAAGCCTGCAAACCAACCAATTTTGGATGATCTTGGTGGTGGTGCTACTTGTTGGCTTACGTAAGCAGTAACCTCTTCTTGGCTTATGCCACTAATATCAATCGGAATACCGCCTACATTACTATTATCTAGAGCCTTAAAATTAGCCGTTGATTGTAGTCCCTCTTGCTGATTAAGCAGGTTTTGACCGCCACCGATAGTTTGGGGGTTACCAGTTTTTAGCTGATCATTAGATTGAAGATTTTGGAATGACTGCATAGTATTTTAGTATACCTAACCTAACTAATTATTAGTGAGGTTAGAATTGCTTTTATAGGGTCAACAAAATTTTTATCATCCAGCATACTACTCGGAACTCCTACGGATGCTCCCGCTTCTGAACAGCTACTATCCGAACATTTAACAAAAGCCACACTAATAACCGGCTCTATTGGCAAAATGTCGGCCTTTGGTATGGCCTGTGCCAATTGATAACCAGTATCACCTGTTATAAACATAGCATCAATCGTGGTTTCCGAAGTCGTTGAGCCAGCAAGATGCAAAAAACTTAGAAACGTCTGTCCTCGTTGATTTTGAGCGGGCTGGGTATAAGTAATCTTTTCTGATGCTCGGGTGGCCAACGCATTGCCCTTGTCAAATTCCGGAAATTTTTGCTGCTTGGTACGAATCATAATAATGATTTGCCCGTTAATATCCTGACCGCCTCTTATATTTTTAAATTTGTTGCTGGGCGAACGTAGGATAAGCTGACCATTACCCTCGACATCTGTTAGAACCCAATCTTCTGGATAATCCATAGACAGACCGAATTGACCGGATATGTAGTGTTTAGATGCGACGGTCGGCTTGGATGATGTTTCTGATTGTCTGACACTCGTTGGTTGAGGCTTTGATTCTTGTGGTCCTGTCCGTACAAAAAACCAATATCCAATTACGCCTATAACAACCAAGGTACCAAAAACAAATATCAAGCCCAACGAACGTTGACTACGCAGTTTTGATCTATACTTCGGGGGAGTCAGATCTGCAAAATCACGCGTTTCTTCCAAAGAATCCCTATAAGCATCTCTACCTTCTGGTGTACGCGGACTATCTGGACGCGGTGTGTCGTGGTAATCCATAACCATAATTATACTGGACTTGTCGCAAAATCCCCCGTTCCCAGGGCGAATCAGCTCGAGCGAAAACAGTTTTGTCTGAAGGAGAGGTACCCAGGAGGTACATCGAGAGAGGAAAAACTGTTTGTAGCCGAGGTTAGTCGGTCTGGGGATGAGGGATTTTGCGTAAGTCCAGTTTAAGAGGCTGTTTTCAGAAGATTCAAAATATCAGGGCCATATTTAGCGGCTTTGGCAGGGCCAATGCCGTTTACGGCTAACAATTGGCTGTCTGTCTGTGGCTTACTAGTAGCAATGGTGAGCAACAAGCTATCGTGAGCAATTATGTAGGCTGGCATACCCTCATCTCTGGCACGCTTAGTACGCCAAGCTTTTAATTTGGCTAGCAGATCATCATCAACGGCCTGTACTGGTGGCTCTTCGGTTTCAGTATCGTCTTCGGCCTCTGTAGTAATGTCAGCCAGTCTGGACGACGATGACTTTAACGCTTGGTCCAGTTCAAATATGGCTGGGTGTAGTCGCAATGCCATAGCATTAATACCGCTCAAATATAGTCCGTCCAGACTACGCACGCGCGACAAAGCTACATAGCCCATGCCAGGCGTAAACGTCTTACTCAAGTCAATTTCAGCAGCATCTAGACTCATACCTTGGCTTTTATGAATCGTAATAGCCCATGCCAGGCGTAGAGGCAACTGCATAACTTCCGCCCTAATTTTATTATCTTCTTCAAGTTTCCAGCTATGGGGCACGACTTTGATCTTGCGGGTACTGTTATATAGACGCACGATTGGTTGTTCGTTATTAAACTCCACAACCCGCCCACGCGTACCATTAACAAAACCAGCCGTCGGATTATTGGCCACAAACATTATTTCCGCACCAATTTTTAGTTCCAACAAATCAGCCGCCAAAACACCACGCTGTAACTGTTCAATCTTTAACGCTGAACCTTTAGTAGTCATTTCGTAAGTATGAATTTCGTTCGGTAATTCCTTAAGACGACGCTGATTAAGGGTGTCAATATCCACATTGTGGGCATACAGGCGAGTCACTGACTGGTTACTAGACGGTCGCTGGCCTATTCTAGTTTTTAATAACTCTCGATGATATGGCTCCAGTTCATCATGACGCATGGCCTCTAATAACTCCAGTAAGCCGTCACGCTGTTGACGATGTTGCTCGCTCAAGTAGCAAATTTGTGGATTTAGTTCTCGCCAAGCGGCCGACAAATGCACAAAGTCTGGCGCTTCCATGCCACGATTGACTGGAGGCAATTGAAACAAATCACCAACCAATATAACTTGCAAACCTCCAAAAGGTCGTTCGCTTTTACGCAGTAATTTACAAGCTTCATTGACCATATCCAATCTGTGCCCATGTAGCATTGAAACTTCATCGATAACTAAAATATCAGTCGAATTATAACGTTTAGCCAGTTTTGCATTCACTGCCAATTGCTGACGAGTCCTCGGGTCAATATATTCTTTTATGCCCAGACCAGACCAAGAATGAATAGTCACGCCACCGATATGCGTCGCCGCAATACCCGTACTGGCGGTAACTGCCACTGTTTTGCCGTGCTTCTTGGCACGCCGAATAAACTCATTCAAAATATAAGTCTTGCCAGCCCCTGGCGGTCCAGTCAAAAACACCGCCTCTCCCCCCAACATAACATTCAACGCCTGCTTCTGCCTCATCACCCCAGTATACCACCCCCTTTGCTATCGAGTCGCGCCCGATGGCACCGATAACGTTAGTTTTTGTTTTATCCTACACGAGTTTCGCACTTAGCCGTTGATGCCAGGTTGCAACTGGACGAGCGAAAACTTTTAATCCGAGTGAGGCATAACCGTAGTTATAGCCCCCGCAAAACAAATTCGTGGGTTTTTGAAGCAATGATCTTTGAGCCAAAAACTGACTTTTCCGAGAGAGACATATCCTTAGATACGTTGAACGAGGAAAGGCGGTTTTGGGCCAAAGAGGGTGATTCGAAAAGTTAGGTAACGCTTTGGTGTAAGTGGTTCAATATTAGGGAGTTAGGCGATTTATATCGCGTGGGAATAAGATAGCTTCTTTGACATTCGCCAATCCGATGGTTTTTTCGGTCAATCTGTCGATACCAAAGCCAAAGCCACCATGTGGTGGTAAGCCATGCTTAAAAGCACTCACGTAAGGTGCGAAACCAGGAGAGTTTGGATCAATACCTACAGTTTTCATCTGATCTGTTAAATGTTGGTAGCGGTGTTCACGCACTGGTACGGTTGATATTTCTATGCCACGAAACAGCAAATCGGCCGATAAGGCGGTTTCATCCTCACCCTTCATATGATAGAACTTCATTTTGCTCACCGGCAATCCTGTTGCAAACACGGCCTCGCAACCATCTTGTTTTTTGGCATATTCACAAATCCATCTTTCTTCGTCTGGCGTTAAGTCAATTTCTTGGCTCATGTCTTTCTTGTTGGCTTTACCATATAGATTATGAATTTCGGCCATGGAATATCGGGGGAATTCGGCTGTCAGTTTTAGCTCTGGAGCGTTTAAACTTTTTAAATCTTCTGCGTAATCTTTATATAATCGGGTCAAAATGTCGTATACCAAATCTTGAACAAGATTCAGAACATCGTCAGGCCCTTCTATAAATCCCATTTCTACGTCAAGCATAGTTACTTCTGATACATGACGAGTGGTTGCCGATAACTCGGCCCTAAAAGCAGGTGCAATCTCAAAAACTCGCTCAAATACACCAACCATAATTTGCTTATATAACTGCGGGCTTTGAGCTAATGTAGCTTCTTGTCCAAAATAATCAAGTTTAAATACTTCGGCACCACCCTCGGCGGCATCTGCCTGTAATTTGGGTGTATTGATCTCTGTAAAATCATTTTTATATAAAAACTCTCTGATATATCTTAATAATTGACTACGAATTTTAAAAATCTTGGTCTCTTGTAAATTACGTAGGCCAATTGCCCTATGCTCAAATAATGTGTCCAGGTTTTCTGGTTCATGACTTAGGGGTTTATCGATTTCTACTGGCGGTTCTTCCGTAACGGGCACTACAACTTCCAGCTTAGGATCGTGAATCTCCGCACCACCAGGAGCACGAGGTTCATCCTTCACCGTACCGATGACCTTAAGAATAGTCCCGATTTGTAGACCGCGTAATTTTTCTACCTCATCTTTTTGTTCTACGACAATTTGCGTCAAACCGGTGCGGTCGCGAATGTTTATAAAATTCAAGCCACCCAGCAGACGTTTCTTGTGTAGCCAGCCTTCAATTAAAATTTCCTTGCCAATGTTCTTAATAACATCTTCGGCTAGAGTTCGGTCCATAAACGCTATTCTAACATCTCTGGCTTTTCAGGGGTAGCCTTTTGTGACTCAAAACGTTCTTTGCGATCTTTTTTGGCCGATCGAGTAGCCACAACACGCAAATCATCATATTGATCAAACTCGTCAATAATTGGTTTGCCAATAATCTGCTCTAGAATATCTTCCATAGTAATAATGCCAGCGTATTCTTCAAAACTATTTACTACTATGAGCAGTTGCTGGTGAGTTTTCAATATAGCCTGAAGCGCGTCGTACAAACTCTGTTCCTCGTGAATATAATAAACCTCGTGATGCATTTTTCCCTGTACCGATCCCCCGCCGCGAGCATTCACCAAATCACGCGTGTACAGCAAGCCGACTATATTGTCCTGTTTGTCTTCAAAAACTGGAAAACGAGAATGTCCGCTGGCATGCAATTCATCCATCAATACCGGCCCAATAGATTCTCTAATGTTTATCATCTTAACTACTCGACGCGGAATCATAATTTTACTAACAGTTTTATCAGCAAAAGTCAGAGCATGACTAGCAATACTTAGCTCCATTTGCTCAATACGATTATCGACTTGGGACTGCTGTTGATTGATCAGATCTAGTAAATCTTCTTTTTCATATAATCCGGTATGAATGTGCACTGGACGAAAGCGATGCAATAAACCCATAACCCGATCCAATGTCGGATGCAGATAATGCATCAGCCATCCAAAAGCCGGCGCTAACCACGCCGCCAAACGTTCACCAAAACTCGTGACTGGCCGTACCGGGAGCCATACAAAACCCACCCATACTAAAGCAATGCTTGATGCAAGCGCAAACCAGAGCGCAGAATAAAGTGCTACATTAACAAAAAATCCAGCCGCAAATAATCCAATCAAAAACCATAAAACCACTCTTAGCGTATACCCGTAACTGACGGCACGATACAAAATATTAGCCAATTCATCCCCGGCACGAGCACGCCGCTTAACTTCTTTGACTGGTAGATTATAATAAGTACGCTGTAAACTCACAGATAACAGGGTTAAGCCAGCTAGTATAAAACTCAATAAAGTATGCATAGCTTCAATAGTAGCAGAACTTGTATAGGACTTTCGCACTTTGTTGCCAATTCCAGAGTAATCCTGCTTGGACCGAAAATTGTTAAGTTTCTGGAGGGGTAACCATAGCTAAACTGACAAGAGATAAACAGTTTGCAACCCTACAGGATTGGTCTGGGGACGGGCGATTTTGCGTAAGTCCAGTATAATGTATTATGAGTAACAACATGGAGATTTATGCATGAGTAAGCGTTTCGCGTTTATATTAGTAATCAGTGTAATTCTATTCAGTGGATTTTTAATCTTTGGCAAAAAAGACACCAACACCCCTAATAACAGCTCCTCGTCCCGACCAACCAGTCATACCAAAGGTCAAGGAAAAAGCGGGGTGGTATTGGTTGAATACGGGGATTTCCAGTGTTCGGCTTGCTATGCTTATGAACCTGTTATAAAAGAGATATTTTCTACCTACAACGAACAAATTACTTTTCAGTTTCGCAATTTCCCACTTGTTCAGATTCACAAAAATGCCCTAGTAGCATCTAGGGCTGCGGAGGCCGCTGCCCTACAAGGTAAGTTTTGGGAAATGCATGATAAACTTTACGAAACACAAGATCCTAGTGGTAAAACAGGTTGGGTGGTTGCGGATGATCCCGTAAGTTATTTCGCAGAAATTGCCGCCAAACTTGGTATGAACGTAGAAAAGTTCAAGACTGACTTAAAAAGTAGTGCAGTTAATGACTCTATTCAAGCAGACATAAAAGAGGGTCAGGCACTTGATTTCAGTGGCACGCCTTCCTTCGTACTAGATGGCAAAAGAATCGAAAAAAATCCGGCTGATTTGCAAGCTTTCAAGAAACTGATTGAGGATACTATAAAAGCTAAAACAGGTCAGTAAGTCCAGTTGATCTCTTTGCACTTGCACAGCACTAAACTTATGACTAATACTTGATAAATTGCTGCCAATTTGGCCGCTTAATTTTTACTTCCACTTTATACTCCCTAGAGGATACTATTTTTATTTTTACAGCCATTACCTTAACATTCCCCAAAACCACGAGCGCACACATACACTCGTTATTATGTTTTTATTAGAACAAGTTTTTGTATTTCTTACGGTTATTATCCGCTTGAAGTACAACTATACTCTCATAACCATAACCATATTGTCAATTAGTATTTTTATTTTTGGTTGTGATTACTTAAGGGGTTGAACCTATTTAATGCTTGTCCGGCCTCCCGCAAAGTAAGACGACGCTTGTGTTCGGCGTGAATCTTGCCGTGAAGCTTATGTAATGTAGCACTGGCTATCTGTTTTTCATGGAGCAAACGAAATTCATCATCAAGTTTTGCCAGCTCATCATCGGTCATATCTTCTAGGTCTACAAAAGAATTCCGAGCTTTAGTAGACAAAATAAGCTCGTCAAGTTTGAGCTGCATAGCTTTGCCGTCACGATTCTGTGTATTTTGAATCAAAAATACCATCAAAAAGGTCCCAACTGTAGTGCCGGTATTAATAAGTAGCTGCCAAGTATCTGAATAATTAAACACTGGTCCAGTTAATGCCCAAACCACCACTAGTGCTATAGCCAATAAAAATGCCAGGGCGCTACCTGTCCAAGTGGAAACCTTACTAGCGATTTTACGAAAATGTTCTTTCATTTAGCTCATTTATTTTTTATTGTTTACCATGGATTCTTATGCCTATTTATCGTAGAATACCCCTATATGTTAGAAAATACAAATCCTATCTTATACAGAACCGGTGTAAGTTTTGGAGTCTTGCATGAATAGTGTCTTTACCGAACTAAGCATTGTTATTGTCTTTAGCGTTTTTGTAAGTATGTTTTTGCGTTTTATTCGACAGCCGATGATCATTGGTCATATTATCACCGGTATTTTAGTAGGGCCGATTGCTTTTCATGTTATTAAATCTCCTGAAACATTTGAAGTTTTTGGACAATTCGGCATTGCTCTTTTATTGCTTATCGTTGGTATCGGATTAAATCCTCGCGTAATCCAGGAAGTTGGTAAAATTGCCGCGTTAATCGCATTCAGTAAAGTTACCCTTACTACTGGTTTTGGTTTCGCGATATCAAGACTTTTTGGCTATGATCAAGTAGCGTCTCTGTACATTGGTATCGGGCTATCATTTTCAAGTACCATTATTATTTTGAAATTATTGACGGATAAGAAAGAGCAGAATCGCCTGTATGGCAAGATCTCAGTTGGCTTTCTTCTAGTAGAAGACCTGATTGCCACACTGGTCTTAATTGGTGTCGCAGCCACTGGTAGTGGCGGGCTATCACTTAACGATATAACCCAATTAATATTAAAAGCCGCTTTGATTATAGGTGGCGTGATGCTAGTACGCGGTGCCTTATTGCCTAGACTAAATAATATTATTGCGGGATCGCAAGAATTTTTATTTATTTTTGCGATTGGCTGGAGTTTAGGATTAGCCACGCTATTTGACAAGCTCGGATTTAGTCTTGAGATTGGCGCTCTACTGGCCGGTATCACACTAGCGTCACAGCCCTACGCCCAAGAGATAGCTTCTAGATTAAAACCCTTGCGCGATTTCTTCATCGTACTGTTTTTTATATCGCTCGGATCACATCTGGGAGTAGACCACATAGAATCTATCCTGCCAAAAGCTTTAGTGTTTTCTAGTCTGGTTTTAGTAGGAAATCCGATAATCGTCATGACCGTCATGGGCTTATCGGGCTATACCAAAAAATCTAGCTTTAAAGTTGGAATTGCTGGTGCACAAGTTAGCGAATTCTCATTTATATTGTTGCTGTTAGCTAATCAACTTGGTCAGATTAGTACCGAAATAGTTTCTTTGGTAACTATTACCGCTCTAATCACTATCGCGGTATCTACCTATGTGATAAATTATTCTGATAAATTATATAGCTTATTCGAACGCTACTTGCACTTGTTTGAAAGACAAAATTTACGTGCAGAACACGAACGCAGTCAGCACTTTGATTTAGTACTGATTGGCTATCAAAAAGGTGGCCATGAGTTTCTTAAAGTATTTCAGCGGCTACATCATTCTTATACTGTAATAGATTATGATCCGACTGTTATAGACACGCTTGAACGTAACCACATAAATTATATGTACGGTGATGTTACCGACCCCGAGCTTTTAAATGAAATCGATTTAGAACGTGCTAAATTGATTGTCTCAAATCTCTCGGATCTACCGACTAATCAATTTTTGTTGAGGTGGATGGAAACTCATAATCCTCATGTGGTTTTTATATGTTCCGCTGATACTATTGAACACGCTGCCGAGCTTTATAGTTTAGGAGCAGCTTACGTCATGTTGCCACATTACATCGGTAGCGAAAAAATTGGAGCTTTTATAAAAAAGAATGGACTTAAAAAAAGCGAGTTCAAAAAGTACCGAGAACGGCATCTGGCATATCTACAAAGCCACTACTCTGCTTCTAGTGAAGTGTAGAGTCCGTTTCTCTTGATATAATTCAACACAGGGATAGCAAGGCCTTCGGGTTCCTTGCCGTTACGAATAGCTTGCTTGATTTTCCTCGATGAAACTTTTGGTAAATTATGAGCAATAATCTGGTAGCGGAATCTTAGACCTCTGGTCTTCTCTAAGTTCTCCAAGGTTCTTTGAATTCTATTTTCGTCAGACTGACGCACACTAACTATGAAACTATAGTCCCCGCAAAACAAATTCGTGGGTTTTTGAAGCAATGATCTTTGAGCCAAAAACTGACTTTTCCGAGAGAGACATATCCTTAGATACGTTGAACGAGGAAAGGCGGTTTTGGGCCAAAGAGGGTGATTCGAATGACTGCAGCAAGCACTCTACGTGTGGCCAGCCGGCCAGATGGTCCAACATGTCGTCGCCTATCAGCATGTATAGATCCGCTCCTTTGAAACGTTCGGTCAGTAGAGGCAAAGTATCGGCTGGCGTAAACCGCTGCTGATTTAGCACTATGCTCCCTAGACTATGTTCGTTTTTTATAGCTAGTCTGACCATTTCCGTACGATGCTCAAAGGCTTTTACGCCTTGTTTGCGGCGCGGTCTTGGCTCAACCAGAAAAAAGATTTTGTCTAGATTGCATTGTTTTAGTGCAGCATTCGCAAAAGCAATATGACCATCGTGTACCGGATCAAACGTCCCTGAATATATTCCTATTCTGCTTTTCATTATGGTTATATTTTATCTCTTTAGTTTAGTTTAGATTCGGCTTTGCAGTTTGGGCAGCATATTTTAGATTTGGTCTTGATAGCATCCACGGTTTTTTTACAAAACGGACAGGTGACACATTTCATAATTTCTTTTTTTTCGTTTTTATCATCTTTTTTGCCAAAAATCATTTTGTGCACGTCGGCAACCGCTGCCTCCAGAATGTTGCCAATACTACCGCCGCAAGCTAGCAAAACTTCGCCGAGTTGCTGCGCTGAACGGAAAGACTCCGATACTTCCTCTGCCAGAAGGTTGTACAAAGCTGTTATGTCTTCGACATATCGAACATCGCGAGCGTCTGACCACAATGCTTGCGGCGCAATATTGTTATCAATACGCCGCTTAACGGCCGCCCATATCCCATAAGTCAGTTTCTTTTTCGCTATTTCTAACTCTTTTCCATTTAGCTCGCTTAAAGCCAACTTTATACTCTCATCCTTGTAATAAGCCAATAGATCGGTTTGCTGGTGGAGAAGCTGCCAGGAATTTTGTTTATCTAGAGATGTGCGCCCTGCATATGTCTCGATACCCAGTTTTGCCGATAGTATCTGGTCATAGATATTACGGAGCTGCTCGGGTAGATCCTCGACTGAGTTTACTACTGGCTGGATGTCTACCATGTCATCAGCCGTTGTGCCCTCAGGAACCTTTGCTCCGGCTGCATCTAATACTCCACTGAAGCTATCCATGTCGCTCCGATCAACCGTCAGCGAAGTTATCACTACACTTCCGTCTTTCTGCTTAGTTGATACTCGAATAAAACCCAGATCCCGGCCAGGCCAAAAACCTTGCTCCATTACAAAACGCCGGCCATGATGTAGATAAGCTTCGTGTGCAAATGGCGAACATACTACCAAGCTTTGACCCGGCTCTAAGCCCTCAAGCTTATAGCCTTCTTGCCATTCATAGTATGCCCTTCTTGCCAGGAACCCCGCCCTCGGATCCTTCTCTGCTTTTGCTTCAGCAGCCCGCAGCCCATTCACGAAAGCCGCTACATAAGGTCGCCACTCTCCTTTGTCAAAATAAGATAAAATCCCATCATGTATTTCTAGTCTGAAGTCAGTACGCATCGGGCGGTCAATGCCTTCAGCAATCATGCTCAGGTCTTCATCATCTACGCGTTTCAGAGTCTCTGGCAAAATAGCGCCGGTACGCCGCAAATCTCCACGCATCATATCAATTGATGCGACTGGGTTATAAAACTCCTCCTTGGTTCTCGCCAGTTCCGGGCGAAACCCTAGCTCAGCAACTGCCGTAGACATAAAACCCCTCGGTTCCTAAGCAGAGCCAAGGGTTTCCAAAAAAACCTTTGCTCCTGCTCGGGAGGCTTAACGCTGTTTCGGACTATCACCAGAACTTGGGTCAGTGAGCGATGACTCATGCTCCGTATGAGTGCAGGCTCGCTGGTCCAAATGTCTGGAACCGTTGCGGCACAGTGAGGGAATTACACCCTACTTCCAGCTATATTTTGTTAAAAGTACTGGTAGTTTAGCACACACCGACTACGCTATATGTAGTAGTTTATACAAAGAAGGTAACCGTAAGAACAATTACCGCTAGAGCTATACGGTAACAAGCAAAAACTGCCAAAGTATGTTTAGCCAAATATTTCAACAGAAAGCCAATGGCAAACAACCCACTCAAGAACGCAGTAATAATACCAACAGCAAACAAGGAAATTTCATTCTGAACTAGGTTTAGGGAATTTTCACTTATCAACACTTTTCCAATTGCCCCGGCGGTAATAGGTATGCCCAGCAAAAAAGAAAATCTAGTAGCCGCTACTCTGTCCATGCCCATAAAAAGTCCAGCAGTAATTGTACTACCAGAACGCGATACGCCAGGAATAATTGCTACTGCTTGAGCCAGACCAATACCGGCCGCTTGCCCTATGGTCACTTTTTCTAATTTAGTCTTGTGCCGATAACGTTTTGCGTACCACTCCGCACCAAGCATAATAAATGCTACTAGCAACAAATTGATAGCAACTAAATTGACCGAACGAAATGCTGATTCGGCCGCACTTTCCAGTAAAACACCAACAATAACCGCTGGCACAGTAGCCAATACTAGCAACCAAGCCAAGTGTTTTAAATTATTCTTCCCTAAAATCCCTTGAAAAAGTTGCCAAAGTTCTTTGTAAAAGAAAATAATTAACGCCAGTAAAGTACCAAGATGCAAGGCAACGTCAAACGTCAACCCGTTTTCGGTTATGCCTAAAGCCTGATGCATAAGCACCAGATGCCCAGAGCTAGATACTGGAATAAATTCTGTTAAACCTTGAACCAGGCCTAAAATAATGGCTTGTATTATATTCATTGCCGAGAAGTATACACGCGCTTTTTAAGTACTGAAAGTTTCGGCAAAAATGACTGTACAGCACCATCTAGACCCAAAACTTTTAGTGCGCCTACTAGCACATAAAGTTCATCTAGTTTTTTCTGTTCTAGCTTCGTGTCCTGGTCAAGATTTCTAAAGAAATATTCTACCCTTTCTATTAACCATTTTTCCTCACCTGGCTTAATTTCGTTACTTTGAAGCTTGGAAACGTCTGCGATCTTAACAACTTCAAGCGAACGAGCAGAATGATCACGCTTTCTCAAATGACCACGTTTAATCAAACTATTTACGTGCAACGCCACTGTTGCTACGGAACTATAATTAAGTGCCGTCATAATTTCTCGGTAACTGGGGCTATAGCCATGTTGTCCTATAAACAGCCCTATAAACTCCAGCGTTGCTTTCTGCTTTTTCGTCGGTCTCATAATTTCATCTTTCATAATTTATATCCTGTAAGCACTGTGGCCATGTGGTCGATGAGCTACAACTTTCGCTATACTAATTTTTGCTTTCTTGTACGATTTAAACTTTTCTGGAAAAACCCAATATTTATACCACAAGTAATTCCAGACCGTGAAGAATCCACTCGATACGAACTGACCTATGTACGGCGTAAGCCCAGCCACTTTTAGGCCGTAAACAATCAGGTAGTCCAGCACAAAATCCATTAGCGTAATAATGATATAACGGTTTGTAACTTCGGTTTCATGTTTTTTTAGGCCAGGGTTTTTAAATACCCAGAAGCGTTGCAATAAATAATTAGCCGTCCAGCCAAACAAAGTCGAAAGAGACTTCGCCCAGAAAAAACTTCCGTCCAAAATCTTATCAATAAAGAAAAACATTAAATAACCAGACCAAAAATATGCCCCGCCGCTAACAATATATTCGGTAATTCTAGTTATTTCGATACGTTGTTTTTTCTTAAATTTGAACATGTTTTTGCTTTTTGTTCATCATAACAGATAGAGCTATACCTGTCATCCCCCACCACAAAAGTGCCAGCGTATCATCTGTCCAGGCATGGGAAAACATATTTACAATTGTCAAACCAACAAATACCGCCAAAAGAATTCTCGCCAAAATGTCTTGTTTCTGTTGCCAGAGTAATCTAGCTACCAGCAAATTAATCATCATAAATAGCATCATGCCCAGCCAGCCAACTTCCTGCCCAACTTGCAGAAAATAATTTTCAGCAATACGTGGCGTATGGTTATTTCTAAATGATGCTGGCCCAGCCGTTCCTGGACCGCGCCCAATTGGCTCCCGCACAACATCTTGGATTCCGTTATTCAGTGCCTCAACCCTATCTTCATTAGAACTTTCAACAGAAGTGGATGTCGTGTCGGTATGAAAAACCGTATTCTGCACCACTTGGTTGTTACGAAATATCACTACGCCAGCCAAAGTAACAACAATGAAAATAACAGCCGTTAAATACCAATATTGTTTTGCTTTCTTATCACGTAGCGACCAATAACTAAATAATCCAGCAGCTATAAATAAACCCAGCCAAGCGCTACGAGAATAGGTATAAAACAGTGCCGTACCCGCAACAGCTAACGCTATTATATTTAAGACTTTGTGGCGTTTCATCCACAAAAACATAATAGCCAAAACTAGATATGCTCCTAGGGGATTAGCACCGCGAAGTGTTGATTGAATACGCCGATAATCAATCTTGTTATCAACAGTTTGATAGGCCGGTATAGTTTTAGGGCCATAACCAAAATGCTTCAGAAAGTCATACGGTAAAACAAAACGCTGCAAAATACCAAAACTTATTACAATCAAAGCTGGAATCACCACAATTTTTTGCCAGTGCCGCTTCAAAAATTCGTTTTTTGAGGAGACAACCAAACAGATCATAAAAAAGCCCAAAAATCGCAAGTCGATAAGTAAACCATATATCAATGCATTACGGTTTACATTGCCAATTAAAAGTGCCCGCGCACCTAAAATAATATACACAAACGTGTAGAGAAGAATTAGGCGTGGTAACCAACTTGTTTTCAGCCATTTTTTTATACTGGGTTCACGCCAGGCCAGCCAAATAGCCAATGGCGATAAGGCAACAATAATTAACTCTTTCCAGATACGCCAACTATCTAAATGCCCAAAATTACTACCCAGCCAAGTGGTAAAAAACGCGTGAAATGGTAAAAGTATTAAGACTATGGCTATAATCCATGAAAGCTTTCGAGTCAGCGCGACGTCGTTCATAATGTTACAATTTAAACACAGATGAAAAACAATGCCTCATTACTCTATAGCTGTTTTTTAGTTGCAGGGGATTTCCTAGCGCTAGTGCTGGCTTTTGTAGGTGCTTTTATTTTGCGAGTAACTCTTGGTTTTGGTTTAGGCGAACAGGCCGTAGCTAATCCGGTTCACGCTAGAACTTATTTGGGTATTTTCCTGATTCTTACACCATTTTGGATAATAATCTTTGCCCTACTGGGTCTTTACGGTAGCTCCATTTACGAAAAACGCTTCTCTGAAGCCGGACGGCTACTGATAGGTTCTTTTGCTGGACTTTTATTTGTACTTAGCTATGCCTACATAATAAACGAACCAATTTTTCCAGCCAAACTTGTGCCCGTTTATGGATTTATTCTAGCTTTCTTACTCTTACTAATTTTTCGTAATCTAGCACGATGGACGAGGAGCGTCCTGTTTACTTACAATATTGGTATTACTCATCTACTGATTGTTGGGGACACTCGGATTACGGCCGAACTAATTGAGACTCTGCACAATAGTCGGCTTTCTGGGTACAAGATCGTAGGAGTTGTGGGTCATAATAATATCCCCGACAATACTAGTCTGGCAATATTTAATAATTTCGCCGAGGCAATCGACAAGATTGGGCCAGAAGACATCCACTCCATTGTCCAGACAGAACTGTACTCCAACAGCGACAAAAACAATGAGATTCTGACTTTTTCGCAGGAGCATCACATAGCTTATCGTTTTGTGCCAGGTAACACCGAATTGTTTGTGGGGAACCTAGAGGTGGAACTTTTCCGCCAATCGGTTCCAGTAGTTGCTGTTCATCAAACAGCGTTAATTGGTTGGGGTAGGATTGTAAAAAGAGTCTTCGACATGGTTGTAGGGTGCTTATTGCTTATAGTTGCTTCTCCACTCTTGGCAATAATCTCACTTTTACAATTATTAAACGGTGGTGACGTATTTTTCAGGCAAACCAGGCTTACTAGGTTCAACCACAAATTTAAGGTCTATAAGTTCCGGACCGTACGCCCCGCCTACAACGGCCTGTCCCCCGAAGAAGCATTTAAAAAAATGGGCAAGCCGGAACTTATTAAAAAATACCGTGACTCTGGCGACCAGCTCATGAATGACCCGCGTATTGGTAAGTTCGGCCGTTTTCTTAGAGCCACTAGTCTAGATGAGCTTCCTCAATTGTTTAACGTATTAAAAGGAGATTTAAGCCTGGTTGGGCCACGCGCGCTTGTGCCCGAAGAACTCAGTACGTACGAAAAACGGCACGCAATCCTAAGTGTTAAATCTGGGCTAACTGGTTTGGCGGTAGTTTCTGGTAGGCGCAATATTAGTTTTGAAGAACGCCGCAAGCTAGACATGTACTACGTTCAAAACTGGAGCTTTTGGTTAGATATAGTCATTCTACTTAAAACAATTCGGGTAGTACTAACCGGCTCCGGAGCCAAGTGAGGCGAAGCCTCACGAGAAGTTAGAAGATAGAATATGGAAGATAGAATATCCAGCTTCGAAGATCTGCGCGTTTGGCAAGAAAGCCAAATATCAGCAGTAATGACGTATAGGCTCGTGAAGCAACTGCCCAAAGATGAAGTCTTTGGACTTATTAGTCAGATGAAACGGGCGGTGGCTTCAGTTTCGGCAAATATTGCAGAGGGTTTTGGGAGAAAAACAAACAAAGACAAATTACAGTTCTACAGAATTGCATATGGATCGTTGCTTGAGACGAAAAATTTTCTTTATCTCAGCGAAAAGCTTCGGTACATCTCCAACACACAGCTTGAGGAAATACTTGAGCAAGTGGTTATCTGCCAGAAATTACTGAATGCGTTCATGAGGCCCCTCAAATGAAGAAGCCACCTTCCACCCCCCACCTTCCACCTTCCAAATCGCCACGCGTGGCGATTGTGCATGATTGGTTATATGGTGGCGGAGCTGAGAAAGTTGTTTTGGAACTCCATAAAATGTTTCCGAAAGCACCGATTTACACCTCGTATTGCACTGATGAGTGGCGGCAAAAACTGGATAACAAGGTTGTGACTGGCTATTTACAATACTGGCCATTCAGTAAATTACGAAAATTTTTACCGATTCTGCGCCAACGCTGGTTCAGCGGATTAAATCTTGAGGGTTTTGATTTAGTTATCAGCAGCTCGGGCAATGGCGAAGCCAAATTTGTCCTATCAAAAATGCCATCTTCCAAACCAGTGCATATCTGTTACTGTCATACACCTCCGCACTTCTTGTGGAACAAATATGATCAATATCTAGAAAACCCTGGATTTCGTCCTAAATGGTTAGCAAGACTGGGTCTAAAATTACTAGTAAAACCACTTAGAAAACGTGACTACAACATAGCACAAAGAGTTGATTTTTTTATTGCTAACTCAACCCATATTCAATCATATATAAAGCAGTATTATGGCCGAGATTCAGTGGTTATCCATCCGCCTGTTGATACTGATAGGTTTTCTAAAATCAAAGGGACCCAGAGGCAGGGTTTTATAACTGTTGGACGCCAAAATCCTTATAAAAGAACCGACATTTTGATTACTGCTTGCAACAAGCTCAAATTGCCTTTAACCGTAATTGGCAAAGGCCCCGAACATAAAGACCTAGTTAAGCTGGCTGGCCCTACAATTATGTTTGATACAAATGCCGATGACGACGCTATCGTCGAGTATATGGCTTCAACCGAGGCGTTTTTATTTGCCGCTGAAGAAGATTTTGGCATTACACCTGTTGAAGCCATGGCAGCCGGCACGCCGGTTATTGCCTATAAGGCAGGAGGCGCCTTAGACTATGTTATAGAAGGCAAAACTGGATTATTTTTTGAAGAACAAACATCTGAAAGTTTAATGAAAGTCTTGCAAGATTTTAATCCCAAAAAAATTGACGGCATAGAAATTAGCAAACATTCCGAGCTCTTTGCCGAAAAGCAATTCCATAAAAAGTTTAATAAGTTACTAACCGAAAATGTTCTATACTGGACTTACGCAAAGCTCCCTCATCCCCAGACCGAATAACCTCGGCTACAAACAGTTTTTCCTCTCTCGATGTACCTCCCTGGTACCTCTCCTTCAGACAAAACTGTTTTCGCTCGAGCTGATTCGCCCTGGGAACGAGGGATTTTGCGACAGGCCCAGTAAAGCTATCCCCTATTTAGTCAACTCAAAATATGTAATTGTAATTGGTAGACCAGGTAAGATCTTCAAATTTACCTTGCCCAGGTATTTACCATCACTTGTTTGGACTAATTCATCCACGACATAGCGTAACCACCAGGGGTTATGTGGCTGGTTATAATCAATTTTTAGTACTTGTTTATCATCCTTGAGCCCTTTTGCGACAAGAGTTTTGAAAACGTATTTGTCGCCATCTGTAAAATTGTTTATACCAGACTGGGCGGAACCGTTAAACGTCTTACCCTGCCAAGCCGAACCAGGTCGATTCCCCTTATAGAAGCCATCTAAGGTCTTGGTGGGTAGGCCACCTTGACTAAACCGTGTTTGTTCGGGCCTATGACTAGCACGGTAGTTATAATATGTACCAAGCGCGAAAGCACTTACAAAAAGTACTACAAGCCCCAGACCCAAGCTTATACCAATAATTTTAATCATACATTCATTCTACTGGACCCATAGCAAAATATGCGAAAAACAAGCCAAATCGTAGCGCCTTAACTGGACCTGTCGCAAAATCGCCCGTTCCCAGGCTAAATCAGCTCGAGTTGGGAATGGTTTGACTGAAGGAGAGGTAGCTTTAGAGCTAATTATAGCCCCCGCAAAACAAATTCCCGACTTTTCGAATCACCCTCTTTGGCCCAAAACCGCCTTTCCTCGTTCAACGTATCTAAGGATATGTCTC